>NZ_JAYGGN010000004.1:0-403870 GCF_036314045.1 Microvirga sp. CF3062
TCCAAGTACGGCATCGAGGGCTTTCTCGAGATCAAGTACATCAACATCGCCGGGCTGTAGCCGGCAAGAAGCCCGGCCAAGCCGGGCTTTCCCCGTACTTGGTCGGCTTGTCATTGGGGATATAGCCGTTCGGAACCATTTATCCTGAGCGCCATTGCTTTTTGAAGCTGATGGAGGCTCCGAATGCCCGATGAAAAGATCGATCAGAGACGCCCTGTGGATGCGCAGAACGAGCCTAAACCGATCCAGCAGCGACATGTGGATGACGCAGTCGATGACAGCTTTCCTGCAAGCGATCCACCGGCCTGGACCACATCAGCCTCGAAGAGTGTTGCGGCGGAATGCGAGCCCGATGCACTGAACGAGGTACCTGTGCCGCCAGGGCAGGGGATTGAGGAGCAATCGTCAACCATCCTCCAGTCAACAGCCAGACAGGCTGCCGATACTGCCCGTGACTTCTACCAGCGAAGCCGAACCTACCTGGAGCAGGGCAGGCGCTATGTGCCCGAGGCCGAGCGCTACTACCGGCAAGGGGCTGAAACCATAGGCCGTCCCCTGCAGCAGCATCCGGTCGCTGCCGTACTCCTCATAGGAGCGCTTGGCTGTGCATTGGGATGGATGCTGGGCCGGCGTACATCCGAGGCTTCTCACGCACGGCTTTGGCATGCCGGATCCAATCGGCGTCCCATAGACACGCAGGCATGGCGCCCTGCACCTCGGTCGGTCTCTAGAGAACACCGCTTCTCAACTCGGGACGACATCGAGGCGGCAAGCCGCACGAAC
This sequence comes from Microvirga sp. CF3062, assembly GCF_036314045.1. Lineage (NCBI taxonomy): Bacteria > Pseudomonadati > Pseudomonadota > Alphaproteobacteria > Hyphomicrobiales > Methylobacteriaceae > Microvirga > Microvirga sp. CF3062. Next base: position 784 of record NZ_JAYGGN010000004.1, read on the forward strand.
AACAGTTTCTGACGCATTCCAGGTCGGTTGAGGCGGAGATCTCCAATTCGTCTCGGCCGGTTGTCTCCTCGGTCAATGGGGAATCTCTCCACAGCGGTTAGCTGAGGTTCGGCTCACGCTTTCTTGAGTGCGTCCGGTTTGTGGGCCGCGAGCTTTCCCCACTTGTCGCTCTGCACGATGTATTGCGGATCTTCCTTTGAGGCCGCAACTTTATGACCCTTGATCTGCGTTGGGCTGGTCTGCTTTTTCACGACCTTCCCCGTGCTGTACCCTCCCGATGAGTCCCAAGAGACCTTGCCGCCTGCCTTCAATGACTTCCCCATGACTGGTTCCTCTGGTCAGATCGGCTCCATCGGCAACTCGGACCTGCAAGCTCTGTTCCACCGCGAGCCGGTGGGCAGAGAGCTCGCTGGTCGAGAAGGGGCAACAGAGTCTTTTCGCAGGCTTATGGATACGCGCTGGGAAATCGCCTGCCGTTATGAGGTTTCTCTGGAGTGAGCTCTCGTTTCCAGCGCTCCCAGAGCTGCGAACCACAGGCGTGGCTGGTGATCGTCAGCGGCTTCGATTTGGGATTCGCACACGATGCAATCCACTCCGTTTCTTACGCCCTGGACCCAGTATTGAGGCTCATAGGAGGTGAGGGGGAGCTGCCTCACGACAACGTACGTGTTCCGGCTCGGTCGCAGAGGGTTTGCGGGAACAACGGATTGGCCGACTTCAAACTTATGGATCATGGCAGGCTCCATGAGGCTACCAGTCAACATCTTCGTCCTTTGACGAGTGTTGGAGTCCTTTAAAGTGGGATCAGGATCAAAGTTCCATGCCTGGCTGTCGTTAGACAGAAACCTTCCAGATTTCATCGGCATATTCACGGATCGTGCGATCGGACGAGAACCAGCCGACCCTCGCTGTGTTCAGCACGCTAGAGCGGCCCCACGCGGAAGGCTCCTGCCACATCTCATCGACTCGCCGCTGGGTTGCCCAGTACGAGTCAAAGTCTGCAGCCACCATGAATGCATCATCGGACGAAAGGGCATGCATCAGGGAGTCAAACCGGTGAGGATCATCCGGCGAGAAGGTCCCGGCTGTAATCAGGTTGATCGCCCTCTCGAACCGAGGCGACCACGCTGCCCGATCACGATGCATTCCAGCTTTGCGGTGCGTCTCCACCTCATCGGCTGTCATTCCGAAGATGAAGATGTTGTCGGCCCCGACACATTCCCGGATCTCGATGTTCGCTCCGTCAAGGGTGCCGATAGTGAGGGCGCCGTTCAGGGCGAGCTTCATGTTGCCGGTGCCAGAGGCTTCCATGCCGGCCGTCGAGATCTGTTCGGACAGGTCTGCTGCAGGAATGATCGCCTCAGCCAGACTGACATTGTAATTGGGAAGAAAAACCACCTTCAGGCGGCCGGATATGGCAGGGTCGGAATTGATGATCTTTGCAACATCGTTGGCGAGCTTGATGATCAGCTTTGCACGATGATAGCTGGCTGCGGCTTTGCCCGCAAAGATCTTGACACGCGGCACCCAGTCCCGCTCGGGCTCGGACTGGATAGCGTCGTAGAGCGCAATCACTTCCAGGATGTTGAGTAACTGGCGCTTATACTCGTGGATGCGCTTGATATGGACATCGAACAGGGCACTCGGGTCGATCTGCACCCCTGTCCGCTCAGCCACAACCTTGGCCAGGTCGACTTTCGATGCTTTGCGCTGTTTCCTGAAGCGGTCCTGGAAGGCGCTGTCGTCAGCCAGCCTCTCGAGTTTAATCAACGTTCCCGGATCATCCAGAACCCCCTCGCCCAATTCCCGCGTCAGGAGCTGCGTCAATTGCGGATTGGCCTGATGAAGCCATCGGCGGAAGGTAATGCCGTTCGTCTTGTTGACGATGCGGCCCGGATAGAGAGCGTGCAGATCTCGGAACACGGTCTGGCGCATGAGGTCGGTATGGAGCGCCGACACGCCGTTGACCTTGTGGGCACCAATGAACGCCAAATGGCCCATGCGCACATACCGGCCCTGGCTCTCGTCAATCACCGAGACAGCCTTAATGAGCTCGACATCGGCCGACCGGCGGATCAGAGGCTCCAAGTGCAGCCAGTTGATATGGTAGATGATCTGGAGATGCCGCGGGAGAAGCCGCTCCATCAACGACACCGGCCAGCGCTCAAGAGCCTCCGGCATGAGGGTATGGTTTGTGTAATTCAGCGTCCTGGTCGTGATCGCCCAGGCGTCTTCCCACGCAAGATTATGCTCATCGACCAGGAGGCGCATCAGCTCCGCCACGGCGAGAGCTGGGTGAGTATCGTTGAGCTGAATCGCCGCGTGATCCGGCAGGGTGTGGAGATCCCCATGCAGCCGGATGTGACGGGCCAACAGGTCTTGCAGGGAAGCCGACGTGAAGAAGAATTCCTGGCGCAGGCGCAATTCCCGGCCTGCCTCCGTCTCGTCGCCGGGGTAAAGCACGCGGGAGATCGCCTCGGCCCGAGCCCGGTCGGCCAGGGCACCGACGTGATCACCTGAATTAAAAGCATCGAGCCGCAGCGGCTCTGCGGCCCGTGCCGACCACAGCCTCAGGGTGTTGACATGGCGTCCGCGCCAGCCAACGACCGGTGTATCGAAGGCAATGGCCTGAACCGTCTCAGAAGGCCTCCAGACAAAGCCTGCTCGCCTGTCCGATGTGGGCAACTCTTCCACGCGGCCGCCAAACTGCACCCGATAGACCAGATCCGACCGTTCAAACTCCCATGGATTTCCACGGACGAGCCAGTCTTCAGGAAACTCCTGCTGCCATCCATCGTGAAGACCCTGGCGGAACAGGCCGTGCTCGTAGCGGATCCCATAGCCGTAGGCCGGAACCTCGAGGCTGGCCATGCTCTCCATGAAGCAGGCCGCGAGCCGGCCGAGGCCACCGTTCCCAAGGGCGGCGTCCGGCTCGATTACCCGGATGCGATCCAGATCGACACCGAGCCCGGCAAGCGCGTCCCTTACGCAATCGGTCAGGCGGAGATTGTTCAGGGTGTCGGACAGGAGCCGCCCGATCAGGAATTCAAGGGAGAAATAGCAGACATGCTTGTGACCCGCCTGGTTTTGCCCCTTGGACACCATCCAGCGATCCATGGCGCGGTCGCGCACCGCCAAGGCCGTCGCGGTGAACCAGTCATGGTCGGTCGCATGAGCCGGGTTCGTGCCGACGTCATAGGTCAGCTTTGCTAGAATCGCCTGTTGAAGCGCTTCCGTCTCGGTGCCCCTTGTCGGCTGTGCCGTCTCGCTCGCCGCATAGATGGAGTCCGCGTCATCACGATGAGCGGGGGAGGGCAATAAGCTTTGATCGAAACTCTCCACAGGCAACCCCTAATCTTCAATTATCAAGCAAGAAGCAACCTCGCCTGTATTTTGTCGGAAACCTTTTCCTGAACCGATAGCAACTTCAGAATGATACTCAACAATAGTTATCAAATCACCTAGAGAGCGTGACGCCTCGTCGCAGTTAAGGGCAAGTTTTCCTTGAGGCCAAGCTTATATCGGGAAGATGTGAGGGCTCCACAGCTTATTTCAGAACGTTGGGAACTGCCTCTAGGTCGAAAGGTTTAACCTTCACCATTCGTTCAAGGTCAGACCATGGCCGATATCCCAAATATTACGCGAGAAGTACCGGATCGGGCAGTTCCGTCTCCATTTGAGACCCAGCTCGAGGCGCCGGATCTATCCCTCAAAAAAGCCAAGCGGTCGCCCCGGGCACGGTGGAGTAGGAAGCAACCTTCCTCGACGCCTCAGCAGCGTCTGGTCGTAGTCTCGAACCGGGTTCCTGTGCCCAAGGATGGTACAAGCAAGGCGGGCGGGCTGACGGTCGCGCTTGAGGGAGCGCTGAAGCGCAGCGGCGGCCTCTGGTTCGGCTGGTCCGGCGAGACTATCGAAAACCCCTCCAATGAGCCGAAGGTTACGCAGGCCGGCAACATTACCTTCGCGGTCATGGATCTCTCCCAGCAGGATTACGACGAATATTATGCGGGCTTCGCTAACCGTGCCTTATGGCCGGTCTGTCACTACAGGCTCGATCTCATGCAGATTGAGCGGCAGGAGCTCGATGGATATTTCCGGGTAAACCGGTCCTTCGCGGCCTCTCTGGCGCCATTACTGCGGCCCGATGACGTCATCTGGGTTCATGATTACCATTTCATCCCCTTGGCAGCGGAGCTCCGGCGGCTGGGGTTCAAGAACCGGATCGGCTTCTTCCTGCATATCCCATGGCCGCCGTCCGACGTGGCCAGCGCCCTGCCGGCCTATCAGCCGCTTCTTCAAGGCTTCGGCGCCTATGATCTGGTCGGCTTTCACACGCCGCAGGACGCGGAGAACTTTCAGCGCTGTCTGATCCGCGAGAATATCGGATCCTCGACCGGGGCCGGGGAGCATCAGATCGACGGCCATAAGGTTAGGATCGGCGCGTTCCCGGTCGGGATCGATACGGAAGGCTTTGCCCGGGCGGCTGCCGGTGCCGAGCAGAATGCTCTCGTGCGCCGAACCAGGGCAAGCATGGGAGACCGGGATCTGATCATCGGAGTGGACCGGCTCGACTACTCGAAAGGATTGAAGCAAAGAATCGAGGCGTTCTCCTGCTTCATCAAATCCAACCCGGACTTTCGCAACCGCGTTACCTATATCCAGATCACGCCGAAGTCGCGCTCGGATGTTCCCGAGTACCAACGGATGCAGCGAGAGATAGCAGAGCAGGCGGGGTGGACCAATGGAAGCCTCGGTGAACTCGATTGGACCCCCGTCCGGTATGTCAACAGAACGATAGGGCACGCTGCCCTTGCGGGCTTGTACCGCATGTCTCGGATCGGCCTCGTGACACCGTTGCGCGATGGAATGAACCTCGTTGCAAAGGAGTTTGTCGCGGCTCAGCAGCCGGAATATCCCGGTGTCCTGATCCTGTCGCGCTTTGCAGGCGCGGCACACGAACTTGATGGCGCCATTCTCGTCAATCCGTATGATACGGAAGCTTGCGCTGCAGCGATTGCACGGGCTCTCCGGATGCCGCTGGAGGAAAGGCGGGAGCGGTGGAATTCGATGATGGTTCGGTTGCGGACCAACACCGTCGAAGCCTGGTGCGAGCATTTCCTCTCCAGCCTGAGCGACGTTTCTGAAGAGGGCCCGGAACTGCATATCGCCACAAACGCAGAGAATGGACGGTACCCCTTCTCCGAGGTTGCGCCGGCTTAGAGTCGCTCTCGTCTCTTCCGCTGCACAGCATCTAGCGGTGCGTGTCCTGCTGGGCGTTCCACGAGTGATCTGGCTAGGAACAGGAACCAAAGGCAAGGGGGCTTGTTTCTGACAGGGAGGCTCTGCCGGTCAAAAATTCGGTCTTTCCGGTACCGGTGGCGAGCTCGTCCCAGGTTGATCCAATCGAACAGCGACAGGGCCGAACCGTGTCACCAGCAGACAGTCTCCTCGCAAGCTCCCAGACCGCGCGGACGAAAGCCGTGAGCCGCAAGGGCAAGGCTCCGCGGATTTACTACGTACACCCGCTGCTGGCTGGACCCTTGGACAACTGGGATGACATCTTCGATCACGCAGCCGCCTTGGGTTTCGACACCATCCTGATGGCTCCGCCGTTCGAGGCGGGACATGGCGGCAGCATCTTCCTGCCACGTGACATGACCCGGCTTCACCCGATCCTCGGTCATGGAGAGGCGGCCGAGGCTCTCGCGCGGCTCGTCGAAAAGGCTGACGAGCGCAAGCTCGCCCTGGCGCTCGACCTGGTGGTCGACCGGGTCGCCGCCGACAGCGTCTTCGCCCGCGAGCTGGGCCTCGCGCCCTTGAGCCAGGAGATTCTCGATCCACGGCAAGACCCTGCTGAACGGGAAGCGTTTGTCGTTCCGTTCGCCGGCGTCGATCCGGACGATCATCCCTATCTGAGGATGTTGGCCCACAGTCTGCGGGCATTCACCGCCGCCGGGATCACCGGCTTCCGTTGCCTGCACTGGGACGGCGTGCCCGCATCCGCTTTGAGGCGGTTCATAGCGGAGGTCAGAGAGGACGCTCCCGAGACACGTTTTCTTGCCTGGACCCCCGGCACGAGCGCCCAGGCGAGGCAGGCACTCCGTGGCGCCGGTTTCAACGGGACATTTTCTTCGCTGTGCTGGTGGGACCTGAAGGAAAGCTGGATCGCTGACGAGCACGAGCAGCTGAGAAGCATCGGCTACGAAATCGCCTTTCCGGAGGTTCCCTTCGCTAAGCGGATCACTCATGAGGTGGAACCTCTGGATGTGCTGGAGCGGCGCGCAACCCGCGCATTGCGACTGTCTGCGTCCGTCGGTGACGGCCTTCTCGTTCCCATGGGCTTCGAGTTCGGCTGCCGGGACCGGTTCGATCCGGCCCGCGGCAATGGAGCGGGGCTGAGAGGATTGCAAGAACGGGGCAGCTTTGACCTCACGGGAGAGGTCCGCGCAGCGAACCGCTTGCTTGCTCGCAATGATGAGCACTTCGCTCGCAAGCCTGTGCATCTCGTCGTGGGGCAGGCGTCCCACGTGACTGCTTTGCTGAGGAGCGATGCAGAGGATGTGCGGCAGAGCAAGGCAGCCCGCCTGATCATTGCCAATGCCGATCTCCGTCGAACCGCCCAGGCGACAGGTGCGTTCCTGGTGTCCGAGAGCGGAGCCCAATTCATGCCGTTTCGCGAAGTGGGCGAGGGTGGCCTTGAACTCACGCCGGCAACGACGGTCAGACTTGCTCCAGGCGAGGTCCGGATCCTCGAAGGGCATCCCCCGATGCCGATCCGAGGGGCAGTGTCGGTACCGGCTGTCGAGCAGGCCATCGTAGCGCCTCGGCTCGTCATCGAGAATATCACGCCTGCGGTCGATGGTGGCGAGTTCCCGGTCAAGCGGATCGTCGGCGAAGTGGTTCGCGTTGAAGCCGACATCTTCGGCGATGGTCACGACCCCCTCGCAGTCGCTTTGGCCTGGAGGGCCGTCGACGAGGAGCAGTGGCGTGAAACCCGCATGGCGCTCCTGGTCAATGATCGCTGGAGTGCGGAATTCCCATTGGAGCGGCTGGGCCGGCATGAGTTCGCTGTTCTGGCTTGGCGTGACCCCTTTGCGATCTTCCGCTCGGAGCTGGAGAAGAAATACGCCGCTGGTCTCGACGTGACCCTGGAGCTGGAGGAGGGGCGCCTCCTCGTCGAAGAGGCGAGGGTTGAAGCCAAAGGAGACATCGCCGATCGTGTGCACGCTCTGGCCGCGAGGCTCGTGGAGGCGGATTACGACGCGCGGCTCGAGATCCTCTTGGCTCCAGAGACGTCGGAGATCATGACGATTGCAGACCGGCGGCCATTCATGATGCGCTCCCGGGCGATCCCCGTCGATGCCGAACGAACGGCGGCGGGGTTCGCGAGTTGGTACGAGCTGTTCCCGCGCTCAATGAGCGACGATCCCCATCGTCACGGCACGTTCGACGATGTCATCCGAAAGCTTCCCTATATCCGCGATATGGGGTTCGACGTTCTCTACATGACGCCGATCCACCCGATCGGTCGAACGCATCGAAAAGGACGCAACAACAGCCTTAACGCAGGTCCGGACGATCCAGGAAGCCCATACGCTATCGGTTCAGAGGTGGGCGGTCATGACGCTATTCATCCCGAGCTCGGCACCTTCGAGGACTTTCGGCGTCTCGTCGCGTCTGCAGCCGAACATGGCCTGGAGCTGGCACTGGACATCGCGGTTCAGGCCTCCCCGGACCACCCTTGGCTGAAGGAGCATCCGGACTGGTTCGACTGGCGGCCGGACGGGACGATCAAGTACGCCGAGAACCCTCCCAAGAAGTACGAGGACATCGTCAACGTCGACTTCTACGCCAAGGGTGCGATGCCGTCCCTGTGGCTTGAGCTGCGTGACACCATTCTGCTCTGGGTCGAGCAGGGCGTGAAGCTCTTCCGGATCGACAATCCCCATACGAAGCCATTTCCCTTCTGGGAATGGCTGATCGGTGAAGTACGTCGTGATCACCCGGACGTGGCCTTCCTCTCGGAAGCCTTCACACGGCCGAAGATCATGTACAGGCTCGCCAAGATCGGCTTCTCACAATCCTACACCTACTTCACATGGCGTAATGAGAAGTGGGAAATGGCGGAGTACCTGACCGAACTCTCGCAGACTGCGCCAAAAGATTTCTTTCGGCCGCATTTCTTCGTGAACACGCCCGATATCAACCCGGATTTTCTGCAGAATGCCCCTCGATCCTCCTACCTGATCCGCGCGGCGCTTGCGACGACGCTTTCCGGGCTGTGGGGGATGTATAGCGGCTTCGAGCTTTGCGAGGGGCGGCCGGACGTCAAGAAGAAGGAATACGCAGACAGCGAGAAGTATGAAATCCGCGCCTGGGACTGGGACAGACCCGGCAACATCATCCGAGAAATCTCGATCCTGAACCGGATCCGGCGCGACAATCCGGCCCTGCACTCTCACCTCAATGTCTCGTTCCTAGATGCCTGGAACGACAACATCCTCTTCTACGAGAAGGCGACCCCCGGGCGTGAGAACGTTCTTCTCGTGGCCGTTAGCCTCGATCCCCACAACGTGCAGGAAGCCGATGTGGAGTTGCCTCTCTGGAAGTTCGGCCTTCCGGATCACGGGTCTCTGGACGTCGAGGATCTCGTGCGTCAACACCGCTTCACCTGGTCGGGCAAGTACCAGCGCATCCGCTGCGATCCGGGCGAGCTTCCTTTCTCGATCTGGCGCATTGCCCCTAAGGACCGTTGAGAATGCTCAAGAAGAACGACACGTCCCTCAAGAGCGATACCTCCCTTGGAACCGATCCGCTCTGGTACAAGGATGCGATCATTTACCAGCTGCATGTGAAGTCGTTCTTCGATGCCAACAATGACGGCATCGGCGACTTCGCAGGGCTTCTCGCCAAGCTGGACTACATCGCTTCGCTTGGCGTCAATACGATTTGGCTGCTGCCCTTTTACCCATCGCCGCGGCTCGATGACGGCTATGATATCGCCGAGTATCGCGATGTCAGCCCTGACTACGGCAGCCTGAAGGAGTTCAAGGCCTTCGTCCGCGAAGCCCATGCCCGGGGGTTGCGCGTCATCACCGAACTGGTGATCAACCACACTTCGGACCAGCATCCCTGGTTCCAGCGCGCCCGTCAGGCAAAGCCCGGCTCGCGCGAACGCGACTTCTATGTCTGGTCTGACACGGACCAGAAGTACCCGGAGACCCGGATCATCTTCCTCGATACGGAGAAATCGAACTGGACATGGGATCAGGCGGCAGGGGCCTATTTCTGGCACCGCTTCTATTCGCATCAGCCGGATCTCAATTTCGACAATCCGCGTGTTCTCAAGGAAGTTCTGAGTGTCATGCGGTTCTGGCTCGACATGGGCATCGACGGGCTGCGCCTTGATGCCATTCCCTATCTCGTGGAGCGGGAGGGCACCAACAACGAGAACCTTCCGGAGACCCACGTGGTTCTCAAGAAGATCCGCGCTGCGCTCGATGCCGCTTATCCAGACCGGCTTCTGCTGGCGGAAGCCAATCAGTGGCCGGAGGATACGCAGGAGTATTTCGGCGATGGCGACGAATGCCATATGGCATTCCATTTCCCGCTAATGCCGCGCATGTACATGGCCATCGCAAAGGAAGACCGCTTTCCCATCACGGATATTCTGCGTCAGACGCCGGAAATTCCTGAAAATTGTCAATGGGCGATCTTCCTGCGGAACCATGACGAGCTGACTCTCGAGATGGTGACCGACGAGGAGCGCGACTACCTCTGGAACACCTATGCGGCTGACAGGCGTGCCCGCATTAATCTCGGCATCCGTCGCAGGCTGGCGCCCCTCATGCAGCGTGACCGTCGGCGCATCGAGCTGATGAATGCGCTCCTCCTGTCCATGCCCGGAACACCCGTCGTCTATTATGGTGACGAGATCGGCATGGGCGACAACATCTATCTCGGAGATCGAGACGGCGTTCGCACGCCCATGCAATGGTCGCCCGACCGCAACGGCGGATTTTCCAGGGCGGATCCTGCGAGCCTCGTGCTCCCGGCGATCATGGATCCGGTCTATGGTTTCGAGTCCGTCAACGTTGAGGCGCAGAGTCGCGACCAGCATTCGCTACTGAACTGGATGCGACGCATGCTGATGCTCCGCCGCAATCATCACGCTTTTGGCCGGGGCACGTTCAGGCTTCTGTATCCGGCCAACCGCAAGGTCCTGGCATACCTGCGCGAGCATGAGGGTGAGACGATCCTGTGCGTCGCGAACCTGTCGCGCACCCCGCAGGCCGTCGAGCTCGATCTGTCGGCCTTTGCCGGCCGGGTCCCGGTCGAGATGACCGGCCCATCGCCCTTCCCGCCGATTGGTCAATTGACCTACCTGCTGACTCTTCCGCCTTACGGCTTCTATTGGTTCCAGCTCACGACGGAAGTCGAGAGCCCGCAATGGAGGACGGCACCTCCGGAGCAGCTGACGGAGTTCGAAACCCTGGTTCTGCGAAGCGGCCTGCAGGGAGGTCTGGATGAGCGGCACAAGCAGCTGATCACACAGGATATCCTGCCCAGCTATCTGCCGATACGGCGCTGGTTTGCCTCCAAGAACGAGACCCTGCACGAGGCGCGCATCCCGTGGACGGTGCCGATGCCGTTCGCCGAGGATGTCCTGATGGCCGAGATCGAGGCGAGTGTCGGCAAGCGCACGGAGCGCTACTTCATGCCTCTCGGCATTGCATGGGAAAGCGCCGGCGGGTTGCCCCTGCCACAGCAGCTTGCCCTAGCCCGAGTCCGCAGAGGACCCCGAGTGGGCTTCCTGACCGATGGCTTTGCGGTTGACCGATGGGCGCACGCGGTCTTGCAGGCCCTGTGCGAGAGGTCCACGGTGCAGACGCCGGACGGGGAGATCCGGTTCGAAGGCACTCCCGAACTCGACTGCATGCAGGTCACGCAGGATGCTCCGATCCGCTGGCTCTCGGCCGAGCAATCGAACAGTTCTCTGATCATCGGCGATTTCGCCATGATCAAGCTCGTGCGCCGCGTGTTTGGCGGCACCCACCCGGAAGCGGAGATGACGCAATACCTGACGAAGGTCGGGTATCAGAATTCTGCCCCGCTCCTCGGAGAGGTCCTGCGAGTGTCCGGGAATGGAACACCTCACACTCTCGCCATCGTTCAAGGCGCCATCCGCAACCAGGGCGATGCCTGGAACTGGATGCTTGAGAACCTGAAGCGCACCCTCGACGAGTATGAGTTGATCGAGAACGAAGCGGTTCCGGAGGAGGGGATCTTCACCACCCTCGAGAATTTCGCCGAAGTCGTGGGACAGCGCCTCGGCGAATTGCATGTGGCTCTGGCCGCACAGACGGATGATCAGGCCTTTGCGCCGATCGAGGCCGGCGCTGGTGAAATCGAAGGCTGGAAAACGAGGGCTCAGGAGCAACTCGTGTCCGCTCTCGATATCCTGAATGCGGCCCGAGGCGATCTGGATCCCGAGACCGGTGCGCTCGCCGATAGCATCCTTGAGCGGCGCGACGAGCTGATCGCGGCGGTCGACCGGCTTGCGGAGTCAGGCCGCGGGACGCTGCTGACGCGGATCCATGGCGACTTCCACTTCGGCCAGGTTCTTGTCGCGCAGGGTGATGCCTACATCATCGATTTCGAAGGCGAGCCCGTGCGCGAGCTGGAGGAAAGGCGCGGAAAGACAAGCCCGCTCCGGGACGTGGCCGGATTGCTGCGCTCTCTGGACTACGTGGCCGTCACCGCATCGATACCTGAGGAGGATATCTCGTCTCCACAGTTTCGCGACATCCGGGGATCGCTGCTCAAGAACTTCTACGCGGGAGCCCAGAAGGCTTTCCTGGATGCCTACTGGGATGCTACTGCTCAGGCCCCACAGCTTGGGCTCTCACCTGACAGGCATCGTTCACTTCTTGATCTGTTCCTGCTGGAGAAGGCCACCTACGAGGTCCAGTATGAGGCCTCCAATCGCCCGAAATGGTTGGCGATCCCGCTCCAGGGTTTGTCCGACATTGTGCATCGCCTTGCAGAAGCGGGCCGCGGAGGACATGAATGACGCCCGGACGTGACGATCTCCTTGCTGGCATCGAGTCAGGCAGTGTTCAGGCTCTGGTCGAGGGACGGCATGGAGATCCGTTCTCCGTTCTCGGTCAGCATCCTGCCGGTGGCGGAAGCATTGTCCGGGTGTTCATGCCGGGTGCCAAGTCCGTCGAGGTTCTGAGGCGTGGGACGGATGGTGAGTCTGACCGGCTCCATCTCGTGCATGCAGATGGGCTGTTTGCCGGGAGGATCGACCATCAGGATCCCTACACGGTGCGGGTCCACTGGCCCGACGCCATTCAGGAACTGGAGGATTCCTACAGCTTTGGTCTGCTCCTCGGTGATCTCGACTTGCATCTGATCGGGCAAGGCACTCACTACGAACTTGGCTCCGTGCTCGGGGCACAGCCCATGACCATCGACGGCGTGCGCGGCGTGCGCTTTGCCGTCTGGGCTCCTAATGCCCGACGCGTCTCCGTGGTGGGAGATTTCAACAGCTGGGATGGACGGCGCAATCCCATGCGCCTGCGTCGGGAGGCGGGGATCTGGGAACTTTTCATCCCACGCCTTGGGCCCGGCGAGCGCTACAAGTATGAGGTGGTCGGACCGCACGGACAATTGCTGCCGCAGAAAGCCGATCCCATCGCGCGTGCTGCCGAGGCTGCTCCCGGCTCGGCATCTGTGGTAGCCCGGTCGGAGCCTTTCCCGTGGACGGATTCCGAGTGGATGACTGGAAGAGCCGCGCGCCAGACGGAGACCTCGCCCATCTCGGTCTACGAGGTCCATGCCGGCTCCTGGATGCGGCTGGAGAAGGAAGGAAACCGTAGCCTCGACTGGACCGAACTGGCGGATCGCCTGATCCCTTATGTCTCGGGGCTGGGGTTCACTCACATTGAGCTATTGCCAATCACGGAATATCCGTTCGGAGGTTCCTGGGGCTATCAGCCGCTCGGCCTCTTCGCCCCCACCGGACGGTACGGGACACCGGAAGACTTCGCAGAATTCGTGAACCGCTGCCATGAGGCTGGACTGGGTGTGATCCTCGACTGGGTCCCGGCTCATTTCCCGACCGACATCTGGGGCCTTGCGCAATTCGATGGGACGGCGCTCTACGAGCACGAGGATCCCAGGGAAGGATTTCACCAGGATTGGAACACACTGATCTATAACCTCGGCCGCAACGAGGTGAAAGGCTTCCTGATCGCTAGCGCGCTATACTGGCTGGAGCACTTCCACATCGACGCGCTTCGGGTGGATGCCGTCGCATCGATGCTCTACCGCGACTACAGCCGGAAAGCGGACGAGTGGATTCCGAACAAGTATGGCGGCAGGGAGAACCTCGAGGCCATTGAGTTCTTCAAGCACCTGAACAGCATCGTCGCTCACCGGTGTCATGGGGCGATCACGATCGCGGAGGAATCCACGGCCTGGCCTGGCGTGACCCGGCCGACTGAGGAGGGCGGGCTTGGCTTTGCCTTCAAGTGGAACATGGGCTGGATGCACGACACGCTCCACTACGTGGAGCAGGATCCCGTCTACCGGAGCTACAACCATGGCGCCTTCACGTTCGGCATGGTCTACGCGTTCTCCGAGCGCTTCATCCTTCCCTTGTCTCACGATGAGGTCGTGCATGGAAAAGGATCGCTGATCCGGAAGATGCCGGGTGACGAGTGGCAGCGTTTCGCAAATCTCCGAGCCTATTTCGGATACATGTGGGCCCACCCGGGCAAGAAACTCCTCTTCATGGGAGGTGAGATCGCGCAGGAGCGGGAGTGGAACCACGATGCTTCGATCTCATGGGATCTGCTGGACCATCTGCGGCACTCTGGAATTCAGAGGCTCGTACGAGATCTCAACCGCACCTATGCTGCCGAGCAGGCTCTCCATGGAACCGACAGTGATCCTAGCGGCTTCGAGTGGGCGGTTGTGGATGATTCCGGGAATTCGGTCTTTGCCATGCTGAGGTTGGCGCAGGATGGGAGTTCGATCATCCTTGCCGTCAGCAATATGACCCCCGTTCCGAGAATGGCCTATCGCATCGGGGTGCCGAGAGCAGGGCACTGGCATGAGATTCTCAACACCGATGCGGAGATCTACGGCGGCGGCAATCTTGGGAATGGCGGCGCTCTGCAGGCCGAAGAGGTTCCATCCCACGGGCGCCCCTTTTCCTTGAACCTCGTACTTCCACCCTTGAGCACGATTCTGCTGCGGTGGAGTTAGCCGTTCCTTTGGCAGATGATCCCGAGATTCTCAGTTGGCTTCATAGGTTAAAAGTGGCTCCGCATCTCAGAAGACATCGTCTTTCTGGAAGCAGGGAACCGCCCCTTCATGTTCATGAAACGAAAACGTGCAGCGGTGTTCGAGCGCGAAATCGGCAATCCGTCTGAGAGCCTCCTGCAATTCATACGAAAGCGTGACTTCACCGAACATTTGCGCCAACACGTCCTCCGGAACTGTGAGGCTCGCTCCAGGGTCCATGTTGTCAAGCTTATGAACCAGATCCTCTTTGGTCATTCAGGCCTCCATCCTTGCCTGCCACAGTATCAAATTTCTTAGTGGGCGAACGAAAAACTCGGGTTCGTGATGTGCTTCTTTCCAAAGCCAACGATGGGACAAGAGCGCCTGTCAACGAGGCATTCTCCAGGTCTGAAAAGATGCCTCACCTCCGCGCCTGGGAGGAAACATGTTCCGACAACCTGCATTGACTTCCCGTCTGAACAAGAGGAGCCATCATGACCCAGGACAAAACCGGACCAGATGCGACGCCTCGCATCGGACTCGACCTCGGCCGTCAGATTTTCGATGAATCGAACGGAAGCCACCAGAAGGATCAGCAATCATGCGCCAGCGACGAAGCCATCCGCCAGAGAGCCTACGAAATATGGGAGAGGGAAGGCCGCGCCGGCGACCCGGAGGATCACTGGTACAGGGCGGAGCGCGAAATGAACGGAAACCAGCAGGAGCAGTCCTTTGCAACTCTGGAGAAGGCTCCCCCTGTCGCGGCTGTTGAAGCAATGGGCGCTGTGAGTGAATCGTCTGGCGGGGAAGGGACTGCGCAGAAGAAAGCCCGCCGCAAGCGCACTACCTAGAGATTAAAGCCTTGACCCTAAGCCTAGGCCAGCACAGGCCCGTCACGCGTGCTGCCGTTTGGTATTTGGCAGCGGGCGCCGATACGTGATCTATCGTTTGATCTTGACAGGGCGGACAGGCGGAAGCGGCGCCCTTCCGGCGCCGCTTCTTTCCGGTGAAGGCTCGGGAGGTAGAAGTGGGCCTTCTTTGTCATAGGCCAGCTTCCAGACGGCTCTTCTGTTTCCACGGCGTCCGGCTGCGAGTTCACCGGCAATCCATCGGGTCATCAGCGGTGCGGCGACGCTCGTGCCGTTCATGGCAATAACGGAGCCGCTGCGTGTGCCAGCTGCGAGAACACCGGATTGAGCGGTCGAGTCGTCGCTCACCGTCAGCGCGTCGGGCCCGCAGCGATGGGGTAAGGCGGCCCCAGCCGGCGTCGTGATCGGCCCGCCTGCGGAATAGGCGGGCGGGCGCAACTCCCTGCGCAGGAGGCCGCCGATCACGATTGTATCGTTGCCTGTCGCAATGGCATTGATCAATCCGGCTCGCTTGACGAGACAGGTGGGGTCATCCTCTTCGATGGGGCGGCCTGCATGGTCATAGCGTTCATAGCATGGATGATCGAAATAGGTTTGCCGCCCTCGGCGCGCGTAGCCGACAGGCGCATCGTCCCGTTGAACCCACGCCTCGATGGTCTCTTGTGGAGACAATCCTATGTTCTTCAGAGTGAGGTTCCACAACCCCGCGGGAGCAACCGGATCGGTGGGGACAGGAGAGTTCTCCGACTCGACCCGGATCGTCGGCTGCAGAGAGATCAGGAACATGCCGCGCGCTGTAGGCGCAGAGGAGAAATGGTATCGCGCCTCGCAGAGCACTTTCCCGTCGATCTCGTATTGGAGAATATAACTGTCGTTCTCCTCAAGCGGAGGGCCGACCTCGCCCTGCGGGGTCGCGATGGTCAGCTCTACCCGGTTTCCTGCGCCAGCGGCGGGCGGGAGCCAGATCTCAACAAAGCTCGGCGTGAGATCATCAGGCAGAACGCGCAGAGGCAGGGCCGTTTGGTCGCCTGCGGCCTGGAACGAGACTGTCGCGTGGGCACGCGCCAGATGGCTGTTGCCCGAGGGGATGACGACTCGCATCGGCTTGTTGCCGGGGGTCGTGTTGTGTTCGCGCAGGATCTTGTCGAAAGCCAGCTCGATCACGTGGGTGCCGTCATGAGGGCCGGCGAGAAGGCCATAGCTGAAATTGACCACGACCGGCAGGCTCTCGCCCGGTCCTGCAATCACTTGCGCCCTGTCGCGGATATACTCCAAGGCTTTGACGGCATAGGGCGCCAGGCTGGCGCCTGACGAGTCTGCTGTTGTCGCAGTCGGTAGTTGAACGCAGATGATCCGCCAGTCCGGTGCCTCATTTGGATCCCAGCCGCAGGCAAGATCCATCACATGGGCGCCGTGGGAGGCACGCCACGCCACGCTTTTGCGACCATCGAGGGTAAAGTCGGCAACCCCGGCGCGACGGTAGATATCATCCTCATCGATGAAATCTCCCTGCCGGCAGGTCGCGAGATAGTTGTCGATGTCCGCCTTGGGGATCTCGAAGCCGTTATCGAATCCGATCGGCACGTTATTGGAGGGGCCGTGCTGCACCCACACGGACTCGACACGGGTCGTACCGTCCGCTTTACGGAAGCGCTCGTGGGCAAAGGGAATGCCATCGTCGATAATGCCGATGACGACAGTGCCCGGTGTCGCAGTCTGCGATGGGGATTGGAGCGTACGAACCTCTTTATAGCCATGGGGAACCACGGACGAGGAGGGTAGGGGCGGACCGAGGGTGAAGTGCTCCAGACTCTCAAAAAAACGTCGAAATCTAATGCCTTCGAACAACCGGAGGGTTTTTGTGAGAGGCAAAAACTTGATGTCGAAAGGGTCCGCGTCACGAGGTGGCCGCTCCGGCATATCAGGGTTTTCAGCGACATCCCGCCAGAGCGCCCAGGCCTCCTCGTCCCATGGCTCCGCCTTGCGGCGCAAGAGGACCGGAACGCTCTGCTCCGCGACTGATGGCAGCCGGAAATCCTGCAAGCCTGGACCCAGGGCCCAGTAGGAATATGGATCGACGACAGATCGCGAAACGGGATCGATCTTCGGTTGAACGCGCTTCCAGGCCATGGGGCGCTCCTGCTTTCAAGAGTTGGAAGGATTTGTCCTCATTCCCATTCGGCCTTCGCCTTGTCCCAGAGCCATGTGAGCACGTAGGATTGGTACTGCGGATCGATCACCTGATCGTTGGCCGCGTATTGCACGGAGTAGCCTGTCGCGACCGGCATTGATGTGAGCGTCTCAGTCGTCACGTCATAAAGATCGTGCCAGATGAAGTCGCTGCCACCGGGATACTTATCGCCTTCGAAACGCCATGCCCTGTATCCGGCTGCGCCAGAACAGCGATTGACGAAGTACTCGCCGAGCGTCAGGCCGAGGACCGCACCGGCGGCACTGTCGACGGGAAAATGCACCCCTGCGACGGTCCGGTTGATGGCGATCCTTGTCGCGAGACGAAGAAGCTGGGTGCGCCAATCTGCGCTGTCGTACCCGGGCCTTCCGGAGGCTTTCATTAATTGCCACAGCACCAGAGCTGCCGCGAACGATTCGGTTGCGTGCCCGCTCGGAAGTGCTCCATGAGCCGGTGTGACGATCATCGGTTGGATCTGCGGCGAGTATTCGAGCGGTCGGCGACACGCGAGGCCCTGCTTCACGCGCAGGTGCACGAAGAGCGCCAGCCGGAGAACAGCTGCTAGAAGTTCCAGCGTATGGGGCGTCCGGTCCGGGTGGAGTTGAGCGATGGAGCTCAGAAAGGTGATGCCGCCGCCGATCTGCGCCAAGATCTCAGTCTGGCGATCCGGACGCAGTTCGGCATAGTGGTTCACCAAGGTGAGCTGTGCCTCGAAGACGGCATTTGTCGGACGGGCCATCAGGATGAGGGGCTTGTATACCGGCGCGGGTGCATTGCCCGCGGCAGGCGCCGGAACCTCGAGGTGCCAGACCGCCATGCGACGCGGATTCATGGTGGCATCTTCCAGCGTGAACCCGAGGCGTGAGACCGTCTCCGCGTCGATGATCGAAGCGCGGACCCAGGGCGACCAGCGATCGAGATTGTCGCGGTGTTCCAATTCCAGCTGATTGGGGATAGCCGCTGGTGCGCGCCATTGCCCGACAATCCCATCACGGCTGCGGATGAGGGCATCGCTCATGAGTGGCGAGTCGTAGACGCCACCGCCCACGCCTCCAACACCACCCACTCCTCCAACGCCGCCTACACCCCCGACGCCGCCCACCCCTCCGACGCCCCCAACACCGCCCACTCCGCCAACCCCACCGAGGGGGCCGATCCCTGCTGATAAGTAGCTCACGTTGGTCCACTCCCTCGTTGTCGAAGTTCGCCGCTATTCAGGCACTCCCGCTTGGTGCAGCACGGACGCCCATTCTTCCCCAATCTTGTATCCGGCACTCGGCGAGCGCTCCCGCCAACCGCGGATGGTGAGATGCGGCTCCAACTGCATGAGCCTTCCTACCGTGCGGCGGGCATCGTCATTCTGCCCGAGCTCCCACTGCGCGATTGCCATGGCGCGCAGGGTCGAGGTGTGAGTGCAATTGGATTTCAGTGACCGCTGCGCGAGCTTCAGGGCGCGGTCGAACTGATGAGCCGCGAGGTGAGCGGTTGCGGCAAGGGAGTCATAGAAATAGCGATGGGGATCGAGCGGCGAGAGCTTACGCGCCCTCTGTGTGCAGCTCACAGCCTGTTTTCCTTCGTCCTTGAACGCATGAAGCGTGCCCTTGAGCAGCCAGGCGAGGGAGTCGTTCGGATTGTTCAAGAGAGCGAGATCATAGCGTTCCATGGCTATGTCGAGCTTCTTCAGAAGGTTCGTATGAACGAAGCCGTCAATGGCAAGCGCAAGGGAACATTGTGGATCGGCATCAAGGGCCTGCTTCGTACAGCGCAAGGCGAGTTGCGCATCCTGTCGGGGATCGTCCGACCAGCCTTGCTGGACCCGCAGGACATGCCATTTGGCAAGCCACGCGCGGGGTATAGCCTGGCGCGGAGCCCGCTCGATAAGAGCCTCGAGAAGCCTGCGCGCCTCATTGAAATCGTAAGGAGAGAGGCGATGCATCAAGGCTACGGCGGCGAGCAGCAGCGTATAGCTTTTCAGGGTAGGCAGAGCCTGGGACTGAGCCCGCTGCAGCTCGCTGATCATGACGGCGGCATTCACATTCGCGGCGATTTCATCGATCAGGTTCCGTTTGCCGGAGATGATACCGCTCAACTGGCCCTTATATCGCGCTGCCCATGAAATCTGGCCGGACTTCGCTTCGGCGAGTTCGACTTCGACGATAACTTGCCGGCTCTGAATCCGATAAAAGCCCGAAAGCACGTAGTTTGCATTGAGGTTGGCACTGACTTGGGTCAGAGACGCTTCCCTTCCGCGGAACACGGTTGTCGACAGACGTGATATGACGTGCAGTTCAGGGGAGCGCGAGAGATCCTGAATAAGCTCCTCCGCAAGCACCTCTCCCAGGACGTGATGCTCGTCCTCAAGATCGCGCGTGGTAAAGGGGACGACAGCGAGTGTCGGAAGCAGATCTTCTAAGAATAACGCGGCCTCGATCACCGGCCGTGGTCCGGGTGGCCCGACGCGGTAAGCTCGCACGGGTTGCGGCATATGCTTGAGATAGCATTCGCCGAGATCCTCGATATCGGCATCGAGATCGGCCGTGAGCCTGTCGCGCACATTGGCCGAGATGACGATTTCGCCAGGGCCCGCAAGGGTAAGGATCCGTGCCGCCCGGCTGACGCCTCGCCCGTAGAGATCGGCCTGATCGATGATCACGTCGCTGATCTCGATGCCGATCCTGAGCATGATCTGCTGGGCTGGAGGAAGTGCCTGGTTTTGGCGATTGCGTTCCTGCTGGATTGAGAATGCAGCCGAGATCGCGGATCGGACATCGTCGAAGTCCAACAGCATCCCGTCACCCAGGCCTTTGGTGAAGTGGCCGTTGTGATCAGGAAGAATACGGCTCCGGACGTGCTCGACAAAGCCCAGCCAGCGGGAAATAAACTCCGACTCGTCCTGCTCGACAAGGCGGACGGATTCCACCACGTCGACAATCAGAACCGCTCGCTTCGCCCGTATGGCGGCAGGGAAAGGGTCTTCGGATTGCTGGCCGATCTGCATCGAAAAAAGCTCGCAACATTGTTCCTGTCCACGGAGTGGCTCAGCAGGGGTAACAAACGATGTTGGAAGTCTTTTTTGTTTTATCCTAACGCAATCGGTCCCGGTTTGACAGTCCAGGAGTGAGTACCCAACCTTCCTTCAGGAAGCGACGGAAGAGTTCTTGGATCGTTACGCCAGCATAGGGGGCGAAATCTGTCCCCCTCCGGGAAGGCCCTGCCAATGTAAAAAGGCCCGGCAGGTGCCGGGCCTTTTCATCTGAAGACATAATCAGTTGGCGGTCCGTGCAGCGCGCTCCAGGATCAGGCCTGCGGCGGTTCGGGCCGCGAAGCCTTTCCAGTAGATATGCTCGGGTTTGAGGGAGCCGTCCTTGTTGGCGGAAAAGACGCCTTCGCTCGCCCGCTCCACGGGCACGTCCATATAGCTGCCGAGTTCCTGGTCCGCCTTCACATAGCGCCCCAGGAAGGCTGTGGCGAAATGCTGCGTGATGTTGTTCATGCGGACCGTGTCCCACACCGGATCGGCATAGTGGTTGAAGGGCGTCGAGCTTCCACCCTCCGCCGTCTGCCAGCTTTCGACCGGCGCCGGGATGGGGGCCGCGGCGTTGTGATTGGCGTTCTCGAAGGTGAGCATATATCGGTCCGCGTTGACGGTGCCGGTGTAGAGCGCACGCACGCCCTTCTCATAACCTGACACATCATCCTTGCTGCCGGCGACATAAAGGATCGGCGTCGTGATCCCGGTGATCCCCTCCTGGTTCCAGAAGCCGCGCTGCATGCCCCAGGGAGCGATGGCGACGACGGCCTTGATCCGATCATCCCGCAGCTTCTTGTGGGTCTCGGACCTGGCCAGGTGCAAGGACAGCATGCCCGTCGGCACGCCTGAATCATAGGCAACTGCCTCCTTGCTGACACCAGCCCCAGCCGTAATCACCGCGCCGTATCCACCCATCGAATAGCCGATCAGGCCTGTGCGGGAGGTGTCAACCAGCCCATTCAGGAAATGCCCGCTCTCCTTCGACAACTGATCGATGGCGTTAAGCACAAAAACCTGGTCGAGGGGCCGGTTGATCAAGGTCGACCCGAACTTGCCCTGGTCGGTATAGGTAGAATCCGCATGATCGATGGCTGCCACCGCATAGCCCTTGGTCGCAAGATTTTCCGCAAGGTGGCTGAGCAGGAAGCGATTGCCCGGGTAACCGTGACTGATGATCACCAGAGGGTAGGGACTGCCGGACGCCTTCTTGGGCTGGGCATCGCGCACCGCTTTGCCGTGGAGAGTGACCTGGGTCTTGCCGTCACGCAGGAACACTCCGGGATAGGCGCCTGATTGCTTCCCATCCGTCTCCGCCGGGTACCAGACTTCCAGGGTGAGCTTGCGGTCATAGCGTGGGGGCTCCTGACCGGCGGCTGCCTTCAAGACGTCGATCTGATTTTTGTTGACCACCTCAATCGTGCGGACGCCGATCCCGTGTTCGCCATGCTTGGCGAGGACTGGCGCATCAGGGCGGATCAGGTCAATGCGATTGTAATGGGTCATGTCCTGTGCGGATGAGGGAGAGAGGGCGGTAAACAGGATCAGGGTTGCCAAAACTGCACTTCTCACGAGGCTTCCTCCAGATGTTTAGATGTTTGGTGAAGAACGGACACGAAGGTCTCTTCCGGAACTTTATTGGTCTTGGATATCGCCACATATAGCGGTGTCCTGCCCGGAATTAAGAGAGGGTTGACAACGAAAGCGGTGCTCGAGGGCGAGATACTGTCTAACTACCAGCAAGGCAGGACAGCGCCGCCGCGATTGTCTATTGTCTCTCCGAGCGTCTAGGGATGGATTGGTAAGGATGAGCATTGAGGATCTTAAGGCCAAGGTCGCGCGTGAGTTCGGGACACCTGCCGTAGTTGTCGACCTGGATGTGGTCGAGCGCAACATCGCCAGGCTGCAGGGGCTGTGCGATGCAGCCGGCGTGGCCAACCGGCCACACATCAAGACGCACAAGAGTCCCGTCATCGCATCCATGCAGCGGGACGCCGGCGCTCGTGGCCTCACCTGCCAGAAGATCGGCGAAGCGGAGGTCATGGCCGAGGCGGGGCATGACGACATCCTGATCGCCTACAATATCCTGGGCGAGGAAAAGCTCGGCCGGCTTGGCAGGCTTCTATCCCAAACGAAGGTGACTGTCGCAGCGGATAACCCCACCGTGGTGGCGGGCTTGCCGGAGGCAGCCGTGATAGCCGGGCGGGACTTAAGAGTCGTGGTGGAGTGCGACACCGGCCGTAAGCGGGCAGGGGTCGAGACGGTTGCGGAGGCCGTGGCCCTGGCGAAGGACATCGCATCGCGCCCGGGACTTTCGTTCGCCGGGTTCATGCTGTACCCGCCGGAAAATGCCATGAACGAGACACAGGCCTTTCTGGATGCAGCTGTGGCCGGTGTCCGTAGCCTGGGGCTTGAGCCGGAGATCGTGTCATCCGGCGGGACACCCAACCTCCTGAACCTGGGCAAGATCAAAGGTGTGACCGAGCACCGGGCAGGGACATCGGTGTTCAACGATCGGATGATGCTGGCAGCAGGCGTCGCGCAACTGCAGGATTGTGCGCTGACCGTCTATGCCACCGTGGTGAGCCGGGCAGCGCCGGAGCGGGGCATTCTCGACTCCGGATCGAAAACCCTGACGAGCGACACCGGTGGGCTGCAGGGACACGGCCTCATCCTCGAGCACCCGCAGGCCAAGATCGCCCGCTTTGCGGAAGAACACGGCTTCCTGGATTTGTCAGGCTGCAATGATCGCCCGAATGTTGGCGACATCGTTCGTATCGTTCCCAATCACGTGTGTGTCGTGGTCAACATGGTCGATCGCCTTGTTGAAGTGCGCGGTCATGAGATCATCGGCGAGTTGCCGGTTGCAGCCAGAGGGCGTCTGACATGACGGGGGCCACGAGCAGGGTGACGTTCGCACGCCGACAAGGTGAAACCTAACGAGCCGCACCTGTTGGAGCGCCACCGACGGCCTGAACGGAGCGGGCTCCCGATTCAATTCCAGCGGCGAGAGTTTCGCGAAGGTCGCCGCCACTGAGCCAGGCATGGAGAAAGCCGGCATTGAAGGCGTCGCCGGCACCGGTGGTATCAACGACCTCGACGGGAAGCGCTGCAGCACAGACTGAGCCCGAACTGTCGGCTACGAGGGCACCTTCCTCCCCGCATTTCAGCACGACCAGGGGAAAGCTCTCCCGAAGCCGCCTGAGAATAACCTCAGGCTCGTTCTCGCCGGTCAGGGCACGCCCCTCCTCAAGGTTCGGTAGGAAGACGTCGATCCCTTTGCATGTCTCAAAGAACCCGGCATCCTGGCGGATCAGCTGATCGTCCCAACTCGGGTCGAGGGAGATCGTCAGCCCGCAATCCCGAGCCATGGAGATGACCCCAGGCATGTCATTGAGCGTCGCAAATTCCGCGATGTGCAGATGGCTCACGTCCGGAGCCGTGAGCGCCCGCTCCAGGCTGACTGGCCTGGAGCCGCCGGCACGGCGAGAGATGAAGGCTCTCTCGCTCCCACGGACCATTGCCACGGTGGGCTGGGGGCCGGCATCATCGGTTCGCTCCACGAACGAAAGGTCAATTGCGCTGGCGCCAAGTTCCTCTTCCAGAGCGCGCGACAGGGGATCCAATCCTAAGCGAGAGAGAAGGGCTGCCGGCCGTCCGAGCGCAGCAAGATGGGCGGCTGTGATGTATGCTCCGCCGCCGGCCGCAATCGTCACATTCTTGGCGAACCTTTCCCTGCCCAGCGCCGGCATCTCGCTCAAGCCTGTGAAGATGATGTCGCAGTAGGTTCTGCCAAGACACAGGACCTTGCTTCTCCTGGTGGATGCCGCGCTCATCGGGCTGCCAGGGCCTTTTCGGTAGCCTTGTCGAAATAGTACAGCCGGTCGACCGGTGCATGCAGGGTCAGATTCTCGCCGACTTTGGGGATCAATCGGCCCGGCGCCGAGCCGATGATGGTTTGCCCGTCGTTCTCGATGTGTACAAGGGTCTCGGATCCGAGGGTCTCAACGACCACCACTGGGCCCGACAGGGTCAGGCCCGTTGCGTTGCTTCCGGTCGGCATGAGATCCTGCGGGCGAACGCCGACGAGGATCTCAGGCGTCGTCGTAGCTACTGTTGCCGGCAGGCTTCCTCCAGCCGACAGTTCAATCCGGCCGTTCCTAAGAGCGCCTGGGAGAAGGTTCATGGTCGGGCTGCCGATGAACCGCGCCGTGAACACATCGACCGGGTTCTCGTATAGCTCAAGCGGCGTGCCGACCTGCAGGATCCGGCCTTCCCGCATGACGACGATCCGGTCCGCCATGGTCATGGCTTCTACCTGATCGTGGGTCACGAAGACGGAGGTTGTGCCGAGCCTGTGATGAAGGCGTTTGATCTCGATGCGCATCTGGGTACGAAGCTGTGCATCGAGGTTGGAAAGCGGCTCGTCGAAGAGAAAGGCCGATGGGTCTCGAACCATGGCGCGTCCGATGGCAACGCGCTGGCGCTGCCCGCCCGACAGAGCTGAGGGGCGGCGCTCCAGCAGGTGGGTTAGCCCCAAGGTCTCGGCAACCTGCTCGACGCGGGCTCGCTTTTCGCTCTTCGAGAGGTTGGAGCGGTAGAGACCGAAGGCGATGTTGTCGGCAACCGTCACATGCGGATAGATCGCGTAGTTCTGGAACACCATGGCGATGTTCCGCTCCTTGGGCTGAAGATCGTTCACCACGCGCCCGTCGATGCGGATCTGGCCACCGCTGATTTCCTCAAGACCTGCAATCATCCTCAGCGTCGTGGACTTGCCGCAGCCAGAGGGTCCGACCAGCACCACGAACTCACCGTCTTGGATCGCAAGATCGATTCCGTGAACCACGGTGGTGCGCCCGTAGGCCTTGACCAAGCGATCGATTTCAATGGTCGCCATCAGCGAGCTCCAAGAAGGGCGGTGAAGCGGGAATGGAGATCTTCGGCTGACGCGGCTTCCCGTGCCTTGGTTGCCGTCATCCGAGTCCTGAAGTCTGAGATTTCCTGGCGATAGCCGGCAAGCGCCCGGGTCAGGGCTCCCGGAGCCGGGCCGCCGAAGCGATCACGGACAGCAACGAAGTTCTCAGGAGAAACGATTTCGGCGAAGCTCTCCCGTCCAACGGAAGATTCGCGGCCTACGCAATGCTTGAACGCCTTCTGGAACGCCTCGTAGCCGTCTGCCCCGATATCGCCACCGATGCCGACAACAGAGCGGGACACTTCGGCCGCGATCTCGTGGGCCTCCCGGAAAGACAAGCCTTCCAGGCGCACGAGGCTGTCAGCGAGTTCCGTGACCGTGATGCAGCTGCGGCGGATGTTCTGGCGAACCCTGTCCGGGTTAATATGCAGGGCCGGGATGAGGGCTGTCAGCAGGTCGAGGACACGTCCGCCGCTCTCGAAGGCGCCGTATCCGAAGCCTTGGCTCTCCCCCTCGCTGTCGTTCATGTCCGTAAAGGGTGTGTTGTGCATAATCGTGAGCATAGCCTGCGCCCGGCCGACCGTCTGAGATGCCAGGTGACGCATGTGCTCGATGGGAACAGGATTGCGCTTCTGCGGCATGATCGAACTGATCTGCACGAAGGCGTTGGGCACGTAGACCTGACCGACCTCGAAGCTCGTCCAGAACTGCAGGTCCTGGATGAACCGGCCAAGATGCAGGAAGACGAGTTCGATCGCCGAATAGGTCGAGGTAATGTAGTCGACGGAGGCGATGCACCCGTAGGAGTTCTGCAGCGGACGATTGAAACCGAGGAGGTGCGCCATCAGATCCCTGTCGATGGGAAAGCCGCTGGTCGTGATGGCAGCGGCACCCATGGGGCTGCGGTCCACGATGTCGCGCGCCGCTTCCAGACGGGCGATGTCCCGCAGCAGGGTTTCCAGTACGGCGGAGAGGTAATGGCCGAAGACGGTCGGTTGCGCCGGCTGACCGTGAGTGTAGGCAACGATGAGGGTTTTGCTTTTCCGCTCGGCGACGGAGGCCAAGGTTTCGGCGAGCTGCACCAGGCGCTCGAGCAGTTGATCGATCCGGTGCCTGAGACCTAGCTTGAACAGGGTGTGGTCGATATCGTTGCGCGAGCGCGCCGTATGCAGGCGGCCGGCAAGATCCGGGCCCAGGCGGGCGCGAAGCTGCTTCTCGATGAAAAAGAAGAAATCCTCAACCTCGCCGGTATAAGTCAGGCTGCCGACATCAACCTCCCTGTCGATGGCGTCCAGAGCTTGGGCGATAGGACGAGCCTGCTCGATGGTCAGAATGCCTGTCTCATGAAGCATGACGAGGTGAGCCCGGTCGATCAGGCGGAATCCTTCGACATGATGATCCCTCGCGCCATCAAAGAGCGGACGAAGAACAGTTTCCTTGTAGACCGGATCCGGAAAGACGGAGGTGTCGTTGAAGGTGCCTGCAGTCATCGGCTTTAGCCTTTAAGCCCGGCGAGCATCACGCCCCGGACGATGTAGCGCTGGAGGAACAGGAAAATGATCAGGGTGGGAAGCGTCGCGATGCTCGCTCCCGTCATGATCTTTTCCCACTGGATCGACTGCTCCACCGCGAAGCTGGAGAGACCGACGGGCAGGGTGTAGAGCTCAGCGCTGGTGGTCACGATAAGCGGCCAGAAGAAGGCCGTCCAATTCCCAAGAAACGTGAAGATCGCAAGAGCCGAGAGGGCAGGGGTCACCAGCGGCATGGCGATCTTCCACCAGATGGTGAACTCGTTCAGGCCATCGATGCGCGCAGCCTCTAGGAAGTCGTCCGGCACGCTCTCGAAGAACTGCTTCATCAGGAAGGTGCCGAAGGCCGTCATCATGCCCGGGAACATGATGCCCCAGTAGCTGTCGATCCAACCGAACTGGCTTGCCATCAGGTACCAGGGCAGAACCAGCATCTCGGTCGGGATCATCAGGGTGGACAGGATCGCGATGAACACGATGTATCGACCCCGGAAGCGGAACTTCGCCAGGGTGTAGCCGACGAGGCTGTCGAAGAACACGTTCGAGAGGGTGACGATGATGGCCACGATCATCGAGTTGATCAACCAGCGCGTGAAACGCCCGTCGCTCAGGATCTCGATATAGTTGTCGAGCGTCGGCGCTGCGGGGATTACGCGCAGGTCGTAGACCTGGGAGGCATCCTTGAGGGACGTGGAGAGCATGAAAAGCAGGGGCGTCACCATGATGACGCCGCCGATGAACAGAAGCGTCCAGGCAATGATCCTGCCCGGCCTGACCCGCTCCATGGGAAGAGCCTGAGAGGAAACAGCGTCTTTCATCAGCGGTCTCTCATGAGGCGCAGTTGGACAAGGGAGATCACGAGCAGGATCAGGAACAGCACGACGGTCTGGGCTGCCGCGTATCCCATCTCGTAGGAGCTGAAGGCGGTCTGATAGATCATCAGCACGAGCGGCTTGGTCGCATTCAGCGGACCGCCGGGATCGTTCGTGTTGATGTTGTAGACCTGATCGAAGATGCGCAGAAAGCCGATCGAGGAGAACACGACCAGAAAGACCAGGGTCGGCTTGAGCAGCGGTATCGTGATCTTGCGCAGGATCGCGCCTTCCGACAAACCGTCGATCCGGGCTGCTTCGTAGTAAGTGACCGGAATTGCCCTGATTCCTGCGAGAAAGATGATGATTTGGAAGCCGAGCCCCGCCCAGACGGCCGGCGCCAGCACGGCCGGCAGCGCCTGGGATGTCGAGCGAAGGAAGGGCTGTTGCGGGATGCCGAAGCTCGAGAGGACGTCGTTGATCACGCCGATGGGCACGGGCTGGTAGAACCAGCGCCAGACCCATGCCATCGCGGCCGCTGTCGTGAGAAACGGAAGGAAATATAGCGCTCGGATGAACGAGTGCATGAAGCGCACCCGATCGAGGTAATAGGCCACGACGAAGGAGATCAGCAGGCTGATCGGCGTGCCGAGGATCAGATACAGGAAGGTGTTGCGAAACACCTGCCAGAAGAGCGGATCCGCATAGAGTCTCTGGTAGTTCTCCAGGCCGACATAGGAAGCAGGTCGCGTGATCGTCCAGTCCGTTACGGACAGGTAGAAGGCCTGGAATGTCGGCCAGAACCGGATGACGATGTAGAAGAGGAGGGGAACCGCGAGGAAGCCCCAAGCCCATATCAGCTGTTTCTGGCCAAGGCTGATCCTCGACCAGAGGCCGCCGGAGGCGACCTCTCGATGTGCAGCAACGGACATCTGCTTCGTCCTCGCGGAGCTTCTCTTAGCGCTTGGCGCGGTCGAGGATGGCCTGCTCGGCTTCCGCCGCCTTGACGAGCGAGGTCTTGGGGTCCTCGTTGCCGATCAGAACACGGTTCGCCATGTCGATGGCAACCTGACGCTGAGCGGCCTCATCCTTGAAGAGGGTGGTGTGGGCGTATTCCAGGCCCTTCAAGAACGGTCCATAGATCGGGTGCGCAATGTTCTCAGGCGTGAGAGCCGCAGTGCGGCGCGCCGGCAGTTCGCCGACAACTTCCATCCAGACCTTCATGGCCTCGGGCGAGGAGACGTACTTCAGGAACTTCTCGGCAGCCGCAAGTTTCTCGCCGTCGGCCCTCGTGGTGATGGCGTTGGCGAAGTAGCTGGCGTAGTTGCTGCGCACGCCCTGCGCGTTGGCCGGGAGTTCCGTCACACCCCACTCGAAGGCCTTGATCGTGCCGAAGGAGCCGAGACGGAAAGTGCCGTCAATGGTCATGGCGGCAAGGCCTGCGCGGAAGGCGGCTTGTCCTTCGTCCATGAAGCCCGCTTGTCCGACCTTATGCTTTTTCTGCAGGTCCGTGTAGAAGGTCAATGCCTTCAAGCCGGCTTCACTGTTGTAGGCAACCTTGGTGTCGCTATCCGTATATGGTTCGCCACCGAACTGGCGGATCAGGACTTCGCGCCACCATTGGTGGTCCTGCCCGCCCATGTCGAGAGTCATGCCAGCAGAGATGATGTTGCCGCTGCCATCGCGCTTGGTGGTCTTCTCCGCAGCTGCGACAAGCTCGTCGATGGTCTTCGGCGGATTGTTCGGATCAAGGCCCGCATCCTTTAAGGCCTTCTTGTTGTAGAACAGCGCCAGAGAGCGCACGGCGGTCGGAAGGCCGTAATACTCGTTCCCGCGCTTCATGGCGCTCACGATCGGGAAGAAGTCGCGTTCGATGTCGGCGCTCGGGAATGCCTCCGCGCGGAGGGGGCGGATCATCTTGCCGGCGATGAAATTATCAGTCCAGCCGTAGAATAGTTGCACCACGTCGGGACCCTGACCGGCCAGGATCGCAGCGGCGACCTTCGTCTGGTAATCGGCGTAGGGGAAGGTCGTCTGCTTGACCTTGATGTCGGGATTGGCCTCCTGGAACTTGGCGATCAGCTGGTTCATCGCCTTCACGCGGGTGTCGAAGACGTACTGCCAGTATTCGATCTCGACCGCTTTGGCTCCGGAAGTGGCTAAAGTGGCGAAGCTCAGGGCGACGCTCGCAAGTAAATAACGAAAACGCATATCCCTCTCCATTATTGCTGGCGCCGAGCGCCCGCGCTTCTCTGGTCGCGGCCTTCAGAGGACCGTCCGGATGCAAGGCTCCCTTAGTGTGAATGAGCTGTCAATAAGATAATTCACTTGAGTTATTCATTGTCTCAAGCCATCGTTACTCGGTGGAGTGGTGGAGATGCCGAGGAAATCCAAAGCCAGCGCGCGATCGACGATTGGAAGCAATCCAGAGCGGAATCGCTCCCATAACCGCCGTGTGGTTCTGGACGTCGTTCGTCAGCTGGGGCCGGTCGGGCGCATGGAGATCTCGCGCCATGCCCATCTGAGCACCCAGGCCGTCTCGAACATCGTCGAGGAACTCGTCGCTGATGGGCTTCTCATCAGGACAGGTCGGCTCAGGGCCGGGCGCGGCCTGCCGCCGATCCAGTTTGCGGTCAATCCGAACGGCGGCATGACCGCAGGCATCGAGATCGCGGCCGATCACGTTTCTACACTTCTTGTCGATATGGGAGGCCGTGTCCGTGCGCAGCGCAGTGTTCCTATCCAACGGAACAATCCCGAAACGGTGCTTCCGGTTATCAAAGCTGAGATCGCGGCTGCACAGGCGCAATTGAAGCCACCCGTCCCGCAACTCCTTGGGGTCGGCGTCGTGA
The DNA here is from genome assembly GCF_036314045.1 of Microvirga sp. CF3062. Lineage (NCBI taxonomy): Bacteria > Pseudomonadati > Pseudomonadota > Alphaproteobacteria > Hyphomicrobiales > Methylobacteriaceae > Microvirga > Microvirga sp. CF3062. The sequence continues at coordinate 31,278 of NZ_JAYGGN010000004.1, forward strand.
TGCCGGGCCCTTTCAACGTCGAAGGCATGACGTCGGTCGGACCGACGACCCTGTCGGGCTGGTTCGATTTCGACGCAGTCGCGGGTATCGGGACGATGCTGCATGTGCCCATCACCCTTGAAAACGACGCCACGGCTGCGGCTGTCGGCGAGCGCCTTCACGGCGCGGCCAGGGACCTGAAGAACTTCTGTCTGATCTATTTCGGGCAGGGTCTAGGCCTGGGGATCATGATCGACGGTCGACCCTATCGTGGGGCCAATGGGAATGCGGGCGAGGTCGGACACGTGCTCGTGGAGAAAGGCGGGCGTCTCTGCTCCTGCGGCCAGCACGGCTGCCTCGAGGCCTATGCCTCCATCCAGGCCCTGACCGAGCGGCTGGCCGCGGCAGGGGTCCAGGGCGTCGATTATGCACACCTGGAGCGGCTGCACCGTGAGAAGCATCCGGTCGTTACGGCGTGGATCCAGGAGGCAGCAGATTATCTCGCGCCTCAAATCGCCATGCTTGAAAACCTCTTCGATCCGGAAGCAGTCGTGATCGGAGGGGCTCTTCCGCCGGGCTTGCTGGAGGATCTCACGCAGGCCATGCAGCCGCTCCCCCTGTCCGTGGCCCGACGCAGGAACCGGAGCGAAGCGCGCCTGATCCATGGGCGGACGGGACGACTTACTGCAGCCCTGGGCGCGGCCGCCTTGCCGCTCCTCGAGACAATGACCCCGCGCCTCGACACGGCTCATGCGGCCCGACGTGAACAATCGAACGAGGAGATCTCCCTTGCTGGATGACCACAGCCGCCTTGCCCGCGCCGTTCATCAGCCGGCACTCGTCCGCCTGCATCGTGCCCTGAGCCGGCTGCAATCGGTGCTGACCGTCATGAACACGGGGGCGCATCCTGACGACGAGATCAACGGCATGCTGGCGGCCCTGCGCTTCGCCTATGGCATGCGTGTCGTCGTTGCCTGCTCCACCCGGGGTGAGGGCGGCCAGAACGCCCTCGGTCCGGAGCGCGGGGGGGTACTGGGCGTTCTCCGGACGGCGGAAATGGAGGAAGCGGCCCGGCGCATCGATGTCGACGTTGCCTGGCTTGGTCACGGACCAGACGATCCGGTTCACGATTTCGGCTTTTCCAAGAACGGGGATGATACGCTCAGGCGATGGGGGGAGGAACGCATTGTCGAGCGCCTCGTTCGCGCCTATCGCAAGTATCAGCCTGACATCGTCATTCCGACATTTCTGGACGTGCCAGGCCAGCACGGCCATCACCGTGCGATGACGCGAGCTGCCGAAAAGGCGTTCGTCATGGCCGCCGATCCCACGGCATTTCCGGAGCATGCGAAGCTGGGCCTCCAACCCTGGCAGATTTCAAAATTCTACCTCCCGGCATGGTCGGGGGCAGGCTATGCCTATGACGACGAGGCGCCTCCGCCGCCGGAGACGCTCAGCCTTCAGGTTGCCGGGCGTGATGACGTCACGGGTTTGGCGTATCGCCAGCTCGGTGAGTGGTCACGGGCGGCCCATGCGTCGCAGGGCATGGGTGTGTGGCGCGACAATCCTGTCGATCGGTGGAGCCTTCATCTGAAGCTCCGCGCCGGCGGTCCAGCCGAGCCGGAAAGCGATATTCGCAATCATCTGCCGACGAACCTCGCCGATCTTGCTGCCACGTCGGGTTTGGCAGGTGCTGCCGCGGCAGCCCTGCGGGAGGCGCAGGAGCATATCGGGACTGCAATCGCAGCGTTCCCGAACCGCGAGCGAATTGGCCGGGAACTCGCTCAGGCGGCGCATCTGATCGAAGAGGCCAAGAAGAATAGCGATGACGAGCGGTCTGACCAGATCGTGCATCGCCTTGATCGCAAGCTGCGGGAGATCGATGCAGTTCTCTTCGAGCTGCAGGCACATGCGCGTGCAGTCTTCAAAGGCGCGTGTCATCCGGGAGCGAAGGTGGCTCTGGATGTTCACATTCACGCGTCCGGCCTCAAGGACATCACGGTGGTACCCCGGCTCCCGATCGGCATGGATGCCGTGGAGAGGCTGAGTGGGGCAGGGCATGTAGAATACGCCATCACGATTCCAAAATCGGTATCTCATACGGGAAACTATCCCGAAGCTTTCGACCCCATAGGCGGCAACGGCGAGGTCGGTGTCATCGTGTCGGCTCAGGTCGGCGAGCGAACCATCAGGGTTGATCTCGATCCTGAGGAGCCTCTCAGGATTGACCCCTCGCAATCCCTGGTGCTCGATCCAATCACAGTTATCCGCAAGATCGGAGACGATGCATCCAGCATTTGGATTAAAGCCGTGGGGGCCGAGCCCGAGGGTTGGCAGGCGCCAGACGGATGGACTGTCCGAAAGGATTGCGCCGATTGGATTATCGACCTGCCGCAGCAGGCCAGCGCCGGCGTTTCAACGCTCGTCCCGTTCGTGGATGGGAGACCGGCAAGTCAGGTGCAGACCATTGCCTATCCTCATATCCGGCCGACCTCCTTCGTTACGCCGGCGGAACTCAAGATTCTTACTCTCGATGTTGCGCTGCCGGAGAGTGCTCGGATCGGTTATATCGGTGGCGGCAGTGACAATGTGGGTGCCCACATGCGCCGCCTTGGTCTTGACGTAACGGATCTCGGCGAGGCCGAGCTGAAAGCCGGCTCCCTGTCGGAGTACACCACCATCGTGGTAGGTATTTTTGCGTTCGGACTGAGACGGGACTTGAAAGCCGCGACGACACGGCTGCACCGGTTCGTGGAAGGCGGGGGGCATCTGGTGACACTCTACCATCGTCCGACCGATGCCTGGGATCCCGATCATACGCCGCCGCGTCGGCTTGCCATCGGAACGCCGTCGCTCCGGTGGCGTGTGACGGACCCTTCGGCTCCTGTAACGGTGCTGCAGCCCGAAAGTCCGCTCTTGACTTACCCGAACCGGATCGAACCCGCAGACTGGCAGGGCTGGGACAAGGAGCGGGGGCTCTATTTCGCATCCGACTATGACCCAGCTTATGAGGAGCTGCTTTCCCTGAGCGATCCGGGTGAGAGCCCTCTCAAGGGCTCACTGGTCTCAGCCCGGATCGGGCGAGGACGCCACACCCATGTAGCTCTCGTGCTGCATCATCAGATAGACAAGCTCGTTCCCGGAGCTTTCCGGCTTCTAGCGAACCTAGTTCAGCCGGCCTAAAGGAACATGTCGGCTGACGTAGAGAGCGCTTCGCGGGCACCTGCCGTCCCGCTTTGGCACAGCGCAGGATGGCTGCTGCTCGACATGGCGCTCGTCACGACGATGCAGGCCATCGTCAAGGTCCAGGGCGAAACCTATCCGGCCGTCCAGCTTGTCTTCCTCCGGTCTCTCGTGGGACTCCTGTCGGTCGCGCCGCTTGTCTGGCGTCACCGCGCTGAATTGACAAATCTGTCGAATCTCCGGGGGCATCTGATCCGGGTTGGGTTCAATTCGGCAGCGCTTACGTTCAACTTTGCGGCATTTGCCGCTCTTCCGCTGGCGTTGGTCACGGCCATCGGCTTCACCCGGCCGCTCGTGCTGATGGCCATGGCGGTCGTTATGCTCGGGGAAAAGGTGAGCAGAATCAGGTTCGCTCTGGCGGGTGTGGGTTTCGTTGGCGTCCTGATCATGGTGCGGCCGGATTCCATTGCATGGAATGCGGGATTGCTCGCCGCGTTCGGATCCGTGATCTTCGGCTCCATGGCAGCCGTGCAGACCAGGCGGCTCGCCGGTGAGAGCACGGTCGTGCTGATGCTGTTCTACACGGTTGGACTCACGTTCCTGACTGCGATTCCGGCTGCCATCGTCTGGGTGCCGGTTACCTGGAGCGAGGCACCAGCCATCGTCCTCATCGGTGCCCTGGCACAGCTCGGCCAATATTGCTGCTGAGAGCTTACCAGAAGCAGGAAGCCAAGCTGCTCGCCCCGATCGGATATCTGTGGATCCTCTTCTCCGGTCTCACAGGCTGGCTTTTCTTTGCGGAGGTTCCCACGCTGTCGCTGTGCATCGGTGCCGGGGTCGTCGTTCTGACGACCATTCTGGTTACGCCGATCGAGCGCTGGTTCGAGAGCAGACGGGCTCTCTAGTATCCTGCGAGCACTGCTGCATCTGACGGCTTCGAGCCTACTTGAATGGTCATGTCCCCCGATCATTTACATGGGTTACGTCGAACGCCGCAGATGAACGGCGGCAAGCGGGAGGCTGCCCCAGATGAGCGATAAGCCCAAGATCAAGCCCTATCCAGGTCCTGCAGGTGGGTGGGGTTCAGTCCGTTCTGTCGAAAGTATCCTAACCAAGGAGGGGCGCCTCGTCAGCGGCAACGCCATTCTGCTCAAGCAGAACAAGCCTGACGGGTATGCCTGCGTCAGCTGCGCCTGGGCGAAGCCCGCCGACCCGCATCCTTTCGAATATTGTGAGAACGGCGCCAAGGCGACTGCCTGGGAACTCACCACGAAGCGGGTGACGCCCGAGTTCTTCGGCAAGCACACGCTCTCCGAACTGCGGACATGGTCGGATCACGATCTCGAGGAGGCCGGCCGTCTGACCTACCCCATGCGATATGACAGTGCTTCCGATACATACGTCCCGGTTAGCTGGGACGAGGCCTTCCAGGAGATCGGGCAGGAGCTGAAGACCTTCGATCCGCGTCAGGTGGTGCTCTACGCCTCCGGCCGCGCCTCGCTCGAGACATCCTATATGTGGGCGCTCTTCGCCCGACTTTACGGCACCAACAACCTGCCGGATTCCTCCAACATGTGCCACGAGAGCACCTCAGTAGCGCTGCCGGAGAGCATCGGCGTCTCCGTCGGTACGGTGGTTCTCGACGACTTCGAGCTGACAGACTGCATTCTGTTCTTCGGTCAGAATGTCGGGACCAACAGCCCGCGCATGCTGCACCCGCTCCAGGAGGCTTCCAAGCGCGGTGTGCCCATCATCACCTTCAATCCCTTGAAGGAGCGGGGCCTGGAACGCTTCACCAACCCGCAGGCGCCGACTGAGATGCTGACCGGCTCGGAGACCCGCATCTCGTCGCAATATCATCAGGTGAAGATCGGCGGCGACGTTGCGGCGCTCATGGGGCTGGCCAAGATCCTGATAGAGACCGACGACAAGGCGCGCGCCACTGGAGGAAGGCCCGTCCTGGACCATGCCTTCATCGCCGAGCACACCTACGGCTTCGAGGAGTTCGCGAAAGCCGCCCGACAGGCTCAGTGGCCAGAGCTTGAACGGCGCTCCGGCCTCTCCCGCTCTACCCTGGAGGCGGCAGCCACGGCTTACGCTCGAGCGAACGCCGTCATCGGTATCTATGGCATGGGACTCACCCAGCACAAGGCGGGCGTCGAGAACGTGCAGATGCTCGTCAATCTGCTGCTCCTGCGTGGAAATATCGGCAAGCCGGGCGCTGGCATCTGCCCGGTGCGCGGCCATTCCAATGTTCAGGGACAGCGCACGGTCGGCATTGCGGAGAAGCCCGAACTCGTGCCTCTGGACAAGCTCAAGGAGCAGTATGGCTTCGAGCCGCCGCGCTGGAAAGGTATGACCACGGTGGAGGTCTGCGAAGGCATTATCAAGGGCGAGGTCAAGGCATTCGTCGCCCTTGGCGGCAACTTCGTGCGCGCCGCTCCGGAGACGGCAGCCCTGGAGGAAGCCTGGCCTCGTATGCGTCTGTCGGTGCAGATCTCCACCAAGCTCAATCGCAATCACCTTATCCCGGGCGAGGTCACCTATATCCTTCCATGCCTCGGGCGGATCGAGATCGACGAACAGGCGACAGGACCTCAGGCCGTGGCGGTTGAGGATTCCACCGCCTGTATCCATGGCTCCAAGGGCATCGCGAAGCCCGCAAGTCCCGATCTTCTTTCCGAGCCACGGATCGTGGCCGAGATCGCGAAGGCGACCCTTCCGCCCAATCCAAAGGTGCCGTGGGACGACTGGGTCGCCGATTACGCCCGCGTCCGGGATGCCATCGAGGAAACCTATCCGGAGGATTTCCGCGCCTTCAACGAGCGCATGCGGACGCCCGGCGGCTTCCACCGCCCGATCGCGGCGCGCGAGCGCCGCTGGAAGACCAAGACCGGCAAAGCGAACTTCGTCGTACCCCAGAGCCTGGAGACCGATCTCGGCATCGCCGAGAACGATCGCGATATCTTCAAGCTCATGACAGTGCGCTCTAACGACCAGTTCAACACGACAGTCTATGGCTATCACGACAGGTTCAGGGGCGTCAGAGGCACCCGCATGGTGCTCTTCATGAACCGCAACGACATCGCCCGCCTGAATCTGGAAGAGGGAGACATGGTCACCCTCACGACGGCCGTCGATGACGGTGTCGTACGTCAGGTGAGCGGATTGCGGATCACTCCATACGAGATCCCGGAAGGATGCTGCGCAGCTTATTATCCTGAGTGCAATCCGCTAATTCCGGTCTGGCACTATGCGGACAAGAGCAAGGTGCCGGCGGCGAAATCGATTCCGATCCGCATCACGCTTCAGCAGAAGCAGATACCGGAGGCAGCGGAATGAGCCTTCACCTCGAGCCTGTCATTCGCTTAGCCCGGACGAGCGTGGCCAAAGGAACGTTTGCCGCTGGAGACCGTGTGTTGCCGGAGGAAACGCCAGTGGCGCTCACCTACAATGGATCGACCCACGCGGTGATGATGGCGAGCCCCGCAGATCTGGAGGACTTCGCCCTCGGCTTCAGCCAGTCGGAAGGGATTATTGCCGGGCCGGATGACCTGCTCTCCATGGAGATCATCGAGCATGACCTTGGTTGCGAGATCAGGATGTGGCTGTCGGAAACCTGCAGCGGGGCCTACCGGACCAGGCGGCGTGCCATGGCTGGACCCGTCGGTTGCGGAATATGTGGAGTGGAATCCCTGGCAGAGGCAATAAGGCCGGCGCCGAAAGTGGCCGGCACTCTCCAACTGCATCCAGGGGCCATTGCTGCCGCCATCGCCGACCTGTCCGAGGCGCAAAGGCTCAACAGGGAGGCGAGAGCTATCCATGCCGCGGCTCTCTGGCGTCCTGATCAGGGCTTGATCGAGATCCGGGAGGATGTTGGGCGGCACAATGCGCTCGATAAATTGGCCGGAGCCCTCGCGAGGGCCAACGAAACCTGTTCCGCCGGCATGGTGCTTCTGACGAGTCGCGTGTCGGTGGAAATGGTGCAGAAGACAGCCCGCATGGGCGCCCCGATCATTGCTGCGATTTCCGCTCCCACAGCCCTGGCCGTGAGGGTCGCGGAGGGCTGCGGGCTTACACTAGTGGGCATAGTGCGCGAGGATTCCTTCGAGGTCTTCACCCATCCCGAGCGCGTCCAGCATCCCGGGTATTGAGCGGAAAGCGCCGCATAGCATCTCGAATGTGAGAGAGTTGGCATTCTCCACCCAATCCATTTGAGCTTTGCGCCTGGGCTGCCGGTCTAATGGGACTTGCTGTATCGCACACGGGACTGGACGTACAGCTCCGGTTCCGGAGGTGTACTTTTAGGATCCACCCAATCCTCACTCCTTTGATGCGGTAGCTTATAGGATCCGAACTGACGTCGAGCTGGCGAAGGTCTGACGAAGTTGGGAAGGTCTATTTCGGCTTCGTAATCCTAGCGGCACAGTGCAGCCTGGCGAATTCTATAGATCGCGCGTTCTCAATGTGAGCATCAGATAGCTTGGTCACGGAAATTCAAGAGGTTTCCCTGAATGGCAGGAGCATCGAAAGCGCCGTATTCCAGCCTCTCGCAATCACCGCGGCATAAAGCCTACTTATCGCAACCATCTTCGGATTGCCTCAGGAGACGGGCTGATGCTGCGGCAGATGATTGGACATCATCAGGGCAGCTTCGACGCGGTTGCGCACGCGCAGCTTCTGGAGAATGTTGGTCAGATGATGCTTGATGGTTTTCTCGCTCAAGTCCAGGGTGTTGCCGATTTCCTTGTTGCTGCGGCCCTTGACGAGGATAGAGATGATCTGCCGCTCGCGAGGAGTAAGGTGCGGAAGATCTGGGCTGCTGGCCTTGATCTCCACATAATTTGCAGGACCTGAGCGCATGAGCAGCCTTGCCGCGAGGCTCGGTGAAATGAAGCTTTTTCCTTGGCCCAACACAGAGACTGCCTGAAGCAACTCGGCACGGTCGGCACCTTTCAGGATATAGCCGCGAACTCCCAGCTTCAGAGCGGCGTAAACGTGCTCTTCCTCCGCATTGTCCGCCAAGAACAGGATGCCGAGCTTCGGGCTCTGTTGAAGAATTACCTCGATGGCATCCATTCTCCGACCGACAGTGGCAGTGTCGATCACAACAACGTCTGGAATGCACTCCTGCGCCAGCTGGATCACGTCATCGACCGTGGATCCGCGACCAACGATTTCTATGTTCGCCTGAGAATTCAAGGCCAGGATCACGCCGTCACGGAAGAGTGGGTGTTTGTCCACCACACAGACACGCATGCCTTCTTTCATTGGAGCCCCCCAGTTCCAATAGAGTATAATAAAATGGCTCAGGGATATATTCACTCACCTATTGGTGCTGTCAGAAGCACCGCCATTAGTCCTAGGATAATAAATCCTTAAGATACTTGGCAATAACTATATAATGCTGGAATAGTGTCATACCTTCCCCTTAGGTACTAGTCCGGAAGGAGTAGAAGAATTTGGGGCGGGGATAATTGGGCGCACAGACTGCATAGGAAGGAGCAGCGGACGGGTCACATCCTGCAAAACCTGGCAGAGTCGGTCAATGCCTTAACACCCCATCCGCTGGAACATATTGCCGGATAGACCGAATTACTGGATCCTGCCGGAAGTCCGCTCCGCAACGATCATGGCAGCTTCCACCCGGTTCCGAACGTGGAGCTTCTCCATGATGTTCGTGACATAACCCTTGACGGTCTTCTCGGTCAGACCCACCTCATCGCCAATGAGTCTGTTGCTGAGACCACGGTGGATCAGCAGCAAGATCTGCTCTTCGCGCTCTGATAACTCGGGAAACCTGCCTGTCGCCTCTTTAGGATCGCTATCCTCTGCGCCTCTCAACATGATGAGCTGTGCGGCGAAACTGGGGGAGATATAGCTCTGGCCCCTGCTGACGACACGAACAGCATTGGCCAGTTCGGAGCTGCTCGTTCCTTTCAGCAGGTATCCGCGGGCTCCCTTCCTCAGAACGCTACGCACCTCATCCTCGTCATCAACGACCGTCAACATGAGCGTCTTTGTCGAAGGGCATTTCAAGGCTATCTTGGCAACCGCATTGATCCCACTTCCTGGCATGTTCATATCCAGCAGGAGTACGTCGGGAGCATGGTCGATAGCAATTTGGTAGGCATCACTTGCCGTCTCTCCTTGAGCGACGACCTCCATATCCATCTCCGATTCAAGCGCGAATACCACCCCATCACGGTAGAGAGGGTGGTCGTCCACAACCCCGACCCGGATCTTACGCTGCATCAGATATCTCCATCACGAGGGGAAGGGAGGCCGTGATGCGAGTTCCCGCATTCGATGCGCTGTTCATCGTCACATCCCCTCCAATACTTTCAATACGGTCCCGAAGACTTGCTAAGCCCAGCCCTGGTCCTCTCATGCATCGGTCGATGTCATCGATACCCGGACCTCGATCCGCGACCTCAACCATGATTTGGGCGCCGTTCCATGCAATGTCGATCCGTTGCCCCTGACCGCCGGCATGCTTGAAGGCGTTGTTTAGAGCCTCCTGGATGAAGCGGCATAGCGCAATCTTGACAAATTCAGGCGCCTGATCTGGAAGTTCTGCAATCGTGCATTCGATGGTTGTTCCCGTCCTACGCTCATGCGTCCGGATCATAAACATCAACGCTTCCTTGAGGGTCATGCTCCGAACCTCGGGGAGAAGTAATCCCTTACAGATGTTTCGAATATCACCAAGCGCGTCCGAGAGGGCTTTATGAATCTTGTGCAGGTTATCGCGCTCCTGCGGCGAGCCCTTGACTTTGTCGAGGCGCAGGAGCGCCAGACTGACCAATTGGGCAACACCATCGTGAAGATCATAGCCCATTCGGCGGAGAAGACGCTCGTTGTCTTCGGTCGTCTTGCGGGCAGCACGTTCAATGCGCCCCTGCAGCAGACGGTTCTGCTGCAGGATCTCGGATAATTGGGAGACTCTCTCAACGAGGGCCAAGCGTTGCCGATCAATGATCCGGCCACTGTGGGCAACGATCACGAACAGGCAACCCATCATGTTCAAAGTGATCAAGGCAGTTGCAAGCCAGATCTGCCATTTGGAGGCTACAAGCTCCGAGTCCAGTGCGCTTACATGTTCATGGGACTCCACGACCGCGAGGGCCGATCCTGTTGCAGAGTCCCTAACCGGCGCGAAAACTTTGATAAGAGGGATATCATCATCAAACTGCACCTGAACGGCTCCAGACCAAGCCTGCGACACACCAGAACTCTCTAGAAAATCCTGTTGGCTGACATGAGGCTCGTTGCTGTAGACGATGAACCCGCCCCGCCTCCAAATCCTGAAAGAAGTCACTTGCGCGAGCAGACCAGAGTGATCAATAGCGTGCTTCAGATCTTCGAATTTTTTTAGGGAGAGCTGTTCGCTTGAGGCAAGCTCCTGGATGTGGGGAGCAATGAAATTGTTCACCGAGAAAGCGACTGAGGCAGCCTTGACTGTGGTAACGCTCTTCTCGATCCGCGACGTTACTAGAGTTCCCATGGCGACCATTCCAACGGCCATGACTGCAACGGTCATAACCAGGAATTGACCGGAAAGGGTTCTTCCACGCGTGTGCATACCCCCCCGAGCGCAATCAAGGCTTCTGTCACTCGAAGCGTACAAAGTGGCGATCCCCCCGTCCCAAACCCGAGCGCTTGTATGAGCTGCCAGGATAAGGAGACTTCATCAAAGTAGATCGGCAGCTAAGAACAGGTAAATACTATCCGAAAGAGGTAGGGACGCCGCGCCGACTCGCATATTGTCCTATCGCTTGCCGCATGTCTGATGGATATCAAGAAAATCATAGGCTTATCGTCGTATCAGTGCTGCTAAGATTTCTGAAGAGTGACCCGTAAAAGCGCTCGAGAGTAAGACCATAGTCTTTGTCCCGACTAAGGTCCGAGGTGGCCGGGAGACCATGATTGGACCTTGGTGCCGAAGCCGCTCTTAGGACTTCAGACCCTGTAGTTAACCGTCTCTAAATCTGACCAGAATGTCTCCAGGAGCCGCCAAACTTGCGGCAACAAAACCGGAGGGGACAACTATGGTTAGCCTTGTTAAGCATGATCTCGATTTCATCCTGAAGCAGATCAAAATCGCTGAGGCGCATTCCGGCGGAACGCCGCTGTCGCAGATCTATGTTGACGCGAACGGGAACATCGTGCCTGCGAATGCTCCAGGCGCAGTGTTGGCGATCAGTGACCCGCTTGTTCCCTATGGTCTGCGCACTGTCGACGGCAGCCTCAACAACCTGTCCCTGAACCGCGATGATTGGGGCTCTGCCGATAACCCCTTCCCGCGGATCACGGATCCGTACTGGCGTGACGAGGACGACGATGCGATGCCGCATCCGAACTACGTGCCCGGCGATGCTACGATCCCTGATACCACCGGCCCATTGGTCGACCAGAACAACAATTACGGCCAGACGGGCAGCGTAGTCGACGCCGATCCGCGCCTGATCTCCAACCTGATCGTTGATCAAACCCTGGGCAATCCCGCAGCAGTCTATGCAGGATTGGTGCATGCTGGTGTGTCCAGCAATGCTCTAACTGGCGCAATGGATGCGATTAGGGACGCCTATGCGCCTGTTAAGGATGCAGCCATTGCTCGGGCTGCTGCCAATGCAGCAACGAACCCGGCTACTGGCCAGCCCATCGATCCAGTCGCATGGGCGGCTCTCGACGCTGCCGCAGATGAATTGGAAGCCGCCGCTCCAGCCGCTCTCACGGTCGCGAAGGCCCTCGCGGCAACCTTCGGTATCGAGATGCAAGGCAACACCGTCCTGCTGCCCAACGTAGCCCCGGATGAGGGGCTCTCCGCCCCTTACAATTCCTGGTTTACGCTGTTCGGTCAGTTCTTCGATCACGGGCTCGATCTCGTGGCCAAGAAGGGCGGTACGATCTATATCCCGCTCAGCCCGGACGACCCGCTCTACAATCCGGCCAGCCCACGTACCAACTTCATGGTGGTGACCCGCACCGATCTCGATGCGGATAACACGACGACGCCTTGGGTCGATCAGAACCAGACTTATGGTTCGACAGCCTCCAAGCAGTTGTTCATGCGTGAATACGAGATGGACGAGAACGGAAAGCCGGTTGCCACGGGCAGCCTGCTTGAGAGCGTGCGCGGTCTTGCAACTTGGGCAGACGTTAAGCAACAGGCAGCTCTGAAGCTCGGATTCGAGCTCACCGATGCCGATGTCGGCAATATCCCGCTGTTCGCGATGGATCCTTATGGCGAGTTCATCCGTGGTCCGAACGGGCTGCCGCAGATCATTGCCGGTTTCAAGCCTGACGGATCCCCTTACTTGGTGGAAGGCAATCTGGCCAACCCAGTCAATCCCTCAGCAATCGACTTGCCTGACGGCACCCTGCTGAGAGGATCAGGCTCGACCATCATCACCATTGCTCCTGGACAGACGGTCGGTGCGGTGCGCACGGACCACGCTTTCCTGGATGACATCGCTCACGCAGCCAACACCGTGAACGATCGTGGCCAGAAAATGTATTCTGACGCGAATGACGCAATCGGCATCAACGCCACGCCGATCACGAACCCAGGTTATGCGGAAGGTGGCACAGCCGGCTCCGAGCCCTATCCGGCCCTGAACCCGGCCTTCAACTCCCAGCAGCCGGTGAGCGAGGAGAACCCGCGCTACATCGCTGGAAACCTGCCTTACCTGGCGGTCAACTCTGCCTTCATCGCCAGCCAGCCGATCAGCGCGACCAATCCGCTCTACGTCCAGTCAGCGACGCCGTCGGCAGGTGCCAATGGGGACTTTGATCCCGATCAGCCGGTGAGCGCGACGAATATGCCCTTCGTTGCCCTGAGCCGGCTATACGACGACGAACTGCTCGACGCCCACTACATCACCGGCGATGGACGCGGAAACGAGAATATCGGCTTGTCGGCCGTTCACCACGTCTTCCACTCCGAACACAATCGTCTGGTCGAACAGGTGAAGGAGCTGGCCCTGACCTCGGGCGATCTCGACTTCCTGAACGAGTGGCTGCGAGATGAGGTCGACGCAATTCCAACGGACGCTGCAGGAATCGCTGCGCTCAAGTGGGACGGCGAACGCCTCTTCCAGGCAGCTCGCTTCACGAACGAGATGGAATACCAGCACCTCGTATTCGAGGAATTTGCCCGCAAGGTGCAGCCTGACGTCGACGCCTTCGTCTTCAACCCGCAAAGTGACATCGATCCGGCGATCTTCGCCGAGTTTGCTCACGTAGTATATCGGTTCGGTCACTCAATGCTCAATGAGACCGTCGACAGCACCCAGGCAGATGGCACCAACAGCAGCATGGATCTGTTCGATGCTTTCCTGAACCCTCTTGCTTTCGGCGGGCCTCAGTTCGATGCAGATGGCAACCCAATCCTCAAAGCCGACGGAACGCAGCTCGTTCTCGACCACGATCATGCAGCTGGCGCCATCGTGCGTGGCATGACGTCCCAGCAAGGCAACGAGATCGACGAGTTCGTCACTCATGTGCTGCGCAACCAGCTGGTCGGAATCCCGCTCGACCTCGCGGCGATCAACATCGCCCGTGGCCGTGAAACCGGTATTCCGCCGCTGAACGAGGCTCGCCGTCAGTTCCAGGAAATCGCCAATGGTGATACGCAGCTGGAAGCTTATACAAGCTGGGCCGATTTCGCCCTGAACCTCAAAAACCCGGCCTCGATCGTCAACTTCATTGCGGCCTACGGCACACATGAATCAATCAAGTCCGCGACGACAATGGAGGCGAAGCGCGATGCTGCGATGCTGCTTGTTTTTGGTGGCAATGGAGCACCAGAAGACCGCCTCGATTTCCTGAATGCTACAGGTTCCTATGCTGGTGGTAAGCTTGGGGGGCTCGAGGATGTCGATCTCTGGGTAGGTGGCTTGGCCGAGAAGAAGATGGCGTTCGGTGGTATGCTGGGCTCGACCTTCTCCTTTGTCTTCGAGCTGCAGCTCGAGAACCTTCAGAACGCAGATCGGTTCTATTACCTGTCTCGCGTTCAAGGTCTCAACCTGCTCAACGAGTTGGAGAACAACTCGCTTGCCAAGATGGTGCTGAACAACACCGATCTCGGCGAGAGCGGTTACGCGGTGCCCGGCGACATCTTTTCGCTTCCGGACCATGTGCTGTATGTCGACGAGAATATGCAGATTAAGTTCGGCCACCAGGATCCGACTCATGATGATCCCTATCTCGAGGCACTCAGCAAGCTTGTCGAACGTGTGGACAACAACAATGATGGCATCGCCGAGTATCTGCGGGTCAATACCAACGACCATCTCCTGATCCAGGGTACCAACGGCAACGATAACATCGTGGCCGGCGGCGGTGACGACTCGGTCTGGGGCATGGACGGCAACGACAAGATCGAGGCCGGGTATGGCGTCGACAAGATCCATGGCGGCAAGGGCGACGACATTATCACCAACTCGGGTACCGATATCGGCGAAGTCGATATGCTGCACGGCGAAGAGGGCAATGACGTCATCCACGGCGGCTCCGGCCTCGCGCTGATCTTCGGCAACCAGGGTCAGGACTTCATCATTACAGGTCCTGATGGAAAGGAAGCTTTCGGCGGAACGGGCAACGACTTCATCCTTGGCGGGGAGGGTGGCGACTTCCTGCTTGGCAACGAGGGCGACGACTGGCTCGAAGCGGGCAATGGCTTCGATACCACTGCCGGCGACAACTCTGAGTTGTTCTTCAACTCCACGATCATCGGCCACGACGTAATGTTCGCCGGTCAGAACGAGCATGATTTCGATGCCGAATCCGGTGACGACATCATGGTCCAGGGCGAAAGCGTCATGCGCAACGAGGGTATGTGGGGCTTCGACTGGGCGATCCACAAGGGCAGCAACGAGGCGGCTGATGCAGACCTCAAGCGTCCGATCTTCACCACCGACGCGCAGGACATCCTGCGCAACCGCTACGACCAGGTCGAAGCGTTGTCGGGCTGGGACAGGAATGACGCCCTGAAAGGTGATGACCGTGGCTCCGCGGTGGACGGCGAGGAGGAGGTCGAGGGCACGCCCGGCTTGGCGGGTGCCGAAGGCACCATGGTCAAGCAAGAGCTGACCCAGGCTGGCGTTGACCGGATCGACGGAATGCGCGCCCTCCTGGGCGATTGGGTTGCAGCGGTCTCCGCAAATCTCACCGCAGAGCAAAAGGAGGCGATCATCGCCTTCGATGATGGCAACATCCTGCTCGGCGGCGGTGGCAATGACGTCATTGAGGGTCGCGGCGGCAACGACGTGATCGACGGTGACAAGTGGCTGAACGTGCGCATCAAGATCGAGGCGAACGGGCAGATCTACTCGGCCGAGCGGATGGGCGGTAAGGTCTATCTCGCCAACGACTTCGTGGAAGGCGTGCTCAAAGTGGGTGCGGTCGCGCAGTTCGGCGGCAGGACGCTCGACGCGCTCATGCTCAACGCTACCCTGAATCCGGGCCAGCTCTCGATCGTCCGCGAGATCGTCAAAGATGACGGCGCTGGAGACACGGACGTAGCGGTGTTCTCGGATGTATCCGAGAACTACACCTTCACGCGCGGCACGGACGGATCCTACATCGTCTCCCATACGGGTTTCGATGCGGGCAACGGTCCCGACGGAGCTAATCTGGTCTCCGACGGTACCGATAAGCTGTGGAACATCGAGCGCCTTCGGTTCGCCGACGGCGAATTCGACCTTGCTCAACTGTTCAACGTGCCAGCGACAGGTGTTCCCATTATCAGCGATGTCACGCCGACGGAGGGGCAGCAACTGACGGTCGATACCAGCGCCATCCAGGATGGCAATGGAGTAGGCGCTTTCTCCTATCAGTGGCAGGCTCTGGTCGGCGGAACGACCTGGACCGACATTGCTGGGGCAACCTCCGGGACCTTCACGCCCCAGGACCTTGCCCTTACTGCCTTCGGCGCCCAGGCCGGCCTGCAGCTTCGAGTGGTAGTGAGCTTCACCGATGCTCGCGGCAATCCGGAAACCGTCACATCTGCTCCCACCGGTCCGGTCGGCGTCAACTGGGACGGCTTCCTCGGGCAGCCCTTCAACGGCACTGCCGGTGACGACATCGCCGACGGAGGCGGTTTGGGTGAGGTGTTTACCGGAGGCGGCGGCAACGACCGCATCGACGGCGGGGGCAATCTCCTGAGTAACGATGTTGCTAACTATGCGGGCGGTGCAGGTGAATACGACTTCAGCCTCAATGCGTCAGATCAGTTGACTGTGGCGGATCGGGACGGAGGAGAAGGAACCGACACGCTGACCGCGATCGAACAGCTGCGTTTTGGCGGAAACACGTTCACACTCGTCAATGGCAGCAACACGGGCCAGACGCTGACGGGCGGTACTGGCTTCCTCAATGCCAACCGGACGGACATCCTTCTCGGGCATGGCGGAAACGACACCCTCAATGCCAACGGCGGCAATGACGTGCTGGTGGGTGGCTCCGGCAACGATACTGTCAACGGAGGAGACGGCAACGACCTGATCATTCAAGTCGGCGCTACCGACGGACGCGACATTGTCAATGGCGGCAACAACGTCGACACCTACCAAGTCAACGGCTCGGCCGGTGCGGAAACATTCACGATCTACAGCCGCACGGCGGCCCAGGCGGCCATTCCCGGCCTGACGCTAGCCGTCGGAACTGAAATCGTGATCGCTCGCGATGGTGCGGTGATTGCTGAACTCGACAACATTGAGGAGATCCGGGTCAACACCCTCCAGGTCACTTCACCGGCTGGGTCAGGTGGCGGAACCAGTTCCGGCGACACGATCCAGGTCGTCGGGGATTTCAACGGCACCAGCCTCCTCTTCAGCACCATCACGATCGATGGCAACAGCGGGAACGATACGATCGACATCACCTCCCTGCAGTCGGCACATCGGATCGTGTTTAAGTCCAATGGCGGCAACGACACCATCGTCGGCACGTTGCGGGCTCAGGACGTGATCGAGCTGGCACCGGGGCAGGAAATCGGTGACTACCAAAGGATTGTCAACGATAACGGCACGGTTACTCTCAAAAGCGCCACTCATTCCGTCACTTACATGAGCGATGGAAACCCCATCCTCAAAGAACACGAAGAGGACGAGGATGACGATAACCCGGAGGGCAATGAGAAGCCTATCGTCGAAGGTGAGCGCTTCACGATCAGGAAAGGAGAGATTCTCAGCATCACGGCCGCACAACTACTCGCCAATGACTATGATCCTGATGGGGGCATGGTTTCCCTCGTCGAGCTCGACGAAGACGAGCATGGGACGGCGGTTCTCAACAGCGACGGCACCATCACCTTCACGCCCAAAGCCGGCTTCACCGGTGAGGCATCCTTCACATACATGGTGTCGGACAGCCAAGGCGGCACCACCGAAGGCACAGTGTCAATCACTGTCGAGAAACCTGCCCCGGTCGTCTCGAATCCCATGCCGGTAGCGGTCAACGGAGGCCGCGGCAACGATCGGCTTGTCGGCGACGGCGCGGATGACCAGATCCGAGGTGGTAATGGCCACGACCGTCTCGATGGTAATGCCGGCGCCGACCGGATGTGGGGCGGACGCGGCAACGACGCCTACATCGTCGATGATCGCGGCGATCGGGTCTACGAGAGCCACAACCAGGGCACCGATACGGTCAAGGCGAGCGTGTCCTATTCCCTGGCTGGAACTCATGTCGAGAAGCTCGTGCTGACTGGATCGGCCGACCTGAACGGCACGGGCAATAGTCTCAACAACAGCCTCACCGGCAACAGCGGAAACAACGTCCTCAAGGGCGGAGGCGGCCAGGATACTCTCAAGGGCATGGCCGGCAACGACAAGCTGTATGGCGGATCCGGCAACGACAAGCTCGAAGGCGGACGTGGTGACGATCACCTCTACGGTGGGAAGGGCGACGATCGTCTGCATGGCGGATCCGGCGACGATCGTCTCGACGGCGGCAGTGGCAATAACAGGCTCACTGGTGGCTCAGGCGACGACATCTTCGTGTTCAACAAGAAGCACGACATGGACACGGTGACCGACTTCCGAGTGGGCCACGACAAGGTGGATGTGAGCGGCCTGGCCGGAGTGGACAAGATGTCCGATCTGTACACGTGGCAGTCCGGCAGCAGCACCGTGGTCTGGCATGACTCCGCCGTTCTCGTTCTGAAGGGCGTCAAGGAATCCGATCTCGACAGCAGCGACTTCATCTTCTGACGCTGCCGGTTCGACATCGGTGTGACCTCGCCGGGAGCCATGCCCCCAAGGCTCCCGGCGGGGTTACTCAAACAAGTTCGGTGCCGCCCATCGGCACCCCTGTGACGCAAATTCCCCAAGGTACAAGTCGATGACCAACCCTCTCAAGAAACGTCTCAGTATCATGGCCTCCTGTCGCGGTGCCTTCCTGGGCGTCGCGGTATTGAGCGGCCTGATCAACCTGCTTTACCTCTCGGGATCCATCTTCATGATGGAGGTCTACGACCGGGTTCTCCCAAGCCAGAGCATCCCAACACTCGTCGGTCTCTCCGTCATCATCGTGGTGCTCTACCTCTTCCAGGGTCTCTTCGACGCGCTGCGCGGCCGGATCATGGCGCGGGTCGGCGCAGCCGTCGACGAGGATCTGAGCCAGCAGATCTTTCAAGGGCAGCTCAAGGCGCCTCTGAAGGGCAAGGTCGATGGCGACGGGCAGCAGCCTCTGCGTGATCTCGATCAATTACGGGCATTCCTCGCCGGAGGTGGGCCGTCCGCGCTCTTCGATCTGCCCTGGATGCCACTTTACCTATTCATCTGCTTCGCCTTTCATCCCTGGATTGGCCTCGCGGCTTTGGGCGGCGCATGCCTTCTCGTGGTGATCACACTCCTGACAGAGGTGATGACCAAGGAAGCATCGAAAGCAGCCGTGGGCGCAGCCCTCGTCCGCAACGGAATCTCCGAGGGCGCGCGCCGGAACGCCGAGGTTGTCCAGGCCATGGGTATGGCCAAGCGGATCGGTGTGCGCTGGGGCGATGCCAATGCCAGCTACCTGGCGCACCAGCAACGGACCTCCGACGTGGCTGGCGGCTTCGGTGCCATGTCAAAGGTGCTCCGGATGCTGCTGCAATCCATGGTGCTCGCCATCGGCGCCTACTTGGTGATCGACGGACAGGCAACGGGCGGCATCATGATCGCCAGCTCGATCCTCACCTCGCGCGCCATGGCACCGGTCGAGCTCGCCATCGGCAACTGGAAGGGTTTCGTCAGCTCCCGCCAGGGCTGGAGCCGCCTCAAGACGCTTCTTGAGGCCAATGGCCGGGCTGACGAGCCCCTGAAGCTGCCAGCGCCCCGGTCCGTTCTCTCTGTTGAGAATGCCGGTACCGGAGCGCCCGGCGGGCAGAGGTTCTCGGTGCAGGATGTATCCTTCGAGCTGAGGGCTGGAAGTGGTGTGGGTATCATCGGCCCCAGCGCCTCCGGCAAGTCCTCGCTCGCCCGCATGATCGTCGGTGTGTGGCCGACCTGGCGCGGCAAGGTTCGCTTCGATGGAGCCGCTGTCGAGCAATGGCTGCCGGAGGATCTCGGACACCATATCGGCTACCTGCCTCAGGATGTGGAACTCTTCGCCGGCACCGTGGCGCAGAACATTGCTCGTTTCGAGCCGGAGCCAAAAGCAGAAGCGATCATCGCCGCTGCCAAGGCCGCCAATGTCCACGAGATGATCCTGCAACTGCCGGACGGGTATGAGACACAGGTGGGTGAGGCGGGAGCAGCTTTGTCCGGCGGGCAGCGCCAGCGCTTGGCCCTCGCTCGCGCGCTCTATGGCGATCCCTTCCTGGTGGTGCTCGACGAGCCGAACTCGAATCTCGACAACGAGGGCGAGCAGGCCCTGACGGCTGCGATCATGAACATAAGGGCTCGGGGCGGGGTCGTTGTGGTTATCGCGCACCGGCCGAGTGCTCTTGCGGGCGTCGATCTGGTGCTCGTGATGGGCGAGGGGCGGATGCAGAGCTTTGGCCCGAAGGACGAAGTCTTGAGCAAGGTGCTGCGTCCGGTTCCGGCTCCGCAGGGTGCCGAGCCGCGGGTGGCCGCCGCCACTGCGTTGAAAGCTGTCTAGGATCTGGGGGTTGTCATGAAGTCCGAACGCAAAACAAATGCCCGCGCGGCGATCCGCCGCTACACGCTGGTGGGCCTCTCCTCCGCCTTCTTCCTGGTCGGCGGGCTTGGAGGCTGGGCGGCCGTGACGGAGCTGTCTGGAGCCGTGGTGGCGCCGGGATCCATCGTGGTCGATACCTATGTCAAGAAAGTTCAACATCCCACCGGCGGAGTTGTCGGTGAGATCCTCGCCCGCGACGGCGACCGGGTGAGGGCCGGCGACATAGTGGTTCGTCTCGACGAGACGGTGGCACGGGCAAGCCTTGCGATGGTGTCCAAAAGCCTGGACGAGCTGGCCGCCCGCCAGAACCGGCTCGAGGCCGAACGCGACGGGTCGGAGCAGGTCGTCTTTCCGGCTGCGTTCAAGAGCCGCTTGCAGGAGCTCGAGCTTGCAAGCCTGATTCAGGGCGAGATCAATGTGTTCCAGGATCGTCGCGAAGCCCGGGCCGGCCAGAAGGCTCAGCTGCAGGAGCGCATCGCGCAGCTGCAGGAGCAGATCGACGGGCTCAAGTTGCAGGCCTCCGCGAAGGGGGACGAGATCCAGCTGATCCAGGATGAGTTGATCGGTGTCGAGCAGCTCTGGAAGAAGAACCTCGTGCCGATCACTCGCGTGACCTCCCTGAAGCGCGAGGAAACGAGGCTGCGCGGGGAGCGCGGACAGCTGATCTCGAGCATCGCTCAGGCCAAGGGCCGCATCAGCGAAACTTCCCTCCAGATCCTCCAGATCGATCAGGACCTCAGGAGCGAAGTCTCCAAGGAACTGCGTGAGGTGCAGGCCAAGATCTCGGAATTCGTGGAGCGCAAGACCACGGCCGAGGATCAGCTCAAACGCATCGACATTCGGGCCCCGCAGGACGGTGTCGTGCACCAGTCGATCGTGCACACTGTCGGCGGCGTGATCAATGCCGGTGAGCCTCTGATGCTTGTCGTTCCCGAGGCGGACGAGCTGTCGATCGAGGTGAAGGTCCTGCCGCAGGACATCGACCAGCTCCGTCCCGGCCTCGACACGGTGCTGCGTCTGTCGGCCTTCAACCAGCGGACCACGCCGGAGCTGAAGGGCAAGGTGAGCATGATCGCGGCCGATCTGGTGACGGACCAGCGCTCGGGCATGCAGTACTACCCGGTGCGCGTGGCCTTTGCGGACGGCGAGCGGGCGCGGTTGGGTGATCTCAAGCTGGTGCCGGGCATGCCCGTGGAGGGTCTGATCCAGACCGGATACCGCACGGTGTTCTCCTACCTGACCAAGCCTGTGGCCGACAACATGACCAAAGCCTTCAGGGAAGAGTAATGGTCAAAAGGGACTGGGGCTTTGGAGCTCCGGTTCCCTCTCTTGTTTCAGCTTATTGTCGCGACGCTCATATCGCCCTGTTCTGACAGGCGAGGGCCAAACTGAGAGGTGCTGATGGTCGGCCGGCCGGTGATGAGTTCTGCGCATCGGCTTCCGAGCATCATTGCGGGCGCATTCGTGTTGCCCGCATTGATGTTGGGCATAGCCGAGAGATCACAGACCCGCAGGTTTTCGATTCCACGGACGCGCAATCTTGAATCCAGAACGGCCATGCGGTCGCTTGCTGTGCCCATCCGGCAGGTTCCGCTCGGGTGATAGTTCGTTTTCACGAAGCGGCAGCAGTGCTTCATGATAGCCTCGTCGCTAAGATCGCCAGGATCAGGAATCGATACCCGCTCTGTCCGCTCTGCCAGGGGAGTTGTCTGGAAGGCGCGGAGGAAGAAGCGCTGACCGTCGATCATCGCACGGGCGTCGTCAGGATGGCTCAGCAGATTAGGAGACACTAAGGGCATATCATCCGGATCAGCCGAGTTCAGGCGCACATAGCCACGGGACTTGGGCTTCACCACCACAGTGGTGATCGTCAGCCCGTATGTGTCCTCGACAAGGTTGAGAGTGTCCCGGTCCAGATAGACGATGGGAACGCAGAAAGCCTGAATCGTCGGCTCGGCCTCAGGATCAGCCGGGTTCACGAAGGCGCCGGCTTCGACGCCGGCCGAGAGGATCGGGCCGGAGCCGAACAGCCGGAAGTGGATGCCGTTGAGCAGCATGCGCCAGCCGACGCCCTGCTTGTAATAGCCATAGGGTCCGTTGGCTTTCGCGATCAGCGGCACCTCTGGGTGGTCGATGAGGTTCTCGCCGACACCGGGAAGGTCGGCGATGCACGAGATGCCGTGCTGCCTCAGTTGATCGGCCGGGCCGACGCCAGAGAGCATGAGAAGCTGCGGCGTCACGAGAGCACCGGATGCCACGATCACCTCACCATCGGCATAGACCTGGTGGTCCACGCCTTTGGCATCGCGATAGGTGACACCAACGGCGCGTCCATTCTCGATGTCGATCTTTCTCACCCGCGATTGCAGGCGGATGACGAGGTTTGGATTATCGGCGAGCGGTGCCAGGAAGGCATAGGCCGCGCTGCTGCGCCGGCCACGCCGGTTCATGAATTGATAGAAGCCGACACCCCGCTGCTTGGGGCCGTTGAAATCTGGGTTGAAGGGCTCACCCAGGGCCTGAACAGCCTGTACGAACCAGCGCGACATGTCGTTGATGTGGCCGGGGTCCGACACCAGCAATGGTCCATCTGCGCCATGCAGTTCGTTGTAGAACCTGTTGTTGCCCTCCATGGTGCGGAAGTGGGGCAGAACATCGGCCCAGCTCCAGCCGGGATAGTCGTTCTCCCCGTGCAGCGCCTCGTGCCATTCGTCGTAATCGGACGGGCGGCCGCGCATATAGACCTGCGCATTGACCGAGGAGCCTCCGCCGAGAACGTTGGCCTGCGGGATGTCGTGCACGCGCCCGTTCAGATGTTCCTGCGGGACCGTGTGGTGATAGCGCATGTACTTGCTGCCGTTGATCATCTTGAAGATGCCCGGTGGCATGTCCAGGAGCGGATGGCGATGGGAGTAGCCGCCCTCGAGCAGCAGCACGCGCCTGCCTTCATTGACGAGGCGCGCGGCGGCCACGGAACCGGAGGACCCGCCGCCGATGACAATATGGTCGAAACGCTCTCTCATTCCTGCATCCTGCTTCACGTGCGCCGGAGGATCTTCGATGCCTCAGGCCCTAATCTTGTCGAGACCGCTCCAGTCGAAGTCGATGCCGTGGCCGGGTCGATCCGGCGCCAAGGCGAAACCATCCTGAATCTTCAAGGGCTCGGCGATATAGCGCTCCAGTCCGAAGCCGTGGGCTTCGAGGTAGGAGCGGTTCGGGCATGCGGCGAGAAGGTGCACGGTCACGTCATGAGCGCCGTGGCTGGTGACCGGCAGGTTGAAGGCCTCGGCCAGATGGGCGATCTTCATGAACGGGGTGACGCCGCCGCAATTGGTGACGTCCGGCTCCGGATAGGTGACCGCACCGCCGGCCACGTAGAGCTTGAACTCCCAGAGCGTCCGCAGATTCTCGCCGGCTGCGATCGGCAATCCGCCCTCGCGCACGATGCGGGCGTGACCTGCCGGGTCGTCGGGAATGGTCGGCTCCTCGAGCCAAGTGAGGTCGAAGGGCTGAAGGGCGCGCGCCGCACGAATGGCGCCGTCCACGCTCCACTTCATATTGGCGTCGACCATCAACGGGAAGCCGACACCGAGGTGATCCCGCATGGCCTTCACCCGCTCCACATCCTCGAACAGGTTGGCACGACCGACCTTCATCTTGATGGCCCGGAAGCCCTTTCCGAGGTTGTCGTCGGTTTGGCGCAGCAGCTTGTCGAGAGGCAGATCGAGATCGATACCGCCAGCATAGCAGGGCACTTTGGAATCAAAGCCGCCAAGAGCCTTCCAGAGCGGGAGATTGGCACGTTTCGCCTTGAGATCCCACAGGGCCATGTCGAAGGCGGAGATCGCCAGGACCGTCGGGCCGCCGCGCCCGCCGTAATGGAGCGCCCACCAGGCCTTGTGCCAAAGGCGCTCGATCTCGTCGGCCTCTTCACCATCCATGATCTCGGGCAGCTCTCGAGCGAGGATCGTGTCGATGGCGGCACCGTTGCGCCCGACTGTGAAGGTGTAGCCGACGCCCTCGGCGCCATCGGAATCGCGGATGCGTACCGTGTTGAGCTCGAAGGCACGCATCTCGCCATGCATGGAATCGGTCAGCACGGTCGGCAGCGGGATGCGGTAGAAGCCGGGTTCGATGGAGGTGATCCGGGGCATGATTATCCTTCTCGATAATTGAATGTGTCGCCGTCAGGCAGCCTCTTCCGTGCGCATGCTCAGCCGGGCCTGGATGGCGACGACGAGCAGCAGGAACGCGCCGCGGATGACTGATTGCCAGTAGGCCGAGAGGCTGATCCAGCCGAGGCCGTTCTCGAAATTCAGGATGTTGAAGATCAGGCCCAGCAGGAGCACGCCGGCCAGCGTCGAGCCGACGGAGCCGACCCCGCCCGTCAGCAGCGTGCCGCCGACGACCACGGCCGCAATGGCGAACAGCTCCCAGCCCACGCCCTCAATGGGCTGCCCGGCACCGAACTGCGCAGCGAGGATCACGCCTGCAAGGCCTGCAAGACCGCCGCTCGCCAGATACACAAGCGCCTTCACTCTCTGAGCCGGCAGCCCCATGAGGCGAGCCGCATCCTCGTTGCCGCCGATTGCCAGTACGGTGCGTCCGAAGGAGGTGAAATTGAGAATGAGGGAGCCGAGAAGATAGGCGATGATTGCGATCCAGGCTGGAATGGGAAAGCCGAGGAAATCGCCCTGGCCGAGCTCGACGAAGCCCGTCTCGTAGGAGACAGAGACAGACTGGTTGCCGGCCAATAGCAGCGCGCAGCCGCTTGCGGCCAGCATGGTGGCAAGGGTGGCGATGAAGGGCAGTATATTGAGCCGCGTGATGATGAAGGCGTTGCAGGCTCCGACCGCCAGTCCGGCTGCCAGTCCTCCGAGCAGTCCGGGCATGACGCCATAGGAAGAGAGCAGGGCGGCAACGACGCTGCCGAGGGCTGCCGTCGATCCCACCGAGAGATCGATCCCACCGGTGATGATGACGAAGCACATCCCGAGTGCCACCAGGGCGAACATGCTGTTGTAGCGCAGCACCGAGAGCACGTTGAAGGCGCCGAGGAAATTCTCGTAGCGCAGCCATCCGAAAAGGATCAAGGCGACGAGGGCGAGGAGCACGCCGTAGCGTCCGATGCCTTGAAACAGCTTGAGTGGGATTGCGTTCATCGGCGACCTCAGCGATGGCTCTGCCGCTGCAGCCAAACAGCCAGCACGATGATCGCGGCCTTCGCCACGAGGGCGGCCGCATCGGGGACGCCGTTCGCTAGCAGCGTGTAGCGGACGAGCTGGATGATCAGCGCGCCGACCAGAGTGCCGATGACCGTGGCCCGGCCGCCGGTGAGGAGCGTGCCGCCCACGGCGACGGCCGCGATGGCGTCGAGCTCCATGCCGAGGCCGACGAGGTTGGCATCGGCGGCGGAGTTGCGAGCAATGACGATCAGGCCCGCGATGCCGGAGAGAAGGCCGCTGATCAGGTAGACCCGCTGCTTCACGGATGCCACGGGAATGCCAGAGAGCCGCGCCGCCTTCTCATTGCCGCCGATGGCGAGGATCTGACGGCCGAACACAGTTCGCCTCAGCATCCAGGCTGCCGCCGCCACGATGATGATCATCAGGATAGCCTGGAACGGGATGCCGAAGACGCGCCCGAGGCCGATGAACTGAAAGCTCGGCAGGTTGAACACCTGCAGATTGCCATTGGTGAAGACCTGGGCGATGCCGCGCCCGGCGATGAAGAGCACGAGGGTGGCGATGATCGGCTGGATGCGCAGGCGGGTCACAAGCCAGCCATTAAACCAGCCGAGTGCACCCGCGACTAGGACAGGAACCACAAAGGCCAGCGCAATTCCGATTGCTGGGTGGGGCAGGGGAAAGAGCTTGCCGAGAAAGATGAGAGGTGCAATCGCGCCTGCAATCGCCATGAGCGCACCAACGGAGAGATCGATGCCGCCCGTGGCGATGACGAGGGTCATCCCGACGCCGACGATCACGATGGCGCACACCTGGGTGAGGTTGACGTTGAGCGTCTGCCACGTGGCGAAGTTCGGCGTGATGGCGAGATTGACCAGGATCAGGAGCGCCAGCGCGATCCAGGCGCCATAGCGGGTCAGGATCGTTCTGACATCGAGACGAGGCGCTCGATGCGCCGGAGGCAGGGTGGTGGCCGTATCAGCCATGGGCGGTCTCCCGGGCGCTCTCATGCCCATGAGCCATGGCGGCCATGACACTCTGCTCGTTTACTGCGTCACCCTTCAACTCGGCTGCGGTGCGGCCGTCGCGGAGGACGAAGATGCGGCTGGCCGCCTCCACGACCTCCTCCAGTTCCGAGGAGATCATCAGAACGCCGAGGCCCTGTCCGGCCAGTTCCCGGATCAGACTGAGGATCTCGGCCTTGGCGCCGACATCGATGCCGCGGGTCGGCTCGTCCAGGATCAGGAGCTTGGGGTTCATGCAGAGCCAGCGGGCGAGCAGCACCTTCTGCTGGTTGCCACCGGAGAGTTCGCGGATGCGCTGCTCCGGCCCGGTGCAGCGGATGCTGAGACGCTTGATGAAGCGGTCGACGATCTCCCGGCTACGGGCTTCGTCCACGATGCCACGCCGAGCCAGCTGCGGCATGAGGGCGAGCGTCAGGTTCTCGCGCACGGACATGTCGGGAATGATGCCTTCGAGCTTGCGATCTTCAGAGCAGAAGCCCATGCCGGCCCGGATCGCATCCGAAGGCGTCGCGATGGCATTGTCATATCCAGCAAAGCCGACAGAGCCGGCATCCGGCTTGTCGGCTCCGAAAACAGCCCGCACCGACTCCGTCCGACCGGCTCCAAGCAGCCCGGCAAGACCGACGATTTCGCCGGGCCTGACATCGAAGTTGACATCGCTGACCTTGCGGCCGACGGCGAGATTTCGGACCTTGAGCACAGGCTCACGCACCCCATCGGCATCGGCCGTGTCGTGGCCCTCGTGCAGAACCTGCGACAGCTCGCGCCCGAGCATGGAGGTGACGAGATCGAGCCGGGAGAGCTGGTCCATCGATGCGACCTGCACGGTGCGGCCATCGCGCATGATGGTGACCCGGTCGCACACGGCATAGAGTTCGTCGAGCTTGTGACTCACGAAGATGACCGAGACGCCGGCCTCCTTGAGCTGACGGATCACGCCGAACAAGACCTCGACCTCGCGCTCGTCAAGGGAGGAGGTGGGTTCGTCCATGATGACCAGCTTGGCCTCAAAACCGATTGCGCGGGCGATGGCGACCATCTGCTGCACGGCAGTGGGATTAACCATGAGCGGGCGGCGCACGTCGATGTCGACCTTGAACCGGGCGAGCAGCGCCCGGGCTTCTGCATGCATGGCCGTCCAGTCGAGGAGACCGAAGCGGCGCTTCTCCCGTCCGAGGCAGATGTTTTCCGTAACGGACCGATAAGGAACGAGATTGATCTCCTGGTAGATCGTGCTGATGCCGGCCCGCTGGGCTTCCTGCGGTGAGGAGAACTCCACCGGCCTGCCGTCGAACAGAACCTCGCCGGCATCCTTCCTGTAGTAACCGGTCAGGATCTTGATCATCGTGGATTTGCCGGCGCCGTTCTGGCCGATCAGTGCATGAATTTCGCCCTTCTCCACCACGAGCTCGGCCGAGCGCAGAGCCGGTATGCCGGCGAAGCGCTTGTCGATGCCATGCATGGAAAGAAGCGGCGCCATGGAAGCTCCGTTCATCGGTTCAACCAGATGAGAAAGGCGCTGCCCGGTATCATGGGCAGCGCCTTTGGGGTTCAGTAGGCGTCCGCGATGAGCTGGGTCGCGTTCGACTTGTCGAAGAAGCGGTCGGTGTTCACCACCCACGGCTCGATCTGCTCGCCCTTGGCGTAGCGAGCCAAGGTTTCGAAGGCCTTCGGTCCGAACTTAGGATTGCACTCCACGGTAGCGAGCATCTTGCCGTCGATAATGGCCTGGAGCGCGTCGCGGGTGCCATCGATCGAGACGACGATCACATCCTTGCCGGGCTTCTTGCCGGCAGCCTCGAGGGCCGCGATGGCGCCGATGGCCATCTCGTCATTGTGCGCGTAGATGGCCGTTGCATCCGGATGAGCCTGCAGCAGCGTCTCGGCCACCTGACGACCCTTGTCGCGGGCGAAGTCGCCGGACTGGGAGGCCACGACTTTCATGCCGGAATGCGCCTTGATGTAGTCCTCAAACCCCTTGCGGCGGTCGTTGGCCGGCGAGGAGCCCGTGGTGCCCTCGAGCTGGATGATCTTGGCGTTGCCGTTCATCGCTTTGGTTAGGGCCTCGGCCGCGCGCTTGCCTTCGTCCACGAAGTCCGAGCCGATGAAGGTCACGTAGTCACGGCCTGCCTTGGCAAGGCTCTGGTCCACATTGCGATCAAGCAGGACGACCGGAATGCCAGCGCGCTTGGCGGCCATGACCGCCGGGATTAGGGGCTTCTCCTCGCGGGGCGCCAGGAAGATCAGATCGACGCCCTGAGCGATCATCGAGTTGACGTCGGCCACCTGCTTGGCGGCGGAACCGGCCGCATCGGTATAGACGAGCTGATGGCCAAGCTTGGCGGCTTCGGCCTTCATGCTCTCCGTCTGCGCGATGCGCCACGGATTGTTCGACTCGGTCTGCGCGAAGCCGACCTTGTACTTGTCCTTCTGCTTCAGCTTGGGCAGATCCTGCGCGGACACGCCGCTAAGGCCCAAACTAACGGCTGCGACACCCGTTGCGAGTGCAAGGAAAGTCCTTCTCAGCATCATCTTCCTCCATGTTGTTTTTATGCCCCTTTTTGGGGTTCTTAGAGTATTGCCGCAGCCCTTTATGGCTGCGGGGCTTCACCAACGGACGTAAGTCGTCTGCTTGCGCAGGTATCCGTCGAAACCGTATTTGCCGTCTTCGCCACCGAGGCCCGAGTGCTTCCAGCCGTTGTGAAAGCCTTGCACGAGCT
This sequence comes from Microvirga sp. CF3062, assembly GCF_036314045.1. Lineage (NCBI taxonomy): Bacteria > Pseudomonadati > Pseudomonadota > Alphaproteobacteria > Hyphomicrobiales > Methylobacteriaceae > Microvirga > Microvirga sp. CF3062. The sequence continues at coordinate 60,498 of NZ_JAYGGN010000004.1, forward strand.
CTCCGCAGGGGCGGTTCACATAGAGTTCGCCGAAGGAGAGCTCCCGCGTGAGGCGCATCACCCGGCGCAGATCGTTCGTGTAGACATAGGCCGAAAGCCCATAGCTGCTGTCGTTGGCGAAGCTCAGCGCCTGCTCGAAGCTGTCGACGGTCATGACCGGCGCAACCGGACCGAAGATCTCCCGCTGCATAACGGACGCTTTGTTGCTGTCCACGCGCAGAACCGTTGGCTCGAACCAATGTCCGCGGGAGAATTCGCCTTCCGTCAGACGACGCCCACCTGCGAGGACCTCGGCACCGGCCGCGATGGCGTCGTTCACGATCTCCTCGACCTTGTCGACCTCGGGCCGGTTCACCTTCGGGCCCATGTCGGGGCTGGTCATGGGATCGGCGAGGCGCATCTGCTTCACGCGGGTCACGAACTTGTCGAGGAATGGCTCCGCGATGGCTTTGTGCAGATACATGCGTTCGTTGCAGGTGCAGATTTGACCGCAATTGGTGAAGCGCGAGACGATGGCTGCTTCCACGGCCGCTTCGATATCGGCATCATCTAGAACGATAAAAGGTGCTTTGCCGCCGAGTTCGAGGCGCACGACCTTCAGTTCATGGGCGCCTGCCGCGTAGATCTCGCGCCCGGCTCGAACGCTGCCCGTCATGGTGATCATGGCGCTGATGGGCGAGCGCACCAGCGCATCGCCCACCGTGCGCCCGTCACCCGTCACCACGTTCAGCACGCCTTTCGGAATGCCGACTTCGTGCGCCAGGCGTGCGATCTCCAGAGCTGACAGGGGCGTGGATTCGTGCCCCTTCACCACCATGGTGTTGCCGGCAACAAGCGCAGGGCCGATCTTGCGGGCTGCCAAGGCGGCCGGGTAGTTCCATGCGGTCAGGCCGACAACCACACCGAAGGGCACTCGCCGGATCCAGACTTCCTCGTTCTGAAAATCGGAGGGAAGGATGTCGCCCTCGATGCGGCGTGCGCTCTCGGCCGCAAAGGTGAGGAAGGTGATAACCGCATCGATCTCGCCTTCAGCCTGGTTCAGAGGCTTGCCTTGTTCCAGGACAACGACGCGGGCGAGGTGAGCCTTCTCCCGCTTCACCGCGGCAGCGAGATCGTTCACATAACCGGCGCGGACGATTGGCGGTAGTGCAGCCCAGGCCGGCTGCGCCCGCCGCGCTGCCTCCAGAGCGGCCATTGCGTCCTCGACCGTTCCGGCCGGCACGGAGGCAAAGACGGCTTCATTGGCGGGGTTCTCGACCTCGGACCGTCCTTCTGACCGGCCGTCGGTCCAAGCCCCGTCGATGTACATCTGGTAATGGGTCACCGCCTCGGTGCGGCCAATTTGGACCGAGTTGGTCATGGCCGGCCCTCGCCAAATCCCCTTGCGGGGAGTTGCGGGTTAGAGTTCGACAGCGGAGTGCCTTGCGATGGCGTCACCAGTCTCTCTCCCTGGTTGCTCAATCGGAGCAGTGTCAAACCAAACGTCAATTTCTGATCTATTTGGTTCGACCGAAGTTAGGATGATCGGACAGTCAGGAGCTGTCAAGGCCGATCAACTTGGCCTTTAAGCTCCGATTGAGCAGAGTTGCCAGCCGATTTCGGCGGTTCTAGGGCGCTGCAATTCCGAGGCGATAGATTATGGTCGGACCATATGCTACTTGTTTGAAGGCAGCGGATCAGCTTTGGCCTGTGCTGGATCTTACGCCAGGAACTGCGTGACACGAACGAGGTGACCATGGACCAGAGCGAAAAGCTGCATGGCCACGGGATGATGGGGGTAGGTGCACGCCGGTCGGATGCTGTGGCTGCCGAACTAGCAACTATGATTCAGACAGGCGGACTTCAGGAAGGTGAGCGCCTTCCTGCCGAGCGTGATCTGATGCAGCGCTACGGGGTGAGCCGGGCCGCTGTTCGTGAGGCAATCGTATCGCTGGCCAATCGCGGCCTCATTGAAACCCGCCTGGGGCACCGCCCGATCGTGCGAAAGCCCGACTACGAGATCGCCGTCGATAGAGTCGGCAATCTTGTTGGTCATCTCGTGGTCGACCGCAAGGGTGTCTGGAACCTGTTCGAGACCCGGATCTTCATGGAGACCGCGCTCGCCCGCTGGGCCGCCAAGCATGCACGGCGCGATGACCTCGAAGAGCTCCGTGCTGCGCTCGACACCAACCGCGAAGCGATTGGAAACTCCTCCCTGTTCGACGAGACCGATGCCGCCTTTCATGCGGTTATGTATCGGATGCCGGGCAATCCGATCTATCCGGCGATTCACAAGGCCTATGTGGAGTGGTTGACCCAGCACTGGCGCTCCATGAAGCGGGGTGCCGGAATCGATCAGATGAACTACGCCGGGCATGAAGCGATCTTCGAGGCCATTCTCGCGCGCGACCCCGACAACGCCGAGGAGGCCATGCGTCGCCATCTGGTCGCGGCGTGGGAGTTCGTCAGGTCGACCTTTCCATCCGATAACTGAACTGCCGCTTCTTGCACCGAGAAGTGGACGCGATAATTGCAATGGTGCGAAGGTCATCAAGGCGTCACAGAAGCGTCGCTAGAGACCTTTCCAGGAGGAGAGACCATGAACTATCTCGCACTGCTCGGATCCGTTACCGCCATTCTGCCCGCGATGATCGGATCATCCCTGGCTCAGGAGAAGACGCTGACCGGAGCGCCGACCATCGTCGTCGCCCATCGCGGCGCCAGCGGCTATCTGCCAGAGCACACGCTCGAAGCCTACAAGATGGCCATCGATATGGGGGCGGACTACATCGAGCCCGATCTCGTCGTCACGAAGGACGGCGTGCTGATCGCCCGGCACGAGCCGATGCTAAGCGGCACGACCGATGTGGCGAACCGGCCTGAATTCGCCTCCCGTAAGGCCACCCGCAAGGTCGACGGCGTCGATACGAGTGATTGGTTCGCCAGCGACTTCACCCTTGCCGAGATCAAGCAGCTTCGCGCCAAGCAGGCTATGTCCGACCGCGATCAATCGAAGAACGGTCAGTTCCAGGTCCCGACTCTTCAGGAAGTGATTGATCTCGCCAAGAAGGAGGGCGCGGCAAGAGGGAAGGTCGTTGGCATCGCCCCGGAAACCAAGCACTCGACCTTCCATGCGGCCCTGGGACTGCCGATTGAGGATCGTCTGGTGAACGTCTTGAAGGAGGCCGGCTGGTCCGATGCTTCTGCGCCTGTCGTCATCCAGAGCTTTGAGGTGGCGAACCTGAAATACCTGAACACCCGGATCGATGTGAAGCTGGCGCAGCTGCTCGATGCGGAAGACGTGGACAAGGATGGCAACATCGTCCTCACTGCGCCCTATGCCCAGCCTTATGACTTCGTGGTGGTCGGCGACAAGCGCACCTACAAGGACCTGCTGACGAAGGAAGGTCTGGCCGAGGTCAAGTCCTATGCTGACATCCTCGCGCCGTGGAAGCCCTACATCCTGCCTACCAAGCAGGTGGACCAGAACAACGATGGCAAGGCGGACGACCTCAACGGCGATGGAAAAGCCGACGAGCAGGACCGTGTTCTCGCCCAGCCGTCTAACGTCGTGAAGGACGCCCATGCCGCGGGCCTGCAGGTCTTCACCTGGACCTTCCGCAACGAGCCCAAGCGCCTAGCCTCGACCTTCAAGGGCGATCCGGCGGCTGAGTACAATGCGTTCTATGCTCTTGGGGTTGACGGTCTCTTCAGCGACTTCCCCGATACCGCCGTGAAGGCGCGCTGATCGTTAGGATATCACCGGAAACCCGGCATTACTCTGATGCCGGGTTTTCTGCTGGTGCAGGGCCTTGCTGGCACACATCGACCCAACCGGCATTCACAAGGTCGGCCATGCGCTTCGGGTTGATGCGCACGGCTGCGTGGATGGAGCCCGCAGCCGGGACAACTTCGTCGAACGCCTTGAGCGAAATGTCGCAATAGACGGGCAGGGGCGTTGCCAACCCAAAAGGGCAGACTCCACCTACGGGATGTCCGGTCAGGGACTGGACCTGCTCCGCATCGAGCATCGATGCCTTGCCGCCGAAGGCCGCCTTCACTTTCTTGTTGTCCAGCCGCGCGATGCCGCTTGTGACGACAAGGAAGCTTTTCTCTCCAACGCGGAGGGACAAGGTCTTGGCGATTTTCTCCGGCCCGACGCCATGGGCTTCCGCCGCCTGAGCAACTGTTGCCGTGCTCGTGCCCATCTCGATGACCTCGAGATCAGGTGCATTCTGGGCAAGGAAAGCGCGAACGGATTCAAGGCTCATGGCCGGTGGATTCCTTTCGGATGACTTGGAGCGTGAGGAGCACGTCCGAATGAAAATGGCCCTCACATGGAATGTGAAGCTCATCCGATGATAGCTGCCAGCCCGTGGGATGTCTAAGGACCCGTCTAGTGTTCACCTTCAGGATAATCTGCGCCGCGGCTCGTCTCGGCCCAAGCGTCGATCTCGGCCAGAGTTTCCTTCAGCTTGTTCCGAACGCCTTCGAGGGCAATCGAGCCCAGCACCAGATGCTTGGGCGGGTTGTCCGCTTCGACGGCCTTGATGATGGCCTCCACAGCCCGTACGGGATCTCCGGGCTGCTTGCCGCTGTAATTGGTTGTCGCCTCAAGGCGAACACCCACCGTGCCTTGATAATCGGCAATCATCGGGCGCCGCTGCTGCAGTGATCGACCGGCCCAATCGGTGCGGAACGGTCCTGGCTCGACGCAGGTCACCTTGATGCCGAGCGGAGCGACTTCCCTGGAAAGCGAGTCCGAGAGCCCCTCGACCGCATGCTTGGTCGCCGCGTAGTAGCCGGAACCTTCGAAGCCGATGAAGCCAGCTTGGGAGGAGATATTGACGATATGCCCACGACGGCGGGCACGCATGCCGGTAAGCACGGCACGGGTCATGGCCGCAAGACCGAACACGTTGGTCTCGAACTGGGCGCGGATCTCGGCATCATCGCCCTCCTCGATGGAAGACTGGTAGCCATAGCCGGCGTTGTTCACCAGTACGTCAATGGCCCCGAAGCGGTCCTCCGCCTCCTTGACCGCTGCGGCGATCTGGTCAGGCTTGTTGACGTCCAGGGACAGGGCGAGGGCTCTGTCCTCATATCCGTGTGTCAGGTCCTGCACCCTGCCAGTGTCGCGGGCCGTCACCACCGCCCGCCAACCCTTGCGCAGCACCAATTGAGCTAGCTCCCGCCCGAACCCGGTTGAGCAACCCGTGATGAACCAGACAGGGTTGTCGCTCAGTGGCATGCTGATTCTCCTTTGCGCGGATAGGTGCTGGGGGGCATATAGGGTCAGAACTACAGCCGTGAACGGGTTTCTTCCGTTTTCAGTTCACAGACAAGCTAAGCCTTTTGGCTCTCGATGAGAGGCTCATCATAGATCGCGGTCAGGAGCCTGCCGTCTCCTCGCACAACGCCGCGATACATGCCGGAGCAGTTAAAGGGTAGGGACACGTTGCCCTCCTGATCCACCGCGATGATGCCGCCCGTGCCACCTGCGGGAGCCAGCATATCGATCACGACCGCGCGAGACGCCTGATCCAGGGACTGGCCTGCATAACGCATGCGTGAGGCGATCTCGTGCGCTGCCGCATAGCGGATGAAGATCTCGCCATGGCCGGTCGCCGAGATGGCGCAGGTCTCATTGTCAGCCCATGTTCCGGCACCAATAACAGGGCTGTCACCCACCCGTCCAGGCGCTTTGGCCGTCATGCCACCTGTGGATGTGGCTGCTGCAAGATTGCCGTGCTTGTCGCGAGCGACTGCACCGACCGTGCCATGCTTACGCGACTCGTCCTGGTCCTCAGCGCCGCTCTTGCGCATGGCAAGGGTCTCCTGCAAGGCCTGCCAGCGCTGCTCGGTAAAAAAGTAGGAAGGTTCCTCGAAGGCCAAGCCTTGTCGGCGGCAAAACTCCAGCGCACTTTCGCCAATCAGCAGCACGTGGCCGGAATGCTCCATCACGGCGCGTGCGGCGAGAACCGGATTACGCGGGCCGCTGATACCGGCAACGGCGCCTGCAGACCGGTCTCGCCCGTCCATGACAGCTGCATCCATCTCCTGCTTGCCGGCGGAGGTGTAGACCGCACCGCGGCCGGCATTGAAGAGAGGCTCGTCCTCAAGAGCCATCACGGCGGCGGACACGGCATCGAGCGCGCTGCCGCCATCCGCTAGAACAGCCCGTCCCGCATCAAGGGAGCGGCGTAGGCCTGCATGATAGGCAGCCTCCCGCTCCGGCGTCATCTTGCTGCGCAGGATCGTTCCCGCGCCACCATGAACGGCAAGGGCAAAGTCGTTCTCGGATATTGTGTTGCTGGTCATGAGTTTAGGAATCCGATGAGGGCGGTGAAAGAACATTGGCCAAAGCTGGACGATAGTGACCGTCGCAGCCGGTCATAGAGCCGGCCGCGACAAGTGCATCGAGAACGGCCTCTTGCGTGGTGTCGGCCATGGCCTCAAAGAGCAGGTCAATGCGATTCTCGTTGAGAATACGGATATCGACCAGAGCTCCCTTTTCGTCGTGGGAGAGGACATTAGCCGTCGTGAAGCCGAGTGCGATGTCGCCGCTGCCATGCCCCCAGAAAGATCCAAGCCGTGCAAGGCCGACACCGGAGCGGCGGATGATGCGCTTGAGTTGCCGGTCGCTCAGGGGAATGTCTGTTGCCGCGACAATGATGATTGAGCCTTTCTCAGAGTTCTCCGGCTCCGCCCTTGCCTCGGGCGGGGCGATCACCCTGCCGTCGGGCAGGCGCAGGTCTCCGGAGCGCCCGAAGTTCGACAGGACGAGCACACCCAAATGGTAGGTGCGTCCGTCGAGGTCGAGGCGCCGGGATGACGTGCCGATGCCACCCTTGAAGCCGAAGGTGCTCATGCCGCAGCCAGCGCCCACCGAACCGACTTCGAAATGGGAGGACGCATCTACCAGAGCCGCACGCGCATCCTCTTCGGTGACAGCGAGAGCCTGGATGTCATTTAGATAACCATCATTGCACTCGAATACGACCGGATTCACCGTGGCGGTCTTGCGACCGATATCCGGGTTATGTTCAATCGCATGGCGCACCAGGGCCGTACAGCAAGTGCCGACGGAAAGGGTGTTGGTAAGGAGAATAGGGGTCTCGATGCTGCCCAGTTCTTCCACCTGAACCAGACCGGCGCTCTTGCCGAAGCCGTTGAGCACATGAACGCCCGCTACGGGCTTCTCACGATAGAGGTTGCCGCCATGGGGAACGATGGCTGTCACCCCGGTACGGATCCCGCCATGCGCCAAAGTGCAATGGCCAACGCGAACACCTGGGATGTCAGCGATGCTGTTCAGCTCACCTGCAGGCAGGCTGCCGCAGGCGAGGCCGAAATCTCTAGCCCGTGCGGGAGACTTCATCAGGTGCACTGCTCCTTCACGAATGCCGCAATCTCCGCATGGGTTGCCACCCACACGTCCGAGCGCTGCGTGATCTCCTCCAAAAGCTTTTCCAGGATCCAAATGCGGGAGCGGTAACCGGTCACATGAGGGTGCATGGTGAGAAGGAAAAGGCCACCTTCCTCATAAGCTCGCTCGAACTCCCGGAAAAAGATGTCGTAGACGGCAGTCGGCGGTGTGTGCGGGCGCAAGCCGTTGAAGCGATGCATGTTGAAATAGACTGCATCATCGCGGATCCACTCCACCGGCAACTCCACGATACCGGTAGGCTCGCCCTGTTCCACGAGTTCATAAGGATCGTCATCTGCCATGAGAGACGAGTCGTAGAGCAAGCCGAGCTCACGCTCGATGCGCAGCGTGCTGGGGCTGAAGTCCCAGGAGGGAGTGCGCAGGCCAACCGGACGCACGCCTGTGATCTTCTCCAGGGTATCGGCTGCCCGGAACATCAGGTCGCGTTCAATTTCGTACGGAAGCTCACTGTTGAGCTCGTGGATCCAGCCATGAATGCCGATCTCATGACCTTCCGCCACGACCCGGCGCTGCTCCTCTTCATAGAGAAGGGCGGCGACGGCAGGCACGAAGAAGGTTGCCTTGGCATCATACTTGGCAAGAGCATTCAGGATGCGCGGCACGCCCTGGCGGTTGCCGTATTGGCCCTGGGACATGCGGCCGATGGACTTGCCGCCATCGCGCAATTCGTTCGTTTCGTGATCCGAGTCGAAGGAGAGCGCAACGGCGCAGCGGGCACCGTTCTTCCATTTGGCAGGCTTCAGTGAGCGCCCTGCGCGCACATGGTCCACCTTGTTGCGCCAGATCTGCTCATCCCAAGTCCAGGGTTGGCTGCTCATATCGTCCATGGTGCTCTCAATTCCTTGTCTGAAGGGATCTGAGGGTCGGCAATGGTTCTCAGGAACGTCCACCATCTACGGAGATAATCTGCCCCGAGATCCAAGCCGCCGCATCGGAAGCCAGGAACATCACAGCATCGGCTATATCCTGCGGATAGCCCAATCGGCGTGTATGGATGCTCTCAACGAGGCGAGCCTGACCGTCTGGCCCATAGCTCTCCCACTGACGCTGCGTTGCCGGATTCGACAGCACGAATCCTGGTGCAACGCTGTTAACAGTGATGCCGAACGGGCCGAGTTCGAAGCTGAGCTGCTTCGTCAGGCCAACAAGTGCATGCTTCGAGGCGGTATAAGCCTGAATACCCGTGAGGCTCGGGCGAAGACCTGCTCCGGACGATATGTTGACGATCCGACCGAACTTCCCACGCTTCATATGCGGGGCCACTGCCTGCGAGCACCAGAAGGCGCCGTGCACATTGGCCTCGAACAGAGCGAGCCAATCCTGCTCGCTCACCTCTTCGATGGGCTTCGCCACCTGCCCCCGAACACCACCGGCACAGTTGACGAGAATGTCGACGCCGCCGATGGCTTCCGCCATATCGTCGAAGACGCTGGTAACGGCGGCACGGTCCGCAAGATCGAGGGTGCGGGCGGCCTTGGCTCCAGCCTCGGTGGCAATGCGGAGCCCGGCTTCGTCCATATCCAGGGCCCACACATGGGCACCTTCAGCCACAAGAGACTGGACAATACTGCGCCCGATGCCTTGCGCCGCTCCGGTGACGGCGACGCGGCGGTTCGTGAAGTCGAGGTTCATGGTTGTAGCAACTCATCGAGAGTGGACCAGGATTGCTCACGGCGCCCGTCCTCGATGTCGTGGATCAGATCGACGAGCTTGCTGATTGCAGGTGTGGGAATACCAGCCTCGCGGCCAAGGATCGCAATAATAGCGATCTGGGCATCGACCTCGGTCTTGCGCTTGCGCACGGCCAGATCTCGCCAGATGCCGGAGTGGGTCTTGGCCGTATGCCGGTTGAACTCCGCCATGTCGGCGACGGACCGCCTTGCGGCAGCCTCGTCCGCTCCCGGCATGAAGGCATCCGGGTCGAAGCCGTTGAAGCCCAGAGGCTTAACGCCGCGGGCTTTCGCGACCGCCATCACCTCCTGGCCCAAGCGATGATAGACCGGGAAGTGACGTTCCGATGCCAGGTTCTCCGACATCGAGGCATTCGTCAATGCGGTCGCGAAGAGCAGGGAACCATAACCGAGCTTGCCCCAGAGATAACCCCAAATATTGTCGGTGAGCACAGCCTTCGGCTCGAAGATCGAGAGCAAGCGGTGATAGTCGCGCACCGCGTCCGTCGCTTGTCCATCAAGGCCGCCTACTGCTACGGCAGCTCGATTCCCGAAGAGGATGCGACCGGGCTCCAGCCAGTCGGCTCCGAAGTTCACAAAGCAGCCGATTGTCCGCTCAGGGCCGACTTCGTCCGCGATGATGATCTCGTTCAGCCCGTTCTGCGCCGACAGGACAGTTCCGTCCTCGGCGAGATGGGGTTGCAGGGCGCGTACCGCCTCGCGGGTATGGTGGGCTTTCACCGCCAGGATGATGCGCTTGAACTGGCCCACCACCTCGCTCGGCAAGGCGGCCTTAACGGGCTGCTGGAAGGTTTCCACGGGGCCTTCGATGAAGAGGCCGTCGCGCTTCATGGCCTCCACATGCGGCTCGACGATATCGACGAGCAGCACATCCTGGCCAGCATGGGCGAGATAGGCACCGAGGGTGCCGCCGATCGCGCCGGCACCCCAGATCAGGATTGTGTTTTCGTTCATCACCAGTTCTCGATCAGAGCACGAGTTTCATCGATGGCCACAGACCAGATGGCGTTCATGTCTTCGTCGGAACGCTGGAAGTAGCCGCCGAAATTTCCATCCTGCAGGATCTCCCGGACACCTTCCGGGCCGAAGGTCCGCATGCGGTCCAGGTCGACCATAGGCTTCTGATGCGATGGCTGTTCGATGCCGGGCAGGCGTGTCCAGGGGAAGTTCTCCATCCAGGACGCGTGGGAGGCGACAGGATCGATCTCCTTCACCTTTTCAAAGGTGCGCGGAGCATTCCACCAATTGTGGAACTTCACCCGGCATTCGGGATTCTCGCCCATCCATTCGATAGCCGCCGTATGGCCCGGCGTGTTCCCGCCATGACCGTTGACGAAGAGGATGCGGCGAAAGCCCGTGCGCTTCAGCGAATCCAGAATGTCCGTGATGATCCGCAAATAGGTTTCGGCCTTCAGCGAGACCGTGCCGGGATAGGCCATGAAGTAAGGTGTGATGCCGTAGGCTTGAACCGGGAAGACGGGAATCCCCGCCGGTGCGGCGGCTTCAACGGCGACACGCTCGGCCAGGATACTGTCGACGGACAGGCTCAAATAGGCGTGCTGCTCGGTGCAACCAAGCGGAACAACGGCGCGATCATCCGACTTCAGGTATTCTTCGACCTGAAGCCAGTTCATCTCACTGATTTTCATGAAGGGTCTTCCTCTTGCGGATTGGTAGACGAGCGCAGCCGCTCGATGACAGGCAGCAGCGTGGCCCGGATCGCATGAGGATCGGGCACGTAGCGGAATTCCATGGCCTGACGATCCGGGGGGAGCAGCTGTCTGACTGTGGCTTCAGCGCCGCTGGCATAGATGGCCACATCGACCTGTGCGAGAAACGCCGCGAGATCGGGAGCCGTGATCAGGCGCACATCGACAGCCGACACGTGGGGGGCAAAGCGCAGCACGCCAGGTTTCATCAGGGCGGTAAACTCGGGAAAGATCGAGATGATGCCGATGCGGGCCATCGGGTCGATCATGGCGAGCTGCGCTCGCGTCTCCTCGGACGGGATGAAGCTCAAGCCGACAACTGGAATGCCGCTCGGCACGAGGTGCTCGACCTCGCCGCGACGATGGGCCAGGGTCACGCAGATATCGCAGGGCAGGGGAAAGGCCTCGCCGGCGTGCAGGGCATCCACCGTCGTCACTACGATGGTATCGCCTGAACCGATATGCTCCTGGATCCGGTTGGCGTATTGCTGGGTCGTCTCGACGAAGTTGCCGACCATGACGAGACGCACGGGCCTGGACATCGTCCGCCCTCGCGCGGCGCGCGCGTTGACCAACGACGAAACGACCGATGGTGCGAGGCCCAGTTGCTCTGCTTCATTGAAGAGCATTTCAATGCGGCGCTGGATCTTTCGGATGGCATTGGAGCGCAGACCGTCGCTGTTGTGCCCATCCCCCACATAGGTGCCTGCCCCCGGCTTCGCCTCGATGAGACCGGCCTCGCGCAGCTCCCGGTACACGGTTGCGACCGTCATGTGGGCAATGCCGGCCCGGTCTGCCAACTCCCGGACCGAGGGAAGACGCTGCCCGGTCGGCAATTCGCCAAGGGCAATGCCGAACTCGATCAGCCCTCGCAGCTGAACGCCCAGTGGCACCGGCAGCGAGCGATCCAAGGCAGCAGCGAGATTGGCCAGGATGCGCTCTTCTGGCGTCTGTTCTGTGTCAACATAACAGCTGCTTCCATAAGCGTCAGTGGCTGATTGAGGTTTAGGCACTGCCTTGTTGACTTTTCTAAACAGAGTGACCTACCGTTCTAATCGATAAGAACACCTTGGACGAAAAGCCAGGGCCTTAGCAAGAGGGGAAGTGAATTGAAACAAATGTTCAAACTTGGTGGATCGCTCTCTGCAGCTCTCATTCTTGGAACCGCCCTCAGCGGTGCGGTGTCGGCACAGACACTGACCATGGGTGTACGGGCGGGCCCCGACTCCATCGACCCGCATTGGTCGACCCTGGGCAGCCAAGCCGAGACCCTGCGCCACATCTTCGATACCCTCGTCATGTCGGACGAGAACCTGGGGCTGAAGCCGGGTCTTGCGGTCTCGTGGAAGCCGATCGACGAGACGACCTGGGAGTTCAAGATCCGGGAAGGTGTGAAATTCCACGACGGGTCCGAGCTGACTGCCGAGGACGCAAAGTTCTCGATCGACCGTATTCCGGTGGTCACCGGGCCGATGAGCATGACGATCTACACGAAGCAGGTTGCGGAGACGAAGGTCGCCGACAAGTACACTCTGCACGTGAAGACGAAGTCCCCGGCGCCGACCTTGCCGAACGATTTCATCCGCCTCTTCGTCGTGTCGAAGTCGGTCGGCATGGAAGCCCGCAACGAGCAGTTCAACTCCGGCAAGGCGGCCATAGGCACCGGCCCCTACAAGTTTGTCTCCTGGGAGCCGAAGGGTGACTTCGTCGTCGAGCGCTTCGATGGCTACTGGGGCGCCAAGCAGCCCTGGCAGAAGGTTGTCCGCAAGGAGATCCCGAGCGATCCGGCCCGCATGGCGGCCCTGAAGTCCGGGCAGGTCGATCTCGTCAACTACGTGCCGGCGACCGACTATGCGTCGATGCAGAAGGACAAGTCAGTCGACACCTTCGTGGCCGACTCGGTATACTTCCTGAACCTTACGCCGAACGTGAAGGAAACGCTTCCGAAAAAGGTGAAGGTGGATGGCAAGGAGATCGACGCCAACCCGCTGCGCGATCCCAAAGTGCGTGAGGCCATGGACCTCGCCATTGACCGCAAAACGCTCGTTCGCGTCGTGCTCGAAGGCCTGGGCCGTCCGGCCAATCAGCTGATGCCATCCAGCTTCTTCGGCGGCAACAAGAACCTGCCGGAGCGTCCCTACGATCTGGCTAAGGCGAAGCAACTTCTCGCCGATGCTGGTTATCCGAAGGGCTTTGAGATTGACTTCCATTGCACCAACAATCGCCTGCCTGGCGATGCGGCGGTGTGCGAAGCGCTCTCGCAAATGTGGGCTCGCGCCGGCCTGAAGGTGAACGCGAACGCGCTGAACGGCACGGTGTTCTTCCCGGCTCAGCAGAAGGGCGAGTTCTCCCTATGGATGAGCGGCTGGGGCACGCTGACGGGCGAGGCGAGCTACACCTACGGCTCCCTGGTGCATACGGCAGATCCGCAGATCGGCTTAGGCGCTTTCAACAAGCAGGGCTACTCCAACCCGGAAGTGGACAAGCTGCTTCAGGAAGGAAGCCGCACCATGGATGACACGAAGCGCCGTGCCCTCTTCGAGAAGGTGACGGAAGTCTCCATGAACGACCGGGCCCTGATCCCGACCGTTCAGATCCAGACGGTCTGGGCTGCCAAGAAGGGCACGGTGACCATCCCGCCGCGGGTTGATCAAGAAACCCTGGCTTACGAGATCAAACCGAAAAGCTGATTTCGAAGCTATCAGCCGGGAGAGCCGGCTGATCCATCTCTACCGGAGGGAAGTTCTTTCCCTCCGGCTTTTTGATTGATGATGTTCATCGAGTGCTAGGCAATCCTATCTGGCTCTCATGTGTCTGAAGGCCATTCACGATACACCATGATCGGTTTTCTCATTCAACGCATTCTGCAGGCCCTGATGGTCGTGATCGCCATGTCGATCATCGTGTTCCTCGGCGTCTATGCCATCGGAAACCCGATCGACGTGATGATCGACCCTGCCTCCGATCAGGCGCTGCGCGAGGCGCTGATTCAGCGCTACGGCTTCGACCGTCCACTGATCGAGCAGTATTTCATCTTCATGAACAACATGCTCCACGGAGATCTGGGCGAATCCTTCATTTACCGGTTGCCTGTGCTGAACCTTATCCTGTCGCGCCTGCCGGCAACGCTGGAGCTCGCGCTGACGGCGATGCTGATTGCCACCGGGCTTGGAATCCCGCTCGGCTTATGGGCCGGCTACAAGCCGGACTCCTTATCCGCGAGAGCCATCATGGGCTTTTCGGTTCTCGGCTTCAGCGTGCCCAGCTTCTGGGTCGGACTGCTGCTCATCATGGTGTTCGCGGTCGAACTAGGATGGTTGCCCTCAGGTGGGCGTGGTCCGACCACCGAGGTCTTTGGCATGAATCTGTCAATCACCTCGCTTGAAGGGTGGAGCCACATCTTCCTTCCGGCGCTTAACCTCGCATTGTTCAAGTTAGGCCTGCTGATCCGCCTAACGCGCGCCGGAACTGTCGAGGTTATGAGTTCGGATTACGTGCGCTTCGCACGCGCCCAGGGCCTCTCCGAGGGCAAGGTTGTTGGCCTGCATGTTCTGAAGAACATATCGATCCCCATCGTGACGGTCTTTGGCCTCGAACTCGGGTCAACATTGGCCTTCGCAGTGGTCACCGAAACCGTTTTCAACTGGCCCGGGATGGGCAAGCTGATCATCGATTCCATCACCGTGCTCGATCGTCCCGTAATGGTCGCCTACCTTATTCTTGTGGTGTTCCTATTCGTCATGATTAATCTCGTGGTCGATCTCATCTACGGCCAGCTCGATCCGCGCATTCGCGTAAAGGCCGCGTCATGAGCAGTTCTCCCGCCCTGGCGGCACCCGCCGAAACTGGTTTGATCCGACTTTCAAACTTCTGGTCCGACTACCGGCAGAGTCCTGTTGCCGTGGCGGCGCTCATCGTTGTCGTTGTCGTCGTCCTCATGGCCGTCTTTGCACCTTTCGTGGCGCCACAGGATCCCTACAACCAGGGAATGCTGGATCTATTCGACGCAAGGCTTGAGCCAGGTGAAACCGGCTCCGGTGGCTATGTTCACTGGCTCGGTACCGATGCTGCTGGACGAGACATCTTTTCCGCCATTCTATACGGGTTGCGCACGAGCCTTATTGTCGGGGTCATGGCCGGTACCTTCGCCCTTGTGCTCGGCACCACGGTCGGCCTGATCGCAGCCTATTATGGTGGGCGCATCGAGGCGCTCATCATGCGCGTCATTGACCTTCAACTCTCGCTGCCGGCAATCTTGCTTGCGCTGGTGCTGGTTGCCATGCTGGGGCAGGGGCTCATGCAGCTGGTCGCTGCCTTGGTGGCGGCTCAATATGCTTACTTCGCCCGCACTACCCACGGTGCGGCCAGCGCCGAGCGGCGCAAGGACTACATCGAAGCAGCACTCTCGACACCGCTTCCTGCCCGCTATGTGCTGTTCCGCCACCTTCTTCCCAATGCCTTGCCGCCCTTGATCGTAGTGGCGACGGTGCAGGTGGCGAACTCCATCGCTCTCGAGGCGACCCTGTCCTTCCTGGGCCTGGGCCTGCCGATCACCCAGCCTTCGCTCGGGTCGCTGATCTCCAACGGCTTCCAGTTTCTGCTGTCCGGTCGCTACTGGATCTCGATCTATCCCGGTATTGCCCTCATGCTGACGGTCGTCGCGATAAACCTCGTGGGCGATCAGGTCCGCAACGTCCTGAATCCGAGGAACAGCCGATGAGCGATGCGGTTCTTCGCGTCAACAATCTTCAGACGCAGTTCCAGACACGGGCCGGCGTTCTCAAAGCTGTGGACGGCGTCAGCTTCGAGGTCGGACGCGGTCGCATCCTCGGTCTCGTCGGCGAGTCCGGCTCCGGCAAGAGCGTCACCGGCTATTCGATCCTCGGCTTGGTCGAGCCGCCCGGCAAGGTCGCCGGCGGAGAGGTCATTCTCAACGGCAAGGACATCACGCGCCTCAAGGGCGATGCCATGCGCCAAGTTCGTGGCGCTCAGATCGCCATGGTCTTTCAGGACCCGATGATGACGCTGAACCCGGTTCTCAAGATCGGGACGCAGATGATCGCCGCGGTGCGGGCGCACGCCAGGGTCTCTCGCAAGGCTGCCCGGGCCAGGGCCCGCGATGCTCTGGCCAAGGTCGGCATTCCGAGTCCGGAGGAGCGTCTCGATTCTTATCCGCATCAGCTCTCCGGCGGCATGCGCCAGCGTGTGGCCATCGCAATCGCGCTTCTGCACAGCCCGGCAGTCATCATCGCCGATGAGCCGACCACGGCTCTCGACGTCTCGATCCAAGGCCAGATCCTCGCCGAGGTTCGCCGCCTGGCGGACGAGACCGGCACCGCCTTCGTCTGGGTCACCCACGATTTGGCCGTCGTATCGAGCCTCGCGGACGACATCTGCGTCATGTATGCGGGCCGCGTGGTGGAGAGCGGTCCGGCGGACGCAGTCATCGCCGCGCCGCGCCATCCCTACACGGCAGGGCTTCTGGCCTCCGTTCCGGCTGAGCACGAGCCCGGCACAAAGCTCCCGCAGGTTCCCGGATCGACCCCATCTCTGGCCAACCTCCCGCAAGGCTGCGCCTTCGCGCCTCGTTGCGCCAAGGCGGGCCCTGCCTGCACCACCACGCCGCCTGTCCAGCATTTCGAGGATGGGCGCACCGCCCTCTGCCATTATCCGATCGAGCCCGTTTCATGCCAGCCGCTCTCCTTGACATCGCCCACGTATCGAAGCGCTTCGTAAAGCACCCCAATCTCGGGGAGCGGATCGCAGGTCTTCTCGGCGCAGGCCGGTCAACCGAGATCGTGCGCGCGGTGACGGATGTCAGCCTTACGGTCGACAAAGGCGAGGTCCTGGGTCTCGTCGGCGAATCCGGCTGCGGAAAGTCGACGCTCGGGCGCATGATTGCCGGGATCTATACACCGAGCGATGGCAAGATCCTCTTCGGCAATGCGCCCGTGGCAAAAGAGCAGGGACGGCGCACGCAGAAGCTGACCACGCGCGTCCAGATGATCCACCAGGATCCTTTTGCCAGCCTCAATCCACGCATCCGGATTGGTGATACGGTGGCCGAGGGGCCGGTGGCCCATAATATCGTGAAAGGGCGCGAAGCAGATTCATACGTCGCCGATCTGCTCGGACGCGTGGGGCTCGATCCGACCTATCGCAGGCGCTTTCCGCACCAGTTTTCTGGAGGGCAGCGGCAGCGCATCGCCATCGCGCGTGCGCTGGCCATGAAGCCGGATCTCCTGGTTCTCGACGAGCCGGTGGCTTCCCTCGATGTTTCCATCCAGGCTCAGGTGCTCAACCTGTTCATGGACCTGCGCCGCGATCTCGACCTGACAGGAATCTTCATCAGTCACGATCTCGGCGTGGTGCGGCACGTCTCCGACCGGGTGGCGATCATGTATCTCGGCCGCATCGTCGAACTGGCGCCGACGGCGGAGCTCTATGCTCAACCGAACCATCCTTATACTCGGGCGCTCTTCGAGAGCGTTCCAAGGGTGGGTGTGGGCCGAAAGAACTTCCGCCCGATCGCCGGCGAAATTCCATCCCCGCTCAATCCTCCGAGCGGATGCCATTTCCACCCGCGCTGCCCCTTCGCAGGCCCGCGCTGCAGGCGGGAAGCCCCGCCACTGGCCGCCATCGGGCCCGGCCGCTTCTCCGCCTGCCATCTCAATGACGGCGGTACAGACTAACATCAGAGATCATAAATGACCCAGCAAGCCTCCTTTACGGCGCTCCAGGAGCGCATTGCCGCCGTCAACGACGTGCTGAACGCAACCTCTCTGCTCACATGGGACTCCCGCACCATGATGCCGACTGGCGGCGCGGAAACTCGGGGCCATCAGATCGCGACCCTGACCCGTATCGCGTGGGACCTCCTTCTTGCGCCGGAGACCGAAAGGGCGCTCGAGCAGGCCGAGCAGGCCACCCAAGGATTGCCCGACGATGCGGCTGAGCGGCGCATGGTGCAGCAGACCCGCCATGCGTTCGAGCACCATCGCAGTGTACCCGCCTCGCTCATCCAGGAGCGGGCCGCCCTTCGCACAGTGGCGCAGTCGGCCTGGATCGAGGCACGCTCGAAGAGCGACTTCTCGATCTTCGCGCCGCATCTTACCAAGACCGTCGAGCTGTCGCGTGCCTATGCTGACTGCATCGGCTGGAGCGAGCACCCTTACGACGCCATGGTGTCGATCTACGAGCCGGGAGAAACCGCCGCTAGCCTCAAGGCTCTGTTCTCGACGCTCCGGGACGGATTGCTGCCGATCCTCGATACCGCCCGGTCCCGGCCGCAGCCTCGTTCGGATTTTCTCTTCCGGGACTTTGCGGAAGAGGGGCAGCGCGCCTTCGGTCTAAGCCTCGCCGAGAAGCTCGGGTATGATCTCCAGCGCGGCCGCCTTGATACCACCGTGCACCCCTTCGAGGTGTCGTTTACCCGTAACGACGTGCGGATCACCACCCGCTACAATCGCAATTACCTTCCCGCCTCCATTTTCGGCACGGCGCACGAGACCGGTCATGGACTTTACGAGCAGGGCGTCGATCCAGCCCATACCCGTACGACGCTTGCGACGGATCTAGTGGGTCTCTACGCAGTCGGCGGCACCAGCTTTGGGGCTCACGAGTCCCAGTCGCGTCTCTGGGAGAACCACATCGTCCGCAGCCGTACCTTCTGGCAGAAGCACTTCCCGGATCTGCAGGGGCATTTCCCGGAGCAGCTTGGCGATGTAAGTGCCGAGGAGTTCTATCGCGCCGTTACGCGGGTCGAGCTTGGCTTTATCAGGGTTGAGGCGGATGAGCTCACCTACGATCTCCACATCATGCTGCGCGTTGATATAGAATGCGCGCTCATGGACGGCTCGCTCCCCGTCTCCGAACTGCCCGGTGCCTGGAACGCCGCTATCAAGCGCGATCTCGGTCTGACCGTTCCGAACGACGCCAAGGGCGTGCTGCAGGATGTTCATTGGTCAACTGGCTATATCGGATCGTTCCCGACCTACACCATCGGCAACGTCATGGGCGCGCAAGTGATGGAGACCCTGAGTCAGCAAAACCCCTCCCTCGATGCCTCCATCGAGGCGGGCGAGTACGGCGTTCTGGCCGAAGAGCTGCGAGCCCGGATCTGGCAGCATGGTCGCCGCTTCATGCGCGACGAGCTGCTGGAGCGGGAAACCGGCCGCCGTCTCGATCCCGCACCATATCTTGCATATCTCAAGAGTAAGTACGCTTCCTGATAGGTTCGGCCGAACACGGAACCTTCAGAGCGTCACATCGCCTGCGGCTTCTGCCCAGTAGCGCATGCTGCGAGCATTGACTGGAGCTCCACCTGCCTCGTGGAGGTCCAGGATTGCTTTGTGGAAAGCCCGGGCTTCTGCCTGCCCGACGAGCAGCCTCAGGCTGTGAAGGATCCGGGTGATCCGGAGGTGGTTATGGTCATGCGGAGTGAGCCACCAGCGTGTGCTCTGGTAGAAGCGGAGCATGCGTTCGGCCGCTACATTCAGCGTCGCAATCGAGCGGGGATCGGATCTGATCACTGCGATCTCTGCCGGTGTCAGAACGGGCGAGTGAGGCTGTGCCGCGCTGAGAGTCGTTAGAGGAAACAGCCACTGAATGTAGTCGTGAACAGCCTCGAGCTCTGCATCGGAAAAGCTGAGCACATCGGCAGCCAGACGCCCGCGACCATCCCGCCCCACGCCAGCAAGGAATGCATGTAGTGGTCCTGCGGGAGCTTCAGTCATTGTGCCGTCTCCCTACGCGGCATTCCAGATTGGAGACCGCTCATGGCTCAGGTGAGGAGGCTTGCGGCGAAGCGGGCGCAGACAAGCAGGAGGAAGATGCCGAAAGCCACTTCGAGCCGACGCTTCGAGAGGCGGTGCGCGAGACGCGCGCCCACTGGCGCCATCCAGGTGCTGGTGGGGATGAACAGCACGAAACCGAGAAGCGAGACATAGCCCAGGGCCAGGGGCAGCTGGAAGGCGACCACGTTAGGGTAGTCCGCCATGTGCGGCCAGCCGGCATAAATGTAGCCGATGGCGCCCGGGATCGAGATGAGGATCCCAAGGCCTGACGAGGTTGCCACGGCCTGATGGATCGGGCGGTTGTAGAAGGTCATGAACAGGTTAGAGAGCTGCCCGCCGCCGATGCCCATCAGCGCCGAGAGGATGCCGATGAGCCAACCATAGGCGATCATGATGGGCTTGGCGGGCATGTCGAGGCCGAAGCGCCAAGTGTCCTTGCCGAAGAGCAGACGGATGGCAGAGAGGCCGGCCACCACCACGAAGACAGCCTTGAACAGGTCGGCGGGAGCATAGCGGGCAATGACGCTGCCGACCACGACGCCGAGCACCACAGGCACGGCCCAGACGCGCAGGATCGTCATGTCGACGGCACCCTTGGCCTTGTGGGCATTGAAGGAGCGGATGGAGGTGGGGATGATGATGGCGAGCGATGTGCCGACGCAGAGCGGCATGCGCACTTCCTCCGGCACCTCCAGGATGCGGAACAGTTCGTAGAGGATCGGCACGGCGACCGCACCGCCGCCGACGCCGAACACCCCCGCGAGCAGGCCGGTGATGGCGCCAGCCGCCAGAAGCGCCACCACAAGCCACGCCAAATCGAACAGAGGTATGCCGAACATCGGAAGATCCACCATAAAAAAGCAGAACGGCCGTAGGATCTTCTCGACCCTACGGCAAGGAAGAGTGTTGCAGAAGCGCCCTACGAGGACTTGCTGCCGGTCAGACGCGCCTGATACTCGCTTGCCCTCTGGTCGATCCAAGAGCGATCTGTGATGCCACCGGGATTGGCGCGGGTTGCCATGGCATCCATGAAGGCTAGGAAGCGCTCGTGGGCAACGCCATAGAGGCGGCGCAACTCGTCCAATGGCTCGGGGTGATCGTCGACGCGCAGGTCGAGCATCGGGTAGGGCTCATCGCGCCAGACCTTGATGGCGGCCGATTGCTTGCCGCGCTTGTCGCCGCCTTGGGCCTGTCCCGCATCGAGCGCTGCGAGGAGACGCTCCGCAAAGGGCAGGTCCATGCGGCGCTTGTAGGTTTCGAGGGTGTCCTCGATCACCGTTGGACCTGCCAGCATGTTGCCGGCCACCGACACACCGTCATCCGTCAGGTGTCCGCACCAATCGATGCAATCCCGCCCCGTATGAGCCGCGGTTTTACCGTCGCGGTCGATGACGTGAAGCTGGCGGGACTCACGTCCGGGATCGTGCGCTGTGAGCACCGCCACGATCTCCTCGGTGCTCCGCCCCTCGGCCAGGAATCGCATGCCATCGATGCCGTAGAGCGGGTTGACGAGTGCCTGCGTGGCAAGAGCGCCGATCTTGGCCGTGCCGTGGGGGCAGAGCGCCCCCACGGCGAAGAATTTGGTGGTGACGGCGACCCCGAACGAGCCGGTCTCGGGATCCTTCGCGATGATCGACCAGGTCATAATCCGGGCTCCTCAGCGGCCGACCGCATAGGCCTGCATGAGGCGCGGCGTGGCGGCCCCGTGCAGCAGGCCATCCTTGTCGCGGCTTGCCGCCACGAGGCGACCAACCGTCCAAGCAGGCGCGACCTCGACCTCATGACCGCGGGCGCGCAGATCGCCGAGAACCTCCGCACCGTAGGTTTCTTCGGCCATGAGGTGACCGGGCTTCTGCTCGCGAGGATAGAAGGACGAGGGGAAATGCGCCGTATGCGACATCGGCAGGTCGATGGCTTCCTGCAGGTTCAGCCCGTGATGGGCATGGCGCAGGAAGAGGAGCATCTGCCACTGCTCCTGCTGGTCGCCTCCTGGGGAGCCAAAGACCAAGTAAGGCTCGCCGTCCTTCTCTGCGAGGCTCGGCGTGAGCGTGGTGCGTGGGCGCTTGCCCGGCGCCAGGCTCGCGGGCAGGTTCTCCTCCAGCCAGAACATCTGGGCGCGGGAATTGAGCATGAATCCGAGCTCAGGAATGACGGGCGACGATTGCAGCCAGCCGCCGGAGGGCATTGCGGCGATCATGTTGCCGAAGCGGTCGACCACATCGATATGCACCGTGTCGCCGCGGCGGGCCGAGCGCATGGAAGCCAGCGTTGGCTCGCCACCGGAAACCTTCTTGTCCGTGGTGGAAAGATCGCGCAGCGCTTTCAGAGTGCGCTCGACCTGGGCCTCGTAGCCGTCGACGCTGCCGGGACGGAGGTCAAGGGAGGCCTTGTCGGTGATGAGCTTGCGGCGCTCATCGTTATAGGCCTCCGACAGCAGCGTCTGGATCGGCACGTCAACGAAATCTGGATCGCCGTAATAGGCCTCACGGTCGGCAAAGGCGAGTTTCATGGCTTCGACCACCGTGTGGACGAACTCGCCGCTGGTCGGCCCCATGGCAGCAAGATCGAAGCCCTTCAGCAGCGCCAGAGTCTGCAGGAAGACGGGCCCCTGACCCCAGGGCCTGATCTTGTTGACCCGGAAGTTGTGGTATTCGTAGGTCTGCGGCGCATCGTAGGAGGCTTGCCAGTTCGCCATGTCATCGGCGGTGAGCACGCCGCGATGGCGCGAGCCGCTCTGATCCATCACTTCCGTCTTGCGCACAAAGGCATCGATGGCCTCAGCCACGAAGCCCTTGTAGAAGGCGTTGCGCGCCGCCTCGATCTGTACCTCGCGGTCGCTGCCCTTGCCTTCAGCCTCGCGGATGATGCGCTTCCAGGTATCGGCGAGTTGCGGATTGCGGAAGAGCTGGCGAGGTTTGGGCACCTCGCCGCCAGGCAGGTAGACCGCAGCGGAGGTCGGCCACTCCGTCTCGAAGAAATCCTTCAGGCCCGTGATGGTGTCGGCCACGCGCGGCAACAGCGGATGGCCCTGCTCGGCATAGTAGATGGCTGGTTCCAGCACCTCTCGCAGAGACAAAAGGCCGTGATCGCGCAGCAGCAGCATCCAGGCATCGAAGGCGCCGGGGACGACGGTTGCAAGCATGCCGTTGCCAGGGATGAGCTTGAGGCCTTCACGCTTGTAGTGCTCGATGGTGGCACCTTTCGGCGCCGTACCCTGGCCGCAGAGTACCTCGACCTTTTTCGTCTTGGCGGAGTAGAACACGGCAGGCACTTCGCCGGACGGTCCAACCAAGTGTGGCTCAACCACCTGCAGGACGAAAGCGGAGGCGACGCAGGCATCGAACGCATTGCCGCCCTTTTCCAGCATTGCCATGCCGGCAGCGGAAGCCAGCCAATGGGTCGAGGTGACGATGCCGAAAGTGCCGAGGATCTCGGGCCGAGTCGTAAACATATCTCTTATCCAATATTGCGTGTTTTACTGTTCGCGGGGATCGAGTGCGTCGCGCAGGCCGTCGCCGAGAAGGTTGAAGCCGAGCACGATCAGGAAGATCGCCGAGCCGGGGAAAATCGACATCCAGGGCGCCTGATCCATGAAGTTCTTGGCCGTGTTGAGCATGGAGCCCCAGGAGGGGTTCGGCGGTTGCTGGCCCAACCCGAGGAAGGACAGGCTCGCCTCTGCGATGATAGCCGTGGCGATGGTGAGCGTGCCCTGGACCAGAATCGGCGGCAGGACGTTCGGGAAGATGTACCGTGCCATGATCCAGAAATCCGGAAGACCAATGGCTCGCGCGCCTTCTACAAAATCCTCCGCTTTGACGGTCAGCACTTGTCCGCGCGTCAGGCGGATGAAGATCGGCATGGCTGATAGACCAATGGCGATCATGGCATTGGTGAGGCTCGGCCCGAGGAAGGCTGCAAGCGCGATGGCGAAAATCAGGAACGGGATTGCCAGCATGGCATCCGTGGCGCGCGAGATGCTGGCGTCGATCCAGCCGCCGAAATAGCCGGCGATGAGACCGAAGGGCACGCCGAGCACGATGGCGATGAAAACCGAGACTACGCCGGCCATGATGGAGGCCCGTGCGCCCCAGAGCATGCGGGAGAGCATGTCGCGTCCTAGCTCGTCAGTCCCGAACCAAAATAACTCGGAGGGTGGCTTGCGGATGCTGGTGAAGCTCGGCTTGATTGGGTCGTATGGCGCAAGATAGGGCCCAATGAGGGCAGCCAGAATGAAGAACAACACGATGGCGCCACCAACCACGGCACTCTTGTTCTTCAGAAACTTGGAGAGTACCCGGCTGCGCTTTCTCGGGAGTGCGACCTCGTCGGCGATAACGGCTGTAGCGGTCATGCTGAGTGCCTCAGGCGGGGATTGACGAGGACATAGAGGACATCGGCCAGGAGGTTCATGAAGATGAACCCCACGGCGGTGCAGAGAACCACCCCCTGCACCACGGCATAGTCGCGGTTGAAGACTGCGTCGACGATGAGCTTGCCGAAGCCCGGAATGGTGAAGATCTGCTCGGTCAGCACTGCACCCGCAAGAAGCTCACCGAACAGCAGGGTGGAAAGCGTCACGATAGGGATAAGTGCATTACGCAGAGCGTGCTTCAGAATGACCTTTCGCGACAGAAGGCCCTTAGCACGGGCGGTGCGGATATAATCGGAGCGCATGACGCCGAGCATGGCGCTGCGGGTGTGGCGCATGAGGCTCGCGGCAAGGCCCGTGCCGAGCACGAAGGCCGGCATGATCATAGTCTTGATGTTGAGCCAGAGATCCTCTGTCGGCGGCACATAGCCGGAAGCCGGCAGGAGCTGCCAGCGCACTGAGATCAGCATGATGAGCATGATGCCGAGCCAGAAATTCGGGATCGACAGACCGGAGAGTGCGATCACGTTGGCAGTATAGTCGACGGCGGTTCCCTTCTTCACGGCCGAGATGATGCCGGCCGGTATCCCAATCGCGAGCGCAACGATCATGGCCATGATGGCAAGCTCAAGGGTAACCGGGAGCTTGCTCATGATCAGATCGAGGACCGGGATATCCGTGCGGAGCGATATTCCCAGGTTTCCTGTCAGGGCTGAGCCGATCCAGGCGAAATATTGAACCGGGATAGGATCATCCAGACGGTACTTCTGACGCAGATATTCCAGCACCTGCGGGTCGCGCTCCTCTCCCGCCATGGTGAGGACCGGATCGCCGGGCAAAAGCTTCTGCAGGGCGAAGACCAGCAGCGACACGATGATCAGCGTCGGGATGGCAATGAGTATTCGTCGTCCGATGTAGCGCAGCATCAGCCTAAGGAACCTGCATCAGAGTAGAGGAGGGGCGTGCCCGGTCTCATGACCGGGCACGCAGGTTGCATTGTCAGGACGCGAACTTGACGCCCTTCAGACGGATCATGCCATCGGGATAGGGCTTGAAGTTCTGAACCTTCTTCGTGTGAACGAAGGGCCAGGGCTGGTAGTAGGTGTAGATGATCGGCAGATCCTGCTTCAGGATCTCCTGAGCCTGATCGTAGAGCTGCTTGCGCTTAGCCTCGTCGTTGATGACGCGGGCATCGTTCAGGAGCTTGTCGACCTGCTCATTGCAGTACTTGCCATCGTTCAGGGCACCCTTGCAGGTGACGAAGGGATGGATGTTGCCGTCCGGATCGACGCGGCCGGACCAGCCGATCACGTTCACGTCGAAGTTGCCCGCCTGAGCCTCTTTCTGCATGGCTGCGAATTCGGTCGGGCGCAGCGTGATGTCGAACCCGGTCTCAGCCGCCATAGCCTGGATGATCTCGGCGATCTGCTGAGCGGTCGTGCCGGTGCCGAAGGTCAGCTCGAGCTTCACACGGTCGACACCGGCTTCCTTGAGAAGCTGTTTCGCTTTGGCGACGTCACGCTGGGTAGCCTTGAACTTCGGGTTATTGTACGGGCTCGCCTCCGGGAAGGGCTGGCCGGCCGGTGGATAGATCCCGGCGCCGACCACTTCGTTGATGACGTTGCGGTCAATCGACAGCTCCAAAGCCTGGCGCACCCGCTTGTCCTGGCCCAGCGGGGATTTGGCGCGTTGGCCGTTATTCGTGTTGATGGTCAGGCCCTGGTAGCCGATGCCTGAAATAGGCGCAAACACCAGATTGGAATCGCCCTTGGCTGCGGGAACATCGCTCGGCGCAAGGCGCTCGATCAGATCGAGATTGCCGGAGCGAAGGTTGGCCAGACGCACGGTGGTGTCGGGAATCGGCTGAAACACGATACGCTCGAAGTTGAAGCTCTTCGCATCCCAATGGTCGGCAAACTTCTCAAGCACGATGCGATCATTCTGCACGCGCTCGACGAACTTATAGGGACCCGAGCAGACGGGCTTCTGGCCGAAATCGGCGGATGAGATCGCCTTCGGCGACATCATCATGCCGGCGCGGTCGGAAAGCTGCGACAGAAGGGTCGCGTCGGCGCGGGAGAGGTTGACCTTCACAGTCAGATCATCGACAGCCTCGACATTGTCGACGGATGTCAGCTCGCTCTTGCGAAGCGAGTCCGGCAGCGTGCGTGCGCGGTCGATATTAGCCTTCACGGCGGCGGCATTCATGGGCTCGCCATCGTGGAACTTCACGCCGGGGCGCAACTTGAAGGTCAGCGACTTTCCGTCATCGCCCCACTGCCACTCGGTGGCGAGTTCCGGGGTGAACTTCAGATCCGGCGTGATATCGACGAGCTTGTTGCACAGCGACGTGAACACGATGCGGCCGACGAAGGTGCGGGCGCGATGGGGATCGAGCACGTCCGGGTCTTCGTTCAGGCCGATGCGCAGGGTCTGCGCGGAGGCGGCGGTGCTCACAAGGAGCCCGGCAGCCATAGCTAGGAGCAGTCTTTTCTTCATTTGTGTCGTCCTCCGATAGTCCTCTGGACTAGTCTTCTTTCAGGGGCTCGTCGCGACGGGCTTATCCTGCCGTTCACGCCAAGTTTGGTAGAGCGCCAGGCGCTTAGCGAGCGCCGCGCTCGGGGGCGGTGCGCTGATGGAACCAGCGCCCGCTCCCTGGATTTCGCGCCAGAAATGGCAAGCCACGCGCCGTCCGTCGGGCGCAGCCTCAAGAGCGGGATGCTGCTCCTTGCAGACGGCACGCGCATGAGGGCACCGGGTATGAAAGCGGCATCCCGATGGCGGGGCTGCGGGACTCGGTACGTCGCCTTGCAGGAGCGCCTTCGGCTGCCGACCGGCAGGGCTTGGGATCGGGATCGCGGCCAGAAGCGCCTGTGTGTAGGGATGCAGTGGGTTGTCGAAGAGCGCATCCGTCTCCGAGAGTTCCATAATCTCGCCGAGATACATGACCGCCACCCGGTCGCTCATGTGCCGGATGACCGCGAGGTCATGCGCCACGATGACGAGGGTCAGGCCGAAGCGATCCTTCAGATCCTCCAACAGGTTGATGATCTGCGCCTGAATCGACACGTCGAGGGCTGAAACCGGCTCATCACCGACGATCAGCTTCGGATCTCCCGCAAGTGCCCGGGCAATGCCGATGCGCTGGCGCTGGCCGCCGGAGAACTCATGCGGGTAGCGATCCGCGTGGGTGGGCAGGAGACCCACCGTGCGCATGAGATCGGCAACGCGGTCGCGCTTCTCGGAGCCGCGCGCCAGATTATGCAGCCAGATGGGTTCCGCGATGATGTCGCCGACATTCATGCGCGGATTGAGCGAGGCATAAGGGTCCTGAAAGATAATCTGAAGTTCGCGGCGTAGCTTACGTAGCTCGCTCTTACTGAGCTTCAGGATTGAGCGGCCCTCATAGCGCACATCGCCGGCGGTCGGCTCGATCAGGCGGAGGAGGAGGCGTCCGAGGGTGGATTTTCCACAGCCGGATTCGCCCACGATTGCGAAGGTCTCACCGCGCCGAACGTCGAGGGACACGCCATCGACCGCACGAACGACTGTGGGAGAGGACAGCAAGCCCCCACTGCCGAAATGCTTCTTGAGGTCCACGCCTTCAAGGATGACGTCGCTGGTGGTTGCCATGACGCTCATGCGGCTGCTCCGAGCTTCTGTTCGAGAGGTGCGTACCAGCACCGTGCACGATGACCGGGTCGGATCTCACCAAGCGGCGGGAGCTCATTGCCGCAACGGGTGTCAGCGAAGGGGCAGCGCGGCGTGAAGCGGCAGCCCTTGGGCATCAACTCGGCCGGAGGAACCGTGCCGCGGATCGTGGCGAGCCGCCCCTGACGGCGGCCGAGCGACGGAACGGAGCCCATGAGACCGATGGTGTAGGGGTGCTGCGGATCCTCGAAAATGGCCTCGACCGGCCCGCTCTCGACAACATGCCCGGCATACATCACGGCCACTTCATCAGCGACCTCGGCAACGACACCAAGATCGTGCGTGATGAGGATCATCGCCGTGCCGGTCTCCTCCTGCAGGCGCTTGATGAGGGTGAGGATCTGCGCCTGGATCGTCACGTCAAGCGCGGTCGTCGGCTCGTCTGCAATCAGAAGCTCCGGATCGTTTGCGAGCGCCATCGCGATCATGACGCGCTGGCGCATGCCGCCGGACATCTCGTGCGGATAGGCGTGCAGACGCTTCTCCGGTGCGGGAATGCGCACTTTCTTGAGCATGTCGAGAGCCCGCCCCATGGCCTCGGCCTTGGAAACCTTGCGGTGCCGGACGATGCCTTCAGCGATCTGGTCGCCGATGGTGAAGGCCGGGTTCAGGGAGGTCATTGGCTCCTGGAAGATCATCGCCATCCGGTCGCCCCGCAGATCCGCCCGCTCACGCTCGGTGAGCGTCAGCAGGTTCTGTCCGTCGAAGGTGGCGGAGCCTGCCACGATTCTCGCCGGAGGGGTCGGTAGGAGCCCCATAAGGGCCAGCGACGTCACGCTCTTGCCGCAGCCGGACTCACCGACGATGCATAGGGTCTTGCCTTTGCGCACCGAGAAGCTGACATCGTCGACGACATTCACGCCTTTCGGAGTGCCATCGAAGCGGACGGACAGTCCTTGGACGTTGAGCAGCGGCGGCTCGGAGGCTACGGCGGCATTGCCGGCATGATGAGCCTCTCCACTCGCTTGTCGGATTGCCTCATGTCCCATGGCGAATCTCTTTTTTGGTGTTTGCTGTCACGGGTGTTTCCGGAATCTGTCCGCCCATCTGGTCGGGCTGGGGACTGGTCATGACCTTGAGAAGGCCCTCGCGCACGTGCTCGAGATGCTCGCGCATAGCTCGTTCGGCTGCGTGAGCCTCCCGTTGGGAGATGGCTGCGATCACACGGCGGTGCTGCTCGACATATGCCTGTTGGCGCTCGCCCGTGCGTGCCCGCTCCCTTAGGAGCCGCCATACGGTATCTTGGCGAATGCGGTCGACCATGTCGAAAATAGCAAGAAGCAGGGAGTTGCCCGCCGCCTCCGCAATTGTCCGGTGCAGGGCGCTGTCCCAGAGCTCGCGCCCGTCCGCATCCGAGGAGGAGGCTGTCTTTTCGGCCAGGCGCAGAAGACGCTCGATGTCGAAATTCGTTGCTCGCATGGCCGCCAGCCGGGCAAGGGCAGGCTCGATCTCCAGGCGTACATCCATGACCTCAAGCGGGTGAGTGCGCTTCGACAGTTCCTCAAGGTTGGTAGGCGTACGAGCCGGTCGCGGCCCTACGAAGGTTCCCTTGCCCTGATGCCGCCAGATCCGTCCTTCCGCCTCCAGCACTTCGAGCGCCCGCCGCAGGCCGCGGCGTCCGATCCCGATCTTGGCCGCAAGTACCCGCTCGGCGGGGAGCCGCTGCTCCCCCTCAAAGGAGTTCTCGTCCAGGAGAGCCCGCAACCGCCCGAGAGCGAAGTTGGAGCTGTCTGCTGAAGAATCCGGGTTGGACATGAAATCCAGCTCCCTGTAAAGCAATCTTGCCGCTGGATCGGCAGCAGCGACGTCTTGTTGCGCCCTTGAGGGCCTCAACGAAACAAGGCTAGCCTGATCCCGAACCAATTTGCAAGTGGTTCGATGATGGTTCGTTAGTCGATACTGCTTCTTCGGTGGTCAATGGATTGTTTGAGCCTAAGGCCGCGCTCACGCAGACCATTAACAAATCTGCCCAAGGTTTATGCAGCAGAAAGCCCTTCGCCAGCCTTTTGGAGCGCTTGAAGGCCATGACGATAGGTCGGATACCGGAGCATCACGCTCAGTTCCGACTTGATGCGGACATTACGGACGCGCTTGTTGTCTTCGTAGAACGCGCGGGCCATCGGTGTCTGGTCGGCCTCGTCAAAGGGAATCTCAGGCGGCGCTTCGCGGCCGAGCAGTTCCGCCGCAAAGGCGATCACATCCTGAGGCGGCCCGGGCTCATCGTCTGCGACATTGTAGATTGCATTCCGTGCCGGCTGCACGATGGAAGCCATCAGGACTTGGGCGATGTCTTCCGAATGGATCCGATTGAAGACCTGTCCCGGTTTGACGATCCGTTTGGCTGTACCGTCCGCCACCTTGGTCAGGGCGCTCCGGCTAGGTCCGTAGATGCCGGCGAGCCGGAAGATCTGCACGGCGAAGGGAGCGCCTTCTCCCATCTCAAGCCATTGCCGTTCGGCGGCAATGCGGTGGCGTGCTCGCGCTGTTGCCGGATTGGGCGGCGTCGTCTCGTCGACCCATGCACCGCCCGCATCACCATAGACACCGACAGTCGACAGGTAGCCGACCCAGCGCAGGCAGGGGGCTTCGGCAATGACTCTGGAAAACTGCTCCAGAACAGGGTCCCTTCCGTCTGCCGGCGGCGCGGAGATCAGCAGAGCGTCCGTTCGTTCCAGATGCTGCACAATAGCAGAATCAAAGGTCGGACCGTCGAATTGGAAGGCTTGGATCCCGGATCCCCGGATCACCTCCGCTTTTTCCGCCGAGCGAACGGTGCCACAGACATTCGTGAATCTGTGCCGGTAATGGTGAACGAACTGCAGGGCAGTGTAACCCAGGCCGAAGATGAACAGGTTCATGAGATTGGAGCGCCCTCTACAGGGATACTTAGCGGCCCTATCAACACGCGGCAATCGGCGGCCAAGCAAGGATAGGTGCAAAGTGCCACTCTCGTTTGGGTTGATCACGCCTCGGACTCCCGCCATAACCCTGAAATCAACAAGGCAGAGTGAGCCGTTGAGCTTTGCCTTTCCGACGATATCTACGTGGAGGTGATCGATGGTCCTGTCCAACCAAGACATAGTCGAGCTGGTAGCCTTCCGGCGTAAGCTCCACAGCATGCCTGAACTCTCCCGGCAGGAGGCAGAAACCGCCCGCGAGGTTCAGGTCTTCATCAAAGCGACGCATCCCGACTGGACCCTCACCGACCTTGGCGGCCATGGCATTGCCGCCGTCTACGAGGGCCGGGAGCCGGGGCCGACCGTGATGGTGCGCGCCGAACTCGATGGGCTGCCGATCCAGGAAATTTCTGATGCGCCTCATCGCTCCACCACGCCCGGCAAAGGTCATCTATGCGGGCATGACGGTCATATGGCCATTCTCGCGGCGCTGGCGCGGGAACTTGGTCGGCAGCGCCCGCAACGTGGCCGCGCCATCCTGATGTTCCAACCGGCGGAAGAGGATGGTTCCGGTGCGGCAGCCGTCGTAGCCGATCCGCGCTTCCGCCAAGTCGCGCCGGACTTCGCGTTCGCCCTGCATAATGTGCCGGGTCTGCCCTTCGGCCATGTGGCGCTCACGGAGGGACCCGTCAACTGTGCCTCGCGCGGCATGCGAATCGTGCTCACGGGGAAGACCGCTCATGCCTCCATGCCCGAGACCGGCCTCTCGCCTGTGAACGTCGTTGCCGATTTGATGCCCAGACTTACCGCCCTTGGGAAGGGCGGTCCGCTGGAGGAGAGCTTCTCAATGGTGACGGTAACGCATGCCAGGATCGGCGAGCCGGCCTTCGGCGTGGCTCCTGCCCATGGTGAGATCTGGGTGACCCTGCGGACGCTCACTGATGCAGGAATGGAGGACCTCTGTGCGAGCGCCGATCAGCTGGTGCTGAGCGCCGCGCGGGAGCAGGGGCTCGGGGTCGAGGTGTCCTATGACGACATCTTCCACCATTGCGAGAATGCGCCGGAAGCGGTTGCGCATCTGCGCCAGGCGCTCGAGGCCGAGGGTGTGCCCTATGACCGCGGTGATCTGCCGATGCGGGCCTCAGAGGATTTCGGCCGTTTCGGCCAGAAGGCACCTGCCGCCATGTTCTTCCTCGGCGCCGGCGAGAAGCATCCCAGCCTGCACAATCCTGATTATGACTTTCCCGACGACCTGATCCCCATTGGCACCCGCGTGTTCATGCGGACATTGCGCAACCTGCTCGGATAGGCCCGGCCCAACCCTCAGAGCGGCAGGTTGCGCAGGGCCGAGACGGCTTTCATCACGCCGCGAAGCTCGGCAAGGCCACGTAGGCGGCCGATGGCCGGGTAGCCCGGGTGAGTGGGCTTGCCCACGTCGTCGAGAAGCTCGTGGCCGTGGTCGGGACGCATGGGGATGCGCCAATGCACGTCTCCGGCATCCTTGCGGCGCTTCTGCTCCTCCAGCAGCACCGTGACCAGAGCCACCATGTCGGTATCGCCGCCGAGATGCTCCGCCTCCATGAAGGAGCCATCCGGTTCCTTGGTCACGTTGCGCAGGTGGGCGAACCAGATGCGCTTGGCAAAGCGCTTGGCGATAGCCGGAACGTCATTGATCGGATTGGCCCCAAGGGAGCCGCTGCAGAGGGTGAGCCCGTTTGCAGGCGAGTCGACGGCCTTGAGCATGAAGGCGATGTCGTCCGCATTGGACGCGATGCGCGGCAGGCCCATGAGCGGGCGCGGCGGATCATCGGGATGGATGCACATCCGCACGCCGACTTCTTCCGCCGTCGGGATCACCTCGCGCAGGAAGCGGGCAAGGTTCTCGCGCAAGGCCTTGGCGTCGATGTCGTGGTAGCGGTCGAGCATGATGCGCAAACCGGGGATATCATAGCGGTCATACGCACCGGGTAGGCCGGCCATGATGTTCGATAGAAGCTGGCGCCGGTCCGCTTCCGACGAGCGGTCATACCACTCCCTCGCCCGCTTCAGAACTTCAGGCAAATGATCCGCCTCTGCACCGGCACGCTGCAGCATGAAGCAGTCGAAGGCAGCGAATTCATGCGCGTTGAAGCGCAGAGCCGTGCCGCCGCCGGGGAGAGGGTAGGCGAGTTCGGTGCGCGTCCAGTCTACCACCGGCATGAAGTTGTAGCAGATTGTGGTAATGCCGCATTGGGCCAGATTGCGCAGCGATTGCCGGTAATTATCGAACAGGGGCGTCAAGTCGCCGTCGCCGATCTTGATGCTCTCGTGGATGGGCAGGCTCTCGACCACGCTCCAGCGCAGGCCGAGCGAGGGATCGGCTGCGATGAGCGCTTTGCGCTTTTCGATCTCTTCGATGCTCCAGACTACGCCGTATGGAATGTGGTGCAGGGCTGTGACGATCCCCGTTGCGCCGGTCTGGCAGACATGGGGCAGCTTGATGACGTCTTCAGGGCCGAACCAGCGCCAAGCCTGTTCCATGGGTTTGCCTCTTCAGAATAGATTCGATTGCGCCTTCGCCGATCTCACGCGCTGAGAGCCTCTGCCACAGCGGCGTGTTCCGGTTCGAACAAGTCGGGATACTGCGCGGCAAGTTCCGGCAGCGTGCGGAGAATTTCGCTCAAATGCTGGTGCATGGCCTTATCCGCCGCGACGGGATCGGAGGCCTTGATGGCATCGACGATCATCGCGTGCTGCGCCACGATAGTATGGCGTGGCGTCGCCTGCTTCACGTCCAGATATCTCACCCGGTCCATCTGAGGCTTCACATCCTCGATCATGCGCCAGGCCGCCGGCCTACCGGCCGCCTCTGCCAGAAGCCGGTGGAACTCCTCGTCGAGAGCCATGAAGTCGTCCGAGGAGGTAGCGCGCTGGGCGCGGCGCTGCCGGGTCAGGCTTGCATTCAACTCAGCAAGTAGGGCGGGACTAGCCTTGAGTGCGGCCTCGCGTACGACCGCGCACTCGACAGCCTGTCGAATGAATCGTGCATCCTCGACCGCAGCCCGTGAGATCTTGACAACTTGGCTGCCGCGCTGGGGCAGAACCCGCACCAGTCCTGCCTCGCTCAGCTTGATTAGTGCTTCCCGCACGGGTGAGCGGCTGACACCGAACCGTTGCGCAAGGTCCTGCTCTGAAAGCATCTCGCCGGGAGAAATCCTCATGCTGACTATGGCTTGACGTAAGGCGCGCGTGACCTGCCGGGCTATGGATTCGCGGCTGACATCGAGCCTCGCAAGAGTGTTTCTCTCATTCATAAGTGGCACACTACCATACTAGTAGACCATTGCAAACGGTTCCGGATGGCTTTAAGGTTTGGTCAATGAGGTGTCCGGAACCGGCAGGAAATGCCGGGAGGGTGCCCAGGAGGAACTTGATGCTGATCCATCCCGACCGGCTGTTTCCTGCAGAGCCCGCTACCCGCGAGATGGCGCGCAGGCTTTATGCTGAGATCAGGGATCTGCCGATCATCTCGCCGCACGGTCACACGGATCCTCGCTGGTATGCGGAGAACGAGCCGTTTCCTGATCCGGCAACACTGTTCGTCATCCCCGACCACTACATCTTCCGCATGCTCTACAGCCAAGGCGTGCGCCTCGAAGATCTTGGGATTCCTGTGAAGGATGGCAACGCTGTTGAGCGTGATCCACGGGCGATCTGGCGCCGCTTCGCTGCCCATTATCATCTCTTTCGCGGCACACCGACGCGAGCTTGGCTCGACCATACCTTCGCAACGCTGTTCGGCTTCACGGAGCGCCTCTCGTCTGCGAATGCAGATGCATACTATGGCCGGATCGACGAGGCCCTGCGCACGCCGGAGTTCCGCCCTCGTGCGCTCTTCGAGCGCTTCCGGATCGAGGCGATCGCCACGACGGAAAGCCCTCTCGATCCGCTGAAGCATCATGAGACCATCCGACAGTCGGGCTGGAAGGGCCGGGTGCTTACCGCCTACCGGCCCGATCCGGTCGTGGATCCTGAGTTCGAGGGCTTTCGGCAGAACCTTGCCCGCTTCGGCGAGATCACGGGCTGCGACACCTCCACCTGGAGCGGGTATCTCGAGGCGCATCGCACACGGCGTGCATTCTTCCGCGATTATGGCGCGACCTCCACCGACCACGGGCACCCAACCGCCCGGACCGCCAATCTCCCGCCGGCAGATTCGGAGGCCCTGTTCCGTCGCGTCTCGACGGGAGATGCGACGCCTGAGGATGCGGAGCTGTTTCGCGCTCAGATGCTGACCGAGATGGCGGCCATGAGCGTGGAAGACGGCATGGTCCTGCAAATCCATCCCGGCTCCTTCCGCAATCACAACGAGGCGCTCTTCCGCCGCTTCGGCCGCGACATGGGCGCCGACATTCCCTCGCAGACCGACTACGTCCGCGCGCTCAAGCCGCTTCTCGACCGTTTCGGCAACGAGCCGAACCTGACGATCATCGTCTTCACACTGGACGAGACGAGCTATTCCCGCGAGTTGGCGCCGCTCGCGGGTCACTATCCGGCTCTGAAGCTCGGTCCCGCTTGGTGGTTCTTCGATGCGCCGGAAGGCATGCGCCGCTTCCGCGAACTTACCACGGAGACAGCCGGCTTCTACAACACGGTCGGCTTCAACGACGACACACGGGCGTATCTCTCCATTCCGGCCCGGCACGATGTGGCCCGCCGGGTCGACTGCGCCTATCTGGCTAATCTCGTGGTGACGCATCGTCTGGATGAGGATGAAGCCCACGAGGTGGCCTACGATCTCGCCTATCGCCTCGCAAAAGAGGCCTACAAGCTGTGACACGGGACATGGATCACAAGAGCCATGTCGCACAGAACGGGAGGAAGAACATGACGAACCTGATCACCAGGCGTACCTTTGTCGGCAGCGTTGCCGGCGCCGCAGGCGTTGCCGCTTTTGGCGGCACGGGCTTTGCCCAGACGGCTCTGCCGACGAGTCCGGTCACGCTCAACGTCATCGATGTGGCCGGCAATCTCGCGCTGACCCAGAAAGCCATCGAGAACTACCGCAAGGCGAAGCCGAACCTCGTCTCGCGCATCAGCTTCACCAAGGCGACTGCGCCCGAACTCGCCGGCAAGATCAAGGCGCAGCAGGATGCGGGCCGCGTCGATATCGACCTCGTGCTCACCGGCACCGATGCGCTCTCCGCCGGCATCGAGCAGAAGCTGTGGGTCGATCTGATCGGAAGTCATTCCAACGCATTGCCGAAACTCGACGACATCTATCTTCCTGCCGCGGCGAAGATGCAGGGGCTGGCCAAGGGGCAGGGCGTCGTCGTGACCTATTATCCGTCGGGTCCGTTGCTCGAGTACATGCCGGACAAGGTCAAGACCGTTCCGACCACGGCCGAGGAACTGCTGGCCTACACCAAGGCCAATCCGGGACGCTTCATCTATGCGCGCCCTGCCAATTCCGGTCCGGGTCGCACCTTCATCATGGGCCTGCCCTACATCCTGGGCGACAGCAACCCGCAGGATCCTGCCAAGGGTTGGGACAAGACCTGGGCCTATCTGAAGGAGCTGGGGCAGAACATCGAGTATTACCCGTCCGGCACCGGTGCCGTGATGAAGGAGCTGGGCGAAGGCTCCCGCGACATGACCGTGTCGACCACCGGCTGGGACATCAACCCGCGCGTCCTCGGCGTCGTGCCGAAGGAGGCCAAGGTGGCGGCTCTCAAGGGCTTCCACTGGGTGGCGGACGCGCACTACATGTGCGTGCCCAAGGGCCTGGCCAACGAGAAGGTCGCGGTGCTTCTCGACCTCATGAACTTCCTGCTCACCAAGGAGCAGCAGGCCTACACCTATGATGAAGGCTACTTCTATCCGGGTCCGGCCGTGAAGGGCGTGACCCTCGATATGGCACCGCCCGAGAGCCAGGCCGCCATCAAGGAATTCGGCCGTCCCGAATACGAGAAGTGGATCGCCGAGAATCCGATCGAATTGCCGCTTCAGCCCGAGCAGATGGTCGTCGCCTTCCGCATGTGGGACGAGCAGGTCGCCGGCGGCAAGCGCAAGTAAATCGAAAACCAAGGACCCGCGATGACCATAGCCCTTTCCCAATTCGACGAAGTCCGGCTCGATCGTGTGAGCCGCGATTTCGGGGCGCTCAATGCCCTGCGCGACGTCTCCCTCACCATCCGTCGGGGCGAGTTCATCGCCCTGCTCGGGCCTTCCGGCTGCGGGAAGTCGACGACATTGAACTGCATCGCGGGTCTTCTTCCTGTGACCGGTGGAGCGATCTGGCTCGACAAGAACCGGGTCGACACGCTGCGTCCCGAGGAGCGCGGGTTCGGCATGGTGTTCCAGAACTATGCGCTCTTCCCGCATCTCAACGTCCGCCAGAACATCGGCTTCGGCCTCAAGATGCGCGGGCGGCCGAAGGCCGAGATCGACCGCAAGGTCGACGAGGCTCTGGATCTTGTCAGACTCCGAGGGCAGGAGAACAAGCTGCCGGGCCAGCTCTCGGGCGGCCAGCAGCAGCGTGTGGCGATTGCCCGCGCAATAGTCATCGAGCCGCCCCTGGTGCTGATGGACGAGCCGCTCTCCAACCTGGATGCCAAGCTGCGCTTGGAAATGCGGGCGGAGATCCGGCGCATTCACAACGAGCTTGGGGCAACGACCATCTACGTGACCCACGATCAGGACGAGGCCCTGTCGCTTGCCGACAGGATCGTCGTGCTGCGTGACGGTGTCGTCCGGCAGGTCGGCGCGCCGAAGGAGCTCTATGAGGCGCCGGCCCATTTCGACGTGGCCGACTTCATGGGCTTCCGCAACAAGCTTAAAGGGCAGGTCGTCGCCATCGAGGGCGACCGCACCATCCTCGACGTGGAGGGTGCGAGGATCAGCGGCGTTGCCCGTGAGCGGGTTTCCGTCGGCTCGACGGCCTATGCGGCCATCCGGTCCGACGATCTTGAGGTGGGTGAGGCCGGGCCGAACGCCATCGCGGCGACTGTCGACACCATCGAGTACCGCGGCCGCGAATTCGTCGGAACCGCCCATTCGGCCGGTGGGCTCGATTTCGTCTTCCGCTCTCATGTGCCGGTGGAACTGGGATCCAGGATTCATCTGCGGACGGAAGATGAGCGCATTCTCGTCTTCGCGGAGCCGGTTCAAGGGAGGCAGTGATGGACGCCGTTGCTCACGCGCCTGCCGTTGAACACGGTCCCAGCCTGCACCAGCGTCTGGCCGCCAGGGGGATTGATGCCGTAACCCTGCTCGTCATTCCTGCCGCCATCTTCACGCTGCTGCTCTTCGTCTATCCCTTCGCCTTCGGCTTCGTTCTATCGTTCGAGCCCAAGGCCGGAGGAGACTGGCTCGCCAATTACAGACGCTTCTTCTCGGATCCGTTTCTCTACAAGACGATTGCCAACACGCTCTGGCTCGCAATTCCCGTCACGCTCGTCAACCTTTTGCTGGCTGTGCCGATCGCGTTCCGCGTGCGTCTCATGCGACGCCAGCGCCTTCTGACCACGATCCTCGTTCTTCCGATCACTCTCGGCACGGTTCTCGTGGCTGAAGGACTGTTGAACTATCTCGGACCGCAGGGGTGGTTCAATCGTACCTTGCTCACCATCGGCCTGATTTCGCAGCCCTTGAAGCTTGTTCACAATTACTGGGGCGTTTTCGCCTCGCTGGTGATCACGGGCTTTCCGTTCACCTTCCTGCTGACCCTCTCCTACGTCACGGGCATCGATCCGGCACTCGAGCAGGCGGCGGCGACCCTCGGCGCCAATGCATGGCAGCGTTTCCGCCATGTGTACCTGCCGCTGCTGATGCCGGGCTTTGCCATCACCTTCTGCCTGTCCTTCGTGCAGGCCTTCTCGGTCTTTCCTTCGGCGGTGCTGCTCGGGGAACCCGCAGGCGTCACCCGCGTCATATCGATTGCAGCAGCAACGGCTGCTTTCGAGGAATACGACTACTCCATGGCCTCTGCGATTGCGATGATTATGGGCTTCGTCCAACTCGCCATCGTCGTGGTCGTGCTCGCCTCCCGCGGATTGTTCTACCGCGGTCCGGCCTCCGGCGCGAAAGGGTAAGCCGATGATCCGCGATACCACAATCGGCTCCAAGCTCTGGGCAGCTGCCATCTGGGCAACCGTCGGCTTCTTCGTCGTCAACCTTTTCGCCATGATCGCCACGGTGGTGACGAGCTCCTTCGCCACCCGCTGGCTCGGCACCTGGCTCCCGGCAGGCTGGACCACGCGCTGGTACTCGTCCGCCTGGAGCGAGTTCCAGCTCTGGGACGTTCTGGTCGTCACCTTTCAGGTTATCGGCGCCGTGGTCTTCATCTCAGGCGCCCTCGGCGTGACGGCCGCTTATGCACTGGCGCGCCGTGATTTCCCAGGCAAGCGCCTACTGGTGCTGCTCTTCCTGCTGCCGCTCCTGATTCCATCGATGACCTTCGGCATCCCTCTGGCGACGGTGCTCTACCAGACGGGTCTGGCGGGCACCTTTTGGGGCGTGGTGGCGGCCAATCTCGTGCCGACCGTGCCCTTCGTGATCCTGGTCATGATCCCCTTTATCGAGCAGATCGATCCGAAGATCGAGGCGGCTGCCCGCGTCTTCGGGGCTAACACTTTCAAGCTCTTTATCTATGTGCTTCTGCCGCTGCTACTGCCGGGCATTCTGGCGGCCCTGCTGCTGGTTCTGGTGCGCACCATTGCCATGTTCGAGTTGACCTTCCTCGTGGCCGGCCCGACCAGCCAGAC
This sequence comes from Microvirga sp. CF3062, assembly GCF_036314045.1. Lineage (NCBI taxonomy): Bacteria > Pseudomonadati > Pseudomonadota > Alphaproteobacteria > Hyphomicrobiales > Methylobacteriaceae > Microvirga > Microvirga sp. CF3062. Next base: position 99,843 of record NZ_JAYGGN010000004.1, read on the forward strand.
TCTCGTGGTGGCGCTCTATTACTCCGTCTTCGCAGCCGGTGTGCGTGCGGTACAGTCCATCGACGCGATGGCGGTGATCTACATGGTGACGACGCTGATTTGGCTCATCATCGCCCTGCGTTTCGTCAACCCGACGCAGATCGTCACCCGTGCAAAGCAGCAGCCGGCGCATTGAGGGTCCAATGTCAGATCGCCTGAACGATGATAACCTTGCGGACTTGCCGGGCGGAGTTCAACGCCCCGCTTATAACCGGAAGGCTCTGAAGACAGGCATCGTTCATCTCGGCGTGGGTGCGTTCCACCGAGCGCACCAGGCCGTCTATACGGACGATGTCGTGGCACAGGATCCGCACTGGGGCATCGTGGCCGCAAGCCTGCGGAGCCCGGACACCTACGACGCGCTGCAGCCGCAGGACGGGCTCTACACCTTGTCCGTGCGCTCGCAGGAAGGCGAAACGCTCCGGGTCATCGGATCGATCCGGCGCGTTATCGTGGCTCCTCGGGAGATCGAGGATCTTCTCGACGTGATGGCGGATCCTCAGACCCGGATCGTGACCTTGACCGTCACCGAGAAGGGCTATTGCCACGACCCGGCGACAGGCACCTTGAACGAGGCCCATCCCGATATCGTGCACGATCTAGCTTATTCGATGAACCCGAAATCCGCCCCGGGCTTCATCGTTGAGGCCCTGCGCCGCCGCCGGATGAACGGCGTGCCGCCCTTCACCGTTTTGACCTGCGACAACCTTCCCTCCAACGGCCGCACCGTGAAGCGCGTTCTCACGCGCTTTGCCGAACTGGTTGATCCGGAACTCGGCCGGTTCGTTGCCGACGAGGTCTCGTGCCCTTCGACCATGGTCGACCGGATCGTACCGGCCACGAGCGATCAGGATCGTGAGCGGATCGGCGAGGTGCTCGGCGCGACCGATGCATGGCCCGTCGTCACCGAGCCCTTCACGCAATGGGTGATCGAAGATCGCTTCCCTCAGGGACGCCCCGCCTGGGAAAAAGCAGGCGCGGAGTTCGTGAGCGACGTCGAGCCGTACGAGCATATGAAGCTCAGGCTGCTCAACGGAAGTCACTCGACGCTTGCCTATCTCGGCTACCTCGCCGGCTACGAGACGGTTGCCGACACCATGGCCGATGAGGCCTTCGTCCGGCTGATCCGGGGCCTCATGGACGAGGAGGTCACGCCGACGCTCCACATGCCGCCGGGTGCCGATCTGGAATCCTACAAGAGCGCCCTCATCAAGCGGTTCAAGAACCCGGCCCTGAAGCACCGCACGTGGCAGATCGCCATGGATGGATCGCAGAAGCTGCCCCAGCGCCTTCTCGGCACGATCCGCGACCGTCTGCGCAGCGGCGCACCCATCGGGCGGTTGGCCCTCGGGGTCGCGGCCTGGATGCGCTATGTGACGGGGATCGACGAGAAGGGCGGGACCATCGACGTTCGCGACCCTATGGCGGAGCAGCTAAGAGAAGTGGCCGACAGGGCAGGCGGATCGGCCGAAATGCTGGCGCGTGGTCTGTTTGCCATTCGTGGGATCTTCGGGGACGACCTGCCGGCTGGTGCTCGCTTCACCGGCGAAGTCGCGGCACACCTCACGCGGCTCTACGAGCTTGGCGCGAGGCGCACGGTTTCCGAGTTCAAGGCGGGCTGAGCCTCACAAGGCCGAAGCAGCGGCTTCCTTTTCACGCTTCTTCTGGCACGAGTGGCATCGGCAGCCATGCGGCTTGATGAAGGTCTCGAAGTAATTCTTTCCGTAATTGTAGGTGATCTCGTCGCCTGGTTTGATGCGCTTGATCGCCTTGATGCGGATCTTGCCCCGCGAGATCGTCGCCTGGGCATTCGGACGGCATGAGTGATTGATATAGCGCGCAGTGTTCCAGCGCGGCGATCCATCGATGGTCCAGCGGCTGTTGATCTCGAACAGGTAGCGGGTGTTCCGGCGCCTCTCGACCTCTTCGCTCGTAATCCGAGGTCCGACATATTCGATAATGAAGGATCCCTTCTCAATTACATCCGTTGCGAAGAGCCCAAGACCTGTTTCCGAGCGCTTGATGCGAAAGGGGCCTTCCGCCCGCTTGGTACTCATATTCACCAAATGCTCCGCGACATCCGAGAGAAGTTGTCAGTTCCATGGCTGAAAATCATCGATTGATCAAATGGGTCACTACGCGAAGTTCTCCAGATCCAAAGTCGCGTTTCTGCGTTGTGCCTCTTGTTGCCCTGCCAATGCCGGACAAGCTCTGATCGGTTCCGGCATATCAGAGGGTACGTGAGTCGTCTCAAAAAGGAATCGCATGAGCATCGATGCCCTTCCCATGCTGTCGGAGCAGAGCCCCGGCATCGCGGTCAGCCGCCGCTCTCCACTCTCTGTCCTGCCCGCGCTCGTTCGGGACCCGCTTAAGGCGCTGCCGCCGGAGGTCTATCGAGAACCGCTCGTTTATTCGCGGGTCGCCAGCCGAGAGAGGGTTTTCCTGCTGGATCCGTCTCTCATCCAAGAGGCCCTGGTTCGCAATGCTGACTCTTTGTCGAAGGGGGAGGATGTGCGGCGGGCTCTGGGCCCGGCTCTCGGCCAGGGCCTGCTCACGGCAGACGGCGCCCATTGGCGCTGGCAGCGCCAGTCCGTGGCGCCGGCCTTCCGGCATGAGAAGCTCGTCGGATTGCTTCCCGCGATGATCTCGGCCGCGGAGCGGACCCGCGACCGCTGGCTTGCTGCCGGCCCCGACGCAACAATCCGGATCGGCCACGAGATGATGCGCACGACCTTCGACATCATCGTGGAGACCATGATGTCGGGGCCTAGCGGGATCGACGTGGTCCGGGTGGAGCGGGGCATCACGGATTACCTGAAACCGACCGGCTGGATCTTCGCATTGAGCATCCTCAACGCGCCCGATTGGGTGCCATACCCGGGGCGCGGCCGGGCGAGGGCGGCGACAGGTTATCTTCGCTCGGCGATCACCGGCATGATCGCCGAACGCCGTCGCAACGGAGAGGTGCGTGAGGACCTGGTCGCGCTGCTCCTCGCAGCAGCCGATCCCGAAACCGGGCGCGTGATGACGGATGAGGACATTGCCGACAATCTCCTGACCTTCATCACGGCCGGACATGAGACCACGGCCCTTGGACTTGCCTGGACCTTTCTCCTTCTGGCGCATCACCCGGAGCACGAGGCGAGGGTGCTTTCAGAAATTGACACGGTCACAGGCAATGGTCCGGTTCGCCCGGAGCATATTTCCGAGCTGACCTATACACGGCAGGTATTCTCGGAGGCCATGAGGCTCTATCCGCCGGCTCCCATCATTACCAGAACGGCAACACGTGCCTTCCCGCTCGGCGGGTTCATGGTTCCGGATGGTGCTGTGATCGTTGTTCCCATTCACGCAGTGCACCACCATGAAGCACTCTGGGGCGAGCCTGAGCGGTTCGATCCCAAGCGCTTTGCGCCGGAGCAGGCGAAGTCGAGGCATCGTTACGCCTACATGCCTTTCGGCGCGGGTCCGCGGATCTGCATCGGCAGCGCCTTCGCCCAGATGGAGGCGCTCGCCATCCTGGCCATCATGCTGAAGGCCGTTCGTATGCGGCCGAGATCAGGCTCCATGCCGGCGCCAATCATGAAGGTGACGCTGAGGCCGAGGGCAGATGCCGAGATGCTGGTGGAAACACGTTCCTAAATGAACAGCCGTTCAGGATTATGCGCCCGAGCGGCCTTCATTCTCATCGGAGCGGCAGCTCAAAAAGTCGTCCTGTATCCTGCGCCAGTGGAATCAAACAGCCGCCCGAATATCCTGAACTGCTAGAGCAGTTTGCAGCGTGTCGGCGAAGTTCTGGTAGGAAAACGGCTTCGACAGGGTCGGACAGTCGCGGAAACGCTCTGGGAGCGAGCGGAAATCGTAGCCTGTCGAGAAGATGAAAGGAATTTTACGGAAGCGCAGCACGTCTGCGACCGGGAAAACGACAGACCCGTCCACGTTGATGTCGAGGAGGCCGATGTCGATCTCGGCCTGAAGGGCAAGGGTGAGGGCATGATCCAGACGAGCGGCAGGGCCCACGACCTGGCAACCGAAATCCAGAACCATGTCCTCGATCAGCATCGAGATCATGGCCTCGTCTTCGACGATCAGGACTCGCTTTCTTCGATCTTCAAGCATAGCCCCTCCTGGCCGGATTACATCTGACGCAGCGCCTTTTCGGCGTCGTTGCACGAATCAGTTGCAATCACTCTAGTCTTAACGTCTGTTCCGTTCGCTATCTTATGTTATTAGGAATTCTGGAAGGTATCGTAACCCTGCCGACAAGCTAAAGTAAATACCTTGGGTTCATGCTTCTCAAGCAGCCTTTCTGCGAGCGATTTTCACGCGAACGACTGATGTAATCTTAGTCCCCATAAGCTCAATGGAGCGCATGATCTGCTCATGCGGCATGGTGCCGACGCTGAACTGAGCCAAGTAGCAGGCATGGCGGAAAAGCTCATGCTGGAACAGATCTTGTCGGTGATTGCCTGCAGGCTACCGACACCCAAGGCAGCGCAGACCCCGCCGGCTTCGAATTGCCGGCGCGTGGAGGGAGGCCAACCGCGCTCCCGGCCAAGCTGGGTGTCCCGGAGACGCGATAGAGCAGTTGAAGGCTTGGCGGCTCAGTCATCTCGGCTGCCTCATGGATCAAGCTGAGCCGGCGGAGGGCGGCTTTGCCATTGCTCGCCTCCCGACAGATCTCAGGATCTGCTGCTTCCGCCATTTTTGAGGGCTCGGGTGGACATAGGTCCTAAAAGCCTGATGGAAGCCCGAAATTCCCGACGTGAAACCTGACAATTCGCCAGAACCACCATTTTGGGACCTTGCGTGAAACGTTTAGGTATGAGTAGTTATCTTCTTGCCCTCAATGGTTGGGGGCTGTACGCCTATGGCGTTTAGGAAACTTGAGACTTTAGAAGGCAGTCCTGATGGGCCGGGGAAATGATCACCGTGATCGCCGACGTCAATTTGGCGGTCAACCCGAAGATCACTGGGGCGAATTCGCTCCGCCAACATCTTTTGAACGGCCCATGCGGCAGCAGACATCCTACGGCTCCTCAGCCGCAGGACCCGAGACTGAAGCACGGGTGAAATGGTTCAATCCCGACAAGGGCTTCGGCTTCGTCGAGATGACCGATGGCTCGGGCGAGGCCTTCCTGCACGTCCGGCAGGTCGAGGCTGCGGGTCACACCGCCCTCGAATCCGGCACGACCCTGGTCATCAAGGTCGGCACGGGCCAGAAGGGTCCGCAGGTCCAGGAAATCGTCAGCGTGGATACCAGCACGGCCGAGCCGGAGCCGCCGCGCGGTGCGCGTCCGGCGCGTCCGCCGCGTGCGGGTGGCCCAGGCGGCCAGTCCGGCGGGTTCTCCCGCCCGAGCGGCCCCAGCACCCGTCCCGTGAGCGGCCCCCCGGAGGTGCCCGCCACCGTGAAGTGGTTCGACTCCGTGAAGGGCTACGGCTTCGTGTCCGTCGAGGGTGAAAGCAAGGACCTGTTCCTGCATATCTCCGTCGTGGAGCGTGCCGGTCTCGGCCAGCTCGACCAAGGACAAGCGGTTCGCATTGCGATCGTCGAGGGCCGCAAGGGCGCCGAAGTCGGCGCCATCGAACTCGCCTAAGAGGCCCTGCCTCAGCGTTTTGTGAAAAGATCCGGGTTCACTGCGTCAGCAGTGGACCTCTTCGAACGCGCGCACCCACATCTCGCAGATTCCAGACCGCACGATGTCGTTGAGGGTGAACTCGACGATCGGCACCGGCAGCATCTGCGACTTGATCAGGTGAAGCACCGTGCGCAGACCCGATGTCTCGCGCAGGTCGCACTGGCTCACATCCCCGTTGATCACCACTTTGCATTCCTCCCCGATGCGGGTGAGGAACGTCTTCATCTCGGCCGGCGTCGCATTCTGCGCCTCGTCGAGAAGGATGAAGGCGTCGCGCCATGAGCGGCCGCGCATCACTTCGAACGGTACCATTTCGATATCGCCGTTCTTGATCGCGATGTCGAAAGCCGCCGTGCCGATGCGCTCCTTGATGGCCTCGATCACGGGCGCGGCCCAAGGACCGAACTTCTCTTCGAGACTTCCCGGGAAGAAGCCGAGGGAACGACCGGCCGGGACATTGGGGCGGGTCAGAATGATCTTGCGGATTCGCCGCTGGCGGAAAAGATCCGCCGCGTATGTCGCTGCGATCCAGGTCTTGCCGGTGCCTGCGGGCCCGAGCACCACGACCTGGGAGCTGGTCTTCAAAGCGTCGAGATAATCATCCTGTGTGGCATTGAGCGGCTTGATGGGCGGAGGGCTGCGCTCTCCCTGGAACTTGGAGCCCGTGAGGTCGAAAACCTGCGCTGTTTCATGGGAGCGGCGGGTCTTGCGTCTCTGCTTTTCATGATGCTTGCTCAATGACCAACTCCGGGTTGAAACTGCGCACACCAATCATCCAGGCGCCGCGCAGAGGCGTCTGGAGAAAAACTTGCGAGCGAAGTGGAGATACGAGAGCGCGTCGTTGCGGGCGGTGAATGTCCGCGATCCAGAATGTGAGGATCAGCCTGCCTGCCCATCAAAGCCTGTTCTTCTACCTGCGAGAGGCAAACTATCTTTGATTCTGATGACAGTTTACCGCTGCTACGCCTACCTGCGAGTCAAATGTTGAGGCAGGCTGCTTGGTTCCAGGGCATAATCCCTCTGTGGTGCTGAGGAGGAAATAGCTGTGGATGGCTCTCTCGTTGCTCCTCAAAGAAATCAGGAGCTACCCCCCGCCGGGCCCAAACCGCCGATGGTAGGAAAGCGCCTCAAAGGATGAGCGGCATGATCGTTGTTTTCGGTTCGATCAACATGGATCTCGTCGCGCGGGTGCAGCGCATCGCCAGACCGGGCGAAACCGTTCTTTCGCGCCGCGCCGACAGCTTCTTCGGTGGCAAGGGAGCCAATCAGGCGGTTGCCGCAGCACGGATAGGGCAGGGCGGACCCGGCCGGGTCGCCATGGTCGGCGCCGTCGGAGATGATCCCTTCGGAGCAGCCTGCCTCAAGAACCTCGAAGACAACGGCGTTGATGTTCAGGCTATGCGGATTGTGGCTGAGCCGACAGGCTGTGCCTTCATCACGGTCGATGATACCGGCGAGAACGCCATTACGGTGGCGAGCGGCGCCAACATGGCCCTGTGCTCCATGGATCTTCCGGATAGCCTTTTGTCGAAGGCCTCCGTGCTGGTGCTCCAGATGGAGGTCTCCCTGGCCTATAGCCTCGATGCCGCTGCACGGGCGCGTCGGGCAGGGGCAAGGGTGATCTGGAACTTCGCTCCTGTCCCGCCCGTCAAAGAACGTTCAGGCATGGCTGAACTGCTGCAAGCGGCGGATGTGTTGGTCGTCAACGAGCACGAGGCGCTCGCCATCGCCGCGGTCGCCGGCGAGGCGACGGGTACGGGTGACGATTATCTCAAGGCCGCCACTGTCCTGTCGCGCGATTTCGGCCCAACCTGCATCGTGACGGCCGGTGCCCGGGGAGCCTATGGCGTTTCCTGCGATGGCACACGGATCCATGCCGCGGCCTGCCCGATCGCGCCGGTCGATACCACCGGCGCGGGCGACACCTTTGTCGGCGTGCTGGCGAGCGGTCTTGCGGAGGGCCTGGAGATGGGGTCTGCGATGGAAAAGGCCTGTGCGGCCGCATCCCTGTCCTGCCTGACACCCGGCGCGCAGGCCGGGATGCCTAACCGCGATGCGCTGGAGCGCTCTCTTGCTCAGCCCTGAGCAACGGCTTCCGCGATGACCTTTGTCAGACTGCCGGTGGCTGGAAAGAGCGGGATCAGGCAGGCCTGGAGCGCGTGGTAGAGGTCCGGCTTGCCAGCGAACAGGGTCGAGCCGGGCATCAGATCTTCAGCAAGTTCAGGCCGCCAGCCTCCATGTTCATAGTCGATCAGGTAGCGGTCGGCGAAGCCCCAGAGAGTGCGGTACCACTGCTCGTGCAAGTCGCCTGGGCTGTGCTCGCTTAGGAACGCCGCCGCGCCGATGGCTTCCGCGCAGGGCCACCAGAGCTTCAGCGACAGCCTCGGCTTGTCGTCCCAGTCGAGGGCGTAGAAGAGCCCGCCCTTGTCCTTGTCCCATCCCAGTTCAATGGATTGCCGGAACAACTCACGGGAAGCCTCCGGCATCCAGGCGTGACGCTGTCCGCCCAGGGACCAGAGTTGGAGAAGGAGCCTGGCCCATTCCAGCCAATGGCCAGGCGTCGTGCCGGAGGGGCGGAACATGTCGTCGCCGCGATAGTCTCTGTCGAGGCTCCAGTCCTCATGGAAGTGCTCGGCCACCCGATAGCCCAGGGCAGCCGCATGGCGGCCGATGACGAGGCCGGCGATCCGCCCCGCTCGGTCGAGATAGGTGCGATCGGCTGTGGCCTCGAAGGCCGCCATCAGGGCTTCAGTGAGGTGCATGTTGGAATTCTGGCCGCGATATTGGCTCAGGGGCTGCCAGTCGCGCGTGAATTCCTCCGTCACCGCTCCGTGCTGCTCCTCCCAGAAGCGCTCCTCCAGAATCTGCGTGATGTCTTCCAGCAGGTGGTCCGCCAGCGGATGGCCCACCACCTTGGCGCTCGAGGCTGCCAGCAGCACGAAGGCATGGCCATAGGCCTGCTTGGTGTCATCCTTCGGTCCATCATTGTCGAGCGACCAGACATAGCCTCCGTTCTGTGCGTCCCGATGCGCCTTCCAGAGATACTCTATTCCATGGTCGACGATGGCATCGCAGCCGGGCCGGCCGAGTAGGGTGCCGATGGCAAAGCAATGCACCATGCGGGTGGTGCTGTGGATCTGCCGGACAGGATTGGCGGCCTCGATAGGGTGTCCCGTTTCGTCGAGATTGAAGAAGCCGCCGGCCGGATTGATGACACCGTGCTGAAAGAAGTCGAACAGGTTGTTGGCCTGCTCGAACAGCCATTGCCGGTGGAAGCGATTGGAGCGCCATGGCGTGCCGAGCGGCGGCAGAACAGGTTGGGTTGTCATGATGCCCTCCATCTGGCTCAGGCGCGCTCAGTCATGAACCGCTCGACCTCGGTCCAGGACGGTGGGTTGGCGCCGCGGCGGGTGCAGACGATGGCCGCGGCCGCGGTGGCAAAGTCGAGGGCATCCGTGACCTGCGCCTCGCTCAATCCTGTGACACCCCGAGGCGTCAGCAGACTTTTGGCATCGAGCCAAGCGAGCAGGCCGGCATGGAAAGTGTCGCCGGCACCGACTGTGTCGACAACGTCGATCCTTGGGGCAGGGCGCTCCACGATCGTGTCGCCGAACGCCGCCATGGATCCTTTCTCGCCCCGCGTGATCACCACGAGCTTGGGCCCGCGCTGGAGCCAGGTGCGCGCTGCCGATGTGAGATCATGCGTCGAGTAGAGCAGTTCGACATCTTCGTCGCTTGCCTTCACGATGGTGGCATAGGCCAGCAGGCGCTCGAACCTCTCCCTATAAGCAGTCAGGTCACCGACAACTCGTGGCCGAACGTTGGGGTCGAGAGAAATCACGCGTGATCCAGCTTCCCGCTGCACCAGGGTCTCGATGGCAGTCGCGATGGGCTCGACACCAAGCGCGTAGGAGCCCGCTGCAATGGCGTTCACGTCCGCAGGCAGTTGGGCGGGCAAGGCCTCGGGCTTGAGGGCACGATCTGCGCTGTCCGGCGCATAGAAGGAGTATTGCGGCTGTCCTGCGGTGTCGGTCGCCACCACACTGAGCGTCGTGACGTTCGGGCAGCGCTGCAGATAGGCGGAGCTCACGCCAACCTCGGCGAGCTTGTCGGCTAGAAAAGACCCGAAGACATCTTCTGACAAGGTGGACAGGAAGGCTGCAGGGCGACCGAGGCGAGCGATCCCGATCGCCACGTTGTAGGGCGAACCGCCGGCCACCGCCTCTGCGGGAAAACCTGTCGTCGTGGCGGTTCCGATGAAGAGATCGACCAAGGCTTCGCCCGTAACCAAGATCATAGACTGGCTCCTGATGCGGTCATGGCAGCATCCAAATGAGAAGTGGCTGTACTTTAAGCAGCATGTACGGGCTGCAAATCCAAGAGGATTCGGCCGCCCGATGGCCGGTATCCTCAGATCCGTCCTTCTGCGCCACGTGTGAATTCTGCTTTGAGACTTTGATAGAGATTCCGGAAAGCCCGGATTCGAGGCTGGTAGAGTTCGACCAGGTGCGGCTCCGGCGCGATGGTCTCAAGAACGTCTGGCGCAGTGCAAACGTCTTCCGGGGCCTCACCTGTCGCGGCAAGCCGCGCCAGGCGCGCCGCGCCGAAGGCCGGGCCCTTGTCGCTGCCCTGATAGCGCATGATGGGGATGTTCAGCACATTGGCGAAGATCCGCGTCCAGAAACTGCTTCTCGAACCTCCCCCGATGATGCCAGCCTGCGTTAGGGGTGTTCCGGCCTGCTCGAGCGCCCGCTTCGCGTCGGCGAAACTGTACGCGACACCTTCGAGAACGGCCTGCGCCAAATCCGCTTGCCGTGTGTCCGGCGAAAGACCGAAGAACACGCCGCATGCATAAGGATCGTTGTGTGGTGTTCGCTCTCCTGTCAGATAGGGCAGGAAGAGAAGAGCGCTCGGCCGTTTGTAAGCAGTCTCCGTTTCGCGCAGGAGTTCGCCGATCTCCCGCTTCAGGAGATCAGCCGCCCAGGACAGGCAGCTTGCTCCGTTCAGCATTGCGGCCATCTGAAACCAGCGATTGGGCAGCGCGTGACAGAACGAGTGAACGACGGCTTCCGGCGCTGGGCTGTAGGTTTCCGTGGTGACGAAAAGCTGCCCGGATGTTCCAAGTGAGATGAAGGCCGCTCCGTCCTTGATGGCGCCGAGGCCAACGGCACCCGCCGCCGCATCGCCCGCCCCACCGGCGACGACGACATCGCTGCGCAAACCCCATCGGTGAGCGATCTCGGCTCGTACGATACCCGAGGCGTGCGAGCCCTCGACGAGGTTTGCCATGTGACCACGGGTGAGACCGGTCGCAGCCAGCACCTCGTCCGACCAGTCGCGACTCGCCTCATCGAGCCACCAGGTGCCCGCCGCATCGGACATGTCGGTGACAATCGCACCAGTCATTTTCAGGCGGATGTAGTCCTTCGGCAGGATCATCTTGCGGATTGCACGGAATGTCTCGGGTTCGTGCCTTGCCAGCCAGAGGAGTTTAGGCGCGGTGAAGCCCGGCATCGGAATGACGCCGGCGATGCGCGAGAACCCGGGATGCTTATCCTCCAGCTCGTGCGCTTCACGAAACGACCGGCTGTCGTTCCACAGGATAGCGGGGCGCAGCGGTCTGTGGTCCTGGCCCAGCAACACCGCCCCGTGCATCTGTCCCGACAGGCCGATGCCGCGAACATCGGCGAGAGCCGATGCCGCGTCTCTCTGCAAACCATCCATGGCCGACTGTACGGCCTGCCACCAGGCCTCCGGGTCCTGTTCCGACCAGAGGTGTTGCGGGCGGGAGATCGCCAGAGGGACGTCCGCCTCCGCAACGGTCGCCTGGCGCTCGTCGACAAGGATCGCCTTCACGGCCGATGTGCCAACATCGATCCCGAGGTAGTGAGGCACTTCGCGCTCCTTGATAGTGGCCGGCCCAAGGATAGTGGTCGGCTGAAGACTTGGCCGTTGCGGCGATCCCCTGGCTCAATCGCCTCCATGGTGCACATGAGCAATAAAATCCAGAGGCTCGACTATAAAAAATCTCACGGTCGAATCGTCGCCAGGATATTTAAAACCTGGGGGCATGCCCCAAATATTGCCCATGCCCGAGAAATCGAACAACCAGTCTCACCCGACCCATTCTGATGCGCCATCCCCGGCGGCTGCGCTGAGCGCCAACGTCCGGCTGCATCTCGGAAAGCAGTTGCGGGCCCTTTACGGCGACCCCGCTGAAGACAAGCTGCCGCGCGACCTCGCGCGGCTGGTCGACCGCGTCGCCCAGGTCATCCGTGCCCACACGGAGCCTGTGGATCAGGAATTCGTCAACGGTGTGATGGACGCGCTGCCGAACCTGCGCGCCTTCGCCCTCTCGCTGACCGGAAAGGTCGATCAGGCAGAGGATCTGGTGCAGGATACGGTGCTCAAGGCCCTGACCAAGCAGGACACCTTCGAGTCCGGCACCAATCTCCAGGCCTGGCTATTCACGATCCTGCGCAACGGCTTCTACTCGACCCACCGCAAGACCAGCCGCGAGGTCGAGGACGGGGACGGGACCCATGCCGCCAGCATGATCGCGATTCCCGACCAGGAGGATAAGCTCGCCCTTCAGGACCTCTCCTCGGCACTCGACAAGCTGCCTCAGGAGCAGCGCGAGGCCATCATCCTCATTGGTGCCGAAGGCATGTCCTACGAGGATGCCGCCGAAGCGCTGGGGGTGAAAGTCGGAACGATCAAGAGCCGCGTGAACCGCGCCCGCAATCGTCTGGCCGAGCTCATGGGGACACCCAGGACTGCCGATCACGATCACTCGGCAATTGCTTGACCTATCGCGCCCGATGCCGCCCAGGCGTCGGGCTTTCGCTGAAGCCTATATATTCTGACCTCCTGCCCGACGTGCGGCCTTAAGACGGGCACAGCAAGCGCATATGCGCTTGCCCAAAATATCAGCGGTACTCCACAGCCCATTCCTCGAACTTTTCCATGTGCTCCAAGGTTGAGCTTGTAGCTGGGTGGCTCGAAACCGCTCTTCTGCCAAGGAGGGGAGCATGGAACACAGGCCTCTTTCCGAACTCAGTAGCGTCGCCGACCTGAAGGCCCCTGAAGACGTCAAGGCTCCGGTTCTGTCGAAACGGGAACGCCTGGATCGCTGGATCGAACTCCTGGAACGGGAGCCCGACCGGGAGCTCAAAACCCTCGACGAAATCGAATGGAAGCCCAAGGCCCAACGCCTTGCCATGCGGGCCGACGGATCTGCCCTCACGGTGGCCTATTCGGATCCCGTTCTGCGGCAAGCCGGGCTGCGCAGCGACACATTCGGGGATGCCGTCGATTTCTTCCAGATCTCCGAGCACGACGCCCATATCGTCCTGTGCTCATGCCATGGCGGTGAATCGATGAGCGCCGACGAGGCGGCCCGCCGGGTGCGTGGGATCCGGTCGCCGAGCCTCTGGGGGCTCTATTTCGGCTGGTTCCGATAAGTCTGCAGCCCTGGCGGAGGTCAATCCTTGTAGGGATCGAACCCGCCGGGGCCTGCCATGGCGACGGCTCAAGCTGTGCTCGATTGCCTTATGGACGGTTGTTGTAGCGCTCGCGCAGGCGCTCGACCTCGCGCTGGAGGGCATCCAAGCCACGCGCGATGTCCCGGCCCATGTTTTCGACCACCCCCGTACTGGCGGCCACGTCGGGGCAGTCGAGGGTTCCGTCCCGCCGGTGCCGGGGCGTGATGCCGCCCTGCGGGGTAAGCAGATAGGCGCAGCCGGTATCCTCGTCCCGCCAGACGACGGGCCGGTCGAGGGCCGCAACCGGCTGGGCGAGCAGCACCACAAGAGCAGCGGTGAGCCAGCAGGCAGACCTGTTCATAGGGCTCCTCCAGGGTTGAACCAGACCTCTCTTGCAATGCCGGCTTGAGCGCGCGTGTTCCTTAAAGGAGCAAGCCGCTACCTTCCGTCAATTTGACTTCCCGGCGGGTTTGGAGGACATCACGCGGTTTGACGGCCCTGTGCCCATAGGAATCCCTTACTGGCACGACGGCTTTCCCGCCTCCGGAGTGATTGATGGACGGTTCTGTCCCCCAGCAGCGGATGACCTTGGGCCACTTCTCCGTGACCCAACTGACGAGCGTCATCGAGCGGAGCCATGCCCGGCTTTGTGCCGTGCTCGTGCTGCTGTCGCTCGTCTGCTTCCTGCCGGGCTTCACGACCCTCCAGCCCATGGACCGGGACGAACCGCGCTATGCCCAGGCCTCCAAGCAGATGCTGGAGACGGGCGACTTCGTCGACATCCGATTCCAGGATGAGGCCAGGCACAAGAAGCCGGTAGGCATCTATTGGCTTCAGAGCGCCAGCGTCGCTCTCGGCGAGGCTTTGGGCGTGCCAGAGGCGCACACCACCATTGCGCTCTACCGAATTCCCTCCCTGTTCGGAGCCATCGCGACGGTCCTGCTGACCTACTGGGCGGCTCTTGCCTTCTTCGGGAGGCGAGGGGCCTTCCTGACCGCCGCCCTGATGGCGACCTGCGTCATCCTTATGGTCGAGGCGCGGCTCGCCAAGACCGATGCGATGCTTACCGCCTGTTCGGTGGCCGTGATGGGAGGCCTTGCCCGGGCTTATCTGAGCCGGGGCGCCGGTGTCCTGCCGCGGCGGGCGCTCCTGATCTTCTGGACCGGCTTTGCCCTCGGGATCCTGATCAAGGGGCCTCTGGTCCTCATGTTTGCCGGCCTCGCGGCGGCGGTTCTCTCTTATAAGGAACGCTCCGCCCGCTGGCTGCTGACGCTGCGGCCCTGGCTCGGCCTTCTCTTCACGCTTGCAATCGTGCTGCCGTGGTTCGTCGCCATCGCCATCAAGAGCGGCGGCGAGTTCTTCGCGGCTTCCGTCGGAAAGGACATGCTCGGCAAGGTCGGCACGGCGCAGAAGTACCATTGGGCGCCGCCTGGCTTCTATCTGCTCTCGTTCTTTGCGACCTTCTGGCCCGGCGCCATCCTGGCCGCCATTGCGGTTCCCTTCGCCTGGATCCACCGCCGGGAGGAGCCGGTGGCCTTCGCACTCGCGTGGATCGTGCCGTCCTGGGTCATCTTCGAGGCGGTTCCGACGAAGCTGCCGCATTATACGATGCCGCTGTTTCCGGCGGTGGCGATCATCACGGTGATGGCCATCGCCCGGCATTTCGTGGGGCCTCATCGGCCGGCAGCGAAGCTGGCGACGGTGCTGATCCCGTTCATTCCAGTCGGCCTCACTATCGGGCTGTCGGCGGTGGCCTGGTCTTTCGATGGCCTGCCGCCCTTCCGCGCGCTGCCGGCGCTTGTCATCTCGTCGTTCCTGGCCCTCACAGCCTGGTGGCTTTTCGTGAAGAACCGGATGGTGCCGACCCTCTGGGCCGGTTTCCTATCTTCGGCCTTCCTGGCCATTGGCGTGTTCGGCTTCGCCCAGCTCGACCTGCGTTCTCTCAAGATTTCGGATCGTCTCGCGGAAGTGGCTCGCAACCTGCCCTGCGGAAATCCGCAGGTCGCGACCCTCGGCTATCGGGAGCCCAGCCTCGTCTTCCTGACCGGCACGAACCTCGACATGCTCGACAGCGGAGCCGAGGCCTCCCGGTTCCTGCGACAGGGCGGCTGCCGCGTCGTCTTCGTGGACAAGCGCTTCGAGGGCGAATTCCAGGTCGAGAACGAGCGCCTGCGGCAGCAGCCCGTGCTCTCGACCAGGGTTCAGGGATTCAATATCAACAGCGGGCGGCAGGTCGATATCGCGGCCTACGCGACCGGGTTCTAGAGCCCAACATGCCCTTCGAAGAGGTGGCCGAGAATGGCCCTGGACGGATGACCGACCTTTCCACCAGCCCGCGCATCAGCGTCGTGGTGCCCGTCAAGAACGAGGTGCTCAACATCCTCCCTCTGGTGGAGGAGATCGAGCAGGCCTGCGCTGCGCTTGGCACCTTCGAGGTGATCTATGTGGACGATGGCTCGACCGACGATACCGGGCAGCAGGTCCTGAGCGCCCGCGCGACGCGGCCGTGGCTGCGCCTCATGCGCCACGAGGCGAGCTGCGGCCAGAGCGCGGCCGTCCGGACTGGGGTTCAGGCAGCCCGTGCGCCTGTCGTGATCACCCTGGATGGGGACGGGCAGAACGATCCGGCCTTCATTCCGCAGCTCGTGGCAGCTCTCGACGATCCGGCTGTTGCCCTTGCAGCCGGGCAGAGGATCGGGCGCAAGGACGGCACCTACAAGAAGTGGCAGTCCCGCGTCGCCAACGGCGTTCGGGGACGGATCCTCAAGGATGGCACGCGGGATACGGGGTGCGGGCTCAAGGCCTTCCGGCGTGACGTTTATCTGCGCCTGCCGTATTTCGACGCCCTGCACCGTTTCATGCCGGCCTTAATCAAGCGCGAGGGGTACCAGATCGCCCATGTGGACGTGGTCGACCGGCCTCGTCATGCGGGGCACTCGAATTACGGGATGTTCGACCGGCTGTGGGTGGGCATTCTTGACTTGGCCGGGGTCTGGTGGTTGATCCGGCGCCGCCGCCGCGTTCCCGCTGCCCAGGAAATCGTCTGATGCTGATGCGCCTGTCCCACGACCTGGGCCTCTATTTCTACGACGTCATCGTCGCCCGCTTCGATCTCTGGGCCGCTTTCGGGGTCTTGGCCCAGCTCGTCTTCGGCGCGCGCTTCATTGTCCAGTGGATCGCGAGCGAAAAGGCGGAAAAGAGCGTGATCCCCATAGGCTTCTGGTTCCTGTCCATCGCCGGCGGGCTGATGACGATGGTCTACGGCTTTGCCCGGCGCGACATCGTCATCATCCTGCCCCAGACCCTGTCGATCTTCATCTACATCCGCAACCTGATGCTGATTGCCAAGGACAAGCGGCGGAAGGCTGAGGCCGAGCTGCCGACGTGACGGGTTCTATCCCGTTGGCGTCTGCAATTCTCGACCTTTGACCGTCAGTCCGCTTCGCGCAGGCGGGTAAAGCCTGCATCAAGATCCCGTTTCAGATCCTCTAGATCCTCCAGCCCGATGTGGAAGCGCAGGGCGTGTCCGCCGGGCTCCCAGCGGGTTGCCGTACGGTAGCTGGCGCAGTTGAAGGGGATCACGAGGCTCTCAAACCCGCCCCAGGAATAGCCCATGCCGAAGAGGGCAAGGCCATCGAGCATGGCGGCCAGTGCCTGGTCTGAGCAGGGCTTGAGAACGATCGAGAACAGGCCTGACGAACCCTTGAAGTCCCGCTTCCAGATCTCGTAACCGGGATAGCTCTCGAGCGCCGGGTGGAGCACCCGGGCCACCTCGGGACGGGCCTCGAACCAGCGGGCCATCTGCAAAGCCTGCTTCTCGTGCTCGCGAAGGCGCAGTGCCATGGTGCGCAGACCCCTTAACCCTAGGAACACATCCTCAGGGCCTGGGCACATGGCGAAGGCATCATAGGTGTCGCGCAGGGCCTTGAAGCAGTGCTCATTGGCCGAGACCATGCCGAGCAGCAGGTCCGATCCGCCGCTGAGATACTTGGTGCCGGCCTCGATGGCGATGTCCACGCCGCGTTCGTGCGGAGGGAAGAGCAAGGGGGTCGCCCAGGTGTTGTCCATGAGGACCACGGCCCCATGCCGGTGCGCCACCTCGGCGATGGCCGGGATATCCTGCATCTCGAACGACTGCGATCCCGGGGCCTCCGTGAACACGGCCGTCGTGTTCGGACGGAGCAAAGCCTCGATCCCGGCACCGATCAGCGGGTCGTAATAGGTGGTTTCCACACCAAATTTCTTGAGGATGCCGTTGCAGAAATGCCGGGTCGGCAGGTAGACCGAATCCGTCATCAGCAGGTGGTCGCCGGCCTTGAAGCAGGACATGAGGGCGACTGTGACCGCCGCAAGGCCCGAAGGCGCCAGGACCGTTCCCGCGGCGCCGGTCAGTTCGGTCCAGGCAATTTCGAGGGAACTGGTGGTCGGAGTCCCTTTCGTTCCATAGGAATAGCGCCCGCGCCGGTGCAGCAGGTCGTCGGTCGTGGGGTACAGAACCGTGGAGCCGCGGTAGATCGGCGTATTCACGAATCCGTGCTGGTCGAAGGGCTGCCTTCCGGCATGGACGAGGCGGGTGCGTTCCGAGACGTTTTCAGGCTTTGGGGGGAGCTTTGACATTGCTTCAAGGGCTTGCTGAGGAGGCCCCGATCTGAGACTGCCCAGCCTTTGGCGTCAAGTCAGGCACGAATTGCCTTCCATCAAGACTTGACCAGTGATCAATCATTGAATTTGATGGATCCCGATGCCGTCTCGACCGAGACGGCGCGGAACGGTCTAACCAAGGCTCGGCTGGGGGGTCACCAAGATCCGTCGAGTCATGTGGAACTATTGGGAGAACATACCAACATGAAAAAGGCTCTCGTATCGATTGCCTTCGGTCTGACGGCTAGCCTGTTCGCCACTGGCGCTTCGGCCCAGGCAACGCTCAACAGCGTGAAGCAGAAGGGCTTTCTGACCTGCGGCTCGAACACGGGTCTCGCCGGCTTCGGCCAGCCTGACGCCCAGGGCAGCTGGACTGGCCTCGACGTCGACCTCTGCCGCGCTATTGCGGCCGCGATCTTCGACGATCCGACCAAGGTCCGCTATATCCCGCTCGCCGCCAAGGACCGCTTCACGGCGCTCCAGTCGGGCGAAGTGGACGTGCTGTCCCGCAACTCGACCGCGACCATGTCGCGCGACACGCAGCTCGGCCTCGACTTCCCGGTCATCAACTACTTCGACGGCCAGGGCTTCATGGTCCGCAAGAAGCTCGGCGTCTCTTCCGCCAAGGAGCTGAACGGCGCTTCGATCTGCACCCAGCAGGGCACAACCACCGAGCTGAACCTCGCCGACTACTTCCGTGCCAACAACATGAAGTACGAAGTGGTGGCCTTCGCCACCTCGGACGAGACCTTCAAGGCCTATGACGCCGGTCGCTGCGACGCCTTCACCACCGACGCCTCGGGCCTGTATGCCGAGCGTCTGCGCGCCTCGGCTCCGGACGATCATATCGTTCTGCCCGAGATCATCTCGAAGGAGCCGCTTGGTCCGGCAGTTCGCCACGGCGACAGCAACTGGGGCGACATCGTCCGCTGGACCCACATGGCCATGCTGAACGCTGAAGAACTCGGCGTGACCAAGGCCAATGCAGACCAGATGAAGACTTCCGACAATCCGGAGATCAAGCGTCTGCTCGGCACCGAGGGCAAGTTCGGCGAGGCCGTCGGCCTGACCAACGATTGGGCCGTCCGCGTCATCAAGCACGTGGGCAATTACGGCGAGTCGTTCGAGAAGAACGTCGGCGAAGGTTCGCGCCTGAAGATCAAGCGCGGCCAGAATGCGCTCTGGACCAAGGGCGGCCTGCAATACGGCATCCCGGTTCGCTAAGCGATCCAAAACAGGGCGTCCGGATCTTCCGGGCGCCCTTCAAGAATACACGTCAACAATAAAAAAAGCCGCTTGACCCGGGCACGAACAGGGTAGGACGGCCGGGTATCGAGAGCCGTCAGAGGATGAACTCAGTGCAGACCGCTGTCAGTCAGACATCGCCCCCCAAGAAATCGTTTCTCTACGATCCAAAGGTTCGTGGAGCTTTTTATCAGGTCGTACTCGTCGCCGCGATCATCTTCCTGTTCTATGTGGCCGCGACGAACGCTATCGAGAACCTGCAGCGCGCCAAGATCGCCTCAGGCTTCGGCTTCCTCAACAACACGGCCGGCTTCGACATCAGCCAGACCCTGATCCAGTTCAGCGCGGCTGGCGGCACCTATGGTGACGCCTTCATCGTCGGCCTTCTGAACACCCTGGTGGTCTCGGCAATCGGCATCTTTTTCACGACCTTCCTCGGCTTCCTGGTCGGCATCGCGCGCCTGTCCAAGAACTGGATGGTGGCGAAGGTCGCCATGGTCTATGTGGAGACGCTGCGCAACATCCCGCTGCTGGTCCAGCTCCTGTTCTGGTACATCGCCGTGCTCGGCACTCTGCCGCAGCCACGCAATTCACTAGAAATGGGCGCAGGCTTCTATCTGAATTCCCGCGGCCTGTTCATGGCGAGACCCCTCTGGGCGTCCAACATCGGGATCCTCGTCGCCGTTCTCCTCATCGGCTTGGTCGGCACCTTCATCTATCGCCGCTGGGCGAGGCAGCAGCAGGAGCAGACGGGTCGGCAATCTCCAGTCGGCAAGGTGACGCTCGCTCTCGTCCTCGGCCTGCCGATCCTCACCTGGATCGTGCTGGCTTTGCTCGGCGCCAATCCGATCAGTTTTGAGCTTCCGCGCAAGGGCACGTTCAACCTGACCGGCGGCATGCAGATCCTGCCGGAATTCGTGGCGCTGCTTCTCGGCCTCGTCACCTATACGGCCGCCTTCATCGCCGAGGTCGTCCGCGCCGGCATCCTCGCGGTCTCGAAAGGGCAGACGGAAGCCGCGGGATCTCTTGGTCTTCCGCCGGGCAAGACTCTTCGTCTGGTGGTGATTCCGCAGGCCATGCGGGTCATCATCCCGCCGTTGACGAGCCAGTACCTGAACCTGACCAAGAACTCGTCGCTTGCGGTCGCCATCGGCTACCCGGATCTCGTGCAGGTCTTCATGGGAACCGTTCTCAACCAGACAGGTCAGGCCATCGAGGTCGTGGTGATCACCATGGGTGTGTACCTGACCATCAGCCTGCTGACGTCGTTCATCATGAACATCTACAACCGCCGTGTGGCGATCGTCGAACGGTAGGAGATCCTATGAGCACCGCCGTCGATATTCCCACTTTCGTCCGCGCCAGACAGGTGGAGGCTCTGCCTCCGCCCAATCTGGCCCGCGGACCTATCGCTTGGGTTCGGGAGAATCTGTTTTCCGGCACCTTCAACACGATCCTGACGCTGGTGGTTTTCTACCTGCTGTATGTCAGCGTTCCGCCGCTCATGAAGTTCCTCATAATCGATGCCGTCTGGACCGGCACCGACCGGGCTGCCTGCCGCGCCGACACGGGCGGCAGCGAGAGCGGTGCTTGCTGGGCCTTCATCTGGGACAAGCTCAACTACTTCATCTACGGCTCCTACACGATTTCGGAGCGCTGGCGGGTGAACATCTTCTTCGCCCTCCTGGCCATCGGCGTCGTGTGGCTCCTGTGGCTGAAGGCGCCGCGCCGGGACCTGGGGGCTGTCTATTTCTTCTGGTTGTTCCCGGTTGTCTCCTATGTGCTGCTCACGGGTGGCAACGAGAGCTTCAGCGGACGCTTCTGGATCGGCTTCGCCATCTTCGGCGCGCTGGTGATCGGGCTCTTCGCCTTCGTGGCTGCTCTGCTCAAGTCTTCCCTGCGTCCAGCCCTCATCCTGGGTGGCGGCATCGTGGCGGTGATCGGCATTACGCTGGCCCTGGTCGATCTCGATTTCGGCCTTGCCCATGTTCCTACGTCCCTGTGGGGCGGCGTCCTCGTGACACTGCTGGTGGCAACAGTGGGCATCGTGGTCTCGCTGCCCTTCGGCATCGTGCTGGCTCTTGGGCGCCGTTCGAAGCTGCCGATCGTGCGAATGGCCTCGGTGATCTTCATCGAGTTCGTGCGTGGCGTGCCGCTGATCACGGTTCTGATCATGGCCAACACCATGCTGCCGCTCTTCCTGCCGGGCGACATGACGGTGGATCGACTGCTGCGTCCGCTCATCGGCACAGCACTCTTCGCCTCCGCCTACATGGCCGAGGTGGTGCGCGGCGGCCTTCAGGCCATGCCGAAGGGGCAGTACGAAGGCGCGATGTCCCTGGGCCTCAACTACCCGCAGATGATGTCGCTCATCATCCTGCCGCAGGCCCTGCGCATCGTGATTCCCGGTATCGTGAACACCTTCATCGGCCTGTTCAAGGATACCTCGCTGGTGGCGATCGTGGGCATCTTCGATCTGGTCAAGACCATCGAGGCATCCCGCATCGATCCGGCCTGGGCGGCACCCACCATCGGCCTCACGGGCTATGCTTTTGCGGCCCTGTTCTACTTCGTCTTCTGCTTTGGCATGTCGCGATATTCCCTCGGAGTCGAGCGCCGCCTTGCGGCTGGTCAGAAACGGTAAACATTCATGGCAACGACAATGTCTGCTCAGCACATCCCCACCACCACAATCGATCCGCAGGCTCAGCCTGCCATCGAGATGATCGACGTCCACAAGTGGTTCGGCGAGTTTCACGTTTTGCGCGACATCAACCTGAACGTTCAGCGCGGCGAGCGCATCGTGATCTGCGGCCCCTCGGGCTCCGGCAAGTCCACGATGATCCGCTGCATCAACCGCCTTGAGGAGCATCAGAAGGGCCGCATCATCGTCGACGGCGTCGAGTTGCTGGACGACCTCAAGCGCATCGACGAGGTGCGCCGGGAGGTCGGCATGGTGTTCCAGCACTTCAATCTCTTCCCGCACCTGACCATCCTGGAGAACTGCACGCTCGCGCCGATCTGGGTGAAGAAGATGCCCAAGAGGGAGGCCGAGGAGGTTGCCATGCACTACCTGACCCGGGTGAAGATCCCGGAGCAGGCCAACAAGTATCCGGGCCAGCTCTCGGGCGGCCAGCAGCAGCGCGTGGCGATCGCCCGCTCGCTTTGCATGAGCCCCAAGATCATGCTGTTCGACGAGCCGACCTCGGCGCTGGACCCCGAGATGGTGAAGGAAGTGCTCGACACCATGGTGGGGCTCGCCGATGAGGGCATGACCATGCTGTGCGTCACCCACGAAATGGGCTTTGCCCGTCAGGTGGCGGATCGGGTGATCTTCATGGATTACGGGCAGATCGTGGAGATGAATACGCCGGAGGAGTTCTTCAAGAATCCGCAGCACGAGCGAACTCGCCTCTTCCTGTCTCAGATCCTGCACTGAGGCGGATCCCACAACAAAAAAGGCCCCGAGCGATCTCGGGGCCTTGTTCGTTTGTGAAGCTGCAATCGAGGATCTCAGTCCTCCTTCGCCGGTCCCGTCGCCACCGGCAAATCCTCCCGCGCGCCCCATTCTGCCCAGGCACCGTCATAGATCGCCTTGATAGGACGGCCTGCGACCTCGAAGGCGACGCCGAGAATGGCGGCCGAGACACCGGAGCCGCAACTGGTGATCACCGGCTGGCTGGGATCGATGCCGGCCTCGGCAATGGCCTTCTCGAGACCCGCCTTGTCCTTCAGCCGGCCGTTCTCGACGATCCGGTCGAAGGGCAGGTTGAGGCTGCCCGGAATATGTCCCATGCGAAGGCCGGGGCGCGGTTCGGGAGCTTCGCCCTTGAAGCGATCGGCCGGCCGGGCGTCGACCACCTGGGCTGCCTTCGATTGCAGCGATTCCTGCACGGCCGCTGCATCTGCAACAGCGGAAGCGTTGAAAGCTGGTGTGAAGGTCCGGGGAGCACGGGGCTGCTCCTGTCCGGTCTCGACCGGCCTCCCTTCAGCCTTCCAGGCGGGAAAGCCGCCGTCCAGGATCGAGACGTTGCGCGCGCCGAAGGCCTGGAAGGTCCAGCGGACGCGTGGGGCAGAGAACAGGCCGGCGCCATCGTAAATGACGATGGTCATGTCCTCGCTGATTCCCATCGCACCCACGGCCTTCGCGAAATCCTCTGGCAAGGGCAGCATGTGGGGCAGGGACGACGAGGTGTCTTTCACGGTGTCGATATCGAACCGGACCGCGCTGGGGATGTGACCCGCGAGGTACTCGGCCTGCGGATCCCGATTCTGGGTCGGGAGATACCAGGAGCCGTCGACAACCACGAGGTTCGGATCGTTCAGGTGCTCTTGCAGCCATGCGGTCGACACGAAGGGTTGAGACATGGGCCACTCCTCTCGAATGGGAGACAGGGTTCAGTCGGCGAGGGACAGGCGAACGCGGCGGTTCTGCTTGCCCTTCTTTTCGATGTCAGTGATGACAACAGTTCCGATTTCGCTTGTGCGTCGCACATGGGTGCCGCCGCAGGGCTGAAGATCAATTCCCTCGATCTCCACCAGACGCACCCGTCCGGACCCGCGCGGCGGCTTCACCGACATGGTTTTCACGAGGCCGGGATTGGCATCGAGCTCCTCGTCGGTGATCCAGCGCTCGGTGACGGGAGCATCGCGGGCGACGAGCGCGTTCAGCTTCTCGGTGATCTCACTCTTGTCGAGGCCTGCATCCGGGATGTCGAAATCGAGCCGCCCGTCACCATCACCGATAGAGCCGCCGGTGACCGGGTAGGGCAGCACGACGCTGAGCAGATGAAGCGCCGTGTGGACGCGCATGCGCTTGAGACGCCGCGGCCAGTCGAGCTGCACGGAGACGGTATCGCCCTCCGCCAGCCGGGATGCCGCCTCGGCTCCGACCAGATGCGCCACCTGCGAGCGGTCCGCGCCGTAGACGGTGTTGGTGATCTCGATCGTGTCGCCATTGGCCTTCACAAGCGCGCCAACATCCCCCGGCTGCCCGCCGCCCTGGACGTAGAACACCGTGCGGTCGAGAATAACGCCGCCCTCCGGCGTGGTTCCGACAACCCGCGCGTCGCAGGAGGTGGCATAGGCATCGTCGCGGAAAAGCAGCGTGGTGGTCATGAGCGTCTCAACATTTGGAAGTGCGGCGTGGCCCTATCGGAAAAGGCGAGGGCAATGCTGACGGCAACGCGCGCGGCGGGTCAAGCCATTCTCATCGTCCGATGTCATGCGGAGGGTTTGGATGCCAGGCCTCGTAGGCTGCGAAAGGCCTCAAGGGCGCGTTCCCGTGCGGGGCCATGGGGAACGATCGGCTTTGGATAGGTCTCATCCAGAACTACGCCTGCTTCGTGAAGCGCTGCAGACGGAGCCTCCCATGGCTTGTGGATGAAGGCAGGCGGCAGCTGCGCGAGCTCGGGCACATAGGTCCGAATGTACTCCCCCTCGGGATCGAACTTTTCGCCTTGCGTCACCGGATTGAAGATCCGGTGGAAGGGAGCCGAGTCCGGACCGGAGCCTGCGATCCACTGCCAGCTGAAAGCATTGTTGGCGGGATCCGCATCGACGAGCGTGTCCCAGAACCAGGCCTCGCCCCGGCGCCAGTCGGTCAGCAGGTGCTTCACCAGAAAGGAGGCGGTGATCATGCGCACCCGGTTGTGCATCCAGCCCGTCTGCCAGAGCTGGCGCATGCCGGCATCGACGATGGGGTAGCCGGTGAGTCCTTTCTGCCAAGCCCTGAGGACCGGGCGATCCTCAATCCAGGGGAAGTTTTCGAACCGGCTGCTGTGCGGCCTGTCCGGCAGATGAGGGTGGAAATGGAGCAGCTGGTGGGTGAAGTCGCGCCAAGCGAGTTCGCTCAGGAATTTCTCCGAATCCTGCCCCAGGCCGGGCTCGGCGGCGGCCGCGTTCATGACCGAATGCCAAACCTGCCGCGGGCTGACTTCCCCGAAGCGCAGATGCGGCGACAGGCGCGAGGTCCCCGCCTGCGAAGGCCTGTCCCGCCCCTTGGCATAGCCCTTCAGGCCCGTCTCGATGAACTGGGAGAGCCGGGCCTGAGCGGCGTGCTCACCCGGCTGCCATTCCTGCCTGATACCGACGGCCCAATCAGGGGACGAGGGTTCGAGGCCAAGCTCCGCCAGTGGAACGGCCTTATCGAGGATCGACGGCGGCCAGACGCCCCCTTTAAGTCGTCGTTGCGCTGGAACCGGCGGCTTGATGGACCGGGCGTTCAAGGCCCGGAGGTAGGGCGTGAAGACCTGAAACGGCTTGCCGGCTTGGTTGGTGATCTCCCAAGGCTCGTGCAGAAGGCGGCCATTGAAGCTGTGAGCCTTGATACCGCGATCGGCTAAGCGCGCCTTGATGGCGCTGTTCACGGCGATCTCGGCCGCGCCGTAGCGGCGATTCCAGTAGATAGCCGAAGCGCCGGTTGCCCGCACGACGTTCTCGACCTGCTCGAGCGCGGGGCCTCTTAGGATAAGAAGGTTGGAGCCGGCGTGCTCCAAAGCATCGCCAAGTGCCTTCAGCGATCCGTGAAGCCACCACCGGGCAGCGCCTCCGAGCGGGCGAATTCCTTCTGAGACATCGTCCAGCACATAGAAGCATAGAACCTGCGACCCGGTTGCTGTCGCTGCAGTCAGGGCAGGGTTGTCGCTCAGGCGATGATCGTCGCGGAACCAGACGAGGACGGGGGCATGTGAATCGCTGTTCATCGCGGCACAATACAGCCCCGCTTGCAGGACGCGACACCGTAAGGCAATAAGATCGACAGTTTGTGATCGGGGCAGAGGGGAGGTTGGCTCCGGCGGTAGGATTCGAACCTACGACCAACGGATTAACAGTCCGCTGCGCTACCGCTGCGCCACGCCGGAATAAGCCTAACCTCCAAAGAAGCTGAAACGTCAGCGTCTTGAGCGCCGTGGTGTCTTCAAAGACCGTTCCCCGGCGAGGTGGGAGGCATATAGCACGGGTTTCGAGCGTTGCAACCCCCTTGTTGGGGCGCCGGAGTTCAAAAGGGCCTGTTGCTCTTTGGGGGGACGCTTGCTATGGAGCAGCCGTCGCGTTCGCGGCACGCCCCGGACGGCCTCGTGGCGGAGTGGTTACGCAGAGGACTGCAAATCCT
This sequence comes from Microvirga sp. CF3062, assembly GCF_036314045.1. Classification (NCBI taxonomy): domain Bacteria; kingdom Pseudomonadati; phylum Pseudomonadota; class Alphaproteobacteria; order Hyphomicrobiales; family Methylobacteriaceae; genus Microvirga; species Microvirga sp. CF3062. The sequence goes on from NZ_JAYGGN010000004.1 coordinate 126,005, forward strand.
TGCACCCCGGTTCGATTCCGGGCGAGGCCTCCATCAATTTCTAAAGGCACTGTCGATGGTCGATTTCGCTCAAGCGCGCCGTATCATGGTTGATGGCCAGCTGCGCACTTTCGATGTGAACGACATGCCTCTGCTCGACGCGATGGACACGGTTCCGCGCGAGCTTTTCGTGCTCCCGGGCCGTGAAGAGCTTGCCTATATCGATCAAGACATTCTCGTCGGCGACGGTGCCGAGCGGCGCTACATGCTCTCCCCCATGATCCTGGGACGCCTGGTTCAGGCTCTCGGGATCGAGTCGGGGGACCGCGTCCTCGACGTGGCCTGCGGCCGCGGCTACGCATCAGCTGTATTCAGTGAGCTTGGAGCCCGGGTGACGGCGCTCGAGTCCGACGATGCTCTTGCCGGTGTCGCGCGAGAGAGCCTGAGCGCGGCCGGCGCAGGAAGCGCCACCGTCGTGACGGGCCCTCTGGATCAGGGCCATGCGGCCAATGCTCCCTATGACGCCATCCTTATCAATGGCGCCGTTGAGGTTCGTCCGGAGGCACTGCTCCAGCAGCTTGCCGATGGTGGGCGTCTCGTCTGCGTGAAAGGCCGCGGGCGTGCGGCCCGGGCGACCCTGTACGTGCGCACGGGCGATGCCATCGGCGAGCGTGCCCTGTTCGAAGCGGCAGCTCCCCTGCTGGCGCCTTTCGTTCAGGCCCCGGGATTCACGTTCTAATCCTTTCTAAGTCCTTAATTTCCAGGGTTCCCGGTGTCGCTTTTTTGCGCCACTCCAGCGCAAAAATGGAATTGAACGCAGCGCGTTGTTGCCGACTCCGTTCCCTTGGTTATTGTTGCGCTTTGAGTCGGAACGATTTCTAAAATGGCCTCGATGGCGGTCGATGGCTTTGAATCGGTAGGGCAGGTGCGCGTGAACGAAAAGAATTCCAAGAAGACGTATCGCTTGCTCTTTGGGGCGATGACCCCGGTGCTCGTGCTGATGGGCGCCAGCGGGGTGTCGGCTGAAACCTTGGAGAGCGCCTTGGTGCGCGCCTATGGCAACAATCCAGAATTGAACGCCCAGCGGGCTGGCGTCCGGGTTCGGGACGAGGACGTCGCACAGGCGAAATCGGGCTATCGCCCGCGGGTCAATGCAACGGCGGATTACGGCCAGACCTATACAGATGCCAGTAGACAAGGCGTGTTTGGGGGGGCAACAAGAAGTAGTAATATAATCACCCCTCGGGGATTCGGTGTTGAGATCAATCAGTCGATCTTCGACGGATTTCAGACCAGCAACCGCGTTCGCGCGGCCGAGTCTGGTGTGCTCGGCTCGAGAGAACAGCTCAACACAAGCGAGCAGAGCGTTCTGCTCGATGCCGCGACCGCTTATATGGACGTCCTGCGTGATACGGCCATCCTCGATCTGCAGCGCAACAATGTCGAAGTCATTGACGAGCAACTGCGGCAGACGCGAGACCGCTTCAATGTCGGCGAGGTGACTCGGACTGACGTCGCCCAGGCGGAGGCTCGCCTTGCCGCCTCCCGATCCGAGGCCAGCTTGGCCGAAGCCAATCTGCGCAACAGCATCGCCGTCTATCGCCAAGTCGTTGGGGTTGAGCCCCAGCAACTGGCGCCCGGACGGCCTCTGGACAGTCTGACGCCGCGGTCGGTCGATGCAGCTGTGAAGGTCGCCCTGAACGAGCATCCGGCGATCAAGGCGCGTCAGCATGCGGTGGATGTGGCCGAGTTGCAGGTGAAGGTGGCCCAGGGTGCGCTAGCGCCGCAATTGGGCGTGGCTGGTTCCGTGGACCAGCGCTATTCTAGTCAGTCGGCTGGAGATCAAACGTTTTCCGCTTCCGTGGTCGCGCGGCTGACAGTTCCGATCTACGAGGGTGGTCAGGTTTATTCGGCCACCCGGCAGGCCAAGGAGGAGGCTGGGCAGCGTCGCCTCGAGGCCGACTCGGTTCGTGACCAAGTCCGCGCTGCCGTGCAGTCGTCCTGGGGGCGCCTGGAGGCTGCCCGCGCACAGATCCAGGCGGCTCAGGCACAGATCGATGCCGCTGAAACCGCGCTCAATGGCGTGCGCGAAGAGGCCCGCGTCGGCCAGCGCACGACCCTCGACGTGCTGAATGCCCAGCAGGAACTTCTCACCGCCCGCGTCAATCTCATTCAGGCGCAGCGCGACCGGGTGGTTGCTTCCTACAGCCTCGTTAATGCCATGGGGCGGCTCCACTCCCGCGCCCTTGCCCTGAAGGTGAATCACTACAGCCCGAAGATCCATTACGATCAGGTCAAGGATCTCTGGATCGGCACATCTACACCTGACGGTCGTTGATAAGTTTCGGGGCCAGAGCTTTTTAGTTCTGGCCCTGCTTGTTTTCTTAAAGCTTGAGTAAAATACTTAACGAACATTCATGAGAATGTGATTCTTAGCGTAATTTGATTTGGATGCGGCTATGGGTTCATCGAGCCTGAAAGTTAACGAGCCATCGATGGAAGATATTTTGGCTTCCATCCGGCGGATCATCTCCGATGACCAGGAGGTTCCGCCGTCCTCCGAACCCCAGGAGCCGAGTTCCTCACCCCTGAAGAACGTGCTGGACATTGCGGAACTCCATGTGTCTCCCCTTATTGGCACGAGTCCCAATGAGCCGCTTCTGGGCCCCTGGAGCCGAGGCGATGCTCCCGAGGCGGAATCCGATCTCGACTGGAAGGCCTTTGATACACCGGAAGAGCCGTCGCCCGCATCGATCGTCGTGCCTGAGCCTGTCCTGAAGTCTGCGGTCAAGCCAGCTCCAGCCGCCGCCGATAGGCTCCTGTCCGGCGAGACCAGTGCCTCGGTCTCCAGCGCCTTCAGTCGCCTGAGCGAGACGATCAGGCCCGCGCAGCCTCAGACTGTCGAGGATTTGATGAAGGAAATGCTGCGGCCGATGCTGAAAACATGGCTCGATGACAATCTTCCTTCTATGGTCGAACGCTTGGTCCGGACCGAAATCGAACGGGTGACCCGCAGCCGGGGCTGAGATTGCCTCACGTCTGTTGACTTCGGCCGGTCCGTCCGGTTTGTAGCCGTCTTGCTTGCGCGTTGTTCGCGCCAACAGGCCGGTATCTATCATGATGGACAAGACGTTCGATCCCTCCGCTGTCGAAGCACGCATTTCCACCCACTGGGAGGAGGCTGAGGCTTTCAAGGCCGGCCGCGAGGATCGCAAGAACGCTGTCCCCTACACCATCGTCATCCCGCCGCCGAACGTGACCGGCTCGCTCCATATGGGGCATGCCCTCAACAACACGATCCAGGACATACTCTGCCGCTTCGAGCGGATGCGTGGCAAGGACGTGCTCTGGCAGCCGGGCATGGACCATGCCGGCATCGCCACCCAGATGGTCGTGGAGCGCCAGTTGGCCGAGCGCCAGATCCAGCGCCGCGACCTCGGCCGCGAGGAATTCATCAACCGCGTCTGGGATTGGAAGGAAGAGTCCGGCGGCAGGATCAAGAGCCAGCTCCAGCGCCTCGGCGCCTCCTGCGACTGGTCGCGCGAGCGCTTCACCATGGACGAGGGCCTGTCCCAGGCCGTGTTGAAGGTCTTCGTAGACCTTTATAAGCAGGGCCTCATCTACAAGGACAAACGCCTCGTGAACTGGGACCCGAAGTTCCAGACTGCCATCTCGGACCTCGAGGTGCAGCAGGTCGAGGTGAAGGGAAATCTCTGGCACATCCGCTATACCATCGACGGCCAGCCCGACCGCTCCATCACGGTCGCCACCACCCGTCCCGAGACGATGCTTGGCGACGTGGCCGTGGCCGTCCACCCGGAGGATGAGCGCTACAAGGACCTGATCGGCCAGTTCGCGATCCTCCCGCTCGTCGGACGCCGCATCCCGATTGTCGCCGACGAGTATTCCGACCCTGAGAAGGGCACCGGCGCGGTGAAAATCACGCCCGCGCACGACTTCAACGACTTCGAGGTCGGCAAGCGCCACAAGCTGCCGCTCATCAACATCTTCGGCACGGAAGCGCAACTCGCGCTCGCCGGCAACGAAGACTTCCTCGATGGGCTCGCGCAGGCGGACGATCTCAAGGCCGTTCTCGCCCTCGATGGATTGGATCGCTTCGAGGCACGCAAGCGCATCATCGCCATGCTCGAAGAGCGCGAGATCCTCGTCCAGATCGAGCCGAACACCCACGTGGTGCCGCACGGCGACCGCTCGAACGTGGTGATCGAGCCCTACCTCACGGACCAGTGGTACGTGAACGTGAAGCCGCTCGCCGACCGGGCTCTCGACGTGGTGCGCAAGGGCCAGACCAAGTTTGTGCCTGAGAACTGGGAGAAGACCTATTTCCAGTGGCTGGAGAACATCGAGCCCTGGTGCGTCTCGCGCCAACTCTGGTGGGGTCACCAGATCCCGGCCTGGTACGACGATGAGGGCAATGCCTACGTGGCTATGAGCGAAGAGGAAGCTCGGGCCGAAGCGCGTGCGAAGCACGGGAAGGACGTTGTGCTCAAGCGCGACGAGGACGTGCTCGACACGTGGTTCTCGTCCGCACTGTGGCCGTTCTCGACTCTGGGCTGGCCGGACGATGCGCCGGAGCTGAAGCGCTATTACCCGACCAACACGCTGGTCACGGGCTTCGACATCATCTTCTTCTGGGTCGCCCGCATGATGATGATGGGCCTGCACTTCATGGACGAAGTACCCTTCGACACCGTCTACATCCACGCCCTCGTCCGCGACGAGAAGGGCGCCAAGATGTCGAAGTCCAAAGGCAACGTCATCGATCCGCTCGACGTCATCGAGCAGTACGGCGCCGATGCTCTGCGAATGACGTTGACCTCGATGGCAGCCCAGGGGCGCGACATCAAGCTGTCGGTCCAGCGTGTCGAGAACTACCGCAACTTCGCGACCAAGATCTGGAACGCGGCCCGCTTCGCCGAGATGAACGAGTGCCGCCGCTCCGAGGGCTTTGATCCGAAGGCCGTCAAGGAGACGCTCAACAAGTGGGCGCTCAGCGAATGCGCCAAGGCGATCAACGAGGTCGCTTCGGGAATCCAGAGCTACAAGTTCAATGAAGCCGCAGGCGCAGCCTACCGTTTCGTGTGGAACGTGTTCTGCGACTGGACGCTCGAACTCTCCAAGCCCGTGCTGCAGGGCGCGGACTCGCCTGCAAAGGATGAGACTCGCGCCACCATTGCGTTCATTCTCGACGAGATCTGCAAGCTTCTGCACCCCATAATGCCCTTCCTCACGGAGGAGCTGTGGGCGGTGAAGGGGCAGGAGGGTCCGAGGCGCGAGACGATCTTGGCGCTCGCTCCGTGGTCCAACCTCGATGATCTGATTGATCCGCAGGCTGAGGCCGAGATCGGTTGGGTGGTGGATCTCGTCAACGAGATCCGATCCGCCCGCTCTGAGACGAACGTGCCTGCGGGCGCGCAGATCCCGCTGGTGCTCGTGGCATCCTCAGCCGATGTGCAGGCCCGTGCTGGCCGCTGGGGCGATATCGTGAAGCGCCTGGCGCGCATCTCCGACATCTCCTTTGTCGATACGGCTCCGAAGAGCTCAATCCAGCTCCTCATCCGCGGTGAAATGGCGGCCCTGCCGCTGGAGGGCGTGATCGACCTCGATGCCGAGCGCGCCCGCCTCGCCAAGGAAATCCAGAAGCTCGATGTGGATGTGGCTAAGATCGACGCGAAGCTCGGGAACACGGACTTCATCAAACGCGCGCCGGAAGAGGTGGTCGATGAGCAGCGCGAACGCCGCGAGGACTCCCTGACGCGCAAGGCGAAGATGGAAGAGGCGTTGGGGCGTTTGAAGGACGCGTAAGAGGCTCGCCTCTAAGAGAACCCGATGCCCGGCCTTAGTGCCAGGCATTTTTGATTTCAGTGAGGCGCTTCCGCTGTCATTCCGGGGCCGCGCAGCGGAGCCCGGAATCCATAAACGCTAACGTTGCAGAACGATGCGTGAGGCTCGTCACCCATTCTCTAGATGTCGTGGTTATGGATCCCCGCCTGCGCGGGGATGACAGGCAGATGTTCCGGAGGACTTCCTCACCCTAGGACGAAATCCACCAGCAGCTTCACGTTCAGCGCCACGATCACCACCGCGATGAAGCCGGCAAGGGCTGTGAGCCAGCGCGGGGTGACGAGGGCGCCCATCTTGGCTTTCGAGGCGGTCATCGTCACCAACGGGATGATGGCGAAGGGGAGCTGGAGGCTCAGGACCACCTGGCTCAGGATCAGCAGTTTCGCCGTGCCGCCCTCGCCATAGGCGATGGTGACGGCGGCGGCCGGGATGATCGCGATGCCGCGGGTGACGAGACGGCGCATCCAGGGCGCCATCTTGAAGTTGATGAAGCCTTCCATGACGATCTGGCCCGCCATGGTGGCTGTCACGGTGGAGTTCAGGCCGCAGCACAGGAGCGACAGGCCGAAGAGCATCGGCGCGATGGCGCTGCCGAGGATCGGCTGGAGCAGGGTGTGCGCCTCGCCGAGCTCGGCGATCTCCGTGCGTCCCGTACCGTGGAAGGCGGCGGCCGCCAGGATGAGCAGCGATGCATTGATGGTCAATGCGAACATCAGCGCAATGGTGGAATCCCAGGTGGCGAAGCGCAGGGCCTCGCGCCGCTCAGTGAGGGTGTCGCCATAGGCGCGGGTCTGCACGATGCCGGAATGCAGGTAGAGATTATGCGGCATCACGGTCGCGCCGAGGATGCCGAGCGCGAGGTAGAGCATATCCGGGTCGGTGACGATCTGTGTCGTCGGGGCAAAGCCGGTGATCACGCCGGACCAATCCGGATCGGCCATAGCGATCTGAATGCCGAAGCAGACGGCGATCACGCCGAGCAGAGTGATGATAAAGGCCTCGACCCAGCGGAAGCCGAGATTCTGCAGATACAGGATCAGGAACACGTCGAGCGCCGTGATGATGACGCCGATCTCCAGCGGGATGCCGAAGAGCAGGTTGAGGCCGATGGCCGTGCCGATGACCTCGGCAACATCCGTGGCGCATATGGCGAGTTCCGCCAGCAGCCATAGCCCCCAGGCGACAGGTCTCGGATAGGCGTCCCGGCAGGCCTGGGCGAGGTCGCGGCCGGTGGCAACCGCGAGCCGTGCGCAGAGCGACTGCAGGATGATCGCCATGATGTTGGAGATCAGCGCTACGGAGAGCAGCGCATAGCCGTATTTCGACCCGCCGGCGAGGGAGGTCGCCCAGTTGCCTGGGTCCATGTAGCCCACGGCCACCAGATAGCCGGGCCCGAGGAAGGCTGCCGCCCGTCGCCACGTCGATCCCGGCCGCACGGCAATCGAGCGGTTGACTTCGGGCAGGGAGGGCAGGTCCGAAGAGCGCCGCCATGCGGCCTTCTGCACGAGGGAAACTGGGGCCGGCTGATCCATGGTCACTTTCTGCAGTTGCAAATTATTTGCAAGAGAAGGCTAGCGTGGAACAAACGTCCCGGCAAGAGGAGAGTTGCACAAAGTTGCATTAGCACCGGGGCTTTAGCCCGGATGGGTCATCCAGCCTGTTGGAGGAGGAGCCATGGTCATGGTTCCTACGTGACAAGAGGCTTGAGGTTTGCTCTAGGTTGCCCAAAACCTGAACGGACATCAGATAAGGGATGGACATGCTCGAGAGCGTCCTGATTGCCAATCGCGGTGAGATCGCGTGCCGCATCATCCGCACCGCCAGGCAGCTGGGAATGCGCACCATCGCGGTCTATTCGGAAGCGGATGCGGACGCGCTGTTCGTGCAGATGGCCGACGAGGCTCATCTCATTGGCCCGCCGCCCGCCCGCGAGAGCTATCTCCAGATCGACCGGATCATCGAGGTTGCCAAGCGCACGAAAGCTGCCTCCATCCACCCCGGCTACGGCTTCCTGTCCGAGCGGGCGGAGTTTGCCGAGGCCTGCGCGGCGAACGGCATCATGTTTGTCGGTCCGCCGGCCTCCGCCATCAAGGCTATGGGCCTCAAGGATGCCGCCAAGGCCCTTGTGCAGCAGGCCGGCGTGCCGGTGGTGCCGGGCTATCACGGCGCCAAGCAGGATCCGGACTTCCTGCGCCAGAAAGCCTATGAGATCGGCTATCCAGTCCTCATCAAGGCGGTTGCCGGTGGCGGCGGCAAGGGCATGCGGCGAGTCGAGAAGGCTGCCGATTTCGATGCCGCCCTGGAAAGTGCTCAGCGCGAAGCATCGAGCGCCTTCGGCGATCCGCGGGTGCTGGTGGAGAAATACATCCTCTCGCCACGCCACATCGAGATCCAGGTCTTCGCCGATAGCCACGGCAACGTGGTGCATCTCTTCGAGCGCGACTGCTCGCTCCAGCGCCGCCATCAGAAGGTGATCGAGGAGGCGCCGGCTCCCGGCATGCCGCCCGAAATGCGCGACGTGATGGGCCAGGCCGCCGTCGAGGCCGCCCGCGCTGTGGGCTATGTGGGCGCTGGCACCGTCGAGTTCATCGCCGACGGACGCGAGGGCCTGCGGCCGGATCGCTTCTACTTCATGGAGATGAACACCCGCCTCCAGGTGGAGCATCCGGTCACGGAGGCGATCACGGGGCTCGACCTCGTGGAGCTGCAGTTCCGTGCCGCCTCCGGCGAGACGTTGCCTTTCTCGCAAGAAGACCTCTCCATCAACGGCCATGCGGTCGAGGCGCGGCTCTATGCTGAGGATCCGGAGAAGGAATTCCTGCCTTCGACTGGCAAGCTCTGGGCGCTCGAATTTCCGGAAGGCGAGGGCATCCGCATCGACACCGGCGTCGAGGCCGGAGCGGAGGTCACGCCCTATTACGATCCGATGATCGCCAAGGTCATCGCGCATGGCGCGACCCGTGAGGAAGCGCTGGACCGGCTTGCGGAGGCGCTTGGCTACACCATCGTCGCTGGCCCGAAGACCAACGCGGCTTTCCTGAAAAAGCTTTGCGAGGCGGAAGGCTTCAGGGCAGGACAGTTCGACACGGGCTTCATCGACCGCAATCTCGACGCCCTCGGTGTCGGGCCTCAGCCGCGGGACGATGTCGCCGTGTCGTTCGGCGCGGCGGCGCTCATCTCGCGGGAGATTGAGCGGCTGCGCATGGCCGAACTGCAGAAGAGCGACGAGCCGTCCTCGCCCTGGTCGAGCCCGGATGGCTTCCAGCTGCTCGGAGCCCGCAGCGCCGGTGTGCCTGTTCTCGTCGATGGCGAACGAGTCGAGGTGCGAGAGGTGTTCAGTGCCGAACATCATGGCGCTAGCACAGTTGCGGTCGGCACGAGCGATCCCTGGGCCGACGAGGACATCGATCGGGAGATCGAGGCGCCGCACGGTTTCTACATCCTGCGCCATGGACGCCAGACGCTGGTGCAGCCTTATGACCCCTTCGATGTCGATCTCGAGCACATGGACGAGGGCGGTTCGGTGAAGGCCCCGATGCATGGCAAGCTGATTGCGGTATTCGTGCAACCGGGCGACCGGGTCGAGAAGGGACAGCGGCTCGCCATCGTCGAGGCGATGAAGATGGAGCATGTGCTGGTGTCGCCCTCCGATGCGGAGGTGGTGGAGATCGCCGCCGAACCGGGTGCGCAGGTGGCGGAAGGCGCACGACTGATCGTGCTAAAGACAGAGGAATAGCCTGCGGCGCATCGCCGGATTTCCGGTCCTGCAGCTGCATGGTTGAAAGCGAACATGGCCCTTCACCTGATCAAACTCTGCGTCGGCTGCGACTCGATCACCGATCTCGAGGAATGGATCGAGGAGAACCGCGCGGTTCATCGCCGACTCGGGCGCGATTACGAGCAGACGCACACGACCCGCATGGTGCCCAAGCGTGTGGACGAGCTTCTGGGCGGCGGATCGCTGTACTGGGTCATCAAAGGGCAGGTTGCGGCTCGACAGACGCTTCTCGATGTTCGGCCCTTCACCGACGGGGACGGCATCGGCCGTTGCCGGTTGGTGCTGGACCCGAAGGTGGTCGCCGTGGAGCCGAGGCCCTACAGGCCGTTCCAGGGCTGGCGCTATCTCGTTGCCAAGGACGCCCCACGTGATATCGATGGCAAGGCCGGTGATCTCGCCAAGATGCCCGAGGACATGCGTCGGGAACTGGCCGAACTGGGCCTTCTCTAACCTATGTGAATCTCTGGAGGCGCTGCAATGAGGCTCCCGATCATCTTGTCCCTGCTGCTGATTGGCGCAGCCGGCCCGGCGCTTGCGAAAGAGTGCCGCACGCCGCACCTCCCGCCCGGCATGGAAGTCAGGCTGCCGCCCGGCTGCGAGGAGCCTGTCCCGGCTCGCCCCGCCAAGGGGGAAAGGCGCGACAGCCTTAGGGCGGAGCAAGGCTTCATCGATCTCGGCAACGGAACGCAGGTGCGGATCAGCGGCCGCGTCCGGGCGGAATACGGTGTTCGCCGTTAGACTTATTTGCTGGGGATCTTCCTGGAACCTCGCTGGCGCGATGCGCATTGGCTCAGCAGTTCAGTTGAGTGGAGGTTCCGATGCTGATGTGTGCATCCGAAGGCCGGCACTGGCGTTACGAGGTCTGCGAGCATGACGACGGGTATCTCGTCCAGATGCGCGACCTGACGACCGGGGAGCTGGATGAAGAATTCTCCACCATCTTCCGCACCCTTCCGGTCGCCTTCGCCTATGCCGAAATGTCGGCGGCCTATGAAAGGTATGCAGCCTGCGAGCTGGAGCAGTCGGAGGACGAGCAGATCGAGTTCGATGTGGAAGCCACCGAGCGTCACTTCATCGATCTGAGCGACCGGCTGCACGATTCCGGCATCAACGGCATCGTCGTTCAGGCCTGGGAGCGTGAAAGCCAGCGCGGCGCGGTGCGTCTGCTGCACTGAAACTTGATCGCTAGGCAGCGGCTTCGCGATTGCAAGCCGCTGCCTTCTCACTAGCATCGCTCCACCACGACTCATGTCGATGATGGAGTTTTCATGGCCGATCTCTCAGCCTTCCCGATTTCTACCCGCTGGCCGGCCCAGCATCCCGACCGCATCCAGCTCTATTCCACGCCGACGCCGAACGGCGTGAAGGTCTCCATCATGCTGGAGGAGACCGAACTGCCCTACGAGCCGCACTTCATCGATATCGGCAAGAACGAGACCTGGATTCCCGAATACCTGGCGCTGAACCCGAACGGCAAGATCCCGGCCATCATCGATCCTAACGGCCCCGGTGGGAAGCCGTTTGCCCTGTTCGAGTCGGGCGCTATCCTCCTGTACCTCGCCGAAAAGACCAGTCAGCTCCTGCCGTCCGAACCCGTGCGCCGCTACGAGACCATCCAGTGGGTGTTCTTCCAGATGGCATCTGTTGGCCCCATGTTCGGTCAGCTCGGCTTCTTTCATAAGTTCGCCGGCCGCGAGATAGAGGACAAGCGGCCGCTGGAACGATACCGCAACGAGTCCAAGCGCCTGCTCGGCGTGCTTGAGACCCGGCTCGAGGGTCGCGACTGGATCATGGGCGAGGACTACACCATCGCCGACATCTCCATGCTGGGCTGGGTGCGCAACCTGATCGGCTTCTACGGCGCGGGGGAGCTGGTCGAGTTCGACAGCCTCAAGCGGGTGCCGGCGTGGCTGGAGCGGGGTCTGGCTCGTCCGGCCGTTCAGCGCGGCCTTGCCATTCCGGCACGCCCGGAGTGAGCCTGCGGCTGCCGCATTCTTTGAGGCGGCGATTTACAACCGCCCCATCCCGGCCCACATGTTGGGGTGGGGACGTAGAACCATGATGCTTCTTTTCGGAATCGCCGCCCTCGCCCTTCTGTGGTGGCTGGGCAAGACTTACACGCGCGCAGACCCAAAGGCACTGGCGAAGGCCATCAGGACTGTCGGCGGAGTGGCCGCTCTCGGCGCGGCCGTGTGGGTGGGGGTCAAAGGCCAGCCCGGCCTTGCGCTCCTCATCGGCGGGCTCGGCGCTTGGGCGCTGGGATGGAACGTCCTCAGCCTTTCCGGGCCCTGGCGTCGATTTCAGCCCCAGCCGGGCCGCTTCTCCCGCATCCGCTCGGCCATGATCGAGATGGAGATCGATCACGGAACGGGTGCCGTCGAGGGCAGCGTCCTGGTCGGAGCCTTCGCGGGCAGGCGCCTCTCCAGCCTCGATCCGGCGAGCCTGCGCCGACTCTATGACGAATGCTGCGCCCACGATCCGCAGGGCGTCCCCCTGCTAGAGGCGTATCTTGATCGCCGGTTTACCGGCTGGCGTGAAAACGCTCAGGGAGATCGTGACACGCGGACGCGCACTCATGCGCAATCGGGCGTAATGACGAAAGAAGAAGCTTACCAGATCCTGGGGCTTCAGCCGGGTGCGAGCCTCGACGAGATCCGAAAAGCGCATCGGACCTTGATGAAGAGGCTCCATCCCGACCATGGGGGGACGGCGTACCTCGCGGCTCGCGTCAACGAGGCGAGAGAAGTCCTGCTGGGCCGACATCGCTGATACTCCACACGCGATCCGGTTGGTATTCAAGCTGAGACGATGCAAACACACGCACCGTCTCAGGGTTCTTCAATCCCGACTCAACCGCGGGAGGCGAAGCAGTTCATGCCGCTCTTCTTGAGCTGCTTGCATGTCTTCGCGGCGTCATCCGATTCCGAGAAGCCGGAGAAGCGGGCGCGGTAAAGGGTGCTGCCGTCAACGGTCACCTTCTCGGTGAAGGGCGAGGCCTTGCCCAGCAGCTTGCCGAAGCGGCTGCGGGCCGTGTCGAGCATCTCTTTGGCCTTTGTCTCATCATCCGTGGCGCCGAGCTGGATCACCCAACCAGACACTGCCGGGCGCTCGACCTTCTTCGGCTCGGGGGCTTCGACCTTGAGCGAAGCGGTCTTGGTCACAGTCGGGGTCGATGCGGCGGGAACTGCCTCGATGGGCTTCGCCTCGATCTTGGCCACGAGAGCAGCCTTCTGCGATGCCGGGATCTGGGCCGGAGCAGCCTGAGGCGACAGCGCGGCATAGGCCTGGGCGTTCAGCGGCAGCGGCTCCTGACCCTTCTGCCAGCGCACCGAAGAGGTGGAGGAGGGGGTCGTAGTGGAGCTTGCGCCGGTCGCGGATGCCACCACGGGACGCAGGGTGTTCAGGTCGAGCGGCTTGCGCTCCGGGGCAGGTTGAGGCGTCGTGACCTGGGCCATTGGAGCCTCCGGCGTGGCAGAGGCGACCCTGATCGGAGCCTGGACGGGAGCCGGCTCGACCGGACGCGGAGCTGGAGCTTCGGCCACCATGGCGGGCTGGGCGGAGCCTTCGACCACCGGCGGAGTGATGCGGGCACCGGCATAGGCGCGGGGTAGGTGATTGTCGATCAAGCCGGCCATTTTCTGGTCGCGCGAGGCCCCGGAGCGGCCGCCGAGCACCACGGCGACGATGCTGCGGCTGTCGGTGTTGACCGAGGTCAGCAGGTTGAATCCCGACAGACGTGTATAGCCGGTCTTGATCCCATCCACGCCCTCGACCTTGCCCAGGAGCCGGTTATGGCCGCGGATGGTGCGGCTTCCGTACTGGAAGGAGCGGGTCTCGAAATAAGCGAAGTATCTTGGGAAACGGTCCTGGATCGCGCGGCCGAGAACCGACAGGTCGCGCGCGGTGGTGATGTTCGGCGGATCGTTCGGCAGGCCGTGCGGGTTGTAGAAGGCAGTCGAGCTCATGCCGAGTTCCCGGGCCTTACGGGTCATCATCTGGGCGAATGCCTCTTCCGACCCGGCGATGTTCTCGGCTACCACGACCGAGACATCGTTGGCCGAGAGCGTGACCATCGCCTTAATGGCATCGTCGACCTCAATGGTCGAGCCGGGCCGCAGGCCGAGTTTGGTCGGCGGCTGGCTGGCGGCATAGGACGAAACCGTCAGGGGAGTGCTGAGGCTCATCCGGCCTCGCTCGAGCTGCTCGAAGAGCAGGTAAAGGCTCATGACCTTCGTGATGGAGGCGGGAATGCGGGGTGCATCGATATTCTCGCCCTGCAGGACCTTGCCTGTCTTGGCATCGACGACAATGGACGCGGCGGGCGGGCCGTAGCCGCCGCCGGCAGGAGCCCTGCGGCGGGCCGCCTCAGCGGGAGAGGTGATCGTGACAGCAAACGAGGCAGCGATACCAATGAGAGCCCATGCCTTTCGGTGTCCTGTCCAAACCGAATTCATGCTGAAAATTCCCTGTTTCGTTTGGTTTTAGGCCCTTGCGCCCGGCTCTCTAAAAGGAACCGTTGCCGGCGCAACACATCCTCTGACGGTAAGAGGTTGCGGTTACGGGGGCGTTAACAGGGATGATTCTCTTGCATGGATTTTTGTGCAGTGCACAATAGAACTTGACAAATTTTTGTGCAGTGCACATACAAGACTCCGTCGGCTGCTCAGCAGCGCCGACCATCATTAAACGCCTTATTGTCGAGGTTCACAATGCTTCAGCCGTTCACCCAGATTCAGAAGCTCGGCCAGGACAACCTGGACGCCACCATGAAGGCGCTCGGCGCTTTCTCCAGCACCTCTCAGGCCATTGCCACCGAGGCAGCCGAGTTCGCCCGCAAGTCGTTCGAGCACACCTCATCCACGGTCGAGAAGCTTCTCGGCGTCCAGACCCTGGACAAGGCAGTGGAAATCCAGACGGCCTACGTGAAGGGCGCCTATGACAACCTTGTCAGCCAGTCGACCAAGATGGGCTCGCTCTACTCGAATCTCGCCACTGAGGCGCTGAAGCCCTACGAAGGCCTCCTGCCCAAGACCGCTGCCTAAGGCAACCAGGTTCCCTATCCTTTAGGATGAAACGCCCGGCCTCGTGCCGGGCGTTTTGCGTTGGGCGGGTCTGAACCTGAGTTTGGTTGTCGCTTGGTCCGGTCGCGAAGGCGTGACCAAGATGTCGCTCTTTTCATCCATACTGCGACCACCCATCTGGTTGATCTGGCGAACCGGATGGAGCGACTATACATTTGACTTTGTGTTCTGGCTCCGACCGGGATGGTGCCTGCGGGCCAGAGCCAGGTTGAGAAGAAGGGGCGGTCGTCCGACGATGCTGCGGTTAGCTTATGGTACAATGACTCTGTCGGGGCAGTCTCCGATTTCGGCTGCTGGCGGGTCGCAGCCTCCTGGGAGAGATCCTGGAGGCGATGATGGCGGTCGCTCCAACACGGCCATCATTACGAAAACCAAGCCGCGCACGAAACGGCCGAACCTTTACCGCGTTCTCCTCTTGAACGATGATTACACCCCGATGGAGTTCGTGGTGCATGTGCTGGAGCGTTTCTTCAACAAGAACCGGGAGGATGCGACCCGGATCATGCTGCATGTACACCAGAACGGCGTCGGGGAATGTGGAGTTTTTACCTACGAAATTGCCGAGACCAAGGTGACCCAGGTGATGGATTTCGCCCGGAAGCACCAGCATCCTCTGCAGTGTGTAATGGAAAAGAATTAGCCGAGCCCCGCTCATAAAGGACAAGCCGTTGCCGAGCTTTTCTCGCAGTCTTGAACAAGCCCTTCACCGAGCCCTCGCTCTTGCCGGCGAGCGCCGCCACGAATACGCAACCCTCGAACACCTTCTCCTGGCCCTGATCGACGACCAGGATGCGGCCGCCGTCATGCGGGCCTGCAATGTCGATATCGACGTTCTCCGCCGCAACCTGGTGGACTACGTCGACAGCGAACTCGCCAACCTTGTTGCCGACGGGCGCCAGGATTCCAAGCCGACGGCCGGCTTCCAGCGCGTGATTCAGCGGGCGGTGATCCATGTCCAGTCCTCGGGGCGGGATGAAGTGACGGGCGCCAACGTGCTGGTCGCCATCTTTGCCGAGCGCGAGAGCCACGCCGCCTACTTCCTGCAGGAGCAGGACATGACCCGCTACGACGCGGTCAACTACATCAGCCACGGCATCGCCAAGCGCCCGGGCCTTACCGAGAGCCGCTCTCCGCGCGGTTCCGAAGAGGAGCCGTCGACCGAGCGCCCGACCCAGGACGAGGGCGATGCACGGACTAAGAAGAAGGGCGATGCGCTCGAGGCTTACTGCGTCAATCTCAACAAGAAGGCGAAGGAAGGCCGGATCGATCCGCTCATCGGTCGTGAATCCGAGGTCCAGCGCACCATTCAGGTCCTGTGCCGCCGCCAGAAGAACAACCCGCTCCTCGTCGGCGATCCCGGCGTCGGCAAGACCGCCATCGCGGAAGGTCTCGCCCGCAAGATCGTCCAGGGCCAGGTGCCGGAAGTTCTGAAGGGCGCGACCGTCTTCTCCCTCGACATGGGCACGCTGCTCGCCGGCACCCGCTACCGGGGCGACTTCGAAGAGCGCCTGAAGCAGGTGATGAAGGAGATCGAGGCGCATCCGAACGCCATCATGTTCATCGATGAGATCCATACGGTGATCGGCGCCGGCGCCACCTCCGGTGGCGCCATGGATGCCTCCAACCTCCTGAAGCCCGCCCTTGCTCAGGGCAGCCTCCGCTGCATCGGCTCGACCACCTACAAGGAATACCGCCAGTATTTCGAGAAGGACCGGGCTCTCGTGCGTCGCTTCCAGAAGATCGACGTGAACGAGCCGTCCGTGCCGGATACCATCGAGATCGTGAAAGGCCTGAAGCCCTATTTCGAGGACTTTCATAAGCTCAAATACACCAACGAGGCCGTGAAGGCGGCGGTGGAGCTGTCCGCCCGCTACATCAACGACCGGAAGCTGCCGGACAAGGCGATCGACGTGATCGACGAGACCGGCGCGTCGCAGATGCTTCTGCCCGAGGGCCGTCGCAAGAAGACGATCGGCATCAAGGAGATCGAGGCGACCATCGCCACCATGGCCCGGATCCCGCCCAAGACCGTGTCGAAGGACGATGCGGAGGTGCTCGCGCACCTGCAGGACACCCTCAAGCGGGTCGTCTACGGACAGGACAAGGCCATCGAGGCGCTCTCCTCGGCGATCAAGCTGGCCCGTGCCGGCCTGCGTGATGCGGAAAAGCCCATCGGCTCCTATCTCTTCGCCGGCCCCACGGGCGTCGGCAAGACCGAGGTGGCCAAGCAGCTCGCCGTATCGCTTGGCGTCGAGCTCCTGCGCTTCGACATGTCGGAATACATGGAGCGCCACACGGTCAGCCGCTTGATCGGCGCACCTCCCGGCTATGTAGGCTTCGACCAGGGCGGTCTCCTGACCGACGGCATCGACCAGCATCCGCACTGCGTGCTCCTGCTCGACGAGATCGAGAAGGCGCATCCGGATCTGTTCAACATCCTGCTCCAGGTCATGGACCACGGGAAACTGACGGACCACAACGGCAAGCAGGTCGATTTCCGCAACGTGATCATCATCATGACCACGAATGCGGGCGCCGCCGACATGGCCCGTCCGGCCTACGGCTTCACCCGCACCAAGCGGGAGGGCGACGACACCGAGGCCGTGAACAAGCTGTTCACGCCGGAGTTCCGCAACCGTCTCGATTCCATCATCTCGTTCGGTCACCTGCCGAAGGAAGTGGTCCAGAAGGTCGTCGACAAGTTCGTCATGCAGCTGGATGCCCAACTCGCCGACCGCAACGTGTCGATCGAGCTCACCGATGAGGCTCGCGATTGGCTCGTCGAGCATGGTTACGACGAGGCCATGGGCGCCCGCCCGATGGGCCGTCTGATCCAGACGACCATCAAGACATCCTTGGCGGACGAGGTTCTCTTCGGCCGCCTCAAGGACGGCGGAGCGGTCAAGGTCGTGGTCAAGACCGACGAGATCGGTCTGCAGAGCCTCGGCTTCGAGTATATGGAAGGCCCCGTGAAGCCGAAGCCCGAGAAGGTCGTGGAGAGCGCCAAGAGGAAACCCAAGGCGAAGTCCGCATCCTCAAAGGCAAAAAAGTCCGTGAAGCCGAAGGGGTCCGATGGTAATGGGGGTGGAGGTGTCCGCACCGTCCCGAAGGTTCCGTTGGTTAAAGCATGACGACTGAAATTCACGAGGGACCCCTCCAGGGGTCCCGCACCCTGGATGCTCCGGCGAAGCTGTCATGGCGCGAGAAGCGCTACCAGCGCCGTCGCCGGCGCGTCTGGCTCGAGGAGGTCCTCGGGTGGGTCTTGGTCCCGGTAATCGTCCTCGGCTGTTACTGGTTTCTGGAAGTGGGACTGAGCGCTCTCGGCACATCGCCGGCGGCGATCATGGAAGGCATCGAAGCCATTATAGCCACCCTCTAAGGCGGAATTTCCAGCCGAGTCCATATAGAGCCGTACCGGATCACTGTCCGGTACGGCTTTTCTTTTGGCCTTAGCGCATCGTGCGGAAAAGTGGATCCGGTTTTCCGCCCGAACGATGCGCTCTTCAAATGACATGAGCATCGGACCCAAAAGTGCAAATCCACTTTTGGGTCCGATGCTCTAGGCAATCGGAGCATCGACGGTGCAGACGATCCCGGTCGGGGCGAAGTCGATTGTCGCTTGCCCATGGAGGTCCTGAGCAAGGCTGCGCTCGATGAGACGGGTGCCGAAGCCTCTGCGTTGCGGGACTCTGACCGATGGGCCGTTTGCCTCGGCCCAGGTAAGATGCAGGCGCTTTTCCGAGGCATCGCTCACCGACCAGGCAATCCGAACCTCGCCGCCTTCATTGGAAAGGGCACCGTACTTCACCGCGTTCGTGGCGAGCTCCTGGAGGGCCATGGCGAGGGCCAGCGCCGTGCGCGGTGAGAGGCGGACGTCCGGTCCATCCATATGGATGCGCCTCTCGCGCTCATGCCTGTAGGGCGCCATGGCCTCCCGGACGATCTCAAGGAGGCCTGCGCCTTCCCAGTTCTCGCGTGTGAGCACGTCGTGTGCGCGGGAGAGGGCGAGCAGGCGCGCCTCCATGGCTGAGCGTGCGCCCTCCGTGGTGTCGGCATTGCGCAGGGTCTGGGAAGCGATGGACTGGACAGTGGCCAGGGTGTTTTTCACCCGGTGGTTCAGCTCGTGGATCAGGAGCTGCTGGTGCTCCTCCGCCCGCTTGCGCTCGGTGATGTCCATGACGACGCCGCGGGATCTTATGATCCTGTTCTTCTCGTCCCGCACATACTCACCCCGCCCGTTCACCCACCGGATCGTGCCGTCGGGCATCGTCAGGCGGAGCGTCCATTCGAAATTGCGGAGGCTGGTGTCCTCCTGCTCCCTGTCGCGTTTGTCGAGGATCTTCGCGATGTCATCGGGATGATAGCGGGCCCGGATATCCGCAAGGGTCAGCACATGATCGGGCGGGTAGCCGTAAAGCTCACTGAGGCGCGGTGAGGGATTCATCCTGCGCTTGATGTGATCGAAGTCGAAGATGGCGAGCGAGCCGGCCTCGAGGGCAGCCATCAGCTCCGCCTCTCTCTCGATCAACGCCTCCTCGGCTTCCTTGCGGTCGGTGATGTCCAGAAGAACGCCGATCGTTCTGGTCGGGTAGCCGTCTGGACCGAGCAGCATCTCGGCGCGCATCAGAAGCCAGCGCAACGATCCGTCGACACGGTAGTACCGATACTCGACCTCGAAGAACCGCTCTCCCTTTTTGAGGGCACCCATCGCGGTGGCGCTCAGCCGCTCCCGGTCTCCGGGGTAATACCGCGTCCGAAGGTCGTCGATATCGAGTTCCGCATCCACCGGATACCCGAGCATGCGATTGAGCTCCGGGCTCGCCGTAATGCGGTCGGTCGCCGTTTCATGCTCCCACACGGCCATGCGGCCCGCGTCGATAGCCAGTCGCAGGCGATCCTCGCTCGCCCGCAGCGCCGTCTCCGCGCGGGCGCGCTCAAGGGCGTCCCAGAGGCGTTCCGCCACGTCCTCGATGAGCTTCACTTCGCTATCGGTCCAGAAGCGTGGCGTCCGGTTGTGCACGTAGATCGCCGCGACCATGCGGCCCCGCTTGATCAGGCTGACCGTTATGGCGGCTGAGAATTCCAGGTAGGTGAAGGTGGCCAGGTGCTCCGGCGAGTTGGCGCGGGGGTCCTCCGCAGCGTTATGAATGACAAGGGTCTCACCGCGCCTCATCGCACCAAGGATCTCCGGACCGAACGCCGCAAGATCATGGGTTCCCGTATGGTGGGCTACCGTACCATCCGTCCAGTTGCGCTCGGAGGTGAAGTAGCGAGCGGTTTCCTCGACCTCACCGAACCCAACACGGCTGACCCCAAGGTGCTCGCCCAGCATCTGCTGCGCAGCGGTAATGACCTCGATCGGTTCGTTCAAGCCGCGTAGGCGGTCGCTAAGGCGAACAAGGAACTCAAGACGCTGCTCGCTCAGCACCTTCGAGGTCGTTTCATGCACGATGCAGAGAACGCCCGCCACATCGCCGGTCTCCTCATGGACCGGGCTGTAGGAGAATGTCCACCATGTCTGCTCCGGGTATCCTTTCCGCTCGAGGATGATCGGCAGATCCTCGAAATAGCTTGCCTCGCCGGCGAGAGCCCGCTCGGCAATCGGCCCCATCACGCTCCAGGCTTCCGACCAGATTTCCCGAAACGGGCGGCCGAGGGCCTCCGGCTTGGTGCCCAGCATCGGCCTGTAGGCGTCATTGTAGAAGGCGGTCAGCTCCGGTCCCCAGACCATGAAGGTCGGGAACTTCGAATGGAGCATCATGCTCACGGCCGTGCGAAGGGAATGCGGCCATGTCTCGATGGCGCCAATCAGTGTCGATGACCAGTCAAAACGGCGGATGCGCTCGCCCATGGCGCCGCCATTGGCAAGGAAGTCCGGCAGAGGTGCGAGACGATGCTGCATCATGGGAGCTTCCGGCGGGTTTGGCTCGACGTCATCCAAGGATTTAGAAACCTGAAGCGGCAGACAATCGTCTCTGTTGGGCTGCACCGGGGACTGGGAGGAGACAATTCCATGAAATCTCGACACGTTGGAAGAAGGGTTCGAGGTCCGCAGGACACATATGAACTGTTATCCCGTGATTTCTAGGACTCCATCGTTGACTTGTCTTCGCCTTGAGACCAGCGGCAGTGTCTCGCCCAGCCTCCATGGTTTGACCTCACCTCAAGCGGCCCCTAGCCTGAATGAGCCTCCGATTCCGCAGCGGAATATCCTCGACGGGCTCGGATGGCCATGAGGTCCCTATGACGAAACTGATCGGCCTATCGGGAAGCCTGCGGCAAGCCTCGTACAACACCGCACTCCTTCGCAGTGCCGCCGGCATGATGCCGGAAGGTTCGGAACTCGTCGTCGAGACCATCCGGGGCATTCCGCTTTACGATGCGGACTTGGAGGCCGAGGGAATCCCGGAAAGGGTGACCGCTCTGAAGGATGTGATTGCCGCTGCCGATGGCCTGCTTCTCGTGACGCCGGAGTACAACAATTCGATCCCGGGCGTGTTCAAGAACGCCATCGACTGGCTGTCCCGTCCGGACGCGGACATCAAGCGCGTTTTCGGGAACAAGCCCGTGGCTGTGATAGGTGCTTCGCCCGGCGGGTTCGGCACCATTCTGTCCCAGAATGCATGGCTCCCGGTCCTGCGCACGCTGAAAGCCGACTTCTGGTCCGGCGGTCGCCTGATGGTGTCGCGGGCCGGGACCGTGTTCAATCAAGACGGCACCCTTGCAGACCAGAAGATCGAGGATCAGCTTCGGAAATTTCTCGAAGGCTTCGTCGCCTTCGCGCGTGCTGCCCGGCAAGGTGCGCCTGCTACCAGGGCTTAATCCTCTTCCCGGTGCTTGAACGGGGTAGCCTCTTCCAGCTCTTCCGCCGCTTCGGACACGTAGAGACGTTCCTGATCGAGATAGGCCTCAATGGCGCGGCGCAGTCCGGGATCGGCGATGTCGTGCGCCGATGAGGTGAGCACGGGCCTGTAGCCTCGCGCCAGCTTGTGCTCGCCCTGGGCTCCTGCCTCGACCCGGTCGAGTCCGCGTGCGATGGCGAACTCGATGGCCTGATAGTAGCAGACCTCGAAATGCAGGAACGGGTGATCCTCGATGCAGCCCCAGTTGCGCCCATAGAGGCGCTTGTCGCCGATGAAGTTGATTGCGCCTGCGATATAGCGGCCGTCGCGCTTCGCCATGACGAGCAGTACCCGGTCGGCCATGCGCTCGCCGATGAGCGAGAAGAAGAGGCGGTTGAGGTACGGCCTGCCCCATTTGCGGGAACCGGTATCCATGTAGAAGGCGAAGAACGCGTCCCAATGCGCCTCCGTGATGTCCTTGCCCGTCACCCACTCGATGGTGATGCCAGGGCCAAGAGCATCGCGCCGCTCACGGCGGATCGCCTTGCGCTTGCGGGAGGCAAGCGCCGCCAGAAAGTCCTCGAAGCTGCCGTAGCTTTCGTTGAACCAGTGGAACTGCTGGTCGTCCCGCCGCAGGAAATTTTCGGAGGTGAGTGCTTCGAGATCGTCCTGCTGCAGGAACGTCGCATGGATGGACGAGGCGCCGGTCTGATCCCGGAGCGCCCGCAGACCGGCGATCACATAAGAGCGGATCTCTGCACTCCGCGGCCCGCTCGGCACGAGAAGGCGAGGGCCTGTGACCGGCGTGAACGGCACTGAAACCTGGAGCTTGGGATAGTAGCGCCCGCCGGTGCGGCTATAGGCGTCCGCCCAGGAATGGTCGAAGACATACTCGCCCTGGGAATGGGACTTGAGATAGCAGGGCGCGGCGCCCAGCATTGTCCCGACTTCGTCCTCGACGAGAACATGCAGGGGCGCCCATCCAGATTTGGCGCCGACGCAGCCGGAATCCTCAAGCGCGGAGAGGAATGCGTGGGAGACGAAGGGATTGAACGGATCGTCGTCGCCGGATCCTGTGCCCTGGGCACAGGCATCCCAATCGGCGGCAGGAACCGCCTTCAGACCCTGGGCGATTTTGACTTGGAAGCTCACTGGGTGGAGGGACCCCGCCGTTAGGGATTAAGAGCTAATCACTCGGCGGAGTCCTTGCAACCGTTAGGGCAGGAAGCCCTCGAAGACCATCTGGTCCGCGTGCTTCTCGGCATGGGCGCGTTCCTCGGGCGTCCGCACGGTCCAGGTCATGACGGGCAGGTTGCCCAGGAGCCTGCTGAGATGCGTCGAGGCGCACGGGATGTCCTTCACGCGCCAGGACAGGAAGTGCGGCTGCGACTCCCCGAAATGGAGCAGGTTGGCCATACGGTGCTTTTTCTCAGGCGTCAGGTAGCTGTCCGCCTTGGACGCATATTCCAGCTCGCCGATGAAGCCGCGGGTGATATGCGGTGCATGCTCGCGCAGATGCGCGACGATATCCGGATCGAAGGACTTGATGACGAACGGGCCGTTGTAGTCCTTGAGGATGTCGATGACCCGCTTCGTCAGCCGCATGTCCTCGTTGAACTTGCTCTTGATCTCGACGACCAGCGGCGTGCGCCCGGCGATGGTGCCGAGATAGTCCGTAAACGAGGGAATCTTGTCTCCCCCCTTGGCGCCTGCGATGCCGATCCGGGTCAGGTCTGAGAGCGTGCGCTCGGCCACCAGTCCAGTCTGGCCGGTGAGGCGGTCGAGCTCGAAATCGTGGAAGACCACAGCCTCGTTATCGGCGGTCAGCTGAACGTCGAGCTCTATGGGAAAGCCGCGCGCAATGGCGGCTTCTGCGGCCGAGACCGTGTTCTCGATGATGCCATCAGACTTGTTGTGAAGGCCGCGATGGGCGATGGGCTTCGCGACGAGCCAGCCTGGAATGCTCATTGGACTTCGAACATCCCTTCGACTTCGACACAGGCATCGAGCGGCAGCTCGGCGACGCCGACGGTGGAACGGGCATGGCGGCCGGCATCGCCCAGCACTTCGACCATCAGGTCCGAGGCGCCGTTCATGACGGGGGCGAGAGCGGCGAACGTCGGCACCGCATTGATGAAGCCGCCGAGGCGCACGCAGCGGGTGACCTTGTCGAGGTCGCCGACGGCTGCCTTCAGCTGGGCGAGAAGATTGATGGCGCAAAGGCGGGCCGCCTGCTGGCCAACCTCAGGCGAAACCTCCGCCCCGACCTTGCCCTTGTGGGCATCGGCCATCTTGCCGTCGAGCCCGAGGCAGAGCTGCCCGGAGATGATGACCAAGTTGCCGGTTCGGACGAACGGCACGTAATTCGCCACCGGTGCCGCCGGGGTCGGCAGGGTGATCCCCAATTCCTGAAGTTTCTTGTCGACTGCGCTCATTGAATGCCTCGTGTGTGACATCATCCGGACGGAGTAGTGGCGGATGAGCCGGAAGGACGCAAGCGGGAACATTGCCCTGTCCGCAAGAGGGGCCTATCTTGGCTACCGTTGCGTCGGGAGAAGATATGCGTTTGTTCGTTGTGGCCTTCGGCCTGTCTATCGCCTCGCTGATGCCCGCTTTCGCGGAAACGGCGAAAACCCCGGTTCAATTGGCCCCCCATCGGGCCGTCTATGATCTCTCGCTCCTGCGGGCGGGCGGATCCAATGGGGTCGAGAGCGCGAGGGGACGCATCGCCATGGAATTCGGCGGCGATGCCTGCGACGGGTACACCCTCAAGTACCGTCAGGTGACGATCCTCAACAGCAGCGAGTCCGGCGCCAACACCATGGACGTCCAGACGGCCACCTATGAGACCGGCGACGGCCGCACCATGCATTTCAAGTCCACGTCGCTCCGGCAGGGTTTGATTAAGGACAGCGAGGTCGACGGTGATGCCAAGATCACCCCGGACGGCACGCTCAATGTCGACCTGAAGCAGCCGAAGAAGACTGCGTTTGGTGCTACCGGCGAGACAGTGTTTCCGACCGAGCACCTTAAGCGCCTCATTGAGGCCGGTCGCCGGGGCGATACGACCCTGTCGGTGAGGGTCTATGACGGCTCCAACAAGGGCGACAAGGTTTACGACACCCTCGGGTTGATCGGACGGAAGATCGAGCCGGGCGCTGCCCTCGCTTCGCTGGAGGAGGCCGTCCGGAAGGACGACCTCGCCTCCCTGGCGCGCTGGCCGGTCACCATCAGCTATTTCGAGGAAGGCAAGGCCGATCGGACCCCGGTCTACCGGATCTCCTTCGAACTCTTCGAGAACGGTATCAGCCGGGACCTCAAGCTCGATTACGGCGACTTCGCCCTGAAGGGCGAGCTCAAGAGCCTCGACGTCCAGAAGACGAGCGGCTGCGCGCGCTGACCCACTGCCTCTGACCGATGCTTTCTCTTTGAATTAGAGCATCGTTCGGGCGGAAAACCGGGTCCACTTTTCCGCACGATGCTCTAAGGCTTGCGCAGCACGATTCCCTTCTGCACGGCGCCCACACCGAACTTGTCGCGGATCTTGTCGATGGCAGCCTCCATATGGGCCTGCCGCACCACGGACTGATCGGCGAGGTCGCCCTTGTCCGCGTCCACTGCATCGCACAGATCGGCAGCACCGATGCCGATGAGGCGGAAGGCGGTGCCGTCGCAGGAGGCTTTGAGGAGCTGTCGCGCGGGGTCGAAGAGGCGGGCCGCGAGCTGCGTCGGGGCGAGACCTGATCGGGTCCGGGTGAGTAGCCGGAAGTCCTTGTCCTTCAGCTTCAGGGTCACGCTGCGCCCGGCCAAACCCGCCTTCTTGAGGCGGCGCGAGACCTTCTCGGAGAGCCGCCAGAGGATCGGCTCGAGATCATCGAAGGACCGCAGGTCCGTCTCGAAGGTTGTTTCCGCCGAGATGCTCTTGGTCTCCCGCTCCGGCGTCACACTCCTGTGGTCCTCGCCCCAGGCAAGCCGGGACAGGCGCTGCGAGTCGCGGCCGAGCGCCCCGAACAGGGTCTTCAAATCGACATCCCGCAGGTGCGCGATCTGCGTCACGCCCACCTTGGCGAGTCGGGCCTGGGCTGAGCCACCGATTCCGGGAATGATCCCGACCGGCTTGTCAGCCAGGAAGTCGGCAGCGTCCTCCCGGCCGATGATCGAGAAGCCGCGCGGCTTCTGGAGATCGGATGCGATCTTGGCCAGGAACTTGTTGTAGGAGAGCCCGACCGAGATCGAGATGCCGATCTCGTTCTCCACCTTGCGGGCAAAGCGCGCCAGCGTCAGGGCGGGGCTGCCGTGATGGAGCCGCTCCGTTCCGGTGAGGTCCAGGAAGGCCTCGTCGATGGAGACGGGCTCCACCAGCGGGGTCAGTTCCAGCATGAGCTGGCGGACCTCGCGGCCTGCCTTGCTGTACTTCTCTCCGTTCGGCTTGATCACCGCCGCGTGCGGGCAGAGCTTCAGGGCCTGGAACATGGGCATAGCGGAGCGCACCCCATAGGTGCGCGCGACGTAGCAGGCGGTCGCGACGACCCCGCGCTTGCCGCCGCCGATGATCACCGGCTTGTCGGCGAGGCTCGGATCATCCCGTTTCTCCACGGCGGCAAAGAAGGCATCGCAATCCACATGCGCGATGGAGAGGCTGTCACGCTCCTTGTGCCGCAGCAGGCGAGGGGACCCGCAGGCCGTGCACCGTGCCGCCAGGGGGCTGGCGGCCAGTGTCAGGCAGTCACGGCAGAAGGGCGCGTCGCTCATGGGCTGTTGAGGCTATTCGAACTCGGAGGGAGACAGGGTCCAGCGGGCCCCCATGATGTGCTCAGGCTTGGTGTTCATCTCCTTGGCGAGCGCGATCAGCAGCGGCTCGTCGGACACAACATAGTCCAGGATGCCTGCGAAGAAGCCCGGAGACGAGGCGGCGGAGCGAATAGTGTCCGGCCCGAGGCCTGAGACGGCCAGGAACCGCCCAAGGCGCTCCTCGTCGCTCGTGATGAAGGCAAAGGCCCCCACTGCGACATTTTCGGCCTCCTCGCGGGTAACTCTTTTTAAGGGTGTGTTCATGCTGTCAGTTTGCATTTCATCAATAGGTTTGGACCTAACTATACCATCAGACGAAAATTCGGGCCGGTGAAGTGCGTTTTGGGCCCCGGGATAGTGCCAATGAAGAAGACCGTGCTCATTGTTGAGGATAACGAACTCAACATGAAGCTCTTCAACGATCTCCTCGAGGCCCATGGCTATGCGACCCTCAAGACCAGCCATGGCATCGAGGCCATGGAGCTGGCCCGGGCTCACAAGCCGGATCTTATCCTCATGGATATCCAGTTGCCTGAGGTCTCCGGTCTCGAGGTGACCCGCTGGCTCAAGGCGGATGAAGAGCTCAAGTCGATCCCGGTGATTGCCATCACGGCGTTCGCCATGAAAGGCGACGAGGAGCGGATTCGGGAAGGCGGCTGCGAAGCCTATATGTCCAAGCCAATCTCGGTCGCCAAGTTCATCGCGACCGTGAAAACTTACCTTGAGGCAGACGGCAAGCCGGCATGACTTGCCCAGATCCTTAGCCGGGGTGAATCCGACGCCTGAGCAAGCGGATTCATCTCCTTGAGATACCTTGGCTTTAAATTTTCTGGGAAAATGCCGCTTTTTGGCCACATGGACGCTTGCATCGCCCCATGTTTCTTATACGTTCGTCAATAGTTTCCGCCCAGAGCGGAAGAAATGCCCTACGGATGCTCAGGTCCGCCGCATCTCCTGGGACTTCGTAGGCACGGCCAGCCTGGGAGCAGATCGTTGCCTCCTCAACGCTGCTCCCGGCTGGCCACCAACTTTTCCAATAAGGCGCCGCAAGGCGCCTTTTGTTTTGGCCAGCTGTCTCCTCAGGCGGGTTCGGCTCGAACCTCCTGTTTCTTCAAACGAATCAGCTACTTTCCTGTTTAAGCCAAGCTTGGCCGTAAGGGAATATGCCGTTAGGTCAACTTGCCTCCCGTGCAATGCGGGATGCGGTTCCGATCCCGCCCTGCTAGCTTAGGGCAACGCTTTCCAATCGGGATGAGGGATCATGGACCACCGCACACCTTCCTTGCCGCCCAAGACGGCGCTGACCCGCTTTTCCGTTTCTCCCTTGTCCATCATGACCCGGCGCCTGGCCGATGTCGCATCCGGCCGCGCGCCCGCCGATCTCGTGATCACCGGTGCCCGAGTGCTGTCCACCTACAGCGAACGCATCGCGCCCGAGCGGGAGGTGTGGATCGCCGGCGGACGCATCGCCGCCGTGAAGCCGGCCGGTTCCTACCGGCAGGTCGGTGGCACGCCGGGCCGGGTCTATGACGCCCGCGGCGGCATCATCGCGCCCGGTCTGGTCGATCCGCACATCCATATCGAAAGCAGCATGATCACGGCATGCGCCTATGCGGAGGCGGCACTGCTCAACGGCACAACGACGATCTTCTGCGACAGCCATGAGATCGGCAACGTGATGGATGCAGCCGGCATCGAGATGATGCTGGAAGACGCGCGCCATGCCCCGCTCTCGATCTTCCTGACCGTGCCGAGCACCGTGCCGGCGACATCGCCCGAGCTGGAAACAGCCGGCGGTGACCTGACCCCCGAAAAGATCGCAGCCCTGTTCGACCGCTGGCCGGAAGCGGCGGCGCTCGGCGAGAAGATGGATTTCGTGCCCGTGGCCATGGGCGACGAGCGCAGCCACGCAATCCTCGCGGCGGCTTTGGAGCGCGGCAAGCCGGTGTCGGGCCATATCTACGGGCGCGAGTTCGTGGCAGCCTATGCGGCGAGCGGCGTCACCGACACGCATGAGGCGATCAACCGGGACATCGCCGACGACCTGCTCGATGCCGGCGTGTGGATCTTCCTGCGCGGTGGCCCGCCCACGACGCCCTGGCATTCGCTGCCTGAGGCCATCAAGACCATCACGGAGCTCGGCTCCTCGCATAAGCGCATCTGCGTCTGCACCGATGATCGCGATGCGGACGATCTCATGATGTTCGGCATGGACTGGGTGACACGCGAAGCGCGCCGCGCGGGATTAAGCCGCGAGCAGGCGTGGAGCATGGGCTCACTCCATCCCGCCACTCGCTTCGGCATGGATGGCGAGATCGGCGGCCTCGGCGGCGGACGCCGCGCCGATCTCGTGCTGCTCAACGACGATCTCGACGTGCAGAACACTTGGTACGGCGGCGAACTCGTGGTCGAGTCGAAAAAGATCACGCTCGTGCTCGATCAGGCGCTCTCCAAGCGCTACCGCTACCCGGAGAAAGCTTATCGCACGGTGCACATTCCGAACGTCCCGAAGCTGATCCCGGACCTGCCGACAAAAGCCTGCACGGCCAACGTGATCCGCGTGGCGCTGCCGGGCATCGTGCTCTTTCACGACAAGATGCAATTGCAGAAGGAAGAGAACTGGGACGCTCTGCTGACGAAGAACGACCTCACCTTCGTCACCGTGATCGAGCGCCATGGCCGCACGGGCGGCAAGGGCGTGGCGCATGGACTGCTCAAGGATTTCGGCCTGAAGAGCGGTGCAGTGGCGAGCAGCGTCGGGCACGACTCGCATAACGTGATCGTGGCCGGCACCAACGAGGCCGACATGCGCGTGGCGCTCGAGACGCTCATCGAATCTCAGGGCGGCGTCTGTGTGGTCGATCAGGGCCAAGTCGTCGCCATGGTGCCGCTGCCCATCGCGGGCCTTCTCTCCGACAAGCGCGTGACAGAAGTGGCCGAGGAGACGCGTACGCTCAAGGCCGCGTGGGAGAAGGCCGGCTGCAAGATCGCCTATATGGGCTTCAACCTGATCCCGTTGTCGGTGATCCCGGAGATCCGCATCACCGACAAGGGGCTGGTGCTGGTGCCCGAAATGGAACTGGTGCCGCTCTACGAGGGGTAAGCTCTCAGCGCGAAGCGGCGGCTTCGAAGAGGCCCACCGCTTCGCGTATCGCAGCCATGAAGGCGGGATGCTGGTAGAGATCGTTGTGTCCCGCATCTGCGATCGTTCGATCCAGTACGAGATTGGGAATGGCGCTCCGCAGGGACTCGCTGCGGCGCGCAGGCACGATGGTGTCACGACCTGCCATAATCAGCGCTGTCGGCGTCTGCCGATCCTTCACCAGATCGATGGTCGGCATGTGGTGGCGCAGGAGGACACCCGTTGGCGCCCAGGAGAAGTGCTCGCGCGCCAGGGCCTTCAGCGAGTCGAACGGCGTGACCAGGATCAAGCCTGCAACCGTTCGCTGGTGCGCAAGATAGGCCGCCACACCGCTGCCGATGCTGAAACCCACCGCCACAACCTTTCGGGGACGCTCCCGTTCCAGATGATCGAAGATCGTCAGCGCATCCGCAAACAGCGCCTTCGCGCTCGGCGCGCCGATGCTCGGCGGATAGCCACGATAGTGGAAGGCGATCACTTCATGATCCGGGAAAAGCCCGTGCAGGGTGAGAGCGACGGCATCCGCATTCCAGGCATTGCCGCCGAAGCCTAGCATGAGCGGTTTCCCGCCCGACATGTTCCCAAGCCGCGTGCCGACGAGGCGATCGCCATCGGGTGTCATCAGTTCAAGCCGTTCCGCGGATGACGGCAACGGAGGGCGATTGGCAGCCGCCATCTGCGCCGGGAACAGCATCCTGGTCTGGAACAAGGCCGTGACAAGCACCAGGCTCGCATAGAGAAGGGCAATGCCGAGAACGAGGATGAGAAGCCACATCGGTGCTGACCTGGATATTCGAGCCACAGGCACATCAACTCCCTGGAGCCAGTTTGGTGCGTCCCGATGCGAGCTCATCGGTGCGGGCAAGCAGGTCGCCGAGGTTCTTCTGGAACTGCTCGAAGGCAAAAACCCAACGCAAAAACCTGTCCGAACGCCTTTCCGGACAATTTGCGGACGAGCGCATTCGCTCGCAGCGTGTCCGCTTCGCTGGTGAATGCCTCCAGGGCGGCTCGAAAGGCTTCCGGATCCGGCGGCTTCGTACGGTGCTGGAGGGCGTCGGCCAGATTCAGGAGCAGCGTGCGGGTGGCCTGATGGAGGATCGTGAGCGAGGGCCTGAGCCTGTCCAGAACCGGGGCGGGCAGGGGACCGGAAGCCGCGCGTCCGATCATCACGAGGTCATGGCGCACCCGGTAGAGGGTGCGAATGAGCGGCTCGGGATCGGGAGCCTCGGTGAGGTGGGTCCGGCGCTCCCGCGCCGCTTCATCGGCGGCGGCTTCCGCCCTTTTAAGGGCCGAGCGGATCTGGGGATGGATCTTCTGCAGTGATGCGCGCCCCTCGGGACCCGCAGTCAGCTCGTCGATGAATACGCTGACGAGCTCCGCGTTGAGCGACACGACCTTGGCGGCGGCTTCCGTCATCAGGGTATGGGCCCGCGCCGGCAGTACGAACAGGGCGACGAGCACGCCGACGATGTTGCCGAGCGTAATCTCCAGCACCCGGTCGATGGCCGAGGCGAGGGGGCCGATGGCCTGCCCCGCAGGCGGCAGGAGCATGATGAGCGACGTGATGGGCGCCACGCGGAAGGCCGGCTTGATGGCCGCGAGGAGCGCAAGGGGAAACAGGGCCACGATGATGGTGATGCCGAGGGTCACAGCGGATCCGTGCGGAACGAAGGCAGCGATCACGCCGCCATAGACCGCTCCCGCGAGAGTGCCGCTGAACCGCTCGACGGCAGCCTTGAGGGAGCCTCCGACGCTCGCCTGCATCACGACGACGGCGGTGATGACCGCCCAATAGCCCTGTGGCATGTCGAAGAAACGGGTGACCCCATAGGCCAGGATACCGGCGATGGTCACCCGCAACGCCAGCTTCAGCTCCGCGCCTCGCGCGCCGATGCGTTCGCCCGCCCGATCGATCCACCCAGTCAATGCCATCCGACTCTCCGAACGCCGAGCATAGAGGGTGGTTCACAGGATAGGCTACGGGGATGCGGCTAGCCAGGAGAGGCTATTCGCGCGGCAGCACCACCAAGCTCAATCCGCAATCGTCGCAGATGCCGAGGCTGGGCGACGCGATCATCTGCGACGTGCGGCATTCAGGGCAGCCCTTCATGGCCATCCTGAGGGATCCCACCATCCGATGGGCGCTTTCGCGGTGGGCCTCACTCGCCTGGACGATGCTCTCGAACATGGCCGCCTCCCTTGTGGCGCCATGATGCTGCGCCTGACCGGAATGCCCGTCAACGAGGCTTTCTGGGTATTCAGGCCGGTTCCCGGCGGCCCGTCGACAGTATGGGTTCGAGACGTGTGACAAAGCACGCCACGACGGAGAACAGGCCGAAGACAACGTGCGGCCAGAGCACCCGGTCGGCAAAGCCGAACAGGAACGGGGAGGCCACCAGTACGATCCCGCCGAGCCCGTCGAGGATCAGGTGCATCGGCATCGGCAGGATTTTCAGGAGACCGAGTTCGTAGGCCGTCAGAACGGAATACAGGATCGCTCCCGCGCCGAATATGACGGCCACCCGTGTGGCGGCCGGCACATCCGCAAAGCCGAAGAGCCATGGGCTTGCCATGAGCGCAATGCCCCAGAGGTAATCGACTACGCCATGCACACGGGTGGGGAGGAAACGCATGATGACGCTCTCACGCCTGGGCAGCGCCTTGCGCACCACCAAGGTTCTGGTCGAGCCACTGAATGATGTCACGGCTCTCCAGGATCGGCTCCCCATCGGCCACGAGGCAGGGCACCTGGGTCTTTCCTGTCAGTTGCTCCAACCTGTCCTTCGCGCCTTCCATCTCATCGACTTCCATGAATGCGATCTGGTCTTTCAATCCGCGCTCTTCGATGAAATCGCGCACGCGGGCCGAGTAGGGGCAGGCCCATTTGTGGATGAGTTCAAGCTTCAAAGTCGCGTCCTTTCGGGGCTGTTACTTAAGGGAGCGGCGGCGCCGGCGAAGCAGCGTGGCGATGCCGACGATAAGGGCGGACAGCACGATGATCGTTCCGATCGTCATCAGCCAGATGGCGCCGCCTTCCATCGGATCTCTCCCTCAGGGTCTGTTCGCCAACGTCATGGGCGCGCGCCTGTTCCGCGCGGGCTCGACCTTGTGCGGACACCCGTCCGCTCTACTTCGCCGGACATCAGCGAGAGGGCGCAGCGCCGGATGAGCAGGATCGAGTGGCGGCAGGATCAGGTGGCTGGCGTGCCGCTGAACCGCCATGTCGGCTTCGTGGGGTCCGTCGAGGTGGGCAGCGTGGCCTATGACGGCAGCAATCGGTTCTGGATCTGGTCGACCCCCCTGCAGGAGGACGTGTGGGGCTATGGACCCACGGAGCAGGCCGCCAGGACAGCCCTCGAGTTCTGGCTTGCATCCTGGCTGGAGAACTTCCGGCCGTTCTTTCAGGCTGGCAGCGAGCCGCCGCCAACCTGACCGGCACTGATCGCGCGGGTCATCAGACCCGCGTGCTGCGGCCGCGGCCGAGGAAGTAGTAGAGAAGGGCCGCAATGACGACGACCGCGACGATGATCCAGACCCAGTCCATGCCTTCCCCAGCAGCAGCGCCCGGAGTAGCGCCCGTCGTCGTCCCAGGAGAGGTTGTGCCACCGCCAGGGGTGCCAGGCGTGCCGCCCGGCGTTGTCTGGGCCATGGCGATGGTGCTCCAGACAGTCAGCATCATGGTCAGCAGGGATACCTTGAGCGTTTCGATCATCTGATCTCTCCTCGTCCCGACATCGGGCATAGGATCAACGTCCGCCTGCGACACCCCGTTCCGGGGACGCATGCAGAGACTGCGCCGGAACAAGGACTGCTCCGCCTCAGTTGTCGCGACACGCTTTCTTCTTGAGGCAAGGAACGTGCGGGTGCCTTCGCAAGATCAATCCCTGGTAATCGTTCTGGTGGACGAGGAGCCGACCATCCGGCAGGCCACCGCCCGCCATCTGCGGGAGGCCTCCTTCGAGGTCGTGGAGGCAGAGGATTCGGACGAGGCCCTGAAGCATCTTGAGAACGCATACGCGGTTCATGGCCTCGTAACCGACGCTCATCTGCCCGGCAGGATTGATGGGCACGAGCTTGCCGATCAGGCACGCAAGCGCTGGCCGAACCTCGCGGTGGTGATGATGTCGGGTCATTCGGACGCCACCTCGGGTCCTGTGCCGCCTGGGGCTGAGTTCGTTGCCAAGCCGTATTTGACCACCCACCTGATCCCAACCCTGAACCGGCTGCTCGGGAGAGGTTCATGACCCACGTCGTCCTGCTCGGCGACAGCATCTTCGACAACGGCTCTTATGTGCGGCGCGGCGAGCCCGATGTGGTGAAGCAGGTTCAGGCGAAGCTTCCGGGAGGCTGGAGGGCAACTCTCTGCGCGGTCGACGGCGCCGTCACAACCGGGGTCTTGAGCCAACTATCCCGGGTGCCGTCGGACGCAAGCTATCTCATTGTGAGCGTCGGGGGCAACGACGCCCTGCGCAACAGCGGGATCCTGCGCGAGCAGGCACGCTCCGTTGCCGAGGTGATCGGCAGATTTGCGGCCGTGCAGGACGAGTTCGCCAACAATTACCGCGCCATGCTGGACCGAATTCTCGATCAGCGCCTGCCGACTGCTATTTGCACCATCTACGATGCCCGTTTCCCCGATCCCCAGGAGCAGCGCCTTGTCGTGATGGCCCTGTCCATCTTCAACGACGTCATCAGCCGCGAGGCCTTTGCCCGCAGGCTCCCGTTGATTGACCTGCGGCTGATCTGCGACGAGCCGGACGACTACGCCAATCCCATCGAGCCCTCCGCGAAGGGCGGCGACAAGATCGCCGGCGTGATCGCCCAGGTGGTGGCTGGCAACACCATTTTCCCGCGCTCGCAGGTCTATGCGCAGTGAGCTGTTCAGCCTCGCGAGGGGCTGCCGGCTCGTGAGTCCAGGACTTCTGTTGCTTCAGGCGCGGAGCAATTCTGAACAAACTTTCAGAAAACCGTGATTTCACTAAGAAAGATAAGGGTTTGGCAGCTAAGCTTTGAACCAAAACTCAAGTTCTGAATTAATTTTATATTGAAGGGTATTTGCCGCTTCTCACGAGGTTCACCATGAAGAGGTTCGCATTACTGGCAAGTGTTGCCATCATCACTGTCGGAAGTGTTGGGTCGGCCGACGCTCAGTACCGGCGCTATCATCGCGGGGGCTGGAATAACGGCGGCGCCGTTGCGGCCGGCCTGATCGGCGGAGCCGTGATCGGCGGTCTGCTCACCGCCGCAGCCACCCCGTCTTATGCCTATCCGGGTTACGGCTATGGCTATTATCCCTACGGCGCTCCTGCCTATGGATATCGTTCGAGCTACGGTTATGGCTACGGCTATCCTGCAGCCTATCCGGCCTATAGCGCTCCGGCTTATGGGTATTACTCGGCGCCCGTGACACGAGTCGTCTACCAGCCGGCTCCCGTCTACCAGACCCGTGTGGTCTACCGTCAGCCGCGAGTAGCGACCCGTGTGGTCTATCGTGAACCGCGCTATCGCAGCCGCGTTGTGTATCGTGACCGCGACCGTGCGGCTTACTATCGAACCACTCGCGGGGATGTGGTCGTCACCGGCTCGCTCCGCCGCCATAACCGCGAGATGGACCGGGTCCGCCGGTGGGAAGACACCCGCTCGAGCCGCTAAGCAAAGGAGGCAGCCCCTGCTGGGCTGCCTTCCATCGTGCAGAGACGAAAAAACCGCCCTTGTGGGGCGGTTTTTATATGAATTTTTGCCGGGAGCCTTACTTGATCTTGGCTTCCTTGAACTCGACGTGCTTCTTCGCGACCGGGTCATACTTCTTCAAGTTGAGCTTCTCGGTCATCGTGCGCGAGTTCTTCTTCGTCACGTAGAAATAGCCCGTGTCGGCGGTGGAGACGAGCTTCACTTTGATCGTTGCGGCTTTGGCCATGGTCGGACCTCTTGTTCGGTTCAGGCGCTCGGTTGGCTTTGAGGCCTCACCGAAACGCAAAGGCCGGGCGAACCCGGCCGGAAAATCGTGCGGTTCCCATGCCCGATTATCGTGAGCCAGTCAAGGGTGACAGGCGAGGGGAGATGCAATTCCTGGCCCCGGAGCCCTACAGCAGCTCCCTTACGAACCGGCCGCGCTGCTGGTGGAAAAACGGAACCGGGAGCCGGGGGGCGAATCCGGCGGCGATGCGGGCCTCCAGTTCGCCGAGGATCACCGTGGTGATGGGTGGCAGGTCCAGGGCCTTGGCCTGATCGATGGTCACCCAGGCCAGTTCCACAAGCTCTGCTTCGGGCCCAATGACACCTCCGACCTCGTCCGCAATGGCAGTCCGGTCAACAGCGAAGAATCGGGTGTCGAAGCGCCTGACGCGCTTCGGAGGCGTGATAGCCCGGCCGATGAAGTGGAGGGATTCGAGATCAGGAAGAACGCCCTGCTCCTGAAACGCTGTCCAAGCGGTGCCGGCCGGCGCGCGTTCCGGGCTGCCGTACTCCTTGGTGCCGAGCATCAGCCCGGTCTCCTCGAAGGTCTCCCGGATGGATGCCAAAGCCAGGGCCCGGCAGCGCTGGGCGGAGGGACGCGTCACCCGGGCCATGAGGGCCTGCTCCGCGCGGGGGTGAAGCGCGCCCGTCACCGTCATGGAGCGGTCGCCGGCCTCGATGCGCCCGCCGGGGAACACGAACTTGCCCGGCATGAACTTGAGCCCCGCATGGCGCTTGCCCATGAGGACCTTTGGGGTTTTCGGCTTGCGGTCGATGATGATGAGGGTTGCGGCGTCGACAGGGCGAAGGACGGGGGCCTTGGGGTTGGTCTCAGCGGAAACGAGGCGATCCATCTTCGCCAGGGTTTCGATATCCGTCACGTTTAGTTGTCCTCGTCGGCGTTCTTGGCCCGGGCCGCCCCGAAGCCATGCATACCTAGCGCGTATTGCAGCCCCACGACAGCGCCTTTCACGGGCTGGAGCAGGGCAAGGCACAGGATCAGGGTGAGTGCCGGCCACGTGGCCAGATGCATCCACATCGGTACCTCCATCTTGGTCTCGGTCATGAGGATGCCGTAGCCGATGATATGGCTCACGATGAAGATCACCAGATAGGGCGGCAGGTCGTCGGCCCGGTGATGGTGAAACTCCGTCCCGCAGCCCTCACAATGATCCACGACCTTCAGGAAGCGCCCGAAGAGGCGGCCTCGATTGCAGGCCGGGCAACGGTTCAGGAAGCCGCGCCGCATGGCGGGCACGACCTTCACCTCGTTCGCATCGACCGGAATAGCGGTCTTGATCGTCAGAGACATGTCTAGTCCTTTTCGTCAGGCGCGCCCGCGCCGTTTGACCTTCACCCTGGTCGGGGAGCGGGCCGAGGCTTCCGCCGCCTTGGCCCGGCGGGCCGGCCGCTTGCCGCCCTTCCTGCCGCCGCCACCGGTCTTCCCGGTGAATCGGCCCTTTGTGAGCAGCTCGAAGCGAAGCGCCCCGGCCACAGGCGCGGCTTCCACCAGCTTTACCTCCACCTTGTCGCCGAGGCGGTAGGTCTCGCCGGTATCCTCGCCACGCATCGAGTGGGTGGTCTCGTCATAGCGATAATAGTCGTTGCCGATGGTGGCGGCCGGAACGAAGCCGTCCGCGCCGGTCTCGCTCAGCTTGATGAAGAGCCCGGCCTTCGACACGCCTGAGATCTGTCCATTGAATGTGGCCCCGATCCGGTCTGCCAGGAAGTGCGCGATCAGGCGGTCGATTGTCTCACGCTCCGCCGCCATGGCCCGCCGCTCGGCCGCCGAGATCTTGGCGCTGATCTCGATCAGCTCCGCCCGGGTTGTGCTCTCGGGCAGGCCGTCCCGGCCGAACTTCAGGGCAGAGACGAGCGCCCGGTGGACGATGAGGTCCGCATAGCGCCGGATGGGCGAGGTGAAGTGGGCGTAGCGCTTCAGGTTCAGGCCGAAATGGCCGTAATTCTCCGCCGAGTATTCGGCCTGGGATTGGGAGCGCAGCACCACCTCGTTGATGAAGAGCTGGTGCTCCGAGCCCTCGACGCTGCGCAGGATCCGGTTGAACAGCTCCGGCCTGATCGGCCCTTGTCCTGGGATCTTGAGGCCGATGGAGGCCAGCACCTCGCTCAAAGAGCGCATTTTCTCCAGCGAGGGCTCGTCGTGGACCCGGTAGATGAGGTCCGAACTCGCCTGCTCCAGGGCCTCCGCCGCAGCCACGTTGGCGAGGATCATGAATTCCTCGATGAGCTTGTGCGCTTCCAGCCGCTCCGGCACGAAGACCCGGTCCACGGTGCCGTCATCTTTCAGCACGATCTTGCGCTCGGGCAGGTCGAGAAAGAGCGGCTCGCGGATGTCACGCGCCTTCTTCACCAGCTCGTAGGCGGCCCAGAGGGGCTTCAGGATCGTCTCATAGATCGGCGTCGTGACCTCGTCCGGGCGGCCGTCGATGGCGGCTTGAGCTTGGCTGTAGGACAGCTTCTCAGCGGAGCGCATCATCACCCGGTGGAAGCTGTGGCGGATCTTTCGCCCATCGGGGCCGATCACCATGCGGACCGCAAGTGCTGGGCGATCCTCCCGCGGCCGCAAGGAGCAGAGATCGTTGGAGATCCGCTCCGGCAGCATGGGCACGACCCGGTCGGGGAAATAGACCGAGTTGCCGCGCTCCTGCGCTTGCCCGTCCATGGCTGAGCCGGGGCGCACATAGGCCGACACGTCGGCAATCGCCACAGTGACGATGAAGCCGCCGGAATTGTTCGGGTCGTCGTCCGGCACCGCATGGACGGCGTCGTCGTGGTCCTTGGCATCCGGCGGATCGATGGTCACGAGGGGCAGGGTGCGCCAATCCTCGCGGCCCTCCAGGGTGGCGGGTTTCGCCGCGGTTGCCTCGTCCAGCACCGCCTTCGGGAATTCGTTGGGAATGTTGTGGGCGAAGATCGCGATGAGGCTCACGGCCTTTTCGGATTTCACGGAGCCGAGGCGCTCCTTCACCTTCGCGGTCGGCAGGCCGAAGCGTCCGTGCTTGACGATGGAGACGGCAATCAGGTCGCCGTCCTGGGCCTCGCCCTCGTCGCCGGGCCTGATCTGCAGCTCCTGGTCGCGCGACTTCTTGTCGACCGGGATCAGCCTTCCGCCGCCCTCGGGCAGGCCGCGGAAGATGCCGAGCACCTGCGCCTGCTTCTTGGCGATGATCTTGGTGACGCGGCCGGAATAGCGGTGGATATCGCCGGGCCGGAGCGGATCGACCCGCAGGAGCGCCCTATCGCCGACGCCGGCCACCGGCATCCCCGGCCGCGGCTTGCGCGGCGCCACGATGACGATCGTGGGGATCGAGCCGTGCTCCTCCTCGTCCCACTCGGTCGGCACCGCGATGAGTTCGCCGTCCCGGTCGCGCTTGGTGATGTCCGCCATCACGACCGGCGGCAGCTGGCCGGCCTTGTGGACCGTCTTGCCCCGGCGGTCGACAACCCCCTCGATCTCGAGATCCTTCAGGATCTGCTTCAACCAGATGCGGTCGCTGCCCTTGATGTTGAAGTGATGGGCGATCTCCCGCTTGCTCACCTTGCCCTGGGCATGGGTGATGAAGGACACGACATCCTCGCGGGAGGGCAGGCTGGTCGGGGTGTCGGCGTTGGGATGTTTGGCCAAGGGAGGAGCTCGTTCGGTTGACCGGGTCTTGTCGCATGCAAGCTTGGCCGCGACCAGCGCATCGTGCGGAAAAGTGGACCCGGTTTTCCGCTCCGAACGATGCGCCAGCAAAGAGGGTGAGCATCGGACCCGAAAGTGACCCCCACTTTCGGGTCCGATGCTCTAGCCCGGCGGCTGTCATTGTCATGACGCACGGGATGCCTAAGAGATCCATGCGGAGGTGCCAGGCCGTTCAGCCAAAAAATAAGGCTCCCGATGGGGAGCCTTTGAGGTACCGGCCCGTGGGGGCAGATTGAGCCGGTGAGCTTGTACAACGCGTCGGCTCAAAGGTGGTTCCAAATTTTTTAATTTTTTCTGGTCGCAGGAATGGTCAAACGGAACATTGATTGGCAGGTAGTGCGCGCCCGCAGACCCATCACGAGTTGTCGTTAGGACAGTGCGCATCATGGGTTGCGGTACGTATGGGAAGATAAAATTTTTGATACGTTTATCAGGCGCTTAGCCGACAAATAATCCCGCAATCCTCTCTGTAGCGAGAGTTACCCGCCCCCAATTACTTGCTCAGAATGCCCCCAGCCTTGGCCGTCGCCGACGAGATTGGGGCAGGGAGGTACTGATGCTCAGACCTTACACGCTTGCAGAAGAGATTAATAACCTCATCAAGGGTTACGGAGGGCCACTCATCTATGGTGGTTCGCAGGCAGGGACGGGCACAGGTGGGACTGATGGAGCTGGTCCGATCGGCATTCGCGCGAATGGCACGGTGGTCACCGGGAATGTGTCGACTATTCAGGAATATCCCGATGGTTCAGCAGTTGAAACGACAACTAGGACTGACGGCACTATAGTAATAGTAGAGTCAAATATCGAGGGCAATTTCATATACAGGTATACGAACGTCCCTGGTGCAGTTGTACAACATGAATACCAAACTTTGGAAGGCGAGCCTACACTAACTATAACTATTACTGCGCCAGTTGATGGCATTACAACTGTTGAAGTTGCAGACTATATATTAGGAAGGGTGACTAGCAGCGAATATAAGAACGATACGCTCATAAAGAGGATCGAGGCCAACAGTTGGGGAACAGTTGTAACCACCTACATCAATGGTACGGCCTTCGAGAGAGAGACCACGCTCGCAACTCTTGGAGATAATCTGAATGAATCTGGAAGTGGAACAACTGGACCGGAGATGAAGCTCTATGAGTATAGGTATCAGAACGAGAGCTTCGAAATCGGTAAATGGTACGCCCACTCAATCGACAGGCACACTTCGACGGACAACACCGTCCAAACCCGCGAGTCAACATCCACGGCGATTCTGCATGAGGGCCGCCCTGCTTTGGAAGTCTTCACCATCGATAGGGTCGAGCGGCCAGGCCGACCGGACGAGGCGAGTACGACGCGCGATATCATCTATTTCGACGATGGAATGCCTGCAGAGGGAGAATTCGAGAGGGGCGGTGAACTTCCGACCTACTGGGATATCGAGTCTTATAAGCAGATGGCCGACGTTGTCGTTGCTGAAGGCGATCAGGCCTCGGCCACGCAAAAGCATGGCATGCTGAAGCGGGTGTCGGACACCGGAACCACCGTGATTGAGGCTCATATCGGCACGGTCGGCAATGACCATATGCAGGGCCAGGGCCTGCTCTATGGTGCTGACGGAGACGATTCCTTCCATGCCCACGCCCATGACTCCGTGCTCGTCGGCGGCGACGGATGGGACATGGTAAGCTACATCGAGGCAGGTGAAGCCGTGACGGTGAATCTGTCCGATGCCTCGCAAAACACCGGCTCGGCTGCAGGCGATCTCTACGCAGGCGTTGAGAATATCGCTGGTACTAAGTTCAATGACGAATTGACCGGTGATGACATTAGCAATGCCCTCCATGGAAGCTTCGGCGAAGATACGCTCTCCGGTTTGGCTGGTGACGATAGCCTGTCTGGCAGCGAAGGTTACGACACTCTCATCGGTGGCAGCGGCGCGGACAGCCTCGATGGTGGCGCAGGCTACGATTTTGCTGACTACACCACCGCTAAAGAACGCGTCGTGGTGGATCTGATAAGAAGCAAAAACTATCGCAATAGAGGTGACGCGGCCGGCGACATCCATATTTCCATCGAAGGCGTTGTAGGCTCGGCCTACAACGACGCGCTTGCAGGCAGCCATGCTGCTAACGAGCTTTACGGCAAGGGCGGCGACGACACGCTGGAAGGGCGGAGCAGTGCCGATCTGCTCGACGGCGGTGCCGGCTACGACTTTGCCAGCTACTACCATGCAACCGCAGGTGTGGTGGCCAATCTGTCGAACAGGGCTTTGAACACCGGCGAAGCAGCGGGGGACGGCTACATCAGCATCGAGGCGCTGGAAGGCTCACGGTTCGACGACACGCTCACCGGTAATGCTGATGGCAATAACCTCTACGGCCATGAGGGCAACGATCGGTTGGTCGGCTTGGCCGGGCGCGACTACATCGTCGGCGGTGGCGGCGACGACGTGCTCGAAGGCGGTGCCGAGGGTGATTGGCTCATCGGCGGCGCCGGCATCGACTTTGTGAGCTATACGACGGCTGTGACGGTCAATCTCTGGGAGGCCTGGCACAACACCGGTGAGGCGGCGGGCGACAGCTACGATAGCATCGAGGGCATCTACGGATCGAACTATGCCGACAAGCTCATCGGCAACGGCCTCAACAATACCATCTACGGCGGTTGGGGCGAGGATACGCTCTCCGGCTTGCTCGGTGACGATCATCTGCTTGCCGGCGACAGCAACGACCTGGTCGACGGCGGCTTAGGCGCCGACACGCTCGATGGCGGCAACGGCAGCGACAATCTCGTTGGTGGAGCTGGCTCCGATTATCTCGATGGCGGTGAAGGCTTCGACTATGCGGGCTACTTTACGTCGACATCAGGCGTGGTGGCCGATCTGCTGCGGAGCTGGCGCAACACGGGCGATGCCGCAGGCGACAGCTACGTGTCGATCGAGGGCATCGGCGGCTCGGACTACAAGGACGAACTGGCCGGCAACCACCTGGGCAACGAGCTCTACGGGAATGGCGGCGACGACACGTTGGAAGGCCGCGGCGGCGCGGACTGGCTCTATGGCGGCGCAGGCTACGACTTTGCGAGCTACTACTTTGCGTTAGAAGGCGTGGTGGCCAATCTCTCGGAGAGCTGGCGCAACAGCGGCGAAGCGGCGGGCGACATCTACAGCAGCATCGAAGCCTTGGCCGGCTCGCAGTTCAACGACACGCTCACCGGCAATGGGGTAGGCAACAATCTCTACGGCCACGAAGGCAACGACCGCCTGGTAGGCCTGGCCGGCCGCGACTACATCGTCGGCGGCGGCGGCGACGACGTGCTCGAAGGCGGCGCCGACGGCGACTGGCTCATCGGCGGCGCCGGCACCGACTTCGTGGCCTACACCACAGGCGTGACCGCCAACCTCACCGATGCGTCGCAGAACACCGGCGAGGCTGCGGGCGACACGTATGAGGGCATCGAGGGCATCTACGGCTCGAACTATGCCGACAAGCTGACCGGCAATGCTGTCAATAACACCTTCTACGGCGGCTGGGGCGAGGACGTGCTGATGGGCATGGCCGGCAACGATTACCTGCTGGCCGGCGACAGCAACGACGTGCTCGACGGCGGGGCAGGGGCCGATTGGCTCGACGGCGGCAACGGCTACGACTTTGTCGCCTACACCACCGGCGTGACGGTCAACATGTCCAATGCGGCCTACAACACCGGCGAGGCTTACGGCGACGTGTTCGTGTCGATCGAAGGCATCTACGGCTCGAATGCTGCCGACACGCTCACCGGCAACAGCGCCGACAACACCTTCTACGGCGGCTGGGGCGAGGACGTGCTCTCAGGCAGGGATGGCAACGACCGCCTGCTGGCCGGCGACAGCAACGACGTGCTCGAGGGCGGCTGGGGCGCCGACACCATGGACGGCGGCAACGGCTACGACTTTGCCTCCTACCTCAATGCCGTCACGGGCGTGCGGGTCAGCCTGGCCAACTCTGCCATCAACTCCGGTGAGGCTTACGGTGACGTCTACGGCAGCATCGAGGCGCTGAACGGCTCGCAGTTCAGCGACGTGCTGATCGGGGATGCCGGCAACAACAGCCTCTACGGCCAGAACGGCAATGACGAGCTGGTTGGCGGCGCAGGCGCCGACTTCCTGAGCGGCGGCCTGTATTATGACACGCTGAGCGGCGGCGCCGGGGCGGATACCCTGAGTGGCGGGTCGGCGGCGGACGTGTTCCAGTTCGATGCGGTGCTCGGGGCTGGCAACGTGGACACGCTTGCCGACTTCAGCGCGGCCGAGGGCGACAAGATCGCCCTGGAGACGCACATCTTCGGCTTCCAGGACGTGGCGTTTGTCGAGACGACGTATGGCTCGTACTACGTGAACCATCTGCTCAAGGCGTCGGCCTTCGGCCTCGGTGGTTGGGCCACCACGTCGGCGCAGCGGATCGTGTACAACCAGGCCACGGGCGGGCTGTTCTACGATGCGGACGGCACAGGCAACAGTCTTGGTAATGTGGCCCAGGTGCAGTTCGCGCAGCTCACCGCCGGCACGGCCCTGTCGGCCGCCAACTTCAGCCTCTACACGCTGTAGCGGCGGCTCGCAAAACCTGACCTGACAACACAAG
The DNA here is from genome assembly GCF_036314045.1 of Microvirga sp. CF3062. Taxonomy (NCBI): domain Bacteria; kingdom Pseudomonadati; phylum Pseudomonadota; class Alphaproteobacteria; order Hyphomicrobiales; family Methylobacteriaceae; genus Microvirga; species Microvirga sp. CF3062. The sequence goes on from NZ_JAYGGN010000004.1 coordinate 169,757, forward strand.
AGCCGGCGAGCAATCGCCGGCTCTTCGCATTCATGCAGGTGAATGGCATGCGAAGCCAACTCTGCCACGAAGAGCCGCGAAGTGCCCTCCGCGTCGACCTTCGCTTAGATATCCAGATCCGCCTCGTCGGCAAACGCCGCGCGTTCCTGGATGAAGGCGAAGCGGGCCTCGGGCTTGTTGCCCATCAGGCGCTCCACAACATCGTTGGCGTCCAGCCTCTCCTCGTCGGTCACCACCACCTTCAGAAGCAGGCGCTTCTTCGGGTCCATGGTGGTTTCCTTGAGCTGTGCCGGCAGCATCTCGCCGAGACCCTTGAAGCGGCTGATCTCGATCTTGCCGTTGCCCTTGAACACCGTCTTCATCAGGCGTTCGCGGTCGGCCTCGTCACGGGCATAGGCCGACTTCGCTCCTTGCGTCAGCCGGTAGAGCGGCGGGACCGCCAGATAGAGGTGGCCGCCGTCGATGAGCTTCGGCATCTGCCGGTAGAAGAACGTGATCAGCAGGGTGGCGATGTGGGCGCCGTCCACGTCTGCGTCGGTCATGATGACGACCTTCTCGTAGCGAAGATCGGTCTCGCGGTACTGGGAGCCCTGGCCGCAGCCGAGCGCCTGAACGAGATCAGAAATCTGCTGGTTCTGGTGCAGCTTGTCCCGCCCGGCCGAGGCCACGTTCAGGATTTTTCCGCGCAGGGGCAGCACCGCCTGGGTGGCGCGGTCGCGGGCCTGCTTGGCGGAGCCGCCGGCCGAGTCGCCCTCGACCAGGAAGAGCTCGGAGCCCTTGGCGCCGGCGTTCGAGCAATCCGCCAGCTTACCGGGCAGGCGCAGCTTGCGGGTTGCAGTCTTACGCGCAACCTCCTTCTCCTGGCGGCGGCGCAGGCGTTCCTCGGCCCGGTCGATCACCCAGTCGAGGAGCTTGTTGGCCTGCTGCGGGGAAGCCGCGAGCCAGTGGTCGAAGGTGTCGCGGATCGAGTTCTCGACGATGCGGCCAGCCTCGACCGTCGCCAGCTTGTCCTTGGTCTGGCCCTGGAATTCCGGCTCGCGGATGAAGACGGACAGCATGGACGCGCAGGTCGCCATGACGTCGTCGGTGGTCACCGCCGCCATGCGCTTGGCCTGGTTCACGCGCTCGGCGTGCTCGCGCAGGCCGCGGAGCAGAGCAATGCGCAGACCGTTATCGTGCGTGCCGCCCTCAGGGGTGGGCACCGTGTTGCAGTACGAGGTGGAGAATCCGTCCTCGTTCGTCATCCAGGCGACCGCCCATTCCAGCGAGCCGTGGCCGCCGGGCTTGGTGATCTTGCCGGAGAAGATCTGGTCCGTGACCAGGTCCTTGCCCTCGATGTCGTGGAGCAGGTAGTCCTTCAGGCCGTTCGGGAACTTGAAGGTCGCTTCCGCCGGAACGTTGGCGACGCCCTCGACCAGCGACGGGGCGCATTTCCAGCGGATCTCAACGCCGCCGAACAGATAGGCCTTGGAGCGGGCCATCTTGAACAGGCGGCGGGGCTGGAAAAGAGCCTCCTTGCCGAAGATCTGCCAGTCGGGCTTGAAGCGCACCTTGGTGCCGCGCCGGTTGAGCACACGGCCCACGGTCTCGATCTTGCCCTGCGGGATGCCGCGGGAGAAGATCTGCCGGTACAGGGTCTGGCCGCGGGCGACCTCGACCTCGAGGATCTCGGACAGCGCGTTCACCACCGACACACCGACGCCGTGCAGGCCGCCCGATGTCTCGTAGACCTTCGAGTCGAACTTGCCGCCCGCGTGGAGCGTGGTCATGATCACTTCGAGCGCCGACTTCTTCGGGAACTTGGGGTGCGGATCGACCGGGATGCCGCGCCCGTTGTCGGTCACGGACAGCCAGCCGCCTTCTTCCAGCTCCACCTCGATGAAGGTCGCGTGGCCCGCGACCGCCTCGTCCATGGAGTTGTCGATCACCTCGGCGAAGAGATGGTGCAGGGCTTTCTCGTCCGTGCCGCCGATATACATGCCCGGCCGGCGGCGGACGGGCTCGAGCCCCTCCAGCACCTCGATGGCCGACGCGTCATAGCCGTCCTCGCCCGGCGTGCCCTGGGAAGGCGCCTGGCGGGAGACCTTGACGGCGGCGTTGCGGGCCGTGGCAGGCGCGGCGCGCTTGGCCGCGGCGCCCCCGAAGAGATCGTCGTTATCTGTCATTGGGACCTTGGTCCGGGATGATGATTCGCGCTTCTTTACACTATTTCTCATCCCGTTTTTATACGAGAACAAAACGGAAACGTGAAGGTGATTTTCAGTTATAAGCCAGAAATTCGACCTGGAGCCTAGTTCATAAAGGTTACCGGCGAACTCCCCCTAAAGGCTGTCTTACGGATGTCATCCGGAACTGTTTAAATTCCATTCACGTTGAATAGTTAAGCATGAGCTTAACGGGAGATCTGATCGTGACGACGCGGACGACTTTGGCACCAGCCCAGAAGCTCCACCTCCACCTCGACCGCGCCGCACGCAATGCGGGCGAAGCCTTCGCCTTCGACGAGCCCGACACCACACCGGCCGCGCCGCGCTCCTATGGTGCAAGCCTGATCTGGCTCGGCATGGCGGCCGTGGCTTTATTGGGCTTGAGCCTAGTCTTCTAAAGTTTCATCGTCCGAACGCTTGCTCTTGCCGAAAAACAGGATGAGCCTTGCCTCCAGACGGGTCGCGTAAGTCAGCAGGAACAGCGTGACCAGGGTGCCGGCCACTGTTATGAACCACGCGCCCAGGCCTGCCGTAATACCGAGACCAGCCGCGATCCAGACCGTTGCAGCCGTCGTGAGGCCCTGAACCTCCGTTCCATCCTTGGCCCGCAGGATCGAGCCCGCGCCGAGAAAGCCTAAGCCCGTCAGGATACCCTGCACGACGCGGCTGACCGCATCCTGCGAGAAGTGAAGCCCTTCATAGACCGAGCCCGCCAGGATCACGAGGGCCGAGCCCAGCGAGACGAGGCCGAGGGTCCGCATGCCGATCGGCTTGTTGTGTATGTCCCGGTTGATGCCGACGATCATGCCGGCCACCGTCGCCACCAGCAGACGCAGCGAGATCTCGACCTGATCGCCGTGCTCCTCCATGAGCCAGAACAGCCACTGCTCCATCGCGCTCAGCCCGCCTTGGCGGTCTTCTTCGCAGCAGCCGTCTTGGTGACTGCCTTCTTTGGAGCCGCCTTCTTGGCCGTACTCTTCTTGGCGGCGGTCTTGGTCGCCGTCTTCTTCCCAGCAGGAGCTTTCGAGGCAGCCTTCTTGGCCGGGGCCTTGCGGCCGCGGGCGGGCTTCTTCGACGGACCGGCTGCCCGCCGTACCTTCAGAAGCTCCACCGCGTCATCCAGCGTCACCGCCTCGGCAGCCATCGTACGCGGCAGCGTGGCGTTGGTCTCGCCGTCCGTCACATAAGGCCCGAAGCGCCCGGCCTTCACCACGATGGGCTTGCCCGATTCCGGGTCCTCGCCCAGGGGACGGCCCGGATCGGCCGCGCCGCGACGGGCGCCGCTTCCGCCGCTTTCCTTGGCGACGATCAGGTCAATGGCCCGGTTGCCGCCGATCTCCAGCACGTCGTCGCCTGCTCCCAGGTTGGCGTAGGTCTTGCCGTGCTGAACATAAGGCCCGTAGCGGCCGATGCTCGCCAGAATCGGCTCACCCGATTCCGGATGGACTGCCACCTGACGCGGCAGCGCCAGCAGCTTCAGGGCCTTCTCTAGGTCGACCTGCGCCGGGCTCAAACCCTTGGGCAGGGAGGAGCGCTTGGGCTTCTCGCCTTCGCCGAGCTGCACGAAGGGGCCGAAGCGGCCATCGCGCAGGGTGACCTCCAGGCCCGTCTCCGGGTCCTGGCCCAGCACCTTCACGCCGGGCTGGCCGCCGTTCTCGGACGAGCCTTCGCCATCGCCGTCGACACCTGTCGCGGCAAGCTGGCGGGTGAACTTGCACTCGGGATAATTGGAGCAGCCGATGAAGGAGCCGAACTTGCCGAGCTTGAGCGACAGCTGGCCCGTGCCGCAGGTCGGGCAGGTGCGCGGGTTGGAGCCATCGCCCTTGTCCGGGAAGATGTGCGGGCCGAGCAGTTCATTAAGGGCGTCGAGCACTTCCGTGGTGCGCAGCTCCTTGGTCTCGCCGATGGCGGCCGAGAAGTGCTCCCAGAACTCGCGCATCACCTGCTTCCAGTCGATCTCGTTGTTCGAGACCCGGTCGAGCTGCTCCTCCAGGTCCGCGGTGAAATCGTATTCCACATAGCGGCGGAAGAAGCTCTCAAGGAAGGCGGTGACGATGCGGCCCTTGTCCTCCGGGACAAGCCGCTTCTTCTCGATCTTGACGTATTCGCGGTCGCGCAGGGTCTGGAGCACGGCGGCATAGGTCGAGGGGCGACCGATGCCGAGCTCTTCCATGCGCTTGACCAGTGAGGCTTCCGAATAGCGCGGCGGCGGCTCGGTGAAGTGCTGGGTGGCAGCGATGCGGCGGCGCTCCAGGCTATCCCCTGCCTTCATCGGGGGCAGGCGGCCCTCGTCCTCGTCCGCATCGTCGTCCTTGCTCTCGTTGTAGAGCGTCAGGAAGCCGTCGAACTTGATCACCTGGCCGGTGGCGCGCATGTCGAGCTTGCGCGGGCCCACCTGAGCCGTGATGTCGGCCGTGGTGCGCTCCAACTCGGCCGATTCCATCTGGCTCGCGATGGTGCGGGTCCAGATCAGATCGTAAAGCTTAGCCTGCTCGGGCTCCAGGTACTTCGCCACCTGTTTCGGCAGGCGGCTCATGTCCGTCGGGCGGACGGCCTCGTGTGCCTCCTGGGCGTTCTTGGCCTTGGTGGTGTATTTGCGCGGCGCGCCCGGCACGTAGCGGTCGCCATATTCCTTGCCGATGACCCGGCGGGCTTCCTGCACGGCTTCGGGCGCCATGTCGACGCCGTCGGTTCGCATATAGGTGATGAGGCCAACCGTCTCACCACCGATATCCACGCCCTCGTAGAGACGCTGCGCGATGCGCATGGTCTGGGCAGGCGCCAGCCCCAGCTTGCGCGAGGCCTCCTGCTGCAGGGTCGAGGTGGTAAAGGGCGGGTAGGGGTGGCGCTTGGCGGGCTTGGCCTCGATGTTCGCCACCGAGAAGGTTGCGAGCTCCAGGTCCTTCTTGAAGGCCTCCGCATCGGCGCCGTTGCCGATGTCGAGGCGCTGGATCTTCTTGCCGTCGGCGCCGACGAGGCGCGCGTCGAACACGCCGCCGTCCTTGGTGGCGAGCGTGGCGATCAGCGACCAGTATTCCCGTGCCTTGAAGGTCTCGATCTCGAGCTCGCGGTCGCAGACGAGGCGCAGGGCCACCGACTGCACGCGGCCGGCCGAGCGGGCGCCGGGGAGTTTTCGCCACAGAACGGGCGACAGGGTGAAGCCCACAAGGTAATCGAGGGCGCGGCGGGCGAGATAGGCGTCAACCAAGGCCTGATCGATCTGGCGCGGGTTGCGGAGCGCCGTCTGCACGGCATCCTTGGTGATGGCGTTGAAGGTCACGCGCTCGACCGGCAGGTCCTTCAGCACGCGCTTTTCGCGCAGTGCCTCCAGCACGTGCCAGGAGATCGCCTCGCCCTCGCGGTCCGGGTCGGTAGCGAGGATGAGCTTCTCTGCTCCCTTGATCGCCCTGGCGATGTCGGCGATCCGCTTCGAGCCCCTGTCCTCGAGCGTCCAGATCATGCGGAAATCGGCATCCGGGTCGACTGAACCATCCTTGGCGGGCAGATCGCGGATATGCCCGAAGGAGGCCAGGACCTCGTAATCCTTGCCGAGATACTTGTTGATCGTCTTGGCCTTGGCAGGCGACTCGACGACGAGGACTTTCATGAACGACTTCCTAAAAGCGGCAGCGGACCGGTGCCCTTCTGCCCAGACGACAGACGGCGGCCAGAGGCTGACCGCAGCAGGGCGCGATAAGTGGGTGATGATCGCCGACAAGTCAAATCAAGCCGGTCGACGTGCTCCTTGGTATATGGCCACGATTGCCGGCACCAGCAAGAGAGTCGCCCTATGGCCAAGGTCGTGGGCGCGGCGACTGGGCATAAGATGGCGCCAAGCCAATCCCTTGCTTGCCGCCGTTTCCCGGAACCCCTATAGCCATCGCTTTAAGATGACAGACGCCCCCCGATCCGTTTTCCCCCACCGGCATCTCCTCGGCATCGAGGGGCTGTCTCCCTTGGACATTCGGGCGCTGCTCGACCTCGCCGACGAACAGGTCGAGGTGAGCCGGCAGGTCGAGAAGCGGAAGACGACCCTCCGGGGCCGGACCCAGATCAACCTCTTCTTCGAGGCCTCGACCCGCACGCAATCCTCCTTCGAGATCGCCGGCAAGCGCCTTGGCGCCGACGTGATGAACATGCAGGTCGGCTCGTCCTCGGTGAAGAAGGGCGAGACCCTGATCGACACCGCCGTGACGCTCAACGCCATGCGGCCCGACATCATCGTCGTGCGCCATCACGCAGCGGGCGCCGTGCATCTGCTGGCCCAGAAGGTGGACTGCTCGGTGGTGAATGCCGGCGACGGCGCGCACGAGCACCCGACCCAGGCACTGCTCGACGCACTCACCATCCGGCGCAACAAGGGTCGCATCGAGGGCCTCACCGTGGCGATCTGCGGCGACATCCTGCATTCGCGGGTGGCGCGCTCCAACATGATCCTGCTCGCCGCCATGGGCGCGCGGGTGCGCCTCGTGGCGCCCACGACCCTTCAGCCGCCGGGCATCGCGCGGCTGGGCTTCGAGACCTTCACCAGCATGGAGGAGGGCTTGAAGGACGCCGACATCGTCATGATGCTGCGCCTTCAGCGCGAGCGCATGAACGGCTCCTTCGTGCCCTCCGTGAAGGAGTATTTCCGCTTCTACGGGCTCGATCAGGAAAAACTCAGCTTCGCCAAGCCCGACGCGCTCGTGATGCATCCCGGCCCCATGAACCGGGGCGTCGAGATCTCGTCCGACGTCGCGGATGGCACGCAATCGCTCATCCGCGAACAGGTCGAAATGGGCGTCGCCGTGCGCATGGCGGTGCTGGAGGCTCTGGCGAGCCATCTGCCGAACAGGTGAAAACCCCTCTCCCGAAGCGGGAGAGGGTGGCCCGAAGGGCCGGGAGAGGGGCCGTGGACAGAATACGCAAGAACCAAGTCACCCCAAACCTCCGCTCCTTCGCCAAGGGGCAGCGCTCGATTTCGACCAGGGCCGAGGCCCTCTTCTGGCAGCAGGTTCGGGCTGGCCGCTTCCACGGCTACAAGTTCAAGCGACAGGTGCCGATTACACCCTACATCGTCGATTTCTTGTGTGCCGAGGCGAGGGTGATCGTGGAACTGGATGGGACTCCTCATGAGAGGGCTGAACAAAAGGCACATGACGAACGGCGCGATGCCTTTCTGAGAAGCCAAGGCTTTCGCATTCTGCGCTTTTCCAACGATCTCATGCTCGGCAATGGCAATCTGGTTCTTGACTCCGTCCGCCAAGCGATTGAAGCCGAGCTCGGCCCCTCTCCCGACCTGCTTCGCAGGCCACCCTCTCCCGCAGAGGGGAGAGGGCAAGAAGGTGCATCATGACCGCTGACCGTCCGCTGCTGCTGAAGAACGCCCGCCTCATCGACCCCGCCAGCGACCGTGAGGAGCGCGGCGGCGTGCTGGTGCGCGACGGCGTGATCGCGGCTGTCGGCCCGCAGGTGACGGAAGCGGCCGGCGCGCAGGTGATCGATTGCGGCGGCCAGGTGCTCAGCCCCGGCCTCATCGATATGCGCGCCTTCATCGGCGAGCCGGGCGGGCCTTATCGTGAGACCCTGAAGAGCGCCGGCGAAGCCGCTGCGGCGGGCGGCGTCACCACCGTCGTGTCGATGCCGGACACGAGCCCGGCGCTCGACGATCCGGCGGTGATCGACTTCATCGTGCGCCGCGCGCGCGACACCTCCATGGTCAATATCCTCCCGGCTGCGGCTCTCACGAAGGGATTGCACGGTGCCGAGATGGCGGAGATCGGCCGCCTGAAGGAAGCCGGCGCCATTGCATTCACCGATGGGGCGCGCTCCGTCACGAATGCGCAGGTCATGCGTCGGACACTGACTTATGCGCGCGACTTCGACGCGCTGATCATCCATCACGTGGAGGATCCCGATCTCGTCGGGCAGGGCGTGATGAACGAGGGCGAGTTCGCCTCGCGGCTCGGGCTGCCGGGCATTCCACGCGAGGCCGAGACAGTGATGCTTGAGCGCGACATCCGCCTCGTGCGCCTCACCGGCGGGCGCTACCACGCGGCCATGATCTCCTGCGCCGACTCGGCCGATATCGTGCGCGCCGCGAAGGCGAGGGGATTGCCCGTCACCTGCGGGGTTTCCATCAACCATCTGGCGCTCAACGAGAACGACATCGGCGATTATCGCACCTTCCTTAAGCTCTCGCCGCCGCTCCGCCATGAGGACGACCGGCAGGCCATGATCGAGGCGCTGGCTGACGGCACCATCGACGTGATCGTCTCGGATCACAATCCACAGGATGTTGAGAACAAGCGCCTGCCCTTCGCGGAAGCGGCCGACGGGGCCGTAGGGCTTGAAACCCTGCTGTCGGCGGCCCTGCGCCTCGTCCATTCGGACCGTATTTCCCTGCCGCGGCTGCTACGGGCTCTGTCGACGAAACCCGCCGAAATCCTCGGGCTTTCCGGCGGACGCCTCACCGTGGGCGCTCCCGCGGATCTGATCGTGTTCGATCCGGACGCACCCTACGTGCTCGACAAGCGCCAGCTCAAGTCACTATCCAAGAACACCCCCTTCGACGAAGCGCGTCTTGAGGGCCAGGTGAACATCACGATGGTTGCAGGCCGGGTGGTTTTCCAACGCGAAACGATGTAACGAGAAATGAATGTCTGACGAGGCCAATCTCCTGTACCTGCTGGCGGCTCTGCTTTTCGGCTATCTCCTGGGCTCGATTCCGTTCGGCCTGATCTTCACCCGCATGGCCGGCTTAGGCGATGTGCGGAAGATCGGCTCCGGTAATATCGGCGCCACCAACGTCCTGCGCACCGGCCGCAAGGGGCTCGCGGCGGCGACGCTCCTGGCCGATGCCCTGAAGGGCACGGCGGCGGTTCTCATAGCGGCACAGTGGGGACCTCAGTTCGCCATGCTGGCTGCCCTCGGGGCATTCCTCGGACACCTCTTTCCGGTCTGGCTCGGGTTCAAGGGCGGCAAGGGTGTTGCCACCTTTATCGGCGTGCTGATCGGCTTGAAGCCCCTGGCGGCGTTGGTCTTCGTCCTGATCTGGCTTGGGGTTGCCTTCGCATCCAAGTATTCTTCGCTCTCGGCCCTGGTCGCCAGCGCAGCGTCACCGATCATTCTTTGGCTTCTGGGTGAACCCGGCATGGCCGGTATCGCCGTGGTGCTCGTGGCGCTCTTGTGGTGGAAGCACGGCCAGAACATCAGCCGCCTCCTTGCCGGGACTGAAGGCAAGATCGGTCAGAAGGGATAAGGCATGATCCTGACGGATGAGCAGCGTCTCGACTGGCTTCGCCTCATCCGTTCGGAAAACGTCGGCCCGCGCACCTTCCGCGCCCTGATCAACCAGTATGGCGGAGCCGCAGCCGCTCTCGACGCCCTGCCGGATCTCGCCCGCCGCGGCGGGCGCCTGCTGCTCAAAGTGTACAGCCGGGCCGAGGCCGAGAAGGAAATGACTGCTGCCGCGCGCCTCGACGTGCGCTTCATCGCCATGGGCGAGCCGGATTACCCGAAGACCCTCCAGGCCGTCGACACCGCACCGCCCCTGATTGGGCTGCGCGGCAACGCTGCGGTGCTGGCCAAGCCCTCCGTTGCCATCGTCGGCTCGCGCAACGCCTCCGCGTCCGGCCTGACCTTCACCGAGCGCCTCGCAAGGCAGCTGGGCGAGGCGGGCTACGTGGTGATATCGGGGCTGGCGCGGGGCATCGACACGAAGGCCCACAAGGCGACTCTCGAGACCGGCACGGTCGCGGTGTTGGCCGGCGGGCACGACCGTATCTATCCGGCCCAGAACGAGCCGCTGCTGCAGGCGATCCTCGATCAGGGCGGGGCGGTGATATCGGAGATGCCCATGGGCTGGGAGCCGCGCGGGCGCGACTTCCCCCGCCGGAACCGCATTGTATCCGGCCTGTCTTATGGCGTCGTGGTGGTGGAGGCGGCCCGCCGATCCGGCTCGCTCATCACCGCGCGCTTCGCCCTGGAGCAGGGGCGTGAGGTCTTTGCTGTTCCAGGCTCACCCCTCGATCCCCGCGCCGAGGGCACCAACGATCTCATTCGCGACGGCGCCACTCTCTGCGCCGGAATCGAGCATGTCACGAGCGTGCTCGAGCCACTGATCGCCTCGGGCCCGCGCCTCGACCGGAGCGCCGAGGAGCCGCATTACGCCCTTGGGTCGGAAGAACTCTGGGACGAGCTCGATCTGCCCGATATCGCCCGCGCGCCGGTGCGGCCTGTCATGCCCGATGCCGGGATCGAGAACGAGGCGCAGGAGGGTCAGGCGGATCTGATCACGTTCCTTGGCCCGTCTCCGGTCGCCATTGACGATCTCGTCCGGCAGACCGGCCTGTCGATCCGCTCGGTTCAGACCGCCCTGCTGGAACTCGAAATCGCCGGGCGTCTGGAACGCCACGGCGGCAATGCGGTGTCGCTGCTCGGGTCTTAGAGCCTCGGACCCAAAGTGGATCCGCACTTTTGGGGTCTATCCGATGCTCAATCCGCTAGCCCTCCTTGTCGCCCGACTGCACCGTCCGGATAGCCTCCAGCCGGGCCATATCGAGCAGGTAGGCCAGAAGATCGAGATTGGCCTCGCGGGCGAGATAGGACAGCTCAGCCGAGAATTCGGCCACGTACTGGGCGGTTTCCGCCGGGCTCATCCTGCGGCCGGGGCGAGCGCTGTCCTCAGCGCCCGAAACGTCTTTCGCGGACAGGTCTTTTCCGGAGGGGCGCAGGGCTTTGGTCATGAGGAATGACGCTGTCTCAGTGTTGCAATTCGCCTAGTTAGCAGCACAACTAATGATAACACAAGTCGTCATACTTATACCTTTAGTTGTAAAATCGCTAACCTTGGTCAACCTAGGAGAGAGATGAGCACCGGCATGGAGAGCAGGGCGAGCAGGGTCTGCAGCGTCAGGATCTCCGCCATGAGCCCGGCATTGCCTCCCATCTGGCGAGCGAGCACATAGGCGGCGCTGGCAGATGGCACGGACGCGGCGATGATGGTCACCGTCATGTCGCTGCCGGCGATGCCCATGAGGCCCGCGAGAGTTCCAGCCATGATCGGCAGGAGAACAAGCTTGAGACCGGCCGACAGGGCATGGGGCAGGCCCGGACGGGCGAGGCGTCGAATGTCGAGTCCCGCGCCGACGATCAGGAGACCCGCAGCGAGCGCAGCCCGGCCGATGACGTCGATATAGGCCGCAAGCGGCTTCGGCAGCGGCGGAGCGAGAAGATTGAGGGCGAGCCCCACCGCGCAGGACCAGATGAACGGGTTGGTCACGAAGGAGCGCAGGATGTCCCAGGGGCTGCGCCGGGGCTGGCCGGCAAAGCGGATGAAGACATAGAAGGCGAGCAGGTTGAGGAGCGGCACCATGGCGGCGATGGCAACCGCAATGAGCGCGATGCCGCGCTGCCCGAACAGGCTGCCGGCGACTGCGAGGCCCACGAAGGTGTTCCAGCGCGTCGCGCCCTGGAAGATCGATGTGAAGCTGGGGCCGTCGATGCCGAAATGGCGCTCGAGCACTGGCCGCATCGCCAGCACGAGCACCGCCATGGCGAGGATCGCGCCGACCAGCGCGCCGCCCACGCCCAGCACCGGCACGGAGGAAAGGTCGGCCCGCGACAGGGTGTCGATGATGAGCGCCGGAAAGAAGATCACATAGGTGACGCGCTCCATCCCGGCCCATTGCTGCTCATTGACGAAGCCCGTGGCCCGGCACAGCCAGCCGGTGGCGATGATCAGGAAGGTCGGGATCAGGCTGGCGAAGACGGCGGACATGGGGAGCCCAGGCAGGAGGGGAGCGGGCAATCCGGCAAAAAAGCGGCGTGCATGAGCCGCTTAAGGCGGATCGGGGCCATCGACAAGCGCCGGATAAGCCTGCATTGGAATCCCGTCCCGATACTCCACTTGTCTTTGTTCGCGTTCCGCCAGAGGCCCCATGATCCAGGTCACGAACTCCATCGCGCTCGATGAAGCGGAGCTCCAGGAGAGTTTCATCCGCGCCTCGGGTCCGGGCGGGCAGAACGTCAACAAGGTGGAAACCGCCGTCCAGCTGCGCTTCGACGTGCGCAACTCGCCCTCGCTGCCGGATTACGTGAAGGAAAAGCTGGAGCGGCTTGCGGGCAGGCGCCTGACCAATGACGGAGTGCTGATTATCACGGCACAGCGCTTCCGAACCCAGGAGCGCAACCGGGAGGATGCCGTCGAGCGCCTTGTGGAGCTGATCCGTCAGGCAACTGAACGGCCGAAGCCGCGCCGACCCACGCGGCCGACGCTCGCTTCCAAGAAGCGCAGGCTCGAATCGAAAGGTCGGCGTGCCGAGATCAAGAAGGGGCGCAGCGGCAAGCCGGGGTTCGACTGACCAGAGATGTTTCCACTGAGGTGGAATCATCTCTCTTCTTTGAGCTGCCGCATTTTGACGGCGAACCGGATCCACTTCGCCGAAAAATGCTCTAGGGTCAGCCCTGAAGAACGATGCCGCCGAGGCCCAGAAGATCGGCAAAGACCGCAAACACGACACCAAGACCCACGAGAACAAGTCCGATCAGAAAGAGGCGGACCGAACGGTTGTAGCGCTTGAGCTCGAGGGACGAGACATGCAGCAGATCGGCCAGCGACTTGACCTGCAGCGCAAGGCCTAGGGTGATCAAGGCAACCGAGACGAGATCGGAAGGGCTCCACTCCCCTGGCAGCGCTGACCACCGGCTCAAGAAGCCAAGGGAGAAGCCGACTACGACGCCAATGGCCGTGACCGAGCCGTTGCGGAAGGTCGAGTCGATGCGCTGCTGCTCTTCGCGTTGGGCAGGCTCAATCGCATCCCTCGTCATTGTCGGGCTCCGCATCCGAGCGGGTCAACTCTCGATCCCGCTCGGATGCGATCTTAACGCAGTTTATGGGCAGGGTCGTCCCGACGACCCCGATGGCGCTGCACTAATCAGCTGTAGTTGCGACCAGCACCAACCTCTGCGGTGTCCGGCACCGTATGGGTCATCAGGGAGACACCGATCTCCATCAGGCCGATGATCAGGTGCGGCCAGAACACCTGGTCGGCGAACCCGAAGAGCCAAGGGGAGGCTGCGAGCAGCAGGCCGCCAGCCGCATCGACCCCGAGATGCAGCGGCAGCGGGATCACCTTGGCCAGCGACAGCTCGTAATCCGTCATGATGCTCATGATCAGGATGGCCACGCCGAGCAGCATCGGCACCCATTGGGCCGCACCGTCATCGGCGAAGCCGAGCACGAACGGAGCCATGATCAGGACGAGCCCGGTCAGGTAGTCGATGGCGCCATGGATACGGGTTGGAATGAAACGCATGGACAATCCTCATCCGTCATGTTTGGAGACGCGCAAGGGCGCATCAGTCAAAGCCGGGTCTGCGGACAATGTTCCCGTCCCGGGGGGCTTTTATGGCCGCTGGCCGTCCCGCGAAGTATTTGAATTAACTTATGTTATCCCTCTGGCGGATAGACGTGCTCGCCGCCCCTGAAATCCGCGACGGTGTGGCAGCCGCCGTTCTCCCGGATCGCATCCGGTCCGATCACGGCCTTTCCATGCCCGCCCGGAATGTCGAGGATGTAGGTTGGCTGGCACAGTCCCGAGATCCGTCCGCGCAAGCCCGCCACAAGGGCACGGCCTTCCTCGATGGAGAGACGGAAATGGCTCGTGCCCGGCGCGAGATCGGGATGGTGCAGGTAATAGGGCTTCACCCTCGTCTCCACGAAGGCGCGCATGAGGGCGGCCAGCGTGTCGGGGTCGTCATTGATGCCCCTCAGCAGCACCGACTGGCTGATCATCACGATGCCTGAATCGATGAGGCGCGCGCAGGCAGCGCGTGCTTCAGGGGTCAGCTCGCGCGGATGGTTGGCGTGGAGCGCTACGTAGACTGTTTTGCCGCTGGCCTTCAGGGCCGCGATGAGAGCCTCGTCCACGCGCTCCGGCTCCACCACAGGCACGCGGGTGTGGAAGCGAACGATCTTCACGTGGTCGATGGCGGAGAGCCGCTGCATGATCTCGGCGAGGCGACGCGGGGACAGCACCAGCGGGTCGCCGCCGGTGAGGATCACCTCCCAGATCTCCAAATGATCCGCGATATAAGCGAAAGCCTTGTCCATAGCCTCGGGCGAGAGGGTGCCAAGCCCCTGCGGCCCTACCATCTCGCGGCGGAAGCAGAAGCGGCAATAGACCGGGCACACATGCACGGCCTTGAGCAGCACCCGATCGGGATAGCGATGGACGATGCCCTCGACCGGGCTGTGGGCGAGATCGCCGATGGGATCGTCCCGCTCCTCAGGCGTGGTGGTCAGCTCCGCCGGATCGGGCACGAACTGGCGGGCGATGGGGTCGTTCGGATCGCTCCGGTCGATCAGGCCGGCCATGGCGGGGCTGATGGCGACCGCATAGCGTTCGGCCACCGCCTCGATTCCCGCGAGTTCTTCGGGCGCGATGAGACCGGCCTCAGCCAACTCGGCCGGGGTGCGAAGAGGGCGTATCGCGTTCACCGGCTCGTCTCCGGCACGGGAGCCCAGAGCACCTGATCGATGCGGGAGGCCCCGGTGGCGAGCATCACCAGCCTGTCGAAGCCGAGCGCGATGCCGCTGGCTTCCGGCATTTGCGCCAGGGCCGCCAGGAAATCCTCGTCCACGGGGTAGCTTTCTCCATACACTCGGGTCTTTTCCGCCATCTCTCCTTCAAAGCGGCGGCGCTGCTCGGCCGCGTCGGTCAATTCGCCGAAGGCATTGGCGAGTTCGACGCCGCAGGCATAGAGCTCGAACCGCTCGGCCACCCGCGGGTCATGGGCAGTTGGGCGGGCCAGAGCCGCTTCGGCGACGGGGTACTCGTCCAGGATCGTGGCGCGTCCGAGGCCGAGATTGGGTTCGACCCGCTCCACGATGACACGGCTGAACAGATCGGCCCAGGCATCATCTTCAGCCACCCGGATGCCCGCAGCCTTGAGGCTGACGGCGAGCCGATCCCGGTCGGTTTCGCCGTTTCGGTCGATGGAGGCCAGAAGGTCGATGCCGGCGAAGCGCTCGAAGGCCTCGGCCACGCTCAGGCGCTCAGGCGTCTGGAATGGGTCGGTCTCGCGACCACGGAAGGTGAGGGTGCGGGTGCCGGCCGTCTCAGCCGCTAAGCCCAGGATCTCCCCGCAATCCTTCATCAGAATCTCGTAGCTCTCTCCGGCCCGATACCATTCGACCATGGTGAATTCCGGGTGGTGCAGGGGGCCGCGCTCCCGGTTGCGGTACACATGGGCAAAGCACGCGATCCGGGGCTCGCCCGCAGCCAGCAGCTTCTTGCAGGCGAATTCCGGCGAGGTGTGGAGGTAAAGCGGCGTCCGCGAGCCGTCGAGGCCGATGGCCTCGGTCACGAAGGCATGGAGATGCGCCTCGTTGCCCGGCGAGGTCTGGAGCGTGGCGGTGTCGACCTCCACGAAGTCCCGTTCCGCGAAAAAGCCGCGCAGGGCTGCCTGGATGCGGTTGCGGCCCATGAGGAAGGGGCGGCGGTCCGCGTGGACGTGAGGCGTCCACCAGGGGGAGGGAGCGGCGATAGGCTTATTCATTCCAAAGGGTTCCGCGAGGTCGGACTGGCGATTTGCGCCAAGATAGGCTACTTGCGGCACCGAAAGCATTTTTCGGTGCCACTGGGGCTCGGGCGACCCGACCCTCACGACGCACCCCTATCTGTCACAAGGAAAGCCTCACGTGAAGGTCATCGCCTCTACGCTCCGCAAAGGCAACGTCCTCGATATGGACGGCAGGCTCTATGTGGTTCTCACCGCCCAGAACATCCACCCCGGCAAGGGCACGCCGGTCACCCAGCTCGACATGCGCCGCATTTCCGACGGCGTGAAGGTCTCGGAGCGCTACCGCACAACCGAGCAGGTCGAGCGCGCCTTCGTGGAGGACCGCGAGCACACCTTCCTCTATCAGGATGGCGAGGGCTACCATTTCATGAACCCGGAGAACTACGATCAGGTCGTGGTGCCGGAGGACATCATCGGGGACCAGAAGGCCTATCTCCAGGAGAGCATGGCCGTGATGCTCTCAATCCATAACGGTATCGCGATCGCTATCGAGCTGCCGGCCCGCGTGACGCTGGAGATCACCGAGACCGAGCCGGTCGTGAAGGGCCAGACGGCCTCCTCGTCCTACAAGCCCGCCATTTTGTCGAACGGCGCGCGCACCCTGGTGCCCGCCCACATCCAGGCCGGCACCCGCGTGGTGATCATGACGGAAGACGGCTCCTACGTGGAGCGCGCGAAGGACTAATCATCCTTGCGCCACACCCGGCTCTTTCGTGGAGCCGGGTTGAACAAAGCTTGCAGGGCAGGAGGTTTCGGTGAAGGCTCACCGGGCGTCCTGCCCTTTCTCACTCTGCGGAGTCGAGCAGTCTCATGACGAGCGGTCCTGCCCATCCCATCAATCCTCTCGTCGCCGATGTCGGCAGCCCTCCGATCCCGGAGGCGCAGGCCTGGACCGGGCGCTATGACGGGTCGTACGGGCCGCTGATCAACCTGTCCCAGGCGGTCCCGGGCAATGCGCCCCATCGGGAACTCCTGGAGAGAATGGCCGCCATTGCCGGCACGGCGGCGGGCTCGCAATACGGCCCGATCAACGGCGATGCGCCGCTCAAAGCGGCCTACGCGGCCGATTTGTCCCGCATCTACGAGGGCCGCATCGAGCCGGAGGACATTGCGGTGACGGCCGGCTGCAACATGGCGTTCTTCGCCGCCATGATGCTGCTGGCCCATCGCAATGAGGCGGTGCTGCTGCCGACGCCCTGGTATTTCAATCACCAGATGACGCTGGACATGCTCGGCATCGAGCCGCGCCCGCTGCCGTGCCGGGCGGAGAACGGATTCGTGCCGCGCATCGAGGATGCCGAGGCGTTGATCGACGAGAAGGTCAGGGCCATTGTTCTCGTCACGCCCAACAACCCGACCGGCGCCGTCTATCCGGCTCATGTGATCGAGAGCTTCGCACAATTGTGCGCCAGGCGCGAAATTTATCTCGTGATCGATGAGACTTACCGGGATTTCCTGCCGCCGGGTATGAACCGCGCCCATGGGCTCTTCACTCGTGACGACTGGCGCAGCACGGTCATCCAGCTCTATTCCTTCTCGAAATCCTATGCGATCCCCGGCCACCGCACAGGTGCGATCACGGCTGACGTGGCGCTCATCGAGCAGATCGCCAAGATTCTCGACTGCATCCAGATCTGCCCTCCGCGCACCGCTCAAGGGGCGCTGCCCTGGGCCATCGACGGCTTACGCGACTGGCGTGAAGACAACCGGGCCGAGATCAACCGCCGTGCACAGGTATTTCAGGACGCGCTCGCCCCATTGCCGGAATGGACAATCGATTCGGTCGGCGCCTATTTCGCCTATCTGCGCCATCCATTTTCCGGCGTAAAAGCGCAGCAGGTTGCCGAGAAGCTCGCAACCGAACGAGGCGTTCTGTGCCTGCCCGGAAGCTATTTCGGGCCCGGTCAGGAGGGGCACCTGCGGGTGGCGATTGCCAATGTGAGCGCAGACGTTTTGAGCGGCTTGACTGACCGTTTTCGCGGCCTGTCCATCTGATACCTCCAGCGCATCGTGCGGAAAAGTGGTTCCGGTTTTCCGCATCGAACGATGCGCTTTTTAAGAGAGTGAGCATCGGCTTGATCCCAAAAGTGGTATCCACTTTTGGGGCCGGTGCTCGGAGGCAAAGCCATAAACTACGGGGGTCACCCTTGGCAGGAGGGTGGGGCGATGGTTACTCTCTCGGTCAAACAGGCGCTCGAACGGGTGCCGCGGGGATTTGAATTTTGACCGCCAAAGCGGACGTAACAGCAGAAGGAGACCGGGTTGCCGAACCGCTCAACGGTTCTGCAAACGGTGCGTCCTGGGTTGCTGACCGTCCTGCGCCTGCGTCCAGCGTAGAGACGCGGCGGCGCTCGTCGAGAAGCTATGCCGCTCTCGACCTCGGCACGAACAATTGCCGCCTTCTCATTGCGGAACCTGCGCATTTCGGCTTCCGGGTCGTCGATGCCTTCTCGCGAATCGTGCGGCTGGGTGAAGGCCTTGGCCTTGGCAACCGGCTCAGCGACGGTGCCATTGATCGCACAATCGATGCCCTGCGCGTGTGCCGGGAGAAGATGGCTGCTAAGGATGTGCGGCGCGCGCGTCTCGTGGCCACGGAAGCGTGCCGACTCGCCGAGAACGGCCCCGCCTTCATCGAGCGTGTCCGCGAGGAGATCGACCTCGAACTCGAAATCGTCGACCGCAAGACGGAGGCCTATCTCGCGGTCACCGGTTGCGCTTCCCTCGTCGATCCCAAGGCGCAGTCCGTCATCATTTTCGACATCGGCGGCGGCTCCACCGAAATCGCCTGGCTCGACGGCCGGGCGCCGCATGCCTTCGCCGATCCCTGCAAGCGTATCCGCGCGTGGGATTCGCTGCCTGTCGGCGTGGTGACGCTCGCCGAGCGCCACGGCGGCATCGACGTCACGCCCAAAATTTTTGAGGGCATGGTCGAGGAAGTGTCCGGGCTTCTCATGGAGTTCGCCCTCGTGGCGGCCCCGGCGGGGCGCGCCCAAAACTTCCATCTGCTCGGAACCTCGGGAACCGTCACCACCGTGGGCGGCATTCATTTGGGACTGGCGCGCTATGACCGGCGCCGGGTCGACGGGATGTGGATGCGCAACGGCGAGATCTCGACAGTGATGGATCGTTTGCTGCATTCCGATTTCAGTCAGCGGGCGGAGAATCCGTGCATCGGCAAGGAGCGGGCCGATCTGGTTCTCGCCGGCTGCGCCATATTGGAAGCGATCCGGCGGGCTTTCCCGTCGGAGCGCCTGCGCATCGCGGATCGCGGACTGCGCGAAGGAATTTTGATGAACATGATGCGAGAGGATTCTGTGTGGCGAGGGGGCAGCCCACGGTGAGTGCCAAGTCCAGTTCGGGGTCCGGTTCGGGTGTCCGCAATCTCAAGCAGCGCGTAAAAACCGCCAACAAGCGGTCCCTCTCTTCGCAGAAGTGGCTGGAGCGCCAGCTCAACGATCCTTACGTCGCCCGCGCCAAGCGCGAGGGCTATCGCTCGCGCGCCGCCTACAAGCTGCTGGAGATCGACGAGAAATACAAAATCCTCAAGCCCGGCCAGAAGATCGTCGATCTCGGTGCGGCTCCCGGCGGCTGGTCCCAGATCGCCGCCAGGGTGGTGGGCGCCAAGGGCAAGGTGGTCGGCATCGATCTCCTGCCCATCGACCCGATGCCGGGCGTCGAGTTCATCGAACTCGACTTCCTGGACGAGAGTGCCCCAGGCAAGCTGGTCGAGATGCTGGGCGGTCCCGCCGACGTGGTCATGTCCGACATGGCGGCCAACACCACGGGCCATAAGAAGACCGATCACCTGCGCATCATCGGCTTGGCCGAGGCCGCGATCTACTTTGCCCGCGAGATCCTGGCGCCCGGCGGCGCCTTCATCGCCAAGGTGTTCCAGGGCGGCACCGAAAACCAGCTTCTGGCCGATCTCAAGCGCGACTTTGCCGTGGTGCGCCACGTGAAGCCGGCGGCGAGCCGGGCGGATTCCGCGGAACTCTATGTGATGGCCACCGGTTTCCGGGGACGGGCGGACGAGACACCTTCCGCCTAAGACGGGCTTTCGTTAAAGCCCTGGATGGAAGGAGTCGCATCATGGCAGTGCATCGCATCGGCATCATCGGCCTCGGCAAGATCGCGCAGGATCAGCATCTGCCTGTGATCAAGGCCAACCCGGATTTCGAGCTTCTCGCCGTGTCGAGCACACGAGGACTCTCGCATGAGGATGCGAAATACACCTTCCAGGATTACCGCGAGCTCTTGAAGCTGCCGGACCTGGATGCGGTCTCGATCTGCACCCCGCCGCAGGTCCGGCATCAGATCGCCCGCGAGGCGCTTCTGGCCGGCAAGAGCGTGCTGCTGGAAAAGCCCCCGGCCGCTACTTTGAGCGAACTCGAGGATCTGAGGGCGCTTGCCGTGAAGATGGGCAAGGTGGTCTTCACCACCTGGCACGCCCAGTACAACAAGGCCGTCGAGGAGGCCAAGAAGGCGCTCGCCGGCTGGTCGATCAAGCGCCTCCTGGTGACCTGGAAGGAGGATGTCCGCCACTGGCATCCGGGCCAGCAATGGATCTGGGAGGCGGGCGGCTTCGGGGTCTTCGACCCTGGCATCAACGCGCTCTCCATCGTCACGCGCATCATGCCGGAGCCGGTCTTCATCAAGGCTTCGAGCCTGGAATTCCCGGCCAACCGCGACGCGCCGATCGCCGCGAACCTGACCTTCTCCATGAGCCACGGGCAGGGCGATCTCCAGGCGGTGTTCGACTGGCGCCAGACCGGCCCGCAGACCTGGGATGTCGAGGTGGAGACCGAGGCCGGTCTGACACTCAAGCTCACCCATGGCGGCAGCCGCCTGGAAATCGGCAGTCGTCTGATGGTGCAGGAGGACCCTGCGGAATATCAGGGCATCTACCGGCGCTTCGACGCCCTGCTGACCATCGGCCACTCCGAGGTTGACGACGCCCCCTTCCGCCTCGTGGCCGATGCGTTCATGGTCGGCAAGCGGGTGCAGGTGGAGGCGTTCGAGGATTGATCTCAATCCTAGACGTCATCCCGGACGAAGCGCAGCGAAGATCTGCGATCGGGTGCAGAATGAGGTGCGATTTCCCTCCTCCTTGTGGGGAGGGATCAAGGGTGGGGGTGCTGGCGCCACGCTGATCCAGTTCAGCGCTTACACCCCCACCTCCAACTCCTCCCCACAAGGGGGAGGAGGGCTTTAGCGCCACTCTCGTCCCGCGATCCCGGATCTGCGCTGCGCTTCGTCCGGGATGACCGTGACCTATGCCAAGTTCTTCTTCAAAAACGCCACCGTCCGTTGCCACGCCGTATCGGCAGTCGTCTTGTCATAACGCGCCGCGTTCGTGTCGTTGTTGAACGCGTGGTTGGCGCCCTCGTAGACGTGGATCTCATACGTCTTGCCGGCCTGCTTCAGGGCCGCCTCATAGGCCGGGATGCCGGCATTGATGCGCTCGTCGAGACCGCCGTAATGCATCATCATGGCGGCGTTGATCTTCGGCACGTCCTCCGCCTTCGGCTGCCCGCCGTAATAGGCCACGCCCGCATTCAGGTTCGGTTCGTTGACCGCGAGGTTGTTCACCGCGCCGCCGCCCCAGCAGAAGCCGATGGCCCCGACCTTGCCGTTGCCGTCCGGGCGACCCTTCAGGAAGGCCACAGCGGCCTTGCCATTGGCGATCACGTCCGGCTGCTTCAACTGGCCGATCATCTCGCGGCCCTTCTCCTCATCGGCGGGCGTTCCGCCCATGGGCGAGAGATAGTCCACACCCAAAGCGATGAAGCCTTCCATGGCCATGCGGCGGGTCACGTCCTTGATGTGCGGGTTCAGGCCCCGATTCTCGTGGATGACGATCACGGTCGGCAGCTTGGCCTGAGCATCCTTCGGCTTGACCAGATAACCCTTGAGACCCTGAGCGCCGGGAATGTCCACGGTTTCTGCCGTGATGCGAGGGTCGGTCTCCGGCACGGTCTGGGCGTGGGCATAGTTGTTCTGCAGGATCGGCATAAGGGCGCTTGCCGCGGCCGTGCTGCCGGCGAGAGCCGCGAGCTTGTCGAGGAAGGAGCGGCGGCTCATGCCGCCATGGGTGAAGTCGTCGTAGAGATCGATGATGCGCTGGTCCATATGGTCCTCCCGGTCTTTGCCGGGATGCTTACGCAGCTTAGCGGCCGGACATACCGTCTCCGAGTCCGGTGGAGGGCGGTCTGTCCTTCACAATCTTGTGTCCCGACATCTCGGCACCGGCATTCGGCGAGAGGCGAGTGAAGACGAAACCGGACAGCGCCGAGATGGCGGCGACCGCCCAGAAGGCCGGTCCGAAGTCGGCCGCCGTGATCCCCGGTGTGCCGTCCATGCTGGAGGCCATTTCCAGCACGAAGGCGCCGAATGCCACGCCGATGCTGAGCGAGACCTGCTGCAGGGCGCTTCCCAGGCTCGTGGCGTAGCTCATCTCCCGGTTGGAGATTTCCGCATAGCCGATGGCGTTGAGGCTGGTGAACTGGAGCGACCGGAAGCAGCCGCCGACCAGCAGAACGATCATGATGATCCAGTGCGGCGTCTCGGGAGTGAAGAACCCGTTGGCCGCAACAAAAGCGGCTCCGATGAAGGCGTTGATGGTCAGCAGTCGGCGGAAGCCCGTTCGCTCGAGGATGCGCTTGGCCATGGTCTTCATGAACAGCGCGCCCACGGCCCCGATGAAGGTGAGCGAACCCGAGGCCAGCGGGCCCAAGCCGAAGCCGATCTGCAGCATCAGCGGCAGCAGGAACGGGATCGCCCCGATGCCGATGCGGAAGAGCGAGCCACCAAGCACGCTCGCCCCGAAAGTCGGCACCTTCAATAGGCTCAGTTGCAGGACCGGGTAGGGGGTGCGCCTTGCATGGAAGACATAGAGAACCAGGCTGATGGCGCCAATTACCGTGCATCCGAGTGAGATCTCGGCCGGGATGAGATGCTGCCCACTTGTTGAGAAACCGAGCATCAGCAGGGAGAAACCCACCCCGGTCAGCATAAAGCCGATAAAGTCGAGCGGCGGGGTGTCATCCTCCTTGATGTTCGGGACGAACATCAAGGCGCAGACGATGCCAAGAATTCCGATAGGGATGTTGATGAAGAAGATCCAGCGCCAATGGAAGTATTCCGTAATGAAGCCTCCGAGCGGCGGCCCGATGATGGGGCCGATGAGGGCCGGGATCGTGAGTGTCGCGAGCGCCTGCACCACCTCGCTGCGGGCGACGCTGCGCAGGAGCACGAGACGTCCGACAGGCACCATCATGGCTCCGCCCGCACCCTGGACGAAGCGAGAGAACACGAAGCCTTCGAGGGAATTGGCCCAGGCGCAGGCAAGCGAACCCGCCATGAACACCCCGATGGCGGCGGTGAAGATGGTCCGGGCCCCGTATTTATCGGCCATCCAGCCGGAGATCGGGATGAAGATGGCGAGGCTCACCAGATAGGAGGTCAGCGCCAGCTTGAGGGCGATGGGTTCCGTTCCCAGATCCTGCGCGATCATCGGCAGCGACGTGGAGATCACGGTCGAATCCATGTTCTCCATGAACAGGGCCGTCGCGATGATCAGCGGGAGAAGGCGGGATTGACGCATGACCGCCGGACTTAGCGCTCTGTAACGCCGATGCAAAGGGCTAAACAGCGCAATGCAGATCTTCTGGGGATGCGTCTCTCAACCCTTTGCGAAAACGAAACGCCGTGCTACGGACCCGTGCCAACCCGCCTAAGCGTTATTTCGTCATACGCGCAGCTGTCTAAGGAGTTGGCCATGGCCTCTGTATTCGCCGATAAGATCATCGATGGACTGACCTTCGATGACGTGCTGCTCCGGCCTGGCCGCTCCGAAGTTCTGCCCAGCGACGTGGACGTTGCCACCCAGCTGACCAAGACAATCCGCCTCAACATGCCGATCATCGCCTCCGCCATGGACACGGTGACGGAAGCCCGCATGGCCATCGCCATGGCGCAGAACGGCGGCCTGGGCGTGATTCACCGCAACCTCGAGCCGGAGGTTCAGGCCGAGCAGGTGCGCCTCGTGAAGCGCTACGAGTCGGGCATGGTGATGAACCCCATCACCATCCACCCGGACGAGACGCTGGCCGATGCCCTGTCGATGATGAAGCATCATGGCATCTCGGGCATTCCAGTGGTCGAGCGCGGACCCGGGGGCGCCAAGGGCAAGCTCGTGGGCATCCTGACCAACCGTGATGTGCGCTTTGCCAGCAATCCGGGCCAGAAGGTCTCGGAGCTCATGACCAAGGACCGGCTGATCACGGTTCGCGAGGGCGTGAGCCAGGAGGAGGCCCGCCACCTCCTGCACCAGTTTCGCATCGAGAAGCTTCTGGTTGTCGACGATCACTTCCGCTGCATCGGCCTGATCACCGTGAAGGACATCGAGAAGCAGGTGGCCTATCCGAACGCCGCCAAGGATTCTCAAGGCCGCCTTCTGGTGGCGGCCGCCACCACCACGGGCGAGCAGGGCTTCGAGCGCGCCGAGCGCCTCATCGATGCGGGCTGCGACGTGGTCGTGGTCGATACCGCCCACGGACATTCCGTGAAGGTGCTGGAGAGCGTCACCCGCGTGAAGAAGCTCTCCAACGCCGTTCAGGTCATCGCCGGCAACGTGGCGACGCGCGAGGGCGCCCAGGCACTCATCGATGCCGGCGCTGACGCGGTCAAGGTCGGCATCGGGCCGGGCTCCATCTGCACCACCCGCATCGTGGCTGGCGTCGGCGTGCCTCAGCTCACCGCCATCATGGAGGCCGTCGAAGCGGCGGCTAAGGCCGACATTCCGGTGATCGCCGACGGTGGCATCAAGTTCTCGGGCGACCTCGCTAAGGCGCTTGCCGCCGGCGCTTCCTGCGCCATGGTGGGCTCGCTGCTTGCCGGTACGGACGAGACCCCGGGTGAGGTGTTCCTGTACCAGGGCCGCTCCTACAAGTCCTATCGCGGCATGGGCTCGGTGGGCGCCATGGCCCGCGGCTCGGCTGACCGCTACTTCCAGGCGGAGGTGCGCGACACCCTCAAGCTCGTGCCGGAAGGCATTGAGGGGCAGGTAGCTTATAAAGGTCACGTCTCGGGCGTCCTGCACCAGCTCACCGGCGGCCTTCGCGCCTCCATGGGCTATGTGGGCGCAGCGACCCTGACGGAATTCCGCGACAAGGCGCAGTTCATTCGCATCACCTCTGCGGGCCTGCGCGAGAGCCACGTTCATGACGTGACTATCACGCGGGAAAGTCCTAACTATCCGACTCGCAGCTAAGCTTCAGTCGAGTCCCCACATGAGCATCTCCGCCGTCATCCTGCCCGTCCTCGTCCAGGTCGGGCTCACCCTTATCCTACTGTTCTGGCTGGGCCGCTCGCGTCTCGCGACGCTTAAATCCGGCGAGCTGAAGGTGAGGGACATCGCGCTGGGCGAGCGCGTCTGGCCCAAGCGCATTTTGCAGCTCCAGAACGCGTACCACAATCAGTTCGAGCTGCCGGTGATGTTCTATGTGCTGGTAGCCCTGGCGCTGATCACCCGCAAGGCGGATTTGCTGTTCGTGGTCATGTCGTGGATGTTCGTCGTGAGCCGCCTGGTTCACGCAGCCATCCACGTCACCTCGAACAAGGTTTCCCGGCGCTTTATGGCTTTCACAGTCGGGGTGCTGATCCTGGCGGTTATGTGGATCATCTTCGCCGTCCGCATCTTTGTGGCGGAGGCCGGCGTTTAAGCGAGGACGGGATGGACGTTGCGCCCATCCCACTCACATGATTAGTAACGACGGCCGCTCTCGAGCTGCGTCTTGGCATCGAGCTGCTTCATCGGAGGCGGCTGGATGTCGGCAGCCGGGGCCGTGGCGCAGGCGGCGATCGCGAGAGTGAGGCCGAGGGCGACAATGCCGCGGGACAGGCGGGTCAACATAGAGGTGGTCTCCGAAAGAGGAATCGTGCGGAATGCACGTACTCTCTCAAGTCACGTCTGATCTCGACGGAAAATAGGAAACTTTGTGTCGTATCTACGGCCAAGCTTAAGTGTGCTCTTCCAATGACACCTGCCGCCCGCATTTCCGCTGCCATCGAGGTTCTGGCCGATATCGAGACCCGGCGCCGCCCGGCAACCGATGCCCTCAAGGATTGGGGCCTGTCGCACCGCTTCGCCGGGTCTAAGGACCGGGCCGCCATCGCGAGCCTCGTCTACGACGCCCTGCGCCGGAAGGCGTCTGCGGCCTGGATCATGGGCGAGAACACGCCCCGGTCCGTTATGCTCGGCATGCTGCGGCTGCAACGCGGGCTCAATATCGATGCCATCGCGGCGCTCTGCTCCGGCGATCGCTTTGCGCCGGAGCCGCTCTCAGGCAGCGAGCGCGAGCGGCTGGAAAAGGCCGATCTCTCCGGCGCTCCGGCTTATGTGGCCGGCGATTTCCCGGAGTGGATCGAGACTTCGCTCCAGCGCCTTCTGGGCGAGGATCTTATCCCTGAGATGCAGGCGCTTGCCACCCGGGCGCCGCTGGACCTGCGGGTCAACACGCTGAAAGTCTCCTCCCGCGAGGAGGCGCACGATGCCCTGCCGCATTTGGCAGCCGTCGAAACGCCGCTGTCGCCTTTTGGCTTGCGCATCATGCCGAGCGAGGACGGGCGCGGTCCCGCCGTGCAGTCCGAACCGGAATTTCTGAAGGGCTGGGTTGAGATCCAGGATGAAGGCTCGCAGCTCGTGGCCTTGCTCTCCGGGGCCAAGCCCGGCGAGCAGGTGGTGGATCTCTGCGCGGGCGGTGGCGGCAAGACCCTGGCGTTGGCTGCCATGATGGACAATCACGGCCAGATCTATGCCACCGACAACGATGCGCGCCGGTTGGCTCCGATCCATGAGCGTCTAACCCGGGCGGGTGTCCGTAACGTCCAGGTGCGCACGCCCAGAGCCAAGGCCGATGCGGTGTCCGATCTCGACGGGCGCATGGACTGTGTTCTCGTGGATGCGCCCTGCACAGGGATCGGCACCTGGCGGCGCAACCCCGATGCGAAATGGCGTCTGCGGCCCGGCAGCCTCGAGATACGATGCAGGGAGCAGGCGACGGTCCTCGACCGGGCAGCAGGCCTTGTGAAGCCCGGCGGCCGTATCGTCTACATCACCTGCTCGATCCTGCCCGAGGAGAACGACGACGCACTCTCAGGCTTCCTGGGGCGTCACGAAGGCTTTACGCCAGTCCCCCATGAGGAACTGCTCGGGAAGTCTGCACTTGGCTTCCTCAAGAACGCCACCCGCCGGACCGCCTATGGGCTCCAGCTGACGCCGGAGCAGACCGGCACCGACGGCTTCTTCATCGCTGTGCTGCACCGACGCTCCTGAGCTGAAGCTTCAGGCTCTCCCGAATTACCCCAGAAGCGCGATAGCAAGCGTATTCGCTGGCTGCGCTATAGTATCTGAGCAGATAAATAGGAATACAATCCGAAAATGAGGCGTAAATGCCTGAGGATCGCATGTGCCCATTATGCTTAGGCACTAAGAGATGTTGCCCGCTTTGCAAAGACATCTAAGCTCGCGGCAATAATCATATTATGGAGGGGGCGACTGCCAAAGGAGAACAACAGTGGCGGTACGCACGGGAACCAATCGCGGTGATGCCTTAAGAGGAACGAGGGCGAGCGACACCCTTGAGGGCCTGGGAGGAGACGACACCATCGTCGGTGGACGGGGGAACGACATTCTGAACGGTGGAGCAGGCGATGACCTTCTCCGCGGCGGACAAGGTCGCGACCGTCTCATCGGCGGGTTCGGTGAGGACTGGGCCGATTACCGGGATGCGACAACGGCCGTGACCGTGAGCCTGGGTAATGCGGCTCGAAATACGGGAGAAGCCCTGGGAGACCGATACTCGTCGATCGAACGCCTCAGAGGCGGACGCTTCGACGACAACCTCACAGGCAACTCTCGGGACAACGTTCTTGAAGGGGTGACCGGTGCAGACATTCTCAACGGAGGCCGCGGCTTCGACTTCGCTCGCTACAAGGCGGCCCTCACCGGTGTGACCGCCAGTCTCGCGGATCCGTCCGTGAACACCGGGCATGCCGCCGGAGATACCTACTTTTCGATCGAAGGCCTCCAGGGCAGCGACTTTGCCGACACGCTGATCGGCAATGATGCCAACAATGTCCTAGTCGGCGGACGCGGTGCCGATACCTTCGATGGCCGCGGCGGCTTCGACTTTGTTCGCTACGACATGTATCACGCCGGATCTCAAGGGGTGATCGTCAACCTCGCTGCTCCCGCCAGCAACACCGGCCGCAATGCTCTTGGGGACACCTATACCGGCATCGAAGGCGTCATTGGCACGCGCTTCGCGGATCGCCTCGTGGGCGACGATGCGGCCAACAACCTGCAGGGGCAATCGGGCAACGACAGGCTCATCGGCAATCTCGGAAACGATACGGTCATTGGCGGATCAGGGAACGACAACCTCAGTGGCGGCTATGGAAACGATCTGCTGCAGGGGGACGCGGGACGCGATGTCTTCACGTTCGACAGCGCCCTGAACGCCCTGGAGAATGTGGACCGGATCCGGAGCTTCTCGATCAAGAACGACACGATCCGGCTCGACGATGCGATCTTCACCGGATTGGCGCGCGGGTTTCTCACGGACGCGGCCTTCTACAGGGGAACGGAAGCCCACGACAGCAACGACCGCATCATCTACGACCGGGTGACGGGAGCGGTCTACTTCGATCCCGACGGCGATGGGGCTGCTGCCCAGGTCCAGTTCGCCCGCATGACTCCGAGGGTCGGTTTGAAGAATGACGATTTCTTCGTGTTCTAGATAGCGGATCCCAACAGAAATCACCCGAGCCCCGGTTGCCTTCATGGCGGCCGGGGCTTCTGCTTGACGGGCCCCAGGATGCCCGCGTCCAATCCGCCTAGTCATTAAAATCGTGGGACTTGGAGGCCTCACACTTCAAAAGGCATGACAGCCGGGGCGGGATGGGGGTAAAGCACGGGGGCTTCAAGCTCCTACCCTCAGGGCCCACGCGAGAGACCATGACCCAGACCCACGACAAGATCCTCATCATCGATTTCGGCTCCCAGGTGACGCAGCTCATCGCAAGGCGCGTGCGCGAGGATGGGGTCTATTCCGAGGTGGTGCCGTTCCAGAAGGCCGCCGAGGCGATCCGGACCATGAAGCCCAAGGGCGTGATCCTGTCGGGCGGGCCGGAATCGGTCACTTCGGACATCTCTCCGAGAGCCCCGCAGGAGCTGTTCGACACGGACCTTCCAATCTTCGGCATCTGCTACGGTCAGCAGACCATGGCGGCGCAGCTCGGCGGCCAAGTCGAGGGCGGCCATCACTCGGAGTTCGGCCGGGCCGAGATCGAGGTTTTGTCCGAGAGCCCGCTCTTCCAGGGCGTCTGGCAGGTCGGCAAGAAATATCCCGTCTGGATGAGCCACGGCGACCGGGTGACCAAGCTCCCCGAAGGGTTTGAGGTTCTCGCGGCCTCCGAGAATGCCCCCTTCGCCGTGGTGGCCGACGAGGAACACCGGTTCTACGGCGTGCAGTTCCACCCGGAGGTGGTGCATACGCCGCAAGGCGCGCAGCTCATCCGCAACTTCGTGCGCGACATCGCTGGTTGTAAGGGCGACTGGACCATGAAGGCCTTCCGCGAGGAGGCCATCGAACGCATCCGCGCCCAGGTCGGCACAGGTCGGGTAATCTGCGGCCTCTCCGGCGGCGTCGACTCGGCGGTGGCTGCAGTCCTCATCCACGAGGCCATCGGCGACCAGCTCACCTGCGTGTTCGTCGATCACGGGCTGCTGCGCGCCTCTGAGGCCGAGCAGGTGGTGACGCTGTTCCGCGACCACTACAACATCCCGCTCGTCCACGTGCAGGCGCAGGACCTCTTCATCGGCGCGCTCGAAGGCGTGTCGGACCCGGAGGTCAAGCGCAAGACCATCGGCCGGCTCTTCATCGACGTATTCGATGAGGAAGCGAAGAAGATCGGCGGCGCCGATTTTCTGGCGCAAGGCACGCTCTATCCGGATGTGATCGAGAGCGTCTCCTTCACGGGCGGTCCATCCGTCACCATCAAGAGCCACCACAATGTGGGCGGTCTTCCCGAGCGCATGAAGATGAAGCTCGTGGAACCCCTGCGAGAGCTGTTCAAGGACGAGGTTCGGGTGCTCGGCCGCGAGCTCGGCCTGCCCGACGCTTTTGTCGCCCGCCACCCGTTCCCCGGTCCGGGCCTCGCCATCCGCGTGCCCGGCGAGATCACGCGCGAGAAGCTCGACATCCTGCGCAAGGCCGATGCCATCTACCTCCAAGAGATCCGCAATGCCGGCCTCTACAATGAGATCTGGCAGGCCTTCGCCGTGCTGCTGCCGGTCAAGACCGTGGGCGTGATGGGCGATGCGCGCACCTACGACCACGTCTGCGCCTTGCGCGCCGTGACCTCCATCGACGGCATGACGGCGGATTTCTATCCCTTCGACATGGGCTTCCTCGGCCGGGTCGCGACCCGCATCATCAACGAAGTGAAGGGCATCAACCGCGTCACCTACGACATCACCTCGAAGCCTCCCGGCACCATCGAGTGGGAATAGGCGATGGCCCCTGTCACGCTCTACGGCATCAAGAACTGCGACACGATAAAGAAGGCGCACGCCTGGCTCGATGCCAGGGGCGTGGCCCACGCGTTCCACGACTACAAGGTTCAAGGCATCGACCGGGCACGGCTGGAGTCTTGGGCGCAGAGCGTCGGCTGGGAGACCCTGCTCAACCGCGCCGGTACGACCTTTCGCAAGCTCCCGGATGCGGACAAGGCCGATATCGATGAGGGCAGGGCGATGGCGCTGATGCTCGACCAGCCCTCGATGATCAAGCGCCCTGTGCTCGACCTCGGCGGGCGCATTCTCGTCGGGCTCAAGCCCGAGCTTTATGAGGAGGCGGTTCGGTAGGCGGTCGTATTTGCATCCTGCCACTCCTCTCCCCGTCATGCCCGGCCTTGTGCCGGGCATCCACGTTCTGGAGCCTAACAATACTCAGTCCTCATCCTGAAAGTCTGTCTCATAAACCACCGTTGGGTCGCCACCGACGCAACCGCTTCCTCCCTCCCCCTTGTGGGGAGGGCCGGGGTGGGGGTGCGGGCGCCAGAGCGTTATAGGCTATCGCTCACACCCCCACCTCCAACTCCTCCCCACAAGGGGGAGGAGGGCTTGGGGCGTACTGCGCTCCCTCTATGAGCCAGACTCTGAGGAGGTCGCGCAGCGGCCGTCTCGAAGGAGGGTCCAGAGAGCACTGGAGGCTCCTTCGAGACGCAGCCTTGGGCTGCTCCTCAGGATGAGGGCGGTGTTTCCTAAGACGTGGATGGCCTGGACTGATCCCCGGATCAAGTCCGGGGATGACACTACTGCGCTTCAGCAGCGGTGAACGACGATCAGCACAAACAAAGGCGGGCCGCAAAGCCCGCCTTTGTTGTGTCTCGTATAAACCGACTTACTGGATCTTCGGCGGTGCGTCGAAGTTCAGGGCGGGGAGGCCGCCCGGGTCGCCGGGAGAGCCGAGGCCGGGCACCAGCAGATCGTCGAGCTTCTGCTGCACCGCCGCCGGATCGACCACGGGGCCAGCCGCCTTGTAGTGCATCACGATGTTCGGGAAGAGCACCACGATAGCCACCATGATGAGCTGGATGACCACGAAGGGGATCGCGCCCCAGTAGATCTGGCCCGTTGTCACCGGCTCCATGCGCTTGCCCGTGAGGCGGTCGGTGTACGGCACCTTGGGGGCCACCGAGCGCAGGAAGAACAGCGCGAAGCCAAAGGGCGGGTGCATGAACGAGGTCTGCATGTTCACGCCCAGCATGACGCCGAACCAGATCAGGTCGATGCCCAACTTCTCGGCCGCGGGGCCGAGCAGCGGCACCACGATGAAGGCCAGCTCGAAGAAGTCGAGGAAGAAGGCCAGCAGGAAGACCAGGATGTTGACCACGATCAGGAAGCCTACCTGACCGCCCGGGAGCGAGGTCAGCAGGTGCTCCACCCAGACGTGTCCGTTCACACCGTAGAAGGTAAGCGAGAACACGCGGGCGCCGATCAGGATGAAGAGCACGAAGGCGGAGAGCTTCGCGGTCGCCTCTGTCGCCTGACGCACGATGGTGAAGTTGAAGCGGTTCGGGTTGTTGTCGAGCCGGCGCTTGATCGCTGCCAGGATGACGGAGCCCAGCGCGCCCATGGCGCCGCCTTCGGTCGGGGTGGCGAGACCAATGAAGATGGTGCCGAGCACGAGGAAGATCAGCAGCAGCGGAGGCACCATGACGAAGGTGGTCTGCTGCGCCATGTTCGACATGAGCCGGAGGCCAGTGAACCGCTCGACGATGCCGACCACCAGCGCATAGATCGCGCCGGCAATCACCATCTCCAGCGTCAGCGCGAGATTCTCATGGCCCTGCTGGTTCAGGTAGAAATAGGCGCCGACGAGGAGCACGGTCAGCACGGCGGAGATCGCGATGCGCTTGGCGCCCAGCATCTTGTTCATGAGGGCGCAGATGAGCGCCACCACGGTTCCGACGCAGATCGTCAGGATGACGAAATCCGCACCGGCCTTCGTGTTCGTCTGCGACAGGACGTAGTAGCCGACGAGGCCCGAGAACAGCACGAGAATGCCGAGCTGCCACACGCCGCGCGAGCCGTTGGGCTCGCGGAAGCCGACGGCCTCCAGGGGTAGGCCCGGAGCGGCCTTCGGATCGATCAACGAGGCAATGAGCACGTAGCCGGCATAGAGGCCGGCGAGGATGATGCCGGGCAGGAACGCGCCCTCGTACATATCGCCCACCGAGCGGCCGAGCTGGTCGGCCATGACGATGAGAACGAGGGAGGGCGGGATGATCTGCGCCAAAGTGCCTGAGGCAGCGATCACGCCGGATGCGAGGCGCCGGTCATAGCCGTAGCGCAGCATGATCGGCAGGGAGATGAGGCCCATGGAGATCACCGAGGCAGCCACGACGCCCGTGGTGGCGGCGAGCAGCGCGCCCACGAAGATCACCGCATAGGCGAGACCGCCGCGAAGCGGCCCGAAGAGCTGGCCGATGGTGTCGAGCAGGTCTTCCGCCATCCCGGATCGCTCGAGGATGTAGCCCATGAAGGTGAAGAACGGGATCGCCAGCAGCACCTCGTTCGACATGGTGCCGTAGATGCGGTCCGGCAGGGCCTGGAGCAGGGGCCAGGACAGGTTGATGTCCGTGGGCGCATAGGGAGCAAGCTCCACCGCGATGAAGAAGAACAGAAGGCCATTGGCCGCGAGCGCGAAGGCGACCGGGTAGCCGAGGAGAAGGAAGATCACCAGCGCGCCGAACATGATCGGTGCGAGGTTCTGGGCAATGAATGCAGCCATGGACGTGAGACTCCGGAATTCTAATCAGGCGAGGGGCGTCAGCGGATGCCGTCGCCCGGAGGCTCGCCGCCCTTGGTTGTCGTGGTGTCGGCCAACTCGGCGATCAGCCGCTCGGCCTCGGCCTCGGCGGCCGCATGGGCGCCCACATGATCGTGCTCGTCGACCAGCTGGCCGTTCATGATCGCCACGCGCTTGATGAGTTCGCTGACCCATTGGAAGCCGAGCGAGATGAAGCCCAGCAGGATGAGGCCCTTGGCCGGCCAGATCAGCAGGCCGCCGGCATTGGACGAGACCTCGCCGGAGCGGTAAGAGCCGATGAAATACGGGAAGGCCAGATACAGCATCAGGGCCACGAAGGGGAACAGGAAGAAGAGATGGCCGATCAGGTCGATCGTGTCCCGCCCCCGCTTCGTGAGCTTGTTCGAGATGATGTCGATCCGGATGTGCTCGTTGGCCTTCAGGGTCCAGGCCGCGCAGAGCATGAACACGGCGCCGAACAGGTACCATTGCAGCTCGAGCCAGGCATTGGACGAGACGCCGAAGATGCGCCGGATGATCGCATTGATGGCCGAGACCAGAACGGCCACCACGATGGCCCAGGCGGCCACCTTGCCGATGCGTTCGTTGATCGAGTCGATGACACGGGATAGCCCGAGAAGTGCCGTCACCTGTCTCCCCCTTGGAACCTGTTGGTTGAAATTCTTGCGGCCTAGCTACCGGACTTGAGCCAGCCCTGCTAGAGCCGCTTTAGTCCAACGCAAGGTTTTGACGGGTCCTAGCGGGGAAATATTAGGGCCGCAAGTGGCCCTCCTGTTAAAAGTTTAGGCAGGGCAAGGCTTTGTGTTCGGTTTGAAACTTGCGGCCTTAAGGCATTTTTCTTGTGCCCGCCATCATCCAACGGTCAAGTTTGGTTTCTCGAAGGGATCGGCTATAGGTTCCTCTCCTTCGGAGGCTTCCCGTGACCCTGCTCGTACTCGGCCTTGTGCTCTTTCTCGGCACCCATTCCTTCAGCATGGCGCGAGGGCCCAGGGCCGCCATCATCGGCAGGATCGGGGAGGGGCCCTACAAGCTGCTGTATACCGCGCTGTCCCTCGCCGGCATTGTCCTGGTCTCCATCGGCTACGGGCAGTACCGGGCCGATGGCTACATCCCGGTCTGGGACCCGCCGGTCTGGACCCGGCATCTGGCGCTGCTCCTCGTCCTGATCGGCTTTATCTGCTTTTCTGCGGCCTACCTGCCCGGCCGCATCAAGGCGCGTCTCAAGCACCCCATGCTGGCGGGCGTGAAGATCTGGGCGCTGGCGCATCTTCTCGCCAACGGCGATCTCGGGTCGATCCTGCTCTTCGGCTCATTCCTCGTCTGGGCGGTGCTCGCCCGCATCAGCGCCAAGCGCCGGGACGTGGCGGCCCAGCACGGCGGCACGGCAGCGCCCGCGGGCTGGCGCAACGACATTCTAGCCGTGGCGATCGGCGTAGGTGTGTATCTCGCCTTCGTGTTCTGGCTCCATCCCTGGCTGATCGGGGTTCCGGTTCTCCCCATGCGGGCATGAAGCCTCTCGCCTTGTGCAGTTGTCTATGTTAGGCGACCTCCTTCAATTGCAGGAGGCGGCATCCGGGCCGCATGAGAGACACGATGGCTCAGAACGACGAGTTCATTCGCGAAGTCGATGAGGAATACCGCCGCGACCAGCTCGCCAAGATCTGGGAGCGCTACAACGGCATCATCATTGCGGTGGTCGTTCTGGTTGTGGCTGGCATTGGCGGCTGGCGCTTCTGGCAGTACCGGGAGCAGAGCCTCGCCCAGGAAGCGGCCGTTCGCTACGAGGAGGCGCTTCGCCTGTCCTCCGAGGACAAGAGCCAGGAGGCTCAAGGAGCCCTCGAGAATGTTTTGAAGCAGGATGCCGGCACGGGCTATGCCCTGCTGGCCCGCTTCCGGCTTGCCGCCGAACTCGGCAAGCAGAACGCGGAGAACGGCGCCTCGGCCTACGATGCTCTCGCAAACGACGCCGCCGTGCCTGCGCTCTGGAAAGACCTCGCGCGTCTTCGCGCCGCGTGGCTGCGCCTCGACAGCGCGGAGCCCGCCGCCCTGCGCCAGGCCATCGAGCCGTTGGCCGCGCCCGCCAATGCCTGGCGCCATTCGGCCAGGGAACTCTTGGGGTTGTCCGGTCTTAAGGCCGGTGACATGGATTATGCCGGCCGCTGGTTCGACCAGATCGCCGCCGACCGCGAGACGCCTGCCGCCCTCAGGCAGCGCCTTGCCGTCTACACGGCTCTCGTGGCGGGCGGTCCGGTTCAGGCCACGCAGTAAGACAAGAGACCCAGTAAGATAGGACAAGACATGACGCCCACCGTCGCCATTGTCGGGCGGCCGAATGTCGGCAAATCGACTCTGTTCAACCGTCTCGTCGGCAAGAAGCTGGCGCTCGTGGACGACCGCCCGGGCGTGACCCGCGACCGCCGCGAGGGCGAAGCACGCCTCGGCGATCTCGAATTCCGCATCATCGACACGGCGGGCCTGGAGGAGGCGACGGAAGAGTCGCTCCTCGGCCGCATGCGCGCCCAGACCGAGGCCGCCATCGTGGATGCCGACGTCATCCTCTTCGTGATCGATGCCCGCGCGGGCGTCCTTCCCGCCGACCGGCCCTTCGCCGAGATGGTGCGCCGCTCAGGCAAGCCCGTGATCCTCATCGCCAACAAGGCCGAGGGCTCCAGCGGCATGGCGGGCGCCTACGACGCCTTCTCGCTGGGCCTGGGCGATCCGGTGCCGCTCTCCGCCGAGCACGGCGAAGGCCTGGCCGACCTGTTCGAGGCCCTGATGCCTCATTTCCCCCATCCGGACGACATGGAGGGCGATGAGGACGATCCGAACAAGCCCCTGCAGGTGGCCATCATCGGGCGCCCCAATGCGGGCAAATCCACCCTCATCAACCGGATGGTGGGCGAAGACCGCATGCTCACGGGCCCCGAGGCCGGTATCACCCGCGATTCCATCTCGCTCGATTGGGAATGGCGCGGACGCTCCATCAAGCTGTTCGACACGGCGGGCATCAGAAAGCGCGCCCGGGTCGAGGACAAGCTCGAAAAGCTCTCCGTGGCCGATGCCCTGCGCGCCGTGCGCTTCGCGGAAGTCGTGGTCATCCTGCTCGATGCCACGATCCCGTTCGAGAAGCAGGATCTCACCATCGTCGATCTGGTGGAGCAGGAGGGCCGCTCCCTCGTGATGGGCCTCAACAAGTGGGACCTCGTGGCCGACCAGAAGGGCCTGCTCGCCGACCTGAAGGAGAAGGCCACCCGCCTGCTGCCGCAGGTGCGCGGCGCTCCCGTCGTTCCCCTGTCGGGCCTCGCCGGCAGCGGCATCGATCCGCTCATGAAGGCGGTGCTGCACGTCTACGAGAAGTGGAACACCCGCATCTCGACCGCACGGCTCAACCAATGGCTGTCCGAGGCCATCGACGCCAACCCGC
This sequence comes from Microvirga sp. CF3062, assembly GCF_036314045.1. Classification (NCBI taxonomy): domain Bacteria; kingdom Pseudomonadati; phylum Pseudomonadota; class Alphaproteobacteria; order Hyphomicrobiales; family Methylobacteriaceae; genus Microvirga; species Microvirga sp. CF3062. Next base: position 206,353 of record NZ_JAYGGN010000004.1, read on the forward strand.
CGCCCGCCGTCTCCGGCCGCCGCATCAAGATCCGCTACATGACGCAGATCAAGTCGCGCCCGCCACATTTCGCGATCTTCGGCAACCAGCTCGACGCCCTGCCGAAGAGCTACACCCGCTACCTCGTCAACAGCATCCGCGAAGCCTTCGACCTGCCCGGCACACCCATCCGCATATCGCTGCGCATGGGCCAGAATCCGTTCGACAAGGAGAAGCGCGGGTAGGCACCCGCCGCGTCATCCCCGGCGCACGAAGTGCGGGAAGGGGATCCATCGACACGCCGAGCGCGATGGCTTCCCGTCCCTCGCTGCGCTCGCCGGGAATGACACCTCCACGTCCTGCCACCCTCCGCCGTCATGGCCGCACTCGTTGCGGCCATCCACGTCTTTACCCCGGCGCAGAATAAAACGTGGATACCCGGCACAAGGCCGGGCATGACGATTGAGGATCCTATGCAACCGAGTACCCTAGGCCTATGCAAAAAGGCGGCTGGGTCTACCTCATGACCAACCGGCGCGACGGCGCGCTCTATTGCGGCGTGACGAGCGATCTTGCCCGCCGCGCATGGCAGCACCGCGAGGGACTGGTTGAGGGCTTCACCAGGCAATACGGCCTCAAGCGCCTCGTCTGGTACGAGCACTTCCCCGACATCCGCGATGCGATCCAGCGCGAGAAAACCATGAAGCACTGGCCCCGCGCCTGGAAGGTCCGCCTCATCCATCGCATGAACCCGGATTGGGACGACCTCTACGAGATTCTGAACCAGTAGGCGCCCCCAAGGGTCACGGCCGTTCCCAGACTTGATCCGGGGATCACGCGGCCATCCAGCTCATGCATCGCGCCCATATCACCACCGTCATGGCCGGCCTTGTGCCGGCCATCCACGTCTGCGAGCGCTTAAGACGTGGATTCCCAGATCGAGTCCGGGAGTAACGGGGAGGGCTGTTCGCTCCGTCTCCCGTCACTCCCCGCCAAGAAGCGTGCGAAGCGAAATACCGGGAAGTCCGAGGCTCCATTCGCAGCTCATCTTTTCATTATCGATACGAGATACGAGCAATGTCCATGATAGCATTTGACGGCAGGAGCGAGACAGCCGCTAGTCGTATATCTGTGAGACGGGACTCTGGTTCTTAGTACCACGTTCTAGAAAGCTGTCGGTCAAGCCATAAAACGACATCTTCAGTTGCTCGAAATGGCAGGAAAATAAGCATTAGAGCGCAGAGTACAGGGTCCTCCAAGAGTATTTTGGGAGCTCGTGGATTTCTTTCTTTCTTCGCTTCATTGATAAGTCCGTCCCAAGTCTGTGGAAATTCAACTCGAGAAGTAACGTCAGTAGCAGAACGAGATCGAAAGAACCCGAACTCAGTGGCTTCAGACAAATGAGACTCATGGCGTAGTGTACGTGTTACATTTGACCATATAAGCTTCACTGTTTGTTTCCAATTGCGCTTCGCAAGTAGGCAGGCCAAAGAAAATACAAACTGTGACATGTTAAGACGGCGATCCCGATCAATTTCGTGCCAATGTCGACCAAGGTATTCTTTGTGACGCTTCTCAACAGCTTCCTCAAGCGTGTAGAATGTTGAAATAGAGCTGCCGTTGTTGGCGGCCAGAATCAATGTGCTAAGCGTAATTGTGGCCTCCACGTCGCATCGATAGGATGCGCTGAAGAAATCCTTCGCCCAAAATACAGCCAAAAAAGCTGGGACTAGAGCTTCGCTCTCTAGAAAAGGATAGTTGACGTCCTTTAGAACTATAGCTTTAACAGCATCGTTGATGGGGCCATGTCGGTGCTCAAGCGAATGTATAGCTAGGATAGATGTCACTAACATTTTTCTTGGATGATATACGCCAAACTCACTATAGATGTTATCATTCAAAAATGGCTTGTTTGAATATTGCGCGGCAACTCCGAGAGAAAATTCCTCAACAGTATCAAACAAGTCCTTTCGCATAACCGCTAGAAGTCTCTTCTGTTTTTTCTGTAACATGCCGTGCTTTTCAAGGTAGCCAGCTGCAATAGTCAACGCGATGACTTTTGCCTTGATGACTTCGAAGAGGTTTCCAGCATTTACGTATGAAGATACGAATATTGCCATCACGGTTGCCAAGCCCGAGACGCGTTCGAGTGAACGAGGTGCGGAGGGTTTACGATCACTCCACCCTAGAGTTCCAAGCGTTACCTCGTGAATGTCCTCGAGAGAGATGCTTTGACGATAATCTGATGTTACACTTCGTAATAAGCGAACTTGCCTCTCAAGATCTGCAGGCCATACAGTTTCCGCAACATTAGAGAACAACTCTATGAGTTTGCCTCTTGTCCATATTTGAAGAGGCTTTGCTCCAGGGTAATTGGGTAGAAATTCCGCATTGAACTGCGCTATTGCTGCCTGAACATCCTCTTCAACTTCGCCATTGGTGACCAAAATTGGAGTGTGTTTAGCAGCCACGCGACCTGTCAGTAGCCTTGAAATAGGTACGGTAACTAGCTGAACTACCTGTGTATAGATTTCGTGCCATTGGCTTATCGTGAAGCGCGATCCAGGATTCCCCTTCAACTGTATCGCTATCAATTCCTTGTCAGGAGATAGACAAATTATATCTTTTCCCAACTCTAGCGAGTTGTGGCTAGTATTATGTATTATCTCGAACTTGTTATGGGCTAAAGCGCTAACAAACGCAGGCTGGTAAGCTCTCTCGCCAGCGCTATCCAGCCAAAGTTCGATCCATTTCACGATCTCGGAATTGCTCATATTTTTTCGCCATCAAAGCCTTATATTTTTCCTGAAGTTCCGGGGATGTGGAAAATTGCTCTCTGAGTTCTTCGATGCGGCCCATCATTTCAGGGGCTACCACCATGACAAGATCGCCTTGATTGCTGTTACTTGAGAAATCTTGTTCAATTCTGCCTAAGATTTCGAAAAGCATTTCATGGCTCAAAGGCTGGCCTTTGCCACTTACAACATTTCCGGTTTTTTGAGTTACTCGGTCGATCGTGGAAAAAAGTGTCTGGCTATGATGCTGCCGAAATTGCTCTGCTAGTTTCCCGATCGCCTCATAAGCATCAGTAACCGTAAAATGCTCAACGTCAGATTTTTTCATGTCGAGCGTTGCGGAGGCTTCGTGCATCTCGGTTGCTTCCGCTTCATCTGAGTTGCGAATAATTTTGCTGCTGTCTCCCTCATGAATTATGTACGAGGATATCCGAGATAGAACCCCATCCGCGCGAGCTTGCTCATGGATGCGGTGATGAAAAGTTTCATCGAACTGGCGTACGACGTGATTGAAGTATGGGAGCGTGATAGGGCGATTTTTCTTTTCTTTATCAGCCATCACACAATGCCTTTCGACCTCTGAAGTTGGATGTCATAACTTTACAAAAGAAGGTACTAGCAGTTGTAGTCTTGATGTAAGTGACACGAACCTCGACTCACAGATAAAGTTATGTTCCTTTTTTGTTCTTGACAATCCTCCTAACCTCGGCTATATCGTTTCCCTAGATCTGCTCCTATGAGGGGCGCGCTCGCGAGGCGTCGCAGTGTGGGAGCAGACACGGTCTCGTGGCATGGCCTCGCACGCCGTGCCGACGAGAGGCCCAGGCTGCGTGCCGGTGGTCGGAATCGGTTCAAGGCCCCCGTCGAGCAGACGGACCACGCCTTGAACGGTCACCGGGCCGGCACCGCTTGAACGCCTAAAGAAGCCGTGCGCGAAGAGGCACTCCGGCTCTTCCCTATCACCATCCATCATCGAGCCGGGCTGCCATTCGCGCCACCCTCGATTGCCTTGAGAAGGCTCGGAGCCGCGACGGCTCCTGAGCCCGCAAGGCCATGCCTTTATCCCAAAGCGTTTCTTTTCAGCCATTCATTGCACGAGGTTTCATCATGAGCCGTGTTCGCACCATCCTTGCCGGCATGCCCGATGCCGACGATACCTTGAGGCGCCTCGCCGACGTAATCCAGGTGCCGTCCACCTGCCGCCGCCGCAAGTGCCGCAACCAGGGGCGCTGCCAGGGCGGCTATGGCCCGCCGTGCTATTTCGAGGATCGCAAGCGCTTTGCCGACGCGGTGCTGGAAGACATGCACCAGCACCGCGAGTTCTGCATCGCCCAGCGCACGAGCTTCGAGGCCGTGCTGCGGCGGTGAGGACGCCCTGACGGGCAAGCCTCTCCTGTGGCCCGAGGGGCTTGTCCGCTTCTCCCGATGGCTTACGGGCTGTCGTCCATGCCGATCCGGCGGGCGGCCTCGCGGAACAGGGCCTGGTCGTCCGGTCCGAGCTGCATCGCGCTCAGGAAATGGCCGACGCCGTAGCCGGGCAGGGTGGCGCGGATGCCGGCGAGATAGTCCCGCGCCTCGCCGAGCCGCCCGGCGAACGACAGGGCGAGCGCCGCAATCGCCGCGATATGGGCATGCGCGTTCGGTCGGCTCGCTGCGGTCATGCCCGCCACCGCCGCTTCCTCGAACCGGCCCAACCGGATGAGCGCCATGGCGCGCGAGCCCAGCATGCCGAACAGCAGCGGGTCGTAAGGACTCAACCGGCGCGACTGGTCCGCGGCCGCGATGGCAATCTCCGGATCGCCCGCCTGGGAATGGACGAAGCCCAGCGTGTAGTGCCCTTGAGCGAAGTTGGGCGAGAGGTCCACGCTCGTCTCCAGCTCCCGGAGGGTCTGTTCGAAGTTCCCGTGCAGCCACAGGGCCCGGCCCATCGCCCAATGGGCGGCGGGATCGCGGTCATCGATCATCAGGCCCTGGCCTGCGGCCCGGAGCGCGTGGTCGACTTGCGGGCGGCGCTCGGCCCAGCCCTGGAAGGCGTTCTGGAAATGCGTGAAGGACAGGCCGGCATAGGCGCGGGCGAAGGTCGGGTCGATGGTGAGCGCCTGCGTGAAGAAGCGTTGCGCCGCATCGTTGTCCTGCTTGTTGAACCGGTACATGTGCCAGAGGCCGCGGTGATGCGCCTCCCAGGCGTCGAGCGAGTTGGGCGGCTTCAGGATGGCGCGGTTGCGCTCCACCGCCTCGATCTCGCTGGCCACCGTGGCCACGATCCTGTTGCCGATCTCGTCGAGCACCAGAAAGGCATCGTCGATGGAATGGCTGAGGATGTCCGCCCAGACGATCCGCCCCGTGCGCACCTCGGCGAGCTCCACCTGAACGGTGAGATGGCCCGTGCTGCGGCGGATCGAGCCGCTGACAACGTAATCTACGTTCAGGAGCCGCCCGGCCTCGTCCGGAGGGACGTTCCGCTCGTGCAGCGCGAAGGTCGAGCCCTGCGAGATCACGAAGAGGCTGCGCAGCTTGGCGAGCCGCGTAATCACGTCATGCACGAGGGCGTCCGCCACGCCGCCGCGAATGCGCGGAGTGCCGGATTCATCCGCAAACGGCATCACCGCAATGGAGCCGTGGCTGGGTGCTGCCGCTGGTGCCGGAGCATCGGCAGCCACAACCGCTTGTGTCGGAGCCGCGCGAGGGGGCTGCACTATCGCCTGCCGCCAGACCTCGCGCAGAGGCGCGCTGTCGAGACCCTCGGCGTCGAAGAGCCGGATGACGGCATCGAGATGGTCCTTGCCTTCTTGCACGCGCTGCTGCCGCGCCAGCATGCGCAGAAGCCGACCGTGGACCCGCTCGTCGAGAGGGCAGAGCGCCACCCATCGTTCGAGATAGCGCCCTGCCTCAATGTCTTCGAGGTGATCGACAAGATGCTCCAGAACCTGGGTCTGGAGGCCTCTGAACCGGCGGCGCTGCGCCACGAGCCAGGCATTGAAGGCGGGGCTGCGGTCGAGTTCGAGGCCGTCCAGAAACTCGCCCGCGAAGCCGTCGGCCATCCGGCACAGGGTTGTCAGGGGCTCCAGCGGGACGCCCTGCGCGGCCATTCCATCGAGCTGCAGAGCATCCACATGGCAGCCCGTGAGGTCGAGGCTTATCGTGTCGTTGTCTGTTCTGATCCGGCCCGCTTCGCCCACGAGGCGGCGGATCTTGCTCAAGGACCATCGCAGCTCGCCGCGCGGATCGTTCGGCACATCCCAGAGCAGCTCGCAGAGATGGCTGCGCGTCACTGCATGAGGGGCGAGCGCGAGATACGCGAACAGGCCGCGCACCTTGCGCGAGGCCGGCAACGCGATGGGGATGTCGCCGCACGTGACGGTCAGAGGCCCGAGCATCCGCACGGCGACGGGCGCAACGCGGTTTAAGTCTGCGGTCTTGGTCGTTTCCACGGCCGAACCCACGCTGCCTCCCACGTTCACCTCCACGTGTGGCTGCTACGGTCTCACCAATGGGCCCGAAGTCTTGAGGTCGCTGAATGCCGAAAGGCAGGCCCATCCAAACCCTAAGGAGGCCGTCATGGCTGATGCCGCTGTCACGATAAACCACGAACCCCAGGCCGTCCAACCGGACCTCGAGGCGATCAAGGTCCGCCAGCAGGGCGCGTGGTCGTCCGGAGACTACGCGGTCGTCGGAACGACCCTTCAGATCGTCGGCGAGGAATTGTGCGAGGCCATCGACCTGCGCGCCGGCCAGCGCGTGCTCGATGTGGCGGCCGGCAACGGCAACGTGTCGTTGGCTGCCGCCCGCCGCTGGTGCGACGTGGTCGCCACCGATTATGTGCCGGCGCTCCTCGTCCGTGCCCGGGAAAGGGCCGAGGCCGAACGTCTCCCCATGACCATCCAGACGGCGGACGCCGAGGCCCTGCCGTTCGAGGACGGGAGCTTCGACGTGGTCGTGTCCACCTTCGGGGTGATGTTCACCCCCGACCAGGAGCGCGCGGCCTCCGAGCTGCTGCGCGTGTGCCGGAAGGGCGGCAAGATCGGCCTCGCGAACTGGACGCCGGACGGCTTCATCGGCCAGCTGTTCAAGACCATCGGCCGCCACATGCCCCCGCCGGCCGGCATTCGCCCGCCCTCCCTGTGGGGACAGCGCGATCACCTCGACCACCTGTTCGGCCATGACGCGACATCCATCCAGGCGCGCCGGAAGCACTTCGTGTTCCGCTACCGCTCGCCCGAGCATTGCCTGGAGGTGTTCACGACCTTCTACGGCCCGGTCCTGAAAACCTTCGCGGCCCTGCAGCCCGAGGCTCAAGCAGCCCTGCGCAAGGACCTGCTCTGGCTCATCTCCGAGTTCAACCGCTCGGGCGACGACACCATGGTGGTGCCGAGCGAGTATCTCGAGGTGGTGATTACGCGCTAGCCGAGCGGGGAGGTCGCTCCCGCATCGGTGCCTTCTGAGATCGCCCGTTTTACGAAAAGAAAAGCCCCTCCGCTGCCGGAGGGGCTTGCTCTCATTCTCAGGCGAGGACCTCAGTAGCCGATCGCGAAGTCGTCATGCGTGATGGTCGCCTTGTTATAAAGGGTGGCGAACTTGATCTGAGCGACCCCGCCTTTTCCGTCCGCATCGTAATAGAGCGAGCCGGTCTTCTTGTCGTAGATGATGCGGTCGTCCTTATCGTGGGCCTTCGTGCCTGCGTAGAACGCCGCCTCCTTGAGCTCGCCGGGTCTGCCAGCCTTCTTGAAGATGGAGCGCGAGAGGCTGATCGTGTCGTCCTCGGAGACCCTGAAGTCCATGATCCGGTCGACGTTGGTCTTGGCGTTCAGCTTGGCATCGAAGATGAAGTTGTCGTTGCCCCGGCCGCCATAGAGCTTATCGTTGCCGGCGCCGCCGGAGATAGCGTCGTATTCGCCGTAGCCATAAATGGTGTCGTTGCCGCCCAGGGCGTAGAAGCCGTTGATGCCGTCGTCACCCTTCATCACGTCGTTCCCAGAAGTCCCGATGGGAGGCATGTTGATGGCCGCCGCGCCCCACAGGGCATCCTGCCCGAGGCTTGGCATGGTCCAGCTGGTCTTGGAAGTGGTCTTCGTGCTCATCTCATGGTCCTCGAAATGCGATCTCGCCCTTGGCTCGAATCAGGATGGAATAAAAGCAGGCGCTGATTAACACAATGCTATTACCTAACGAAAGATATGTGTCCTAACGCACACTGGAAGTCATTGACAGGGCGGGCCGCAGCTTCGAGCCTCAGGAATTGAAGGAATTCGAGATCAGAGGCGCCGCCCATGAACCTGTTCGCCCTGCTTCACCAGCGTTCTGATACCGGCAGGCCCGTCCGCGTAGGACTGATCGGGGCAGGAAAATTCGGCTCCATGTTCCTCGCCCAGGTCCCGACCATCGCAGGACTCGATGTCGCAGTGATCGCCGATCTCGACCCGGATCGGGCCAGGGAGGCCTGCCGCAATGTCGGCTGGGACGAGGCGCGGATCGCCGGCACACGGTTTGTGGCCGATGGGCTCGACGCCTGCCGGGCGGACGACGCGGAGGTCGTGATCGAGGCGACCGGGCACCCGGAGGCGGGCATCCGCCATGCGCTCGCCGCCATCGAAGCCGGGCGGCACATCGTCATGGTCAATGTGGAGGCGGATGTGTTGGCGGGGCCCTTGCTCGCCGAGAAGGCGCGGGAGCGGGGCATCGTCTATTCCATGGCCTATGGCGACCAGCCGGCGCTGGTGGCCGAGATGGTGGACTGGGCTCGCGCGGCAGGCTTCACGGTGGCGGCCGCCGGCAAGGGCACCAAGTACTTGCCGCATTTTCATCAGGTCACGCCGGACGACGTCTGGACCCATTACGGCCTGAGTCCTGAGCAGGCCAAGGCCGGGGGCATGAACCCGCAGATGTTCAACTCGTTTCTCGACGGCACCAAGTCGGCCATAGAGATGGCGGCCATCGCCAATGCCTGCGATCTGGACGTGCCGGAGGATGGGTTGCGCTTTCCGCCCTGCGGGGTCGACGACCTGGCCCATGTGCTGCGCCCGAAGAGCGTCGGCGGCCAGCTCGACCGTGACGGCATGGTAGAGGTGGTCTCGTCCCTGGAACGCGATGGGCGGCTCGTGTTCCGCGACCTGCGCTGGGGCGTCTATGTGGTGCTGAAAGCCCCCAACGATTATGCCGCCGCCTGCTTCAAGCAGTATGGCCTGCCGACGGATTTAACTGGCCGCTATGCCGCCATGTACAAGCCCTTCCACCTGATCGGCCTGGAGCTGTCTATCTCGGTTCTGAGTGCGGCTTTGCGGGTCGAGCCGACGGGCTCGACCCGCGCCTGGCGCGGCGATGCGGTGGCGGTCGCCAAGCGCGATCTGAAGGCGGGCGAGATGCTGGACGGCGAGGGCGGCTACACGGTTTACGGCCGGCTCGCACCGGCTGCGCGGAGCAAGGCCGGGCGCATGCTGCCCATCGGGCTGGCGCATGGGGTGTCCCTCACCCGCGATGTGGCCGCCGGTGCCGTGGTGACGGAGGACGATGTCAGCCTGGATGCCGAGCGGCTCGCCGTCCGGGTGCGCCGGGAGATGGTGGAGCGCTTCGTGTGATTACGCCGGCGGCTGCGGCTCGATGACTTTGCCGTCCTGCGTGAAGTCGTAGATCTTACCGGTCTGGTCCCACGCGGGCAGGGCGAGCTTTAGGATGTGGGGAGCAAGCTCCTCGGGCGTCTTAAGGGTCAGCGGATCCTCGCCCGGCATGGCGGCGCGGCGCATGCTCGTGCGCAGCGGCCCCGGGTTGAGCAGCATGACCTTGACCGCCGTCGTCACCGTCTCGGCCGCATAGGTGCGCACCAGGGCCTCCAGCGCCGCCTTCGAGACCGCATAGACGCCCCAATAAGCCTTGTGCTTGTGAGCGGCGCCCGAGGTGATGAAGATCGCGCGGCCGGCGTCGGAGGCGCGCAGCAGCGGATCGAGAGAGCGGATCAGGCGGTAATTGGCCGTGACGTTCACCGCCATCACCTCGTCCCAGACCGGCTGGTCGACATGGGCAATCGGCGCGAGCTCGCCGAGCTGGCCCGCATTGCCGAGCAGGATGTCGAGCTTGCCCCAGCGCTCGTGGATAGCAGCTCCCAGGCGGTCGAGCGCTTCGAGATCCTTCAGGTTCACCGGCACGAGAGTGGCGGAGCCACCCTTGGCGCGGATCTCGTCGTCGAGGGATTCGAGCGCGCCCTGCGTGCGGGCCAGCGCGATCACATGCGCGCCGGCCTCAGCCAGAGCGAGCGCCGCCGCGCGGCCGATGCCGCGCGAGGCGCCGGTGACGACCGCGACGCGGTTCTGAAGGGGCTTGTCCATGGTTCCTCAGTCAGCTTCGGCGAGAACCGCAAGACGGCGCGGGGTGGCGACGGTGAGGTCCGTCAGCGGCGTCGGGTAATCGCCCGTGAAGCAATGGTCGGTGAATTGCGGCTGCGCTGCGTTGCGGCCGGTCTCGCCCATGGCCCGGTAGACGCCTTCGATGGACAGGAAGGCAAGTGTATCCGCCCCGATATACTGGCGCATCTGCTCCAGGTCATGGGTGGCGGCGAGCAGCTTCTCCTTCTCCGGCGTGTCGATGCCGTAGAAATCCGGGTGCGTGATCGGCGGGCTGGAAATGCGGAAGTGAACCTCCTTGGCGCCGGCCTCGCGCATCATCCTGACGATCTTCACCGAGGTCGTGCCGCGCACCAGGCTGTCGTCTACGAGCACGATGCGCTTGCCCGCGATGGCCGCGCGGTTGGCCGAGTGCTTCATGCGCACGCCGAGCTCGCGCACCGACTGGGTCGGCTGGATGAAGGTGCGGCCGACATAATGGTTGCGGATGATGCCGAGCTCGTAAGGCAGCCCGCAGGTCTGGGCATAGCCGAGCGCTGCCGGCACGCCGGAATCCGGCACCGGAATCACCACGTCAGCATCGGCCGGGGATTCAAGGGCCAGTTCCCGGCCCATCCCCTTGCGGATTTCATAAACGCTATGGCCGTTCACGATGGAATCCGGCCGGGCGAAGTAGATGTACTCGAAGATGTCGGGGCGAGGGGCCACTTGCGGCGCGTAGCGGAAGGACTCAAGCCCATCGTCCGAGATCACCACGCATTCGCCGTTCTCGATGTCGCGGACGAAGCGGGCGCCGATGATGTCGAGCGCACAGGTCTCGGAGGCGAGAATATAGCGGCCGTCGAGCTCGCCCAGCACCAGCGGGCGAATCCCTAACGGGTCGCGGGCGCCGATCAGCTTCTTGTTGGTGAGCGCCACCAGGGCAAAGGCGCCCTCGATCTTCTGGATCGCCTCGACGAAGCGGTCGATGACGCGGTCCTTGCGGCTGCGGGCGACGAGGTGGACGATCACCTCCGTGTCGGTGGTGGATTGGCAGATCGCGCCGTCCCGGATCAGGTTTCGGCGAAGCGTCAGGCCGTTGGTCAGGTTGCCGTTATGGGCCACCGCGAAGCCGCCGCCGTCCAGCTCGGCAAAGAGAGGCTGCACGTTGCGCAGCACTGTCTCTCCCGTAGTCGAATAGCGGGTATGGCCAATGGCCGAGAGGCCTTCCAGGCGCTCGATGGTCGCCCGGTCGGAGAAGTTGTCTCCCACAAGGCCGAGCCTGCGCTCGGAGTTGAAGACCGACCCGTTGAAGGTGACGATGCCGGCGGCCTCCTGGCCGCGGTGCTGCAGGGCATGGAGGCCTAGCGCCGCGATGGCTGCCGCGTCCGGGTGCCCGTAGATGCCGAAGACGCCGCATTCTTCGCGCAGGGTATCGCCTTCGAGGTCGAGGTCCACCTGTTTAGGCGTGACCTGCCACGTCTCGGACAAAGCAGACATCGATCATACCTTTGGGATTCGCGCCTCCACCGGCGCCGCCCTTATGTAGTCGTCCTTAGCCCAAACGCCAACGTCTATTCTGACGCTGCCGGCTCCTGAGCCGCTGTTTAGCTGCGCCGCGGGGGGGCAGCTGGCGCGGCCGGGGCGGCCGGCGTAGCCGGGCGCTGCGGATCGGGCTCGGCCGGCTCGGCTTCCGTCGGCGCGGCGTCCTTGTTGCGCAGGCGCTGGATCAGGGCCTCGGCGTTCTCCGGCAGCATGGCGATGATGTTGTCGCGGGTGTTCTCCATGGCCGGGCGGGTCTTGGAGGCGGTCGCCCATTCGGGCTCCTTGCCCTGGAGCAGCCAGCCGAGGAAAGCCCAGCCGATCACGCAGATCAGGAAGCCGCGGGCCGCCCCAAAGAACAACCCCAGGGTCCGGTCGAGGGCGCCGATGCGGGAATCGAGGATCAGGTCGGAAATCTGCACCGTGATGATCGACACGATGATCAGGGTGATGACGAAGATGGCCCCAATGGTCGCCACGAGCGCCACCGTGCCGCTGCTGATGTATTGCTGGGCGATCGGCAGGGCGGTCGGGTGCAGGTACCAGGCGGCAGCGGCCGCAACCACCCACGCCACGATGGCGAGCACCTCGCGGGTGAAGCCGCGCACGGCAGCAAGAAGAGCCGAGATCAGGACGATACCGATAACGACGAGGTCCAGAACGGAAAAGGGCATGGGCCGGGCCTACGCAGATGGAACAGGAGTGGAGCCGCCTTTGCGGCCTCGAAGCCTGGCTCTATAGCGTTAAGAAAGGCTTTCGTCACCCCAGGGAAGTTGATCTGGCCCTGGGAGGCGGGGTGCGCCGCCTCACGCAGGGTGCAGGCTCAGGCGACCTCGATGATCAGCTTGCCGAAGTTCCGGCCCTCCAGCAGGCCGATGAAGGCTTCCGGCGCGTTCTCGAGCCCCTGGACGATGTCTTCCTTGTACTTCACGCTCCCTTCCGCGATCCACCCGCCCATGTCCCGGAAGAAGGCGGGGTACTGGGCGCTGAACTCGCGTTGGATGAAGCCGCGGATGGTCAGGCTCTTGGTGAGAATGTCCCGCATGAGGATCGGCAGGCGGTCCGGCCCCTCAAAAGGCCCTGTGGCGTTGTATTGCGCGACGAGGCCGCAGACTGGGATCCGGGCGAAGGTGTTGAGTAGGGGAAAGACCGCCTCCCAGACCTTGCCGCCGACGTTCTCGAAATAGACGTCGATCCCGTCCGGGCAGGCGGCCCGAAGATCCTCCGCGAAGGTGGGCGAGCGATGGTCCAGCGCGGCATCGAAGCCGAACTCGTCCCTAACCAGCGCGCATTTGTCAGCCCCGCCGGCAATGCCGATGGCCCGGGCGCCCTTGATCTTGGCGATCTGTCCGACCGCCGAGCCGACGGGGCCGCTCGCGGCCGCCACGACCACGGTCTCGCCGGCCTTGGGCTGGCCGAGGGTGAGCAGCCCCGCATAGGCGGTGAACCCCGGCATGCCGAGAACGCCGAGCGCCGTCGTGACAGGCGCCAGGTTCGGATCGAGCTTGCGCAGCGCCTTGGCATCCGCAGCCGCATGGGACTGCCAGCCGGAATAGGAGAGAACGAGGTCGCCGGGCTTGTAGTCGGGATGGCGGCTTTCCAGCACCTCGGCCACTGTGCCGCCCTCCATCACATCGCCGATCTCCACCGCGGCCGCGTAGGATTTCACGGCGCTCATGCGTCCCCGCATGTAGGGATCGAGCGAGAGATAGCGGATTTTCAGCAGCACCTGACCGTCGCCGGGAGTGGGAACGGGCGTGCGCACGAACTCGAAGTTCTCCGGCGAGGGGCGCCCGGTTGGACGTGAGGCGAGGACGATCTGGAGGTTCTGCTCTGACACCGTTGGGGCTCCTGAGGTTTGGGCGCGCTCGCCTCGTTACGGTCGGCGCGTCGCCTTGCTCCGTCAAGTCTCAGCTCTTCGCCTCCAATGGATCGTACAGAAATAGAAAGGCTCCGGCGCTGCCGCCGGAGCCTCTCAGATTTTCAGATTGGTGGTCTTAGATGAACAGGAAGTCGTCGGCAGTGAGCGTGGTGCCGGGCTTCACCTTGAAGATCTCGATGCCTTTGCCTTTGCCCGAGCCGTCCACGTCCAGGTAAACGAAGCCGTTCTTCTTGTTGTAGAAGACGTAGTCGTTCGACCCATCCGGGGTGTCGTTGAGCTTGGTGCCGACGTTGAAAAATTTCTTCTCGAGCTTCTGCCCCTTCACGAAGAGCTTGTCGAAGCCCACCGACTTGCTGCCACCTTTGTCATCAGGTTTGCCGCCCTTGTCGTCGTCTGCGCCCTTCTTGGACAGCACATCGCTCTTCTTCGGTCCCTTGACCTTGAACGCCTTCAGGGCCGCAAGGCTGATCTGGATCGTATCGTCCGAGGCCTTGAAGTCCTCTATCTGATCGAAGTGCCCCTTCTTGACGGCCGTGTCGAACACGAAGGTGTCCTGACCCTCGCCACCATAGAGCTTGTCCTTGCCAAGACCGCCGTTGATGGTGTCGTTGCCGGCGAGGCCGTAAATCTTGTCGTTGCCGCCGAGACCGTTGAGGATGTCATTGTCGGTGGTGCCGTTGAGCTTATTGTCGTTCCTGTTGGTGCCGCTGACCACTTCCGGGGAATTGGTCACAGTGACCGTAACCTGCTCCAGATAGGACAGTTGACCTGAATCCGTGACTTTGATCCAGAAGGTATGAACACCGAGCTGGGGATTGTCGAGGCCAGCTTTCAACTTGATCGTACTGCCATCGATTGTGAAGTACGGATTGGCGACAACTGCTCCCTTCGAGTCGGTGATTGCGTAGCTGAAGGTATCGTTCTTGTCCGGGTCCTGAGCCGAGAGAGTGCCAACAACCGTACCGATAGGTGCATTCTCAGCAATGATACCGCCGGTGAACGTAATGTCGGTCGGGGGCTCGTTTACGTTCGTCACGTTCAAGGTAATTTTGCTGACGGAATAGCTTTCGTCTTCATCCATGACGCGTAGCCAAAGCTCATGGGGGCCGACCAAAGCATCGTCTAGCTTGGCTTTCAACCGAATGGTTGCGCCATCGATTTCGAACAGGTTGTCGAGTGCGACAGTTTCTCCAGACTCGTCCGTGACGAAATCATATGTAATCGTTGTGTTGCCTTCATCTTCGTCGTAGGCATCCAGCGTAGCAAATCCCGTTCCGATCTCCGCACCCTCGGCAATTTCGCCTCCGGTCATAGTCAGCCCCATTGGAGCTTCCTGGGAGTCAGACACATTGATTGTGAACGTAGCCTCTTCAGCAGGGTATCCGTCTTTGATCGCTCGAACCGAAAGTTTGAACGAATTCAAGGTGTCATCCTCGAAGTTAAACAGACTGCTCCCAGCGGCCTTTAGATACAAATACTGATCATACCCATCCCAAATCCCAAATCGCCCACCTACATCATCACCATCAACAAATTCGAATTTATATCCTGGAATTTGTTGTCCATTTTCATCTACTACCCTAAAGGTCCCGATCCCGTCTTGGGCAATTGAATTTTCAGGCAAATTATATGAAAGCGTAATTGTTGCAGGCATATTTGTTCCCCGGAAAGGTACGACGTGCATTATTCTGAATCCACATCACGAGGAGCGGACTCCTAAGTTTAATATATGCTATAATATAGCAAAGAATTGTCAATTTAGCTGTTCGGCTTAGTCTTTCGGAAGAGTACCTACGAGGCTTTGCGGCGTCTGGCAGCAATCCCGGCCACGAGATCCGTGATGTGACCGATGGATGAGGTTGCCAGCGGAAGGCGCTCGTTCTTGGTGCTCTTGGACTTGTCTACCCGGACAGCTGGCGCGACAGCGCTCGAGAAGCCGAGTTTGGCCGCTTCCTTGAGCCGCGCCTGCTCCTGGGCTACGGGGCGGATGGCGCCGGAGAGGCCCATTTCGCCGAAATAGACCGTATCGGGCGGCAGGGGATTGCCCGATAGGGATGAGACCAGGGCGGCGGCTGCCGCAAGATCCGCCGCAGGTTCGGTGATGCGCAGCCCACCGGCGACGTTGAGATAGACGTCATGCATGCCGAGCTTCAGGCCGCCATGGGCCTCCAGCACCGCCAGAACCATCGACAACCGGCTCTGATCCCAGCCGACCACCGCGCGGCGGGGCGTGCCAAGAGATGAGGGTGCGACGAGGGCCTGGATCTCGACGAGCAGCGGGCGCGTGCCCTCCATGCCGGCGAACACGGCCGTGCCGGCGGTCGCCATGTCACGGCCGGCCAGGAACAGCTCGGAGGGGTTCGGCACTTCGCGCAGGCCCTGGTCGGACATCTCGAACACGCCGATCTCGTCGGTCGGCCCGAAGCGGTTCTTCACAGCGCGCAGGATGCGGAAATGATGGCCGGTATCGCCCTCGAAGGAGACGACCGCATCGACCATGTGCTCGACCACGCGGGGGCCGGCGATCTGGCCGTCCTTGGTGACGTGGCCCACGAGGATCACGGTGGTGCCTGTGGTCTTGGCGAAGCGGATCAGCGCCTGGGCCGAGCCGCGCACCTGGGTGACGGTGCCGGGGGCGGATTCCACCGTTTCGGTCCACATGGTCTGGATCGAGTCGATGATGGCGAGTGCCGGCGGACGGCCCTGGCTTAAGGTCGCGATGATGTCCTCGACATTGGTCTCGGAGGCGAGCTCGACGGGCGCCTGACCGAGGCCGAGGCGCTCGGCTCGCAGACGCACCTGGGCCACCGCCTCCTCGCCCGAGATGTAGGCCACGCGCTCACCGCGCATGGCCAGCGCTGCCGTGGCCTGCATGAGGAGCGTGGACTTGCCGATGCCGGGATCGCCGCCTAGCAGGATGATCGAGCCGTGCACGAAGCCGCCGCCGGTGACGCGGTCGAGTTCCGCAATACCAGAGGGCGTGCGCGGGGCTTCCTTGGTCTCGCCTTGGAGACCTTCGAGGGGGAAGATCCGGCCCTTGGCGCGGGAAGGGCGGGTGGCGACAGGGCCAGCCATGGTGCTTGCGGAGCCTGTCTCCTCGACGATGGTGTTCCAGCCGCCGCAGGCCTCACACTTGCCTTTCCAGCGATTGTGAACCGCGCCGCATTCCTGGCACACGAAGGAGGGGTGACGCTGCTTGGCCATCAGCCTTCTCCCCCGCGATATGTGCGGGCGTAGCGCGCCCCAAGATTGGTGAGGATCTCGTACCCGATGGTGCCGGCGCGGCGGCCGACCTCGTCGATGGTCAGCTCACCGCCGATCAGCGTGACGGTGTCGCCGCGTTTCACGTCGGTTTCAGGCACATCCGTCACGTCAACGGTAATCAGGTCCATGGAGACGTTGCCAGCAAAGGGGCAGGTATGTCCGCCTACTAGCGCCGTGCCAGCGAGCAGTTCGTCGCCGCTTTTGCCGCGGGCACTCGATGAGCGCGGGTAGCCGTCGGCGTATCCGATAGAGAGTGTGGCGATGCGGCGCCTCGTTAGCGCGAGCCAGCGACCGTTATAGCCCACGGTGTCGTCCGCCTCGACCCAGCGCAACTGCACGATGCGGCCTTCAAGGCCAACAACCGGGCGCATCGGGTTGTCGCGGCTCGGCGTCGGGTTGCCGCCATAGAGGGCATAGCCGGGACGCACCAGATCGTAGCTGGGCTTGTCGCGCAGGAAGATGCCCGAGGAGTTGGGCAGCGACGCCGGAACACCGGGCAGCGACGAACGGACGGCCTCGAAGGCTTCGATCTGCTGAGCGTTCAGCGGGTTGTCGCTCTCCTCGGCGCTCACGAAATGGCTCATGAGAAGGGTCGTCTCGAAGTCGTTCAGCTCCTTGCGATCCTTCAGTGTCAGTCCCTGCGGCATGGTGAGGCCGAGCCGGTTCATGCCGGTATCCACATGGATCGCGGCCTTCAGCTTCCGGCTTTCAGCGCGGCAGAACCCGGCCCATTCCTCGATCTCCTCGAAGGAGCCGAGAACGGGGCGCAGGTCGAACTCCGCGTAAGTGGATCCGGTGCCCGAAAAGAGCCCGTTCAGCACGTAGATCGCGGCATCGGGCGCAGCAGCCCGTGCACGGATCGCCTCGCTTAAGTGAGCCACGAAGAAGGTGCGGCAGCCGGCTTTGCTGAGGGCAGGCACGGCCTTCTCGATACCTGTGCCGTAGGCATTCGCCTTGACCACGGCCGCCGTCTCAGCACCGCCTGCATGGTCGCGCAGAATGCGCCAATTGGCGGCCAGGGCGTCGAGATCGATGTGGAGGACACCGCCGGCGGCATTTTCAGGGATGCTGCCGGCGGTGTTGCCGTGAGAGGTAAGCTTGGTCAATCGCCCATCCGTTCGGGAAGTTTGTCTTCATCCGCAAGGTCGGTGAAGCGGGTGATATCGGCCTGGAAGGCCAGCTGCACGGTGCCGGTCGGTCCGTGACGCTGCTTGCCGATGATGACCTCGGCCTTGCCGTGGACCTGATCCATTTCCGACTGCCACTTGAAGTATTCTTCGGTGCCGGGTTTCGGCTCCTTGTTCTTCAGATAGTACTCGTCGCGGTAAACGAACATGACCACGTCGGCGTCCTGCTCGATCGAGCCCGATTCACGAAGGTCCGAGAGCTGGGGGCGTTTATCGTCGCGCGATTCCACCTGACGGGAGAGCTGGGACAGGGCGACCAGCGGAACCGACAGTTCCTTGGCGAGCGCCTTGAGGCCGGTGGTGATCTCGGTGAGTTCCTGCACGCGGTTCTCGCCCTTCTTGGCCGAGCCTGAGAGAAGCTGGAGATAGTCGACGATGAGGATGTCGAGACCGCGCTGGCGCTTGAGGCGCCGCGCGCGGGCGGCGAGCTGGGCGATGGAGATGCCGCCGGTCTGGTCGATGTAGAACGGGATAGACTGCATCTCGCGGGCGGCTTCGGTGATCTTGTAAAAATCATCCTCGCGCATGTCGCCGCGACGGATCTTGTAGGACGGCACGCCCGATTGCTCGGCGATGATACGGGTGGCGAGCTGCTCCGCCGACATTTCGAGGGAGAAGAAGCCCACGATGCCGCCGTTGACGGTCTTTAAGGAGCCATCCTGCTGCTTCTCGGCCCTGTAAGCCTTGGCGATGTTGAACGCGATGTTCGTCACCAGCGAGGTCTTACCCATCGCAGGACGTCCGGCGAGAATAACAAGGTCGGAGGGCTGCAGACCACCGAGAGCCTTGTCGAGATCTTTCAGGCCTGACGAGATGCCCGACAGGGAGCCTTCGCGCTTGTAGGCTGCGGCGGCCATGTCGATGGCGGCGGTGAGCGCATCGGAGAAGCGCTGGAAGCCACCATCGTAACGGCCGGTCTCGGCGATCGCATAAAGGCGGCGCTCCGCCTCCTCGATCTGTTCGCGAGGTGAGGAATCCACAGGCGCGTCGAACGCGACGTTGACCATCTCCTCGCCGATATTGATCAGGTTGCGGCGAATCGCGAGGTCGTAGATGGCGCGGCCGTAATCCTCCGCGTTGATGACGGTCGTCGCCTCGGCCGCGAGACGAGCGAGATACTGCGAGACCGTGATGCCGCCGAGATCCTGATCCCCTAAGAAGGTTTTCATGGTGATCGGGGTCGCGACCTTGCCGGCCTTGATCAGGCTCGTGGCGACCTCATAGATGCGCCGGTGCAGGTCCTCGATGAAGTGAACGGCTTCAAGGAAGTCGGAGACGCGGTAATAGGCATCGTTGTTGACCAGGATCGCACCCAGCAGGGCCTGCTCGGCCTCGATGTTGCTGGGCGGCGTCCGAAACTGCGGTTCAGCGGTCTCGAGACGGGCGATCAGGGCGTTGGCGGTGGCCATCTGGCGCTCCGGAAACAGGAAGAAGGTTTAGAGTCTCTTAGACCGCAATTGGTGTCCTAAAGGTTGCCGGATCGACACGACGTCCGACTCCGTTCGAACTGTCCTCGCTGTCCTCGATTCTCACACCGTCCATCTTTTCGCGGGCGTCCCGGCTTGACTCTCCCACAAGCCCGAATCCCAAAGAAAAAACGCTCCCCGTCGAATCGACGGAGAGCGCCATTTTAGAACAAAGCAAGAACTAGAGCAACCGCTCGAGCTTAGAGCTCGTCGTCGCCGCCAGCTTCGGCCAGAGCCGCGCCGACCTCGAGGCCGAGGTCGTCGAGGTTGGTCTCCTCGCGGGTCGTGACCGCCTCGCCGCGCGCCTGACGCTCGGCTTCCTCGGGGCTGCGGGCGACGTTGATGGTCACCTTAACCTCGACCTCCGGATGGAGGGCGACCGGCACGTTGTGCAGGCCGATGGTCTTGATCGGCTGGTGAATGGCGATCTGGTTGCGGTCAACCGTGAAGCCGTTCTCGGTCATGATCTCGGCGAGGTCGCGGGTGGAGACCGAGCCGTAGAGCACGCCGGTCTCGCCGGACTGGCGCAGGATGATGAAGCTCTGGCCGTTCAGCTTCTCGCCGACGGTCTCGGCTTCCTTGCGGCGCTCGAGGTTGCGGGCCTCGAGCTGGGCGCGCTGAGCGTCGAAGTGCTTCTTATTGGTCTCGGTGGCGCGCAGAGCCTTGCCGCGCGGCAGGAGGAAGTTGCGGGCGTAGCCGGAACGGACCTTCACGGTCTCGCCCATCTGGCCGAGCTTTGCGACACGCTCGAGAAGAATCACATCCATGGTTGTCTCCTTTAGGTTCGTGATCAGGTGGAAAGGGTTGGAGGCGGGTTCGGCCGCGTGCCGAAACGGCGGCGCAGGCCGAAGGTGGAATCGGCGATGCCGAAGAGGGCCAGGGCTAGCAGAAGGATGCCCTGGGTAACGAAGATCAGGACGTACATGGCGCTCAGGAGGAACGAACGCCCTGATTTGCCGCGGGTGCGGTCATGAACGGCAGCCAAGCCCTGCAGGGCGAAGGCCATCAGGAAAGCGCCCGACAGGGCCAGGCCCAGTGCGCCGATGAAGCCGCCGAAATTCGCCAGGATGAGCGCGCCGATCAGGATCAGCCCGGCGGAGCGCGGCATCAACAGCTCCGGCACCGGCGGCCAGGAGCGCGGCAGGCGCTTGGACGCCAGGACGATCCGGCCGGCGGCCCACAGATAGATCACCAGAATGGTCACGAAGCCCTGGGCCGACAGGAACGACGTCAGCCGTGCGAAGATGGCGATCAGCTGCTCGCGGGTCTCAGTATCGATGCCCTCGGGCGCATTGGCAGGGAACTGGGCGTTCACGAAGGCCCCGGCTACCTCGCGGGTATTCTGGTCGAAGGCCGCGTAGTCGCCGCCGGTCGAGATCACCCCTGCGGCAATGATGGTGAGAGCAGCCGTCGCCGCGATCCAGGCCAGCAGGCGCCCGACCGGATACCATTCTATGGTGCCGTCCGATCCGGGGCGCCCGAGCAGCGCGAGGTAGGACAGCCACCAGGCGGGCAGGGCGGTGATGAGTGCAAAGCCGATGCCGCTCAGCGGTGACAGGATCAGCGCGATGGCGAGGCCACCCACGAGGGCAGCCACGAGGCCGGAGCGGTGATCCCAGCCGAGGGACACGATCAGGACGGGAATGGGGGCAAGCAGATACAGCATGGCCGCCAGCGGAGTCGCCTTGACGATCACCGCGGTCAGAAGGGCCGATACGAGGCCCGCGCCTATGCCTGTAGCAATAAAATTCATCGTCTCGCTGTCCCGCTGCTCACCGGCAGGGTTAGAGGCTTCCGCCTCAACTGACCCGGCGGGGTTCCACCGCTGGGCGATCATCATGGAGATGCGGGCCGTTTGAGACGGCCCGCATCGAGGTCTTGATTAGCGGATCACGTAGGGCAGCAGGCCCAGGAAGCGGGCGCGCTTGATCGCCTGAGCGAGCTCACGCTGCTTCTTGGCCGATACGGCCGTGATGCGGGACGGAACGATCTTGCCGCGCTCGGAGATGTAGCGGGACAGGAGCTTCGTGTCCTTGTAGTCGATCTTCGGCGCGTTGGCACCCGAGAACGGGCAGGTCTTGCGACGGCGGAAGAACGGACGACGGCCGCCGCCAGCGGCGCCACCGGTTGCACCAAATGCCATGATTAAGCCTCCTCGCCTTCGCCGGCGCCATCGAAGCCGCCACCGTCGCGCTCACGGCGCTCGCGGTCCTTGCGCTCGTCACGGTCGCGCTTCTGCATCATCACGGACGGCTCGGTCTCGAGCTCTTCGACCTTGATGGTCATGAAGCGAAGGATGTCTTCGTTGATGCGCATCTGACGCTCCATCTCGGCAACGGCCGGAGCCGGAGCGTTGAGGTTGAACATCGTGAAATGCGCCTTGCGGTTCTTCTTGATGCGGTAGGCGAGGGACTTCACGCCCCACATCTCGGTCTTGTCAACGGTGCCGCCATTCTGCTCGATGACGCCCTTGTACTGGTCGACCATGGTCTCGACCTGCTGCGGGGTGACATCCTGGCGAGCCATAAAGATATGCTCATAGAGAGGCATAGTGGGCCTTTCTCAGGTTTGAGGTTCAAGCCTTGCACTGTTTTGAGGAGTGTCTCGGCCGTTTCGCGCATCCGATCGGCGCCAAGCCCTTCGAGCCTGCAAGGCCCGAGCGATTGTCGAAGGCGGAGACACGGGACGACGGGCTCGTAAAAACCCTGCATGGCCAAGCCATACCGTCCGTTCAGCCCCCGGCCGGAGCGAACGCGAAGCGGGGGCTATAGTTGATTTGGGCCTGGAAGGCAAGGGTCGTCACGTTCAATCGCGCCCTTCGTCATCATCGGCCTTGTGCCGGTGATGACGATTGGAGAGGTGCTGCGCTTTTCAGGATCGGGATGGCCGGGACGAGCCCGGCCATGACTGGGAAGACGGCATCCCTATAGCTGTAGCCCGGAAGGCAGGACCAGTAGATGAATTTGCCTATCGCCGACGAGGAGCGCACTTGCCGTTCGCAAGCCTATAACCTGCTCCTCCGCGACAACCGCACCCGCGACAGGCCTCTTGAATAAGCCCTTGCAGCCGAGAGGTCTGTTGCTCTGCAAGTGCTGCTACTGCTTTAGAGTATGGCGGTTGTATCTGCTTGGCCTCAACGGAGCCCGAGCAAAGAAAGGTAAGGCCCGCAACGATTATCATTGAACGCATGATTTCACCGGAATTGACTGTTTTACCTAAACCACAAGTAGCAATATGTTTTGATACAACCTTTAGAGTCAATGCTGAGCGCTTTTGGAATCGATAATTGTTGCGTTAAAACACCTTTATGAACGCTCCCCCCTTACGCCTCGGCGTCAATATCGACCACGTCGCCACCGTCCGGAACGCCCGCGGCGGCATCCATCCTGACCCGATCCGGGCCGCCCACCTAGCGGTTCTCGCCGGTGCCGACGGGATCACGGCTCATCTGCGTGAGGACCGTCGCCATATCCGCGACCAGGACATGGAGCGCCTCAAGCGCCAGCTCTTCGTGCCGCTCAATTTCGAGATGGCGGCCACCTCCGAGATGGTGGGCCTCGCCACGCGGCTTCATCCTCACGCGGCCTGCCTCGTGCCGGAAAAGCGCGAGGAGCGCACCACCGAAGGAGGGCTCGACATCATCGGGGCTCATGCCCATCTGCGTCCGGTGATCAAGGAATTGAAAGGCGAGGGCATCCGCGTGTCCCTGTTCGTCGAGCCGGAGGTGGAGGTCATGAATGCCGCCTGCGACCTGCAGGCTCCCGTGGTCGAACTCCATACCGGCACCTATTGCGAGGCCGTGGCCGAGGGCGACGAAGCCCGGATTGCCCATGAGCTGGAGCGCCTGCGTCGGGCGGCCGAGCATGGGGCGAGGATCGGCCTTGAGATCCATGCCGGCCATGGGCTCGATCTCAATTCGGTCCGATCTGTCGCGGCCATTCCGCAGATCGTGGAGCTCAATATCGGCCATTCCCTCATCGGCGATGCCATCTTCATGGGGCTCGACGAAGCCGTGCGGGCCATGCGGGCCGCCATGGACGAGGGCCGGGCGCAGGTGCCGGCATGATCCTCGGCATCGGATCAGACCTCTGCGACATCCGGCGGATCGAGAAATCCATCGAGCGCTTCGGCGACCGCTTCACCCACCGCATTTATACGGAAGGCGAGCGCGCCAGAAGCGACCGGCGGGCCGCCCGGGCTCCCTCATATGCCCGCCGCTTCGCCGCCAAGGAGGCCTGCGCCAAGGCATTGGGAACGGGCCTGAGCCGCGGCGTCTTCTGGCGCGACATGGAGGTGATCAACCTGCCCGGTGGGCGCCCGACCATGCGCCTCACAGGAGGAGCCCTGCAGCGCCTGCAGGCCATGACGCCTGAGGGTCACAGGGCCGTTGTCCATGTTTCCCTGACGGACGACCCGCCCATGGCCCAGGCCTTCGTGATCATCGAGGCGCTGCCGGTGTGAGGCGGGGCTGCGTTGCGGCAGGACGCGGCTTAGGTTAGAGCATGGCGCGGCAAAGCGGCCTTCCCGGTCGCAACCAGGTGCCGAGACGACGATATCGAGAGAGGCTTGCACCCGGGGCTGAGTGCAAACCTCTCTCGACTGTCACAGCACAGGAAGGCGGCAGAAGCTGCCCTATCTAGAGATCATAGGTCGAGTGACGTGAGCGAAAAAACCGGCAAATACGTAGGTAGCACCGTGAAGAACGAAGAAGGCGGCCTCTGGGAAACGATCAAGGTCATCATCCAGGCCCTTCTGATCGCCGTGGTCGTGCGCACCGTGCTCTTCCAGCCCTTCAACATCCCATCGGGCTCTCTCATCCCGACCCTGCTGATTGGCGACTACCTGTTCGTCTCGAAGTATTCCTACGGCTATTCCAAGCACTCTATTCCCTTCAGCCCGGGCATCTTCTCCGGACGCATCTTCGGCTCCGAGCCCAAGCGCGGCGAGATCGCGGTGTTCAAGCTGCCGAAGGACAATTCGACGGATTACATCAAGCGCGTGATCGGGCTTCCCGGCGACAAGATCCAGGTGACCGGCGGCGTGCTGCACATCAACGGCCAGCCGGTTCAGCGCGAGCGGGTCGAGGATTACAAGACCACTGACCTGTACGGCCGCACCGTCAGCGTTCCCCAGTTCCGGGAGACCCTTCCCGGCGGCGTGACCTACAATGTCATCGAGCGCGACGGCGACCGCGGCTACTGGGACAACACCAACGTGTACACGGTTCAGCCCGGCCACTTTCTCATGATGGGGGACAACCGGGACAACTCCACCGATTCCCGCGACGAGGCGAGCGTCGGGCAGGTGCCGTTCGAGAATCTCGTGGGCCGCGCCGAAATCATCTTCTTCTCGATCGACGAGACCGCGTCCCTGTGGCGTCCGTGGGAATGGCCGCAGAAGATCCGCTGGAACCGTCTCTTCGAGGGGATCCGCTGACCCGTGGCACGCCGCAAGCCGAACCTCGATGAGCTTCTGAACAAGCTCGACTACCGCTTTGAGAAGCCTGAACTTCTGGATGAAGCGCTGACCCATGTCAGCGCGCCCAAGGCTGATGGACAAAGCTACCAGCGCCTGGAGTTCCTTGGAGACCGTGTGCTCGGTCTCGCCATCGCCGAGCTTCTCTACCGCACCTTTCCGGGCGCTCCCGAGGGCGAGCTTTCCCAACGGCTGGCGGAACTGGTGCGGCGCGAGAGCTGCGCCGAGATTGCGATCACGTGGGATGTCGGGCCCTATCTCAAGCTCGGCGCCGGAGAGGCGCATGCGGGTGAGCGGCGCAACCAGACAATCCTGGCGGATGTAGCCGAAGCCATCATCGGCGCCGTGTTCATGGATGGCGGCTACGAGGCTGCCAGCGGCCTCGTCGAGCGCGCGTTCCAGCCGCTCCTGGAGGCACCCCGCCGTCCGTTGCGCGATCCCAAGAGCGCCCTGCAGGAATGGGCTCAAGGACGCGGCCTGCCGCCACCGACCTACTCGATCGTCGAGCAGACCGGGCCGGATCACGCACCCAGGTTCAGGGTGATGGTGAAGGTCAAGGGAGCGGAAACCGAGTTCGGCCTCGGAACATCGAAGCGCATCGCGGAACAGGCGGCGGCGCGAAGCCTTCTAATGAGAGAGGGCGTCTGGACGGAGGAAGAGCATGGAACAGCCTGAGCAAACCAAAACGAAGGCCGGTTTCGTCGCTCTCATCGGCGCGCCGAACGCAGGCAAGTCGACGCTGCTGAATTCGCTCGTCGGCTCCAAGGTCTCCATCGTGTCGCGCAAGGTGCAGACGACCCGCGCCTTGGTGCGCGGTATCGCCATCGAGGGCGAGGCGCAGATTGTTTTCGTGGACACGCCCGGCATCTTTAAGCCGAAGCGCCGCCTCGATCGGGCCATGGTCACCTCGGCCTGGGGCGGAGCAGGCGACGCGGATGTGATCGCCCTTCTGCTCGACGTGCGCAAGGGCATCGACGAGGAGGCCGAGGCGATCCTCGCCAAGTTGTCCGAACTGAAACGCCAGAAGGTCCTGATCCTCAACAAGATCGATTTGATCGAGCGCTCCAGGCTTCTGGAGATGGCCGCCAAGCTCAACGAGCAGGTGGCCTTTGCGCATACCTTCATGATCTCGGCCCTCAAGGGCGACGGCATCGAGACCATGAAGCGCCAACTCGCCCAGATGATGCCGGAAGGGCCGTGGCTTTATCCGGAGGATCAGATCTCCGACGCGCCACTGCGCATGCTGGCGGCCGAGATCACCCGCGAGAAGATCTACGAGCGCCTGCACGAGGAGCTGCCCTACGAGTCGACGGTCGAGACCGATCAGTGGCAGGTGCGTCCCGACGGGTCGGTGCGCATCGAGCAGACCGTGTTCGTGGAGCGGGACAGCCAGCGCATGATCGTGCTCGGCAAGGGCGGCCAGACCATCAAGGCCATCGGCCAGTCCGCTCGCAAGGAGATCGCCGAGATCGCCGAGACACCAGTACACCTGTTCCTGTTCGTGAAGGTGCGCGAGAACTGGAGCGACGATCCGGAGCGCTATCGCGAGATGGGCCTGGAGTTCCCGCGGGGGGGCTAAGCACGGTACGCGGTTCTTAGTCCGCCCCAGTGGCGGCCGAGCACGCGGATCGGCGCATCCACCTCCTGCATCATGACGATCTTGCCGCCGCCCATGTTGCGGGCATAGGCCTGCACGATGAAGGGGCGGGTGGAGCGGGCCGCCGTGATGCCGGCGCGGTCGTCGAAGACGCGCTTGTTGCGGGCGTTCGCCGCGTTCCACACCGGATCACCCGCCCGCTGGGCTTGAGAATAGATCCGGTTGTGAACCGGGATGTAGCCGTTGCGGTCGATGGCGAGGCAGAAGGCCATGGCGGAATCCGTGGCCAGGACCTTCTCGATGATCGGCGGTAGGAGCTTCTCGAAGACCGGGAGATAGGCCGTGCCGTACTGGACCGGATCTGTATCGGGAAGCAGCCGGTAATCGGTGTCGAAGACGTCCTCCCGCGAGACCCGCCCGTCGGCGACGGCCTGCTCGATCAACGTCTCCATCTGACGGGCCGTCTCCTGAGCGAGCAGGATGCGGGGCCGGTAGCTTGCCTCCACCTGCGCCACGAAGCCGTCGATGCGGATGCGCGCCTCGTCGTTGAGCCTGTCGAAGCAGCAATGGATGCCCATGGCGCTGAGAGCGACGATCCTGGCGCTCACGCGGCCCAAGTGCTGGATGTCTATCTCCACCGACAGGCCGGGCGCAACGTGTAAATCCGGTGCGGCCGCTATGAGAAGGCCACCGGAGCTGACGTCGATCAGCCGGGACGAAACGCTGCGCTGGGAGATCCAGAGCGTTGCCGAGCGTTCGACGGGAAACCGGTCCGCCCGACGCCTGTCGCCGATCTCGCTCTGGCGGATGACGGTGACGAAACGCTGCCCGAGAGCCTTTGCCAACCCGTCCGCCGTCCGGGTGGCCTGATCGGCCTCATCGGCCCTGGCGCTTGCATTCAGGGAGGTAGAATCCACGTCACCCGCACGGTCGCTCACCTTGGCGACGCTGGACGAGGTCACCCCGGCGAGGCGCGACACCTCGCTGATGGCCGAATTCTGCTCTCCGACGGCGTTGCGCACCGTATCGAAGACTGGCCGGACGCCCTGAACCGCCTCCACCACTTCCGTCACGGCGCCCGTCGAGGCCTGGGCCGTTTCGCGCAGGCGGTCGATGCGTTGGCGGATGTCGTCGGCGGCCTTGCCGGTCTGGGTGGACAGCACCTTCACTTCGCTCGCCACGACGGCAAAGCCCCGACCTGCTTCACCGGCCCGCGCCGCCTCGATGGTGGCGTTCAGCGCCAGGAGGTTGGTCTGGCGCGCCACGGTCGAGATCGTGTCCACGATGCCGACGATCTCGGCCGTCGCAGCGGACAATTGCATGATCAGATCGCTGGCTTTCTGTGCCGCCTGAATCGCGTTGTCGATCCGCGTGCTCGCATGTTCCATGGAGCGGCCGATCTCGGACGACGTGACGGCGAGTTCCTCGGTCGACGAGGCCAGCGACAGGCTCTCGGCCGACGCGGTCCTGCCGGAGGAGGCGAGCTCTCCGGCGTGGCTGCGGATCTCGGCCAGATCCTTCTCCACCGCTGCCACGTCGGATGCCGCGACCGCAATGGCCCGTGTGACGCCCTCGATGGCCTTCAGAACATCGGCTTCAAGCGTGTCCACCACCTCGGTGTCGAGGCGGCTCTCGCGTGTGATCGGGGGCGTCTCTTCCTCCGAGGCGACCTGAACCGTCTCGTTCAGGTCATCTGCCTGTGGAGCGCGCCGCAGAATACCAAACATCGCCGGGCTTCCATTCTTTTCGTGCTTAACCCAGCGTCACCTGGAAACGTTAATGAAGGGAAAATGCCAAGCGGTATTCCTTCTAGGATCGTCGTAGGGCGCACCCGTGCACTCAGGCTGGGGCCGCCGCTCTAGCCCGAAATGAACAGCTGAGAGCACCAAATCCTTTGATTTACATGGGTTCATGCACTTTTGCGACGCAACCAGATGATCCGTAGGGCTTTATTATGACAGGTGAGGGAAAGCCGGTTCGGTTCCCGACTGAGCCTTCCTGACGTTGCGTTCAAGCCGTATCAGCGTCGACGTCCTGGAGAGGCCATGAGCAGCCCTTCTGATCACACGGCGCAAAGACGTCTTGCTGCTGTCCTTGCCGCTGACGTGGTGGGCTATTCCGATCTCATGTCCAGAGACGAGGAGGGAACGCTCAGCCGCCTCAGGGATCTTCGGCGTCAGATCATCGAGCCAGAAATCAATTCCCATCATGGGCGGCTGGTGAAGACGATTGGCGATGGATTCCTTGTCGAGTTCGCAAGCCCCGTCGAGGCAGTCCGCTGCGCCGTCGATCTCCAGGAAGCCGTTGCAGCTCGTTACGGGAAGGCGGATGCCAAGCCTCTTCAGCTTCGGGTCGGCATCAACCTCGGCGATATCATGGTCGAGGAGGATGGCGATATCTTCGGCGACGGTGTGAACGTCGCCGCCAGGCTGCAGAAGATGGCGTTGCCCGGCGGCATCTGCCTCTCCGAAAAAGTCTACGAGGAGGTCAGGGGCAAGCTTCCCTACGAGTTCGAGGACCGGGGAGAGCATCGTTTCAAGAATATCGGGCGGCCGATAAGGGTTTTTTGTCTCCTGGAAGGAATGGACACGGTACAGGTGTCAGGGGAGCGCCGGTCCTCCAACTCCCAAAGAGAAGGGCCTTCCATCGCGGTTCTGCCCTTCGTCAACATCAGCAAGGATCTTGAGCAGGAATACTTCGCCGACGGCATCGTCGAAGACATCATCGCGGCCCTGTCACGGTTCAAGTCGTTCTTCGTCATCGCCCGGAACTCGACCTTCGCCTACAAGGGCCGTTCCGTCAGCGTTCAGCAGATCGGCCGGGAACTCGGCGTCCGCTATGTGCTGGAGGGCAGCGTCAGGCGTTCAGGCCCCAGAATTCGGATCACGGCGCAGCTTGTCGATGCGAGCACCGGCATGCATCTTTGGGCCGAGCATTACGACGGCGTCGTCGAGGACGTCTTCGATCTTCAGGATCAGATCACGGCCAGTGTCATCGGGTCGATCCAGCCATCGATCAGGACGGCCGAGATCGAGCGGGCCAGACGCAAGCGACCTGAGAATCTCGACGCCTATGACCTCGTCATGCGGGCGCTTCCCCAGGTCTGGGCTCTGGAATACGAGGCCAACAAGGAAGCGGCCCGGCTTTTGGACAAGGCGCTACTCCTCGACCCGGGCTATCCGCTCGCCATGGCCTTGGCCGCTTGGTGCCGTGGTCAGCGGATCCTCTACAACTGGTCGAAGAACCTTCAGGAGGACAAGCGCGAGACCCTGCGCCAAGCTCAGGCGGCAGCGGCCTTAGCCAACGACGATCCCTTCATCCTCACGGTGCTCGGCGCGGCCCTGACGATCACGCGCGAGTACCAGCGAGCCAAATCGATGCTGGACCGCGCGTTGTCGCAGGATCCGAACTCGGCCTGGGGTTGGAATCGCAGCGGCTGGCTGCACAACTACCAGGATGATCCGGAGGTTGCGATCCAGCATTTCGAACGGTCCCTGCGCCTGAGTCCGTTCGATCCGATGGCGTTCAATTGCGAGATTGGCATCGGCTGCGCTCACTTCATCGCAAAACGCTACGATCTTGCTGCGCAATGGCAGGAAAAGGCTCTCGCGGCCAAGCCGAGCGCCGCCTGGATACATCGCACACTCGCGCCGGCCTACGCCTTAGCCGGAGAAGCGGACAAGGCGCGCGAAGGCATCGCAGAACTGGTGAAGGGGTATCCCGGGATCCGGATCCTCGACATTCGCCAAGCGATGGCCTTCAGCATGGAAGTGATGAGTCGATTCGCGGAAGGTCTGCGGCAGGCGGGCCTGCCGGAATGAGGGCTGCAAATGGAAAGGCCGGGAGGGTAAGGGCCCTCCCGGCCTTTGATGTTACTGCTGCTAGTTCTGGCCCTGTAGGAGCGGCGTGATCCGGCGCAGGGTCACGCGGCGGTTTTCCCTCTCAGGAGCTTCCGTGGCGACCTTCAGATACTGCTCGCCATAGCCCTGCGTCGTCAGGTTTTCGGCCGGAATCTGGAAGCGCTCCGTCAGGATCGTTGCAATGGTTTCTGCGCGACGGTCGGAGAGGGTGAGGTTGTCCTCATCCGGGCCGACCGCATCCGTGTGACCTTCGACCAGGAAGATCTCGTTCGCATTGCGGGAGATGGCCTCGCGCAGGCCCTCTGCAATCGAGCTGAGGGCATCGATCTGGTCCGGGGGCAGTTCCCAGGAGCCGAACTCGAAGGTGATCGCGTTGAGATCCACCCGCCGCATGCGCTCGCGCAGGGGCTGGCTGCGGCGGACCTCGTCGAGGGTATAGGCCCGCTCGACGCGCTCGACCGGAGGAGCCGTGAAGGCTTCGACGATATCGGCCCGGGAGGCCCGTTCCGTCTCGACGATGTATTCCTCGCGCGGGATGGTCACCCTTGCAGGCGGCAGGCGGATGACCTCCTCCTCCATATAGCCGTATCCCGGACGGCGCTCGACGCCGCTGCGCCGGTTCTCGATGAGCACGACCTCCTGTCCGGCGGGCGCGCGCCTCACGCGGCGGATGAGGTTTCCGTCCTCGTCGCGCACGGTCAGGATCTCGGAGCCGTCGGGACGGCGCACGATCGTGACCTCCTCGTTGCCGGCGCGCCGCTCCACGCGGACATCGGCATCGTGATAGGCGCGGCGGAAGCGCTGGGTCTCATCGTGACGGATGATGACCTCATTGCCCTGGCGGATGATCGTGCGGTTGCCCGGCTCCTCGATGATGACCCGCGCGCCCTCACGACGCTCCCGGCGCTCGCGGCGCAGGTCCTCGATGCGGACGCGGGACGCATCCAGCGGTTGGCCTGCGGCAGGAGCTGCCTGCTGAGGCGCCGTCTGGACCGGTGCAGCCGGAGCCGTAGGCAGGGCGCGCGTTGCGGGGGCAGGAGCTGCGGGAGCTGCCGGAGCCGGCTGGGTCCGGGTTGCCGGCACCGTCGGCGCAGGTGTGGGAGCCGCCGGTGCAGCCGTTGGCGCGGCTGGTGCGGGCGCCGTCGGGGCTGTGGTCGTGGCGGGCGTATCCTGGCCGGGACGCTGGTCACGGGCGCGCTGGCGGTCCGGTCGCTCGGTGTCGCCGGGACGGGCGGGGCGCTCTGCATCGGTCGGGCGCGGGGCGCCTGCGGCAGGCCGCTGCTGAGCCGGGGCTGGAGGTGTGGCCGGCTGAGCTGCCGGAGCCGGAGCAGCCGGAGCCGGCGTGCTCGGCGTTTCGGCCGCAGGCGATTGCTGCCGCGGACGCTCGCCGGCGGGGCGATCACGGTTCCGTTCGCGCTCCTGAGCGGCCGGACGGGCAGGGCGCTCAGGCGTCTCGGCGGACGGCTGCGCGCGCTCTGCGGGTGCGCTCTGAGCAGGGCGTGCAGGCGTGGCCGGTGTCGTGCCGGAGGGCGGGGCGGGCCGCTCGGCGGGCTGTGCCGCGCCGCGCCGCGGAGGCGGAGCATCTTCGGACTCGGTTGCCCGGGAGCCGCCCGGCGCGCCAGGGCCGCCACGTTCCGCCGGGCCTGCGCCACGAGGCGGGCGCTGACCGCGCTCCTCGGAAGCGCCGGGGCCGCCCGCATCCTGGCCACCCTGTCTGCGTTCCTGACCCTGACGTCCGCCACGGGGCGAGTCGCCATCCTGCTGGCCCTGCCGCCTTGGACGGGCACCAGGCGGGAGCTCCTCTTCGGCACTCGGCCCGGCTTGGGCGACGACAATGGGGGGCGCGGCTTCCGGCTGGAAGGCCGATACGTTCGCCGGCAGTAGCATCAGGGGAAGGGCGGTGCTCGCAAGAAACAGGTTGGAGAGTTTCATGGTTCTCAATTCATCACTAGACACACTAAGGTGTTCGACAATGTGAAGGGGGCGGTTTGGTTCCCCCTGCGGCGCATTCCGGCGTCTGCAACAGAATTTTAGAAGTTGCCGGATATCGTTGAAAAACATGGATGAATGCCCCCTGAATGCTTACATCAGCATTCCGGCAGATCTCTTTTCCGAAGGCCACCGCGACCGATGCACTGGACTGACGAAGGCGTCGTTCTCGGCGTCCGCAAGCACGGCGAGTCCAGCATCATCCTCGAGCTGATGACGCGTGAGCACGGCCGTCATCTGGGGCTGGTCCATGGCGGGCGCTCCAAGACTCTCCAGGCCGTTCTCCAGCCCGGCAATACGGTGCAGGCGACTTGGAGGGCGCGGCTCGACGAGCATTTGGGCACCTATCAGGTGGAAGGCCTGAATCTGCGCGCCGCGCGCCTCATGGGCTCGTCCATGGCGCTCTACGGGTTGGCGACGCTTTCCCATCTCCTGCGCAACTTTCCGGAGCGGGACCCGCATTTCGCCCTCTTCGAGACGCTCACCGTCCTGGTGGACCACTTGGACGACCCCGATCTCGCCCCGGCTTTGTTCGTGCGCTTCGAGCTCGCCATCCTCACCGAACTCGGCTTCGGCCTCGATCTCACGAGCTGCGCCGCCACCGGGACCGAGCGGGACCTGACCTATGTGTCGCCCCGGAGCGGGCGGGCCGTGTCGGCCGAGGCCGGTGAGCCCTACAAGGACCGGCTGCTCAAGCTGCCGGGCTTCCTGATCGGCCAGACTAAGGAGAACCGGCCGCGGGAGGAGGACATCCGGGCCGGATTTGCGCTGACCGATTTCTTCCTGCATCAGAACGTCTTCGGCCCCCAGGGGCAGCGGGCGCCGGAGGAGCGGGCGCGTTTCGTCGCACTGGCTACGGCTGGGGACGAATGAGGTTTGTTTCTGTTATGTTCTCTTTTCAGATGATAAGAAGCGATTCGCTGTTGAGGATTTCGAGTCATGGGTAAGCCGGTCAATCCGCCGTCAGGGGGCGAGATCGAGAACATCAATCTCAAGGACGCCCTGGAGGAGCGCTATCTCGCCTACGCGCTCTCCACCATCATGCACCGGGCGCTGCCGGATGCCCGCGACGGGCTGAAGCCGGTCCACCGGCGCATCCTGCACGCCATGCGGCTCCTGCGGCTCGATCCGAAATCGGCGCCGAAGAAATGCGCCCGCATCGTCGGCGACGTGATGGGTCAGTTCCACCCGCACGGCGACCAATCGATCTACGAGGCCCTAGTGCGCATGGCGCAGGACTTCGCCCAGCGCTATCCGCTGGCGGACGGGCAGGGCAATTTCGGCAACATCGACGGCGATGGCGCCGCCGCCATGCGCTACACCGAAGCGCGCATGACGGAAGTGGCGCGCCTGCTGCTGGAGGGGATCGACGAGGACTCCGTCGACTTCCGTGAGACCTACGACCAAGCCAACGAAGAGCCGATAGTGCTGCCGGCCGCCTTCCCGAACCTGCTGGCCAACGGCTCGCAGGGCATCGCGGTCGGCATGGCGACCTCGATCCCGCCGCACAACGCCGCCGAACTCTGCGACGCGGCCCTGCACCTGATCGCGAAGCCGAGTTCCACCTCGGAACAGCTGATGCAGTATGTGCAGGGGCCGGACCTGCCGACCGGCGGCATCATCGTCGATACGCCCGCCGCCATGGCCGAGACCTATCGCACCGGCCGCGGCTCGTTTCGCGTGCGCGCCCGCTGGGCGAAGGAGGATCTCGGCCGCGGCAACTGGCAGATCATCGTCACGGAAATCCCATACGCCGTGCCGAAGTCGCGCCTGATCGAGAAGATCGCAGAGCTGCTTCAGGAAAAGAAGCTGCCGCTTCTGGCTGACGTGCGCGATGAATCGGCGGAAGACATTCGCGTGGTGCTCGAGCCTCGCACCAAGACGGTCGATCCGATCATCCTGATGGAGTCGCTGTTCAAGCTCACCGAGCTCGAGAGCCGTGTTCCGATGAACGTTAACGTGCTCGCCGGCGGCAAGGTGCCGAAGGTGCTGAGCCTTGCCGAATGCCTGCGCGAATGGCTCGACCATCGCCGCGAGGTGCTGATCCGCCGCTCCCGGTTCCGGCTTGCCGCCATCGACAGGCGTTTGGAAATTTTGGGCGGCCTGCTCATCGTCTATCTCGACCTCGACCGGGTGATTAAAATCATCCGCGAGGAGGACGAGCCGAAGCAGGAGCTGATGCGCGTCTTCAAGCTCACCGAGGTCCAGGCCAATGCCATCCTCGACACGCGCCTGCGCTCCTTGCGCAAGCTCGAGGAGATGGAGCTCAAGCGCGAGCAGAAGAACCTGCAGGACGAGAAGGCCTCGGTCGAGAACCTGCTCGAATCCGAGAAGGTGCAGTGGAAGACCGTTTCATGGGAGATCAAGGAGGTTCGCAAGACCTTCGGGCCCGAGACGGCTTTGGGCAAGCGCCGCACCACCTTCGATCAGGCGCCGGACACCTCCGACATCGATTTCGCGGAGGCCATGATCGAGCGCGAGCCGGTCACGGTGATCGTGTCCGAGAAGGGCTGGATCCGTGCCATGAAGGGCCATCAGGCGGATCTCTCCGCCGTGCAGTTCAAGGGTGACGATGCGCTTAAAACGGCTTTCTTCGCCGAGACCACGTCGAAGATCGTCGTTGCGACGAATAACGGGCGCTTCTTCACCCTGGAAGCCTCCAAGCTCCCCGGCGGCCGCGGCTTCGGCGATCCGATCCGCCTCATGGTCGATCTGGAAGAAGGCGCCGACTTCATCGCGGCCTTCCCATACCGGGCAGGCTCGAAGCTGCTCGTCGCAGGCACGGACGGTCGCGGCTTTATCGTGCCGACGGAGGAGGTCACGGCGAACACCCGAAAGGGCAAGCAGATCCTCAACCTCGACGCGCCCGCCAAGATGGTGGTCTGCACCGAGGCCGAGGGCGACCACGTCGCGATCATCGGCGAGAACCGCAAGCTCCTGATCTTCCCGATGAAGCAGGTTCCGGAGATGACCCGCGGCAAGGGCGTGCGCCTCCAGCGCTACAAGGACGGCGGTGTCTCCGACGCCAAGGTCTTCAAGCTCAAGGAAGGCCTGACCTGGAAGGACACGTCCGGCCGGACCTGGACGGTCGCCAAGGAAGACCTGCGCGACTGGATGGGCGACCGCACGGAAGCGGGCCGCCTGCCGCCGAAGGGCTTCCCGAAGTCGAACAAATTCGGGGAGTGAGCCTCAAGAAACGTCATCCCGGACGGCGCAAGCCGATCCGGGATCGCTGTCAGGATGTGGCACCGAAAACTCGACACTGTCATCCCCGCGAAGGCGGGGATCCATAACCGCTGACGTCTCAGAAGAGGGCGAACTGCGTTGCGCCTCTTTCTGCATCGTTAGTGATTATGGATTCCGGGCTCCGCTCCGCGGCCCCGGAATGACAGTGCTGGGCTGGTTTTCGCGATCCCGGATCTGCGCTGCGCTTTGTCCGGGATGACGGGTTTAGAAATCACTCCACCCGCGCCCAGCCGTTTGCCAGCAGCCGCTCCTGCGGCTTGAAGCGGGCCTTGTAGCCCATCTTCTTCGAGCCCTCGACCCAATAGCCGAGATAGAGGTAAGGCAGGCCCATCGCCCTGGCGCGGCGGATGTGGTCGAGGATCATGAAGGTGCCGAGGCTGCGGTGGTGCTGGTCCGGCTCGTAGAATGAATAGACCATGGAGAGGCCGTCGCTCATCTCGTCGGTGAGGCAGACGGCGATGAGATCGCCCGAGCCCTTGCCGGTGATGCCGCTGTCGATCCCGCGCCGGCGGTACTCGATGAGCCGCGTGTCCACATGGCTGTCCTCGATCATCATGGAATAATCGAGCACCGTCATGTCGGCCATGCCGCCATCCGCGTGGCGCGTATCCACGTAGCGGCGGAACAGGGAATATTGATCGGAGGTGGGACGGTTGGGCAGGGCGTTGCCAATGAGATCGGCATTGTCCTTCAGGACGCGCTTGAGATTGCCTGACGGCTCGAACTCATCCACCAGAACCCGCACCGACACGCAGGCCCGGCAGGTATCGCAGGCGGGCCGGTAGGCGATGGTCTGCGACCGGCGGAAGCCGCCTTGCGTGAGGATTTCATTCAGCTCCCGCCCGCGCCGCCCCACGATGTGCGTGAAGACTTTTCGCTCCTCCTTGCCCGGCAGGTAGGGGCATGCTGACGGAGAGGTGAGGTAGAACTGCGGTGCGTCGCGGGGCTGGCTCGTCAATCGGGAAAGCCTTGTGGAGAAACCTTGAGCGCTTCGTCAACGCTCAAGGATAACATTGGTGTCCCGCACGTCCAGGAAAAGAGGGCGAATGTCACAGCCCTTTGATTCAGGCCCTGACGATCATCATCCCCGTGAGCAGATCGCGCAGGAAGCGCCGGTCGTCGCGCACGAAGCCCACGAACACGTCGCAGGCCCAGAGCAGGAAGGTCGAGATCGCCACGTAGAAGAACAGCGCATGGACGGCAGCCGAGAGCGGGGACGCGCCCCGGCCGGTGCGCGGGTCGATCACCCGCAGGCCCATGTAGCGCATGCCGACCGTCGCCTGAGCCGCGCCGCCGATGGTCACTGCGTTGTAGACGATGAAGATCAGCGCCGTGAGCGGAAGCGCGAAAAACAGCCCCCAGCCGAGGCCAAGCGTGATGATGCCGAGGAAGAAGATCCCGATGGAGATCAGCACGACCCAGAGGGCGATCACCACGAGATCGATCAGGTAGGCCCAGAAGCGGCGGGAAATGACGCCCTCCGTCACCCGGTCGACCTCGTAGGACGGGTAGTTCAGGGTCGGCGGGTAGGGTTGGTTGACCATCGGTCTCTCCTCAGAAGGCGGTCGCGGGCAGGCTGCGGGACACGATCCGCTGCGGAGCGAGTCCCTCGGCTGCCAAAGCCTCGAACACCTCCAATGTATGTTGTCTGTCGCGCGTTTCGATAGTGATGTCGATGGAAACACCCTTGGCCGGCACATCCAGGAACAGGCGCCCGTGGGAAACTTCAAGAATGTTGGCCCCGAGCTGGCCGAGCAGGCTCGCCACGCGCCCGAGCAGGCCCGGCCTGTCGTTGGAGGTGATGCGGAAGGATGTGATCCGGTCGTCGCGCTCCAATTCGCGCACCATCACCGATGCCAAAATCCGGGCGTCGATGTTGCCGCCGCAGAGCACGAGGCCGACGCGCTTGCCCTCAAAGCGTTCGGGCTGAGCCATCATGGCCGCGAGTCCCGCAGCGCCCGCACCTTCCGCCATGGTCCGCTGAAGGGTGGCGTAGGCGTTCACCGCGCGCTCGATGAGCTGTTCCTCAACGGCAATGATGTCGGACACCAGATCGTGCACGATGGGCAGGGGCAGCTGCCCGACGGTTTTAACCGCAATGCCTTCAGCCAGCGTCGCGCCGCCAATGGGCTGGTTCTCACCACGAATGGCGTTGCTGAAGGAGGGGTAGAGAGCTGCCTCCACGCCGATGATCTCGATGGAGGGTTTGAGCGCCTTGGCGGCAACCGTGATCCCCGAAATCAGCCCGCCGCCGCCGATCGGCACGACGATCTGGTCGAGATCCGGCGCATCGGCCAACATCTCAAGGGCGATGGTACCCTGACCGGCCATGACCTTCGGGTCGTCATAGGGATGCACGAAGACAAGGCCCTCGGCTTCCGCGATCTCGCGAGCGCGGGCGGCCGCCTCATAGAGCGTCTCCCCGAACAGAATGACTTTTGCGCCGTATGAGCGCGTGTTCTCCGCCTTCACCAGGGGGGTGCCCTCCGGCATGACGATGGTGGCCGGGATGCCGAGACGCCTCGCGTGGTAAGCAACGGCCTGGGCGTGGTTGCCCGCCGACATGGCGATGACGCCGCGGGTGCGTTCGTGAGGTGAGAGGCTTTCCAGCTTCGTCACCGCGCCGCGCTCCTTGAAGGAGCCGGTCGGCTGCATGTTCTCATGCTTCACGCAGACCGTGGCGCCGGTGAGCTGCGACAGGCGGGGAGCGGGAACGAGCGGCGTTCGTAGCACCTGGCCCCGGATCGTCTCCGCAGCACGTGTCACGTCGTCGACGGTGATGGCGTAATCGGCCACTGTATCCTCCGAACTCTTACTATACGCCCTTAAACGGGTCTTGGCGTTGGATCCTTGAAACCCAGCAGACCGCCGGGCCGGAAGATCAGAAACACGACGAGCGCCGCATAAAGCGCCATGTCGCGAATCTCGATGGGCAGATACGCCGACCACAGGGTCTCGAACAAGCCCACGGCGAAACCTCCTAACATCGCGCCGGGGATGGAGCCAATCCCGCCGATGATGGCGGCGATCAGCGCCTTGAGCCCGTACTGGAAGCCCCCGGCGAAGCCTAAGCCCCCGTATTGCGCCACGATCAGCATGCCGGACAGCCCTGCCATGGCGCCGGCAAGGCCTAAGGTCTGCACGAGAAGGCGAGGGCCGTTTACGCCCATGAGGGCTGCCGCCTTCGCGTCGTCCGAGTACGCCCGCCAGGCCCGTCCGAAGGCGGTGGCCTGGACGAGCCAGAGCAGGCTTAAAGCCGCGATCAGGCCTATGCCGCTGGTAATGGCCGTAATCGGTGTGAGGCTGACGAGAAAATCCTGTGCACGGGCGATGGGCCACGCCTCCGACCAGATCGGCGGCAGCCAGACGGTCACGGGACTTTGCACGAGCCGCAGATATTCCATGAGGAACAGCGAGAGGCCCACGGTGGCGATCAGGCTCGGCTGGGGGCTCTCGGCGGTGATGCGGCTGATGGTGAAGGTGCCTCCGACCGTGCTGTGGATCGCGCCTGCGAAGAGCGCAGCGACAAGGCCTGCCGCAAGCCCGAGCACGGGCGCGCTGGCGCCGGAGGCCAGTACCACCGAGGCTCCGGCAATGGTGGCCGCCGACCCAATGGCGGCAAGCTCCCCGAAGGCGAGGTTGATGCGGCCGCTGAGACCGAAGACCAGCGCGAAGGCGACCGAGAGCAGGGCGTAGATGGTGGTTCGCGGCAGACTCACGAGGATCTGCTGCAGCCAATAGGCGAGAGCCATCGGGATCTCGGCCACATCCACGTCAGGACGGCCGCCAGGATCGCCCGCTGCGCCCTCGGGCGTTTCGAGATAATAACGCTTGAGCATGTAGAGGCTGGCGCCGGAGAGCGGACCCTCCTCGGTGCCGAGGCCCGTCAGCTCCGCCTTGTTGGGCGAGAGCCCCTCGGCGGCGAACTGGCAGATGGCGAACCGCTCCAGCACCGGGCGTTCGGGATGTTGGGCGATATAGTCGATCCGCAGGCTTCTCGCGACCGGCCCCTCGCGCACCCGCTCGACGGCGATCACCGCGCCGGGATTGAGGGCCGGCAGGGTCGAGCGGCAGACCCGCGTCTGCTCCGCATCGATGGCAATCCCACAAGCCGCAAAAAGGCTCATACCCAGCAGGCAGGCGGCTAAGCGCCAACCGCTACGGGACCGTGAGCCTGACATGGAAGGGCCTGGATTGTTGTCGGCGGTCAGCCCTGGTTCTTCAGCTTCTCGGCAACCTGTGGGGCGAAGTAGGTGAGGATGCCGTCCGCGCCTGCACGCTTGAAGGCCAGAAGGCTTTCCATCATCGCCCGCTCCCCGTCGATCCAGCCATTGGCAGCTGCGGCCTGGATCATGGCATACTCGCCGGAGACCTGGTAGGCGAAGGTCGGAACGGCGAAGGTGTCTTTTGCCCGGCACACGATGTCGAGATAGGGCATGCCGGGCTTGACCATGATCATGTCGGCGCCTTCCTCGAGGTCGAGAGCAATCTCGCGCATGGCCTCGTCCGAATTGGCCGGATCCATCTGGTAGGTGCGTTTGTCACCGACCAAACAGGCGCTGGTGCCGATGGCATCGCGGAAAGGGCCGTAGAAGGCCGAGGCGTATTTCGCCGCATAGGCCATGATCTGCACGTCCTGGAACCCGGCCTCGTCAAGCCCGGCGCGGATCGCCGCGACCCGTCCGTCCATCATGTCGGAAGGCGCGATGATATCGGCCCCGGCCTCGGCCTGGAGCAGGGCCTGGCGCACCAGCAGGGCCACGGTCTCGTCGTTGAGGATCCGCTCGCCCGCCATCACGCCGTCATGGCCGTGGCTGGTATAGGGATCGAGGGCCACGTCGCAGATGATGCCGATATTCGGCACCGCCTTCTTGATCTCGCGCACGGCGCGGCAGACGAGATTACGGCTGTTCAGCGACTCGGATCCGGTCGGATCGCGTAAGCTCGGGTCGGTATAGGGAAAGAGCGCGATGGCCGGGATGTCGAGCGATGCGGCCCGCTCGGCCTCGCGCACGGCTTCAACGATGGTCAGCCGCTCGACGCCCGGCATGGAGGCGACCGGCGTGCGTCCGCTCGCGCCCTCGACGATGAAGATCGGCCAAATCAAGTCGTTGGCCGTCAGAACGTTCTCGCGCACCAGCCGCCGCGCCCACTCGGCCTTGCGGTTGCGCCGCGGGCGGTGTGACAGGCTTAAGGAAGGCGAAAGGGCTTCCTCCGAAGAGGGGCGGGGGAACGGCGACAGCTTCGACATAATCCTCATCCCAATGCCGGCTTCGCTGCGCCGGCGGCTTTCGAGAGGGTTAGCACATTTAAATCGCTCTAAAAAAGGGTTCACGGTCGCACATGCTCAGGATCCGTGGGACATTGCCCTCAACCCGGCAATGCATTGACGGCAGGCCCCCGCCTCGTGTTAAGCCGCCGTGAAGCGAAGGAGTGGTCCATGGACGAGAGCGTCGAAGTCGTCTGCGAAAAGCAGGGGGAGGCCGGGCTCATCACGCTCAACCGTCCCAAGGCGCTCAACGCCCTCAACCTCGCCATGGTGCGCGAGATGCGCCGGGCGCTGGACGCCTGGGAGCAGGACCCGTCCGTCACCCGGATCGTCGTTCAGGGAGCCGGCGAGAAAGCCTTCTGCGCCGGGGGGGACATCCGGCAGCTCACCGAGGACCTGAAGGCCGGAAAGCGCGAGGAGGCGCTCGCCTTCTGGCGCGAGGAATACCAGCTCAACATCCGCATCAAGCGTTACCCGAAGCCCTATATCGCCCTCATTGATGGCATCGTCATGGGCGGCGGGGTCGGCGTGTCTCTGCACGGCTCGCACCGGGTGGCGGGCGAGCGCTACCTCTTCGCCATGCCCGAGGTGGGCATCGGCTTCTTCCCCGATGTGGGCGCCACATACGCCCTGCCGCGCCTGCCCGGCCAGACCGGCATGTACCTCGCGCTCACCGGCGAGCGGGTGAAGCGGGCGGACGCGGTCATGCTGGGGCTGGCGACGCACTCGGTGGCAAGCGCGAGCATTCCGGGTTTGCGCGAGGCGCTCATCGCCGGCGAGCTGGTGGACCAGGCCCTTGCCCAAGCAGCTGCCGACCCCGGCCCCGCGCCGCTGGAGGCACATCGGGCAATGATCGATTCCTGCTTCTCTGGAGAGAGTGTCACTGCCATCCTGCAGCGCCTCGACGAGGCCGCCGCCAAGGGCTCGGACTTTGCCGCCAAGACGGCTGCCGGCATGCGCACCAAGTCGCCGACGAGCATGAACCTCGCCTTCGAGCAGGTGCGCCGGGGCGCCTCCCTCGATTTCGAGGAGGCCATGAAGGTCGAGTTCCGCATTGTATCCCGCATCGGCGACGGCCACGATTTCTACGAGGGCGTCCGGGCGGTTATCATCGACAAGGACAACCAGCCCCGCTGGCAGCCGTCATCGCTTGAACAGGTGGATAAAGCCGTTGTCGAGCATCACTTCGCGAGCCTCGGGGACCGCGAGTTGGAGACCGCCTGATGCCCCGCAACGGCAGCCAGTCGTCCGCCCACGCGGCACGGGAGTACCTGTCC
Source organism: Microvirga sp. CF3062 (assembly GCF_036314045.1). Classification (NCBI taxonomy): domain Bacteria; kingdom Pseudomonadati; phylum Pseudomonadota; class Alphaproteobacteria; order Hyphomicrobiales; family Methylobacteriaceae; genus Microvirga; species Microvirga sp. CF3062. The sequence goes on from NZ_JAYGGN010000004.1 coordinate 248,491, forward strand.
GACCGGATCGAGGAGCGGCCTACACCTCAAGGCTTCATGCGCTGGAGCTTCGTGCTCACCTGCTTCATGCGCATCCTGGCGATTCTCTGGATCATGAAGGGCCTGAGTGCCTGGGCCGTGATCCTCGGGATTTGGACCCCGGTCGGCCAGTTCGAGGCGCGCTCCACGGGTTACCAGGCAACGATCATCTACTTTGCCCTGATCGACCTGATCGCCGCCGTCGGCCTGTGGATGGCGAGCACCTGGGGCGGAATCATGTGGCTTCTCGCCCTCATGAGCCATCTGATCCTGGCGGCCTTCTTTCCAGGGATCGTCTCCAGCGGGGTGATGACGGTGGCCTTCTTCCTCACGCTCATGGCCGTCTACCTGGCCATCTCCTGGCTTGCAGCCCGGGAAGAGCAGTGACGTCGGTTCCAACCGCCAAGCTCCTCACGCAGAAGTGTCTCCTCAAGACAACAGTTCAAGGTTACATCGCCCTCAGGAGCTGTTTCGAAGGGTGAGGGGCGGCCGGTCGGTCGCTTTGCCATAAAACGGCCCTGTTGTTCCTCGTTTTCGATACCGTTCTTTAATCCTATCCCGGCACTTATCGCTGGGAGAGAGGGAGCCGGGCGTCTGTCCGCCACTCCCGCCATGACCACTTCTAACCGGGAAGAGCCTGCGCTCATGTTGTCACGCCGTACACTCCTGACTGGATCGCTCGCCCTGATCTTCACGCCGGCCACCGGGGCCATGGCGCAGCAGTTTGCCCAGAACCAGGCCGAGTGGTCGCAGAATTACGAGGCGGTCTCCCGCACCCGCGTCCAGCGGACCTCGACTCCGATGCTCTCGGCCGAGTCTCTCGCCGCCACCGAGCAGATGATCGAGTACTACCGCAATATCGCCGCCCGCGGCGGCTGGCAGCCCGTGCAGGGCGTCCAGGGCCTGCGCGTCGGCTCCAAGAACCCGGCCGTCGTGGCCCTGCGCCAGCGCCTCATCATCACGGGCGATCTCGATCCGTCCGCAGGCGAATCGCCCATCTACGACTCTTACGTCGAGTCGGCCGTTCGCCGCTTCCAGGCCCGCCACGGCATCAGCTCCACGGGCACTGTGACGCCTCCAACCGTGGTCGCCATGAACGTGCCGGTCGATCTGCGGATCCGCCAGCTTGAGATCAACGTCGCCCGCCTGCGCAGCCACGTCGGCGCCGGGCTGCCCAGCCGGTATGCGGTTGCCAACATCCCGGCTGCTCTCGTCGAGGCGGTCGAGGGTGGCGTGGTTCACACCCGCCACGCGGCCGGCGTTGGCAAGAGCGACCGCCAGTCGCCCCTGCTGAACTCGAAGGTGGTCGAGGTCAATTTCAACCCGTTCTGGACGGCTCCTGCCTCGGTGGTCAAAAAGGACCTCATTCCGAAGATGCAGAAGGAGCCGAACTATCTCTCCGAGAACAAGATCCGCATCTTCAATGGTGCTGGTCAGGAGATTCCCTCCAGCCAGATCAACTGGTTCTCGGACGAGGCGACCCGCTACCGCTTCCGCCAGGATCCAGGCGGCGACCTGAACTCCATGGGGTTCGTGCGCATCAACATCCCGAACCAGCACGGCGTCTACATGCACGACACGCCCTCCAAGGGCATCTTCGGCGATGATTTCCGTTTCGTCTCCTCGGGCTGCATCCGCATTCAGAACGTGCGCGACTATATCGAGTGGCTCCTGAAGGACACCCCCGGCTGGACCCGCGAGCAGATCGACGCCACCTTCAAGTCCGGCGAGCGCATCGACGCCCGTCTGGCGCAGGCCGTTCCGATCCACTGGATCTACGTCACCGCCTGGGCGACCCCGGACGGCCTCGTGCAGTTCCGCGACGACATTTACAACAAGGACGGCCTCGGCAACGCCATCCCGGTCGCAAGCCGGGTCCCGACCGAGCCGGACGAAGAGATGTTCCTGCAGAACTGAGGTTCTTTTCTCACCAAGCTTTGACAGCCCGCCCTCCGGCGGGCTGTTGCGTTTCGGGAGCCGGGTAGGCATGTCCTGAGAGCGGGTTGGCGCGGCGAAGCCCGCCATGATAAAGGCCAAGGCAACTAGGATCGAGCGGCCCGCCTCCGGCGGGCTCACAGGAAGGCGAGGGTACCCATGAGCGCCAGTGAAGCGGCACACAGCCATCTCTCCAACAGCTTCTTTTCCGCAAGCCTCGCCGACAGCGATCCCGAGATCGCCCGCGCCATCGGGCTGGAACTCGGCCGCCAGCGCGATGAGATCGAGCTGATCGCCTCCGAGAACATCGTCTCACGCGCCGTTCTGGAAGCGCAGGGCTCGGTGATGACCAACAAGTACGCGGAGGGCTATCCGGGCCGCCGCTACTATGGCGGCTGCCAGTTCGTGGATATCGCCGAGGAGCTCGCCATCGAACGCGCCAAGCGCCTGTTCGACTGCAAGTTCGCCAACGTCCAGCCCAATTCCGGCTCCCAGGCCAACCAGGCCGTGTTCATGGCGCTCATGAAGCCGGGCGACACCTTCATGGGCCTGGATCTCGCCTGCGGCGGCCACCTGACCCACGGCTCTCCGGTCAATATGTCCGGCAAGTGGTTCAACGTGGTGAGCTACAAGGTGCGCGAGAGCGACCAGATCATCGACATGGACGAGGTCGCGCAGCTGGCCCGCGAGCACAAGCCGAAGGTGATCGTCGCCGGCGGCTCAGCCTATTCTCGGCTGTGGGACTTCGCCCGCTTCCGCGAGATTGCCGACGAGGTCGGTGCCTTCTTCATGGTGGACATCGCGCATTTCGCGGGGCTCGTCGCCGGCGGCGCTCATCCGTCACCGTTCCCGCACGCCCATGTGGTCACCACGACCACCCACAAGACCCTGCGCGGCCCGCGCGGCGGCATGATCCTCACCAATGAGGAAGACCTCGCCAAGAAGATCAACTCGGCCATCTTCCCCGGCCTCCAGGGCGGCCCGCTCATGCATGTGATCGCGGCAAAAGCTGTCGCTTTTGCTGAGGCCCTGCGCCCCGAGTTCAAGCTCTATGCCCGCTCGGTCGTCGAGAACGCCAAGGTGCTGGCCGACACCATGCTCGCCAACGGCTATGCCATTGTGGCCGGCGGCACGGACAACCACCTGATGCTGGTCGATCTTCGTCCGAAGAAGCTCACCGGCAAGGCGGCGGAAGCAGCATTGGGCCGCGCCCATATCACCTGCAACAAGAACGGCGTGCCGTTCGATCCCGAGAAGCCGATGGTGACCTCCGGCGTGCGCCTCGGCACCCCCGCCGCCACCTCCCGAGGCTTCGGCGTGGCCGAATTCAAGAAGGTGGGCGAGCTGATCGTCGAGACCCTGGACGGCTTGGCGAAGAACGGCGACGAGGCCAATTCCTCGGTCGAGGAATCGGTGAAGGCTCGCGTTCATGAGCTGACCCGCCGCTTCCCGATCTACGCCTGAGGTTTAAGCTGATCCATGCGTTGCCCTTATTGCGGGGGCCTGGACACCCAGGTGAAGGATTCCCGCCCCACGGACGATTCATCGTCCATCCGCCGCCGCCGCATCTGTCCTGATTGCGGCGGCCGCTTCACGACCTTTGAGCGCGTGCAGTTGCGCGAGCTGACGGTTTTGAAGCGCTCCGGCCGGCGCGTGCCCTTCGACAGGGACAAGCTCCAGCAATCGGTGGACGTGGCCCTGCGCAAGCGGTCGGTCGATCCCGAGCGCGTCGAGCGCATGATCAACGGCATCGTTCGCCAGCTCGAGAGTATGAGCGACGGCGAGGTGCCGAGCGAGACCGTGGGCGAGCTCGTTATGGAAGGTCTCAAGGGCCTCGACGACGTGGCCTATGTGCGCTTCGCTTCCGTCTACAAAAATTTTCGCGAGGCCAGGGACTTCGAGGAGATTCTTGGCAAACTGGCCGAGGGCGAGACCGAGGACGACCTGCCTCCGCCGCCGAAGAAAAAGCGCGCTCCGAGCGAACCATGAATGCCGGCGGCGCGCAGGGGCAGCCTCCTGAACGATCCCCCCAGGACGAACGCTTTATGCGCCTCGCGATCGCGCTGGGCGAGCGCCATCGCGGCCTGACTTGGCCCAACCCGTCCGTCGGGGCTGTGCTGGTCGACGAGAGCGGCGAGGTGCCGGTTATCGTTGCGCAAGGTGTGACGCAACCGGGCGGCAGGCCCCATGCGGAGCGCATGGCTCTGGAAGCGGCCGGAATGCGCGCACGGGGTGCGACGCTCTACGTCACCCTTGAGCCCTGCGCCACCCGCAGCAGCCGGGATCACGGCCCCTCCTGCACCGATCTTATCGTGGCGGCCGGTATCGGCCGGCTGGTCGTCAGCGTGCCTGACCCGAGCCCACATGCTGCCGGTCAGGGACCGGAGCGCTTCAACCTTACAGGCATTCCCATGACTGTCGGCTGCCTGGCGGAGGAAGGCGCAAGGCTCCATCGCGGCCACATCACCCGTGTCACCAAGGGGCGCCCCGCCGTGACCGTGAAGCTCGCCCGGAGCACGGAAGGCTTTGCTGGATCGCGGAATGGCGCGCGCCTGATCCTCACGGGGGAGGTGGCCCAGGCGAAGGTCCACCTGATGCGCGCCCATGTGGATGCGATCATGGTCGGCGTCGGGACGGTGCTGGCGGACGATCCGCTCCTGAACGTGCGCCTGCCGGGTCTGGAAAATCGCTCGCCGGTCCGCATCATCGTCGATTCTCAACTGAGAATTCCGGTGACATCGAGGATCGCGGCCGGCGCGCGCGAAGTCCCGACCTGGGTCGTGACGACGGTGGAGGCGCCCGTCGAAACTGAGAAGGCGCTCACGGCGCAGGGTGTCGAGGTTCTGCGGGTCTCTGCCGATGAAACCGGCCGCGTTACGCTGCCAGAAGCCCTGCAGCTTCTCGGCGCACGCGGCGTCACGCGGGTGTTCTGCGAGGGTGGCCCGGAACTGGCGGATGCACTGGCGAAAGCCGACCTCATCGACGATCTGGTCCTGATCACGGGCCGTTCCGCGCGTGGCCAGGGTGACATTCCGGCGCTCGGAGCATCGCTGCAGGACCGCATGGATCATCTTAGCTTGTGGGCCGAGGAGCAGATCGGCCCCGATCTTTTCATGTCTTGGGAGAGACCCTGATGTTTACGGGTATCGTCACCGATGTCGGTGAAGTCGCAGCGGTGGAAGGGTCTCAAGGCACCCTCAAGCGCCTGCGCATCCATTCCGCTTACGATCCCGCCACCATCGTGCTCGGCGCTTCCATCGCCTGCGGCGGACCTTGCCTGACAGTCGTGGGCTTTGGGCCTCGGGAGGGCGGCTGCTGGTTCGACGTGGATGCCGCCGCCGAGACCCTGGAGCGCACCACCGTCGGCGAGTGGCAGGCGGGCACGAGAGTCAACCTGGAGCGCTCCCTGAAGATCGGTGACGAACTCGGCGGCCATATCGTCACCGGACACGTGGATGGTGTCGCCACCATCGTGGCTAAGGAGGCGATCACCGCCGGTGACGACCCTTGGGGCCCGACGGCCCGCTTCACCCTCAAAGTGCCGCCGGCGCTCGCTCCGTTCATCGCCGAGAAGGGCTCCGTCTGCCTCGACGGTACGTCGCTCACCGTAAACGCGGTCAACGACGACATGTTCTCCGTGCTCATCATTCCGCATACGCTCACTGTGACCACTTGGGGCGACCGGCAGGTGGGCGACAAGCTCAACCTGGAGGTCGACCTCATGGCCCGTTACGCGGCGCGGCTTGCGGATGCACGCCGGGCGGGGTAGGGGAACGCCTAACGTTTCCCGTATTCCATACGCAGCCCTCATCCTGAGGAGGCCGCCAGGCCGTCTCGAAGGATCAGGGCGTTTCCAGTTCTCTCTGGAACCTCCTTCGAGACGCCTGCTCTGCAGGCTCCTCAGGATGAGGCAGAGGGGCTGTCAGAGTTCTGAACGGATTTCTCATGGTCGCCCATTCCGACAAGCCGAAAAGTCCTCGTTCGCCGGTTCCCGGTGCCCGGATCCTAGTGGTCGAAGCCCGTTTCTATGACGACATCGCCGATGAGCTTCTGCGCGGGGCGCAAGGGGCCGTCGAGGCGGCGCAGGCCAGTATGGACGTGCTGACGCTGGACGGCGCGCTCGAAATCCCTGCCACCATCGCCATCGCGCTCGACGCCGCCGAGAAGGCCGGCAGGCCTTACGATGCCGTCGTGGCGCTCGGCTGCGTGATCCGCGGTGAGACCGGCCACTACGACATCGTTGCCGGCGAGAGCGCCCGCGCTCTCATGGACCTGTCGGTGGAGCGCCGCATCCCGCTCGCCAACGGCATCCTGACCGTCGAGAATGATCAGCAGGCCTGGACCCGCGCGAGCGTGAATGAATTGAATAAGGGTGGGGGCGCAGTCGAAGCGGCGCTCGCCGTCCTGCGCATCAAACAGAAACTGGAGGCCTCATCATGACGAAGCCAGCAGAGCGCTCGGCCGCTCGCCTCGCTGCCGTCCAGGCACTCTACCAGATGGACATCTCGGGCAAGACCGTGGTCGACGCCCTCGCCGAGTTCGAGGCCTTCTGGATCGGCCGTGAGGTCGAGGGCATCGAGTTCAAGCCGTCGGACACCACTTTCTTCCGCGATATCCTGTCGGGCGTGGTCAAGAACCAGCGCGACATCGACGTCAGGATCGACAACGCTCTTGCCACCGACTGGCCCCTCAAGCGCATCGAGGCGGTGCTGCGTGCCATCCTGCGCGGGGGCGGCTACGAGCTGATGTTCCGCAAGGATGTACCGGCCCGCGTCGTCATCACCGAATACGTGGACGTGACCCACGGCTTCTACGGTGACGATGAGCCCGGCCTCGTCAATGCCGTCCTCGACAAGGTCGCCCGCGAAGTCCGCCCCGGCGAGCTGGAGAAGAAGGCCGCCGGCCAGGGCGGGCGGTAAAAGCTCTGACTTACTCTAGTATACGTGATGAAAGCCCTCCTCCCCCTTGTGGGGAGGAGTTGGAGGTGGGGGTGTGGGCGCAGCGCTGGTCCAGTTCAGCGCCAGCACCCCCACCCTAGCCCTCCCCACAAGGGGGAGGGAAGGAGCCGCGTCTATCTATGAGTGTGCAACGACCTTCTGAAGACAGCCTCATCGCGCGCTTCTTCGCACCCATTGCCGGCGAAGGAGCCTTAGGCCTCAAGGACGATGCTGCCCACCTGACGCCGAAGCCCGGTCACGACCTCGTCCTCACGACGGACGCCCTGGTCGAGCGCGTCCATTTCCTGCCCGATGATGCTCCCGGCTCCATCGCCCGCAAGGCGCTGGGCATGAACGTCTCCGATCTCGCCGCAAAAGGCGCCGATCCGGCCGGCTTCCTCCTGAGCCTCGCCCTGCCTGACGGCTGGACCGAGGATTGGCTCGCCGATTTCGCGGCCGGCCTCGGAGAAGCCTCCCGCGATTTCGCATGCCCGCTTCTCGGCGGCGATACAGTGAAGGCCAGGGGACCGCTGACTTTGTCGGTCACCGCCGTTGGCCAGGTGCCGACCGGCCGCATGGTCCTGCGGACCACGGCGCAGGTAGGCGATCTCATCTGCGTCACCGGCACCATTGGTGATGGAGCCTTGGGGCTCAAGCTCCGCTCCGCTCCGCCCTGGAGCGATGGCCTCTCGCCGGACGAGAAGGCCCATCTCGCCGACCGCTACCTCCACCCCCAGCCCCGATATCAGCTTGCTGCCGCCCTGCGCGATCACGCCAGCGCCGCCATGGACGTCTCGGACGGACTTGCAGGCGACCTTGCCAAGATGATGCGGGCCAGCGGCGTCTCGGCCTTGGTCGAGGCGGATAAGGTGCCGCTCTCGTCAGCAATAGCCAAAGCTGTCCGGACGTCGCCTGACCTGATGGATCTGGCCCTCACCGGCGGCGACGATTACGAGATTCTCTGCACTGTCCCGGAAAAGACCCTCGACAGCTTTCGCCAAGAGGCCGATAGGGTCGGGATCCTCCTGTCCGTCATCGGCCGAGTCGTCTCAGGACATGACCGGCCGGTCTTTCGGATCAACGGTCTCGAAAGACGCTACGATGTCGGCTCCTATCAACATTTCTGACACTTCCTTCCAGGCGCCTTCCAGCGACTCTGTCGCCAAGCACAACGCTATCGTGCTGGCCGTTGCCATGGCGTTGGGCGGGTCGAGTCCCGCGATCGTGGTCTCGCTCGGCGGTCTGGTCGGTCAGGCGCTCGCCTCGAACAAGGAACTGGCGACGCTTCCCGTGAGCCTGCTCAATCTCGGGCTGGCCATCGGCACCATTCCGGCCGCCATGCTGATGCGCAAGGCGGGACGCCGCATCGGCTATGTGGTCGGCGCTGGAATCGGTCTCGCCGGCGGCTGCCTGGCTGCCTTCGGCATCGCCTCCTACAGCTTCGTGCTCTTCTGCCTCGGAACCCTTATCATCGGCAGCTACGGCTCCTTCAACCAGAGCTACCGGTTCGCAGCGACCGATGCTGCCTCCGAGGCCTTCAAGCCGAAGGCGATCTCCTGGGTCATGACCGGCGGGCTGGTCGCCGGCGTGGTCGGGCCACAGACTGTTATCTGGACCCGGGATGTGGTTGAGGGCGCTCCTTTTGCCGGGGCCTTCCTGGGACAGGCAACCCTTGCCTTTATGTCGATGATCGTCGTGTGGTTCCTGCGGCCTGCGCCGGTGAGCATTGCCTCCACCAAGGCCGGAGGCGGCAGGCCTTTGCTCGAAATCGTGCGGCAGCCGCGCTTCATCGTAGCGGCGGTCACAGGTCTGGTGTCGTACAGCCTCATGACATTCATGATGACGGCAGCTCCCTTGGCGATGATCGATTGCGGCCATTCGGTCGGAGCCGCCGCACTCGGCATTCAGTGGCATATCCTGGCCATGTTCGGCCCGAGCTTCTTCACCGGCCGCCTGATCTCGCGTTACGGCAAAGGGCCGGTGACGGCGGCGGGGCTCGTGCTGATTGCCGTCTCCGCCGTGATCGGGCTGTTGGGCATCACCATCGCCCATTTCTGGATCACGCTTATCCTGCTCGGCCTCGGCTGGAACTTCGGTTTCATCGGAGCCACAGCCCTCGTGACCGACTGCTATCGTCCGGAGGAGCGCGCCAAGGTGCAGGCAGCCAACGACTTCCTGATATTCGGGTCGGTTGCGCTGGCCTCGTTCTCGTCAGGAAAGCTCCTGAGCGCCAGCGGATGGGAGAGCGTGAACTGGCTGGTCTTCCCGCCGGTCGTCATTGCCCTAGCTCTCCTGGCGTGGCAGCAGAGAATAAAGGTGAGCGCACCCGCTAAAGTATAAACGGCTTTCTGTGGGTTCTTTCCGCAGGATTGTTGCGAACTGCCTAGTTTTTTGCCACCAAGTATAAAGTTTGCTGGGGGTAGGGGCCACTCAGGGCCAGAAAACGAGCCTTGAGGAGCGGCTTTCTGCTTTCCCATAACAAGGATGGCATGATGGCACTCACCCTAATTATCTTGGGCGGGCTTCTCTCGATCGCGTATGGCTTCTGGGCCATCAGCGATGTGATGAAGCGGGACGCCGGTTCTCAGCGCATGCAGGAAATCGCCGGGGCGATTGCCGAGGGCGCGAAGGCTTACCTCCGCCGGCAATACATGACGATCGCCATCGTCGGCGTGATTCTGTTTGCCATCCTGGCCTATCTGCTCGGTATCCGGGTCGCCATCGGCTTTGCCATCGGGGCCATCCTCTCGGGACTGGCTGGCTTCATCGGCATGAACGTGTCCGTTCGCGCCAATGTGCGCACGGCCCAGGCTGCAACCCAGTCTCTGGGCGGCGGCCTTGACGTGGCATTCAAGTCCGGTGCAGTGACGGGCATGCTGGTCGCCGGTCTCGCTCTCCTCGGTGTGGCTCTCTACTACGGCTATCTCACCCGGATCGACGGCTTGGCTCCATCCGACCGTGTGGTCATCGACAGCCTTGTGGCGTTGGGCTTCGGCGCCTCGCTGATCTCCATCTTCGCCCGTCTCGGCGGCGGCATCTTCACCAAGGGCGCCGACGTGGGCGGCGACCTCGTGGGCAAGGTCGAAGCCGGCATTCCGGAGGACGATCCGCGCAATCCGGCCACCATCGCCGACAACGTGGGTGACAATGTCGGCGACTGCGCCGGCATGGCCGCCGACCTGTTCGAGACCTATGCGGTGACCGTGGTCGCCACCATGGTTCTCGCGGCGATCTTCTTCGCCGGTCAGGCAAATCTCGACACCATGCTGTTGTACCCGCTCGGCATCGGCGCAGCCTGCATTGTGACCTCGATCATTGGCACCTTCTTCGTCAAGCTCGGTCAGAACGAGTCCATCATGGGCGCGCTCTACAAGGGGCTGATCGTTACCGGCGTTCTGTCCGCCATCGCCATAGGTCTCGTGACCTGGCAGATGATCGGCTTTGGACCTGTCGCAGGGGCGGAGTTCACGGGTCAGGACCTGTTCTGGTGCGCCACCATCGGTCTTGCCGTAACGGCACTGATCGTGGTCATCACCGAGTATTACACGGGCGTCGGCTTCCGTCCCGTGCGGTCCATCGCTCAGTCCTCGGTGACCGGCCACGGCACGAACGTGATTCAGGGCCTCGCGGTCTCGCTGGAATCCACCGCGCTGCCGACCATCGTCATCATCGCGGGCATCATCGTGGCCTTCAAGCTGGCCGGCCTGTTCGGCATCGCCATTGCGGTGACGGCGATGTTGGGCGTTGCAGGCATGATCGTGGCTCTCGACGCCTTCGGTCCGGTGACGGACAACGCAGGCGGAATCGCCGAGATGGCTGGCCTGCCGAAGGAGGTCCGCAAGTCCACGGATGCCCTCGACGCCGTCGGCAACACCACGAAGGCAGTGACGAAGGGCTACGCCATCGGCTCCGCGGGCCTCGGTGCTCTGGTGCTCTTCGCGGCCTATACCTCGGACCTGAACTACTTCACCCAGAACGCCGCGCAATACCCGTACTTCCAGGGCGTGGCTCCGAACTTCTCCCTGACCAACCCTTACGTGGTGGTCGGTCTCCTGTTCGGTGGCCTCATCCCGTTCCTCTTCGGCGGCATCGCCATGACGGCCGTTGGCCGGGCAGCCGGCGCGGTCGTTGAGGAGGTTCGCCGTCAGTTCCGGGAAAAGCCGGGCATCATGGCAGGTACGGACCGTCCCGATTATGGGCGCGCCGTCGACATGCTGACCCGCGCCGCGATCAAGGAAATGATCGTGCCTTCGCTCCTGCCGGTGCTGGCACCGATCGTGACCTACTTCGTGATCTACTGGGTAGCGGGCAAATCCGAAGCGTTTTCGGCCCTAGGCGCCATGCTGCTGGGCGTGATCGTGACGGGCCTCTTCGTCGCCATCTCGATGACCTCGGGCGGCGGCGCCTGGGATAACGCCAAGAAGTCCTTCGAGGATGGGTTCACGGATGCCTCCGGCACGACCCACCACAAGGGCTCGGAGGCTCACAAGGCCTCCGTCACCGGCGATACCGTCGGCGACCCCTACAAGGACACGGCAGGCCCTGCCGTGAACCCGGCGATCAAGATCACCAACATCATCGCCCTGCTTCTCCTGGCCATCCTGGCCCATTCGTAAGAGCGGCAGCCCTGAATGCACGAAACCCGCGGCGAGAGCCGCGGGTTTTTTCATGAGACGTTCGACATGAAAATGGCCGGGACGAGCCCGGCCATCGAGGGTTCCAACCGATCCGGCTTAGGTGCCGAAGGGATTGAAGCTGTTCACGCCGCGGAAGATCTGTCCGAGGAAGCTCGATTCCTCGCCGCCCGCAGGGGTGGTGCGGCTGATGAAGTCGAAGACCCGGCCATCCTGCAATCCATAAAGCGCGATGCGCTCGACGCGGAGGCCGCTGTCGAAATAGACCGCCGTCACCTGCTGATCCACAACCTGCTCGCCCATGAATTGGAGGGAGCGGCGGGACTTCTGGCTGATGTAGTACCAGTTCCGGTTTCCGACAGTGGAAACGGTCGAGGGCGTTCCGAGGGTCTGAAGGACCTGCTCGGCGCTCATGCCCTTCTTCACCTGGGAAATAGCGCGCTCATCCACGACGTAGCCACGCTGGAACTCCTCGCCCACGCCGGTGCAGGCCGCCAGGGACGAAGCGAGAAAGGTTGCAGCAGCCAGGCGCACCAAAAGAGGATGATATCGACGCATCGTACGGTTCTTCCAGAAATGCGGCGCGGATAAGCTTGCGCCTATGGACCGTGATGGCGTAACCCGAGGCTACGATTTTGACAAGCTTTGGAAGGGCAGGGCCTGTGATCTTCAGTCTCTTCCGCAAGGACCCCCGGCGCACAACCATCGCAACGCTCTATAAGAGGGTTGCGACTGCATCCCGTGAGCCAGGGCTCTACGCGTCACTTGGTATGCCGGACACCCTCGAGGGACGGTTCGAGGCTCTCTCGCTCCACATGATCCTGGTGCTCCGGGCTCTGCGCCAATTGCCACCGCCGGCCGATGAGGTGGCCAAGGACCTGACCGACGCCTTCTTCCGGGACATGGATGCTTCCTTGAGGGAGATGGGAGTGGGCGATACCGTCGTCCCCAAGCGGATGAAGAAGATTGCCGAATCTTTTTATGGGAGGGCCCAGTCCTATGACGGGCCGCTCAGCGCCTCCGACGAAGCGGGGCTCGCATCGGCTCTTGGCCGGAATGCCTATGGCAGCGAGGCACCGGCTGCTGCCCTTGCGCGTTATGCTCTCGCGGCCGATCAGGAATGCAAGACGGTCAGCCTCGACGTGCTTCTGGAGACCGGCCCGGCCTTTCCCAAGCCCGAAACCTTCGCATAAGGAGGAACCTGATGACACCTGAAACCGTGGGGCCGTTGTCGCGGCTTATCGACGTCATGAAGGTCCCGCCTCGGGGGCAGGACGTGCATGTGGAAGCAACCGCCGAGGAATGCGCAGCCCTCGCGCGGGATTTCGGAATTCCGGCGATCCAGTCGCTCAGCGGCGACTATCATCTGAAGACCTCGGCCAAGGGGATCAATGTGAAAGGGATTCTCAAGGCCTCGATCACCCAGATCTGCGTCACGACCCTGGAGCCCTTCGACTCTGCCGTCGAGGAGAAGGTGGACGTGGACTTCGCCGAGTCCTCAGGCATGCCGGCAGAGCCGCCGACGGATATCAACGAGTATGAGCCCCCGGATGAAATCATGAACGGCCAGATCGACCTGGGCGCCCTCACGGCCGAGTTCCTAGCCCTTGGGCTTGACCCTTACCCGCGTAAGCCGGGCGTCGACTTCGACTATCGGGATCCTGCGGACGGGAAGGACTCGCCGTTTGCGGCCCTCAACAAGCTGAAGGAAGGCAAATAGAGGGCGGCTCCGAGGTCCTTGCGTCACGGTTTTCGCTTGCCGCTGACCTTCTCCAGGGAATTCAGAATTCAGTTGCGGCGCCCCCGCAAACCGCTATTTTCCGCCCCCTGTCGAATGACTTAAAAGAAAGAACAACCGTTCATGCCGAAGTCGGTGCGTATTTCGCTTGATGCGATGGGGGGCGACCACGGTCCGTCCGTTGTGATCCCAGGCGCTGCCTTGGCCTTGGAGCGCCACCCCGACCTGCGCTTCCTGATGTTCGGCAACGAGACTCTAATCGCGCCTCTGTTGGATGCACACCCCCGGCTGAAAGCAGCCACGGAGCTGCGCCATACCGAGATGGCGATCTCCATGGACGAAAAGCCCAGCCAAGCTATCCGGATGGGCCGGGGCAAGTCCTCCATGTGGCGCGCCGTTCAGGCGGTGAGGGACGGGGAGGCGGACGCGATGGTGTCCGCCGGCAACACCGGAGCCCTCATGGCGACCGCCAAGGTTTGCCTGAAGACGATGGCGCATATCGAGCGCCCGGCGATCGCTGCCATGTGGCCGACAATGCGTGGCGAGAGCATCGTGCTCGATGTGGGGGCGACGATTGGCGCCGATGCGGGGCACCTGGTCGATATGGCCATCATGGGTGCAGCCATGGCCCGGATCGTCTTCGACCTTGAGCGCCCGACCGTCGGGCTTCTCAATGTCGGTACGGAGGAGATCAAGGGAATCGAAGCGGTCAAGGAGGCCGGTCGGATCCTCAAGGAGACGAACCTCCCGAACCTCAATTATCACGGCTTCGTCGAGGGTGACGATATCGGCAAGGGAACCGTCGATGTGGTCGTCACCGAGGGCTTCACGGGCAACATCGCCCTGAAGACGGCCGAGGGCACCGCCAAGCAGATCGGCCAGTATCTCCGCTTAGCCATGAGCCGGACCTTGATGGCCAAGATCGGCTATCTCTTCGCGAAACAGGCTTTTAACGCTCTTCGGGACAAGATGGACCCCCGCAAAGTCAACGGCGGCGTGTTCTTGGGCCTTGAGGGAGTTGTGGTGAAAAGCCACGGTGGAACCGACGATCTCGGCTTCGCCAGCGCCATCGATGTCGCCTATGACATGGCGCACTTTGAATTGATGAACACAATCCGGAGCATGCTCGATCATGATCCGGTCGGGCAGGCTGTTTAGAGCATGTGCATGCTCTTAAATTTTTGGAATAGCATGATCTTTTCGGACAACCGGTTCCCCCTTGTCCGGATCATGCTGTAGGAAGGCGCATCTTGAAACGCACCCGTTCCATCGTACGCGGCGTCGGCTCCTATCTGCCGAGGCGCAAGCTGACGAACCATGATCTCGAGAAGCTGGTAGATACCTCGCACGACTGGATCGTGCAGCGAACCGGCATCGAAGAGCGGCATATCGCCGAGGACGACGAGACCACGTCGGTTCTCGGCATCAAGGCGGCGGAGGCTGCCCTGGCCGATGCCGGGCTGACGGCCAACGACATCGACCTGATTATCTGTGCGACCTCGACGCCCGACTATACCTTCCCGTCGACAGCCACCATGATCCAGACCGGCCTCGGCATGACCCATGGCGCCGCCTTCGACCTGCAGGCGGTCTGCACGGGCTTCGTCTATGCCGTGGCCACCGCGGACAAGTTCCTACAATCCGGCTCGCACAAGCGTGCTCTTGTGGTGGGGGCGGAAACCTTCTCGCGAATCCTCGACTGGAACGACCGTACTACCTGCGTGCTCTTCGGCGACGGCGCGGGCGCCCTCGTGCTCGAGGCCCAGGAGGGGCAGGGCACCTCCGCCGACCGTGGGGTTCTGACGTCCCACCTCCGTTCCGACGGACGCTACCGGGACAAACTCTACGTGGATGGCGGCCCAGGTTCCACGAAGACCACCGGCGTGCTCAAGATGGAGGGCCGCGAGGTCTTCAAGTTTGCCGTCGGCATGGTGGCGGACGTGGTGCAGGACGCCTTTAAGGCAACTGGAACCACTGCGGACGACCTTAAATGGTTTGTACCGCACCAGGCGAACAAGCGCATCATCACGGCCAGCGCCGACAAGCTCGGGATCGCGCCTGAGAAGGTGGTCATCACCGTCAACAAGCACGGCAATACCTCGGCAGCCTCGATCCCGTTAGCTCTGGACGCGGCCCGAAAGGACGGCCGGATCAAGGACGGCGACCTCGTCATGATTGAGGCAATCGGGGGTGGCTTCACCTGGGGAAGTGCCTTGATCCGCTGGTAGGATCGAGGCAATTGAACTCTGGTGGTATCGATGGTTCACACCTTGGCGGTTGACCGTAGGGAGCCATCTGCATAGCGTCGTCACATGACGACAGGACCAACGAACTCAAGTGCGCCGGGGAGCTCAATGGCTGGCAAGACGATAACAAGAGCGGATCTGAGCGAAGCGGTTTACCAGAAGGTGGGCCTGTCGCGGACGGAATCAGCGGAGCTGGTGGAACGAGTTCTGGCCGAGATCTGCGACTCCTTGGCTGCCGGCGAGACGGTCAAGCTGTCTTCCTTCGGCTCGTTCATCGTGCGCAGCAAGGGTGAGCGCGTCGGCCGCAACCCTAAGACCGGGGTCGAGGTTCCAATCGACCCGCGCCGGGTCATGGTTTTCAAGCCTTCGAATGTCTTGAAGGCGCACATCAACGGTGAGACCTTCGAAGGCGAGGATTGATCCGGATGGCGAGCGGCGTCATGGACAAGAGCCCCGACGCATTCCGCACGATCAGCGAGGTCGCCGAGGATCTCGACGTACCTCAGCATGTGCTGCGCTTCTGGGAAACCCGGTTCAACCACATCAAGCCTCTCAAGCGTGGAGGCGGGCGCCGCTATTACCGCCCGGATGACGTCGATCTGCTCAAAGGCATCCGCCACCTCCTCTATGGTGAAGGTTATACGATCAAGGGAGTCCAGCGGATCCTGAAGGAGGAGGGCGTTCGCTTCGTCCAGGGGATCGGTCGGGGAGAGCAGAGCCTTGCGGCGCTTCAGCCCGAGGATAACGGGGCGGCGCATCCTGATGAGGACGGTTCGGCCTCCGAGAGCTCACTGCCCGAAGAGGACGGCTTCCCGCTCCCGCCAAAACGGGAACTGTCTCGCGAGGCGCTCCGCACTCTCCAGGGCGCTCTGGAGGAACTCTACGAATGCGACCGGGTGCTGACATCCTTGAGGAGTTCCGGAGATGTCGCGGCCTCGGAGTAGCGGCCCATCAGGCAGCCGCAATCGGCTTCGGGGCAATTGGCCTTGCGCTATGCCCGTTTTGGCAGAGCAATCCAAAATGAATGCGTTGTACCCTTGACAGGGGGATGGGCGGCTCTTAAACCGCACCCACACCGCTTCGGCGGTCCGATGCGCGGGCGTAGCTCAGTCGGTTAGAGTGCCGGCCTGTCACGCCGGAGGTCGCGGGTTCGAGCCCCGTCGCCCGCGCCACTTTCTTCCCTTTCGAAAATCAGAATCAAGGCGAACCCTGTGGGGCCGTATGGCTGCCCGTGGTTCCGCACCAGCCTGATGGGCTGCCGCCAGCCGCGCCGAGGCAGCAGCCAACCGAAAGGCAGCCAAAGCCGCCGAGAAGGCCATATCCTAGTTTGGAATGGTTCTTTTTGCGGCAGTGCAAACACTTGTCACGGAAGGGGATCTCGGCTAAGGCTCCGGCGCAATCAGCGTGATGTCGCAGGGGGGTGTTTTAGGCCTTTCTGAGGCTTAAATGCGTTGCAGATTGCCGGCCCCGGGCCGGATTCCTGTCCCTCTAGGTGTCGTATGACGAATCTCCTCGCCGACTACCTGCCTCTTGTCATCTTTATCGGCGTCTCGCTCCTGATCGGGGTGGCGTTGCTCGTGGCGCCGTTCATCGTCGCCTATAGCCGTCCGGACCAGGAGAAGCTGTCTGCCTATGAGTGCGGCTTCAATGCGTTCGACGATGCCCGCATGAAGTTCGACGTGCGGTTCTATCTTGTGGCCATTCTTTTCATCATCTTCGACCTCGAAGTGGCGTTCCTGTTTCCCTGGGCCATTACGTTCGGGAATCTCGGCTGGTTCGGCTTCTCCTCCATGATGATCTTCCTTGGAGTCCTGACGGTCGGCTTCATCTACGAGTGGAAGAAGGGAGCCCTCGAATGGGATTGATCTCCGACAACCAGTCGACCATGGTCGCTCCCGCCCCTCGCGGCATTATCGACCCGAATACCGGCAAGCCGGTCGGCTCGACGGATCCTTATTTCGTCTCCATCAACGAGGAACTGTCCGACAAGGGCTTCCTTGTCACCTCGACTGAGGATCTCATTACGTGGGCTCGCACCGGCTCGCTCATGTGGATGACCTTCGGCCTGGCCTGCTGCGCGGTCGAGATGATGCAGATGTCCATGCCGCGCTACGACGCCGAGCGCTTCGGTTTTGCGCCCCGCGCCTCACCGCGCCAGTCGGACGTGATGATCGTGGCCGGTACGCTCACCAACAAGATGGCTCCTGCGCTCCGCAAGGTCTACGACCAGATGCCGGAGCCGCGCTATGTCATCTCCATGGGATCCTGCGCCAATGGCGGCGGCTACTATCACTATTCCTACTCCGTGGTTCGTGGCTGCGACCGCATCGTGCCGGTCGACATCTACGTGCCGGGCTGCCCGCCCACGGCTGAGGCACTCCTCTATGGCGTGCTCCTTCTGCAGAAGAAGATCCGCCGCACCGGTACCATCGAGCGCTGAGCAAAGGTCATTGTATGAGTGCTGAGCTCCAAGCCCTGAGCGACCATATCGCCTCGTCCCTCGGCGCGGCCGTCGTGGATCGTGCGATTGCCTTCGACGAGCTGACCATCGTCGCCCGTCGCGAGGAGATCGTGCAGGTGGTGACCTTCCTGCGGGATGATCCCCAATGCCGGTTCGTCTGCTTCATCGACCTCTGCGGCGCGGATTACCCGGCGCGCGAAGAGCGGTTCGACGTGGTCTACCACTTCCTGGCGCCGCACCATAACCGCCGTATCCGGGTGAAGGTGATGACGGATGAGGCGACGCCGGTTCCCTCGCTCGTCAGCCTCTTCCCGGCGGCAAACTGGTACGAGCGCGAAGCTTACGATCTCTACGGCATCCTGTTCTCGGGCCACCCGGACCTGCGCCGCATCCTCACGGACTACGGCTTCGAGGGACATCCGCTCCGCAAGGACTTCCCGATGACCGGCTATGTCGAGGTTCGCTATGACGACGGGCAGGGCCGCGTGGTCTATGAGCCCGTGAAGCTCAGCCAGGAATTCCGCAACTTCGACTTCCTCTCGCCCTGGGAGGGCACGGATTACGTGCTGCCGGGCGACGAGAAGGCCAAGGCTTAAAGGAGCGGAAAGGGCGACCCATGGGCGAGCATAACATCCGCAACTTCACCATCAACTTCGGGCCCCAGCACCCGGCGGCACACGGCGTGCTGCGCCTCGTGCTTGAGCTGGACGGCGAGGTGGTCGAGCGCGTCGATCCGCATATCGGCCTGCTTCACCGCGGCACCGAGAAGCTGATCGAGTACAAGACGTACGTTCAGGCCAATCCTTATTTTGACCGGCTCGACTACGTCGCGCCGATGAACCAGGAGCATGGCTACTGCCTTGCGATCGAGAAGCTCCTCGGTATCCAGGTGCCCCGGCGTGCCCAGCTGATCCGCGTCCTTTTCTCGGAAATCAGCCGTCTTCTCTCGCATCTCCTCAACGTGACCACGCAGGCCATGGACGTCGGCGCGCTCACGCCCCCTCTCTGGGGCTTCGAAGAGCGCGAGAAGCTCATGATCTTCTATGAGCGCGTCTCAGGCTCGCGGATGCATGCCAACTATTTCCGGCCCGGCGGCGTGAACATGGATATCCAGCCGGAGCTGATCGACGATATCGAGGCCTTTTGCGACCCGTTCCTGCAGGTGCTGGACGATCTCGATACCCTCGTGATCGGCAACCGCATCTTCAAGCAGCGCAACGTCGACATCGGCACCATCACCCTGGACGACTGCTTCCGCTGGGGCTTCTCGGGTCCGATCATCCGCAGCTGCGGCGTTGCCTGGGACCTGCGCAAGTCGCAGCCCTACGAGTGCTACGAGGAGATGGAATTCGACATTCCTGTCGGCAAGAACGGTGACAACTATGACCGTCAGGTCATCCGCATGGAAGAGATGCGCCAGAGCGTCCGGATCATGCGCCAGTGCCTCGACAAGCTGCGGGCGCCGGACGGGCAGGGGCCCGTGACGACGCTCGACGGCAAGGTCGCTCCGCCTTCGCGCAAGGACATGAAGCGCTCGATGGAGGCGCTGATCCACCACTTCAAGCTCTACACGGAAGGCTTCCACGTCCCCGCTGGCGAGGTCTATGCCGCCGTGGAGGCTCCGAAGGGTGAGTTTGGCGTCTATCTCGTGTCGGACGGCACCAACAAGGCCTATCGCTGCAGGATTCGGGCCCCGGGCTTTGCCCATCTGCAAGGCATGGATTTCATGTGCCGTGGCCACATGCTGGCCGACGTCGCGGGTGTCCTTGGTTCCCTCGACATCGTGTTCGGCGAGGTCGACCGCTAAAGAATACCTGCCCCGAAGCCGGAGCAGGAAGTCACGCTCTTTGAAGCGTGCTGAAATGGTTCAAGTCGTATGGCCGGGCCTCGAGCCCGGCTATGACGATGAGGAGAAGAGTGTATGGCCGTTCGCAAGCTCGCGCCTGAAGACATGCAGCCCGAGAACTTCGTTCTCTCCCCGGAGACCGACGCTTTCGCGGACAAGGAAATCGCCAAGTATCCGGCAGGCCGGCAGGCTTCGGCCGTGATCGCTCTCCTGGGCAAGGCTCAGGAGCAGGCAGGCGGCTGGCTGCCGCGCAAGGCCATCGAGGCCGTGGCTGCGAAGCTCGACATGCCGGTCATCCGCGTGATGGAGGTGGCGACCTTCTACACGATGTTCAACCTCGAGCCGGTCGGAAAGTATTTCATCCAGTTCTGTGGCACGACGCCCTGCGTCCTGCGCGGTGCCGGGGACATCAGGAAGGTCCTGGAAAGCCGTGTCGGCGAGCAGAACCATGTCTCTGCCGACGGCACCTTCTCCTGGTTGGAGGTCGAATGCCTTGGCGCATGCTCTAACGCCCCGATGGTGCAGATCAACGACGACTATTACGAGGATCTGACGACCGAGAACTTCGAGAAACTCCTCGATGACCTTGCCGCCGGGCGTTCCGTGAAGACGGGATCCCAGATCGGCCGCAATCGGTCGGAGCCTTTCGAGGCCGTGAACACTCTGCAGGACCCGACACTCTATGACGGCTCACTCGTCGGTGCTTGGCGCAACCGTTTCGAGGAGCAGGCGAAGGTCGCCGAAACTGGTGAAGCCGCAGCCGCCGTCGCGAGTGTCCCGGAGCAGGCCAGGGCCGCTAAGCCTGGGGCAGGAAGGGCTATCGAAACCAGCGCTGCCGATACACCGGCCAAACGGGCCAAGGAAGGCGAGACGCCGATCAATCCGGTTGACCAAAAAGAAGCCGCCGATCCGTCGAAAGCCACCAAGGGCGACTCGCACACGGAATCAGGCGCTCGCCCGGCTCCGCAGAGCGGCAAGTCCTACGTGGCATCCCCGACGAAGGACGGCGAGGCTGTGCCTAACAGCCCGACGACGCCGGAAGCCGGTACGCCGCCTGCCCAAGCCGAGACACGCCGCGACGGCAGCGAGAGCAAGCCGGGCGTGACCGTCGACAAAGACAACATGACGTCCTGATGGAGTAATCGGGAATGCTTCAGGACAAAGATCGTATCTTCACCAATCTCTACGGCTTCCATTCGCCGGACCTTCAGGCCGCGAAGATGCGCGGCGCCTGGGACGGAACCAAGTTCCTCCTCGAGCAGGGCCGCGACTGGATCGTCAACGAGATGAAGGCGTCGGGCCTTCGCGGCCGCGGCGGCGCAGGCTTCCCTACGGGCCTGAAATGGTCCTTCATGCCCAAGCAGTCGGACGGTCGTCCGCACTATCTGGTCGTGAACGCCGACGAGTCGGAGCCCGGCACCTGTAAGGATCGTGAGATCATGCGGAACGACCCGCATCTTCTCGTCGAGGGCTGCCTCCTCGCCTCATTCGCCATGGGGGCGCATGCCGCCTACATCTATATCCGTGGCGAGTATGTGGCCGAGCGCCATGCGCTCCAGCGTGCGGTGGACGAAGCCTACGAGGCCAAGCTCATCGGCAAGGACAATATCCACGGCTATCCCTTCGACCTTTACGTCCACCACGGCGCAGGCGCCTACATCTGCGGCGAGGAGACGGCGCTCATCGAGAGCATGGAGGGCAAGAAGGGCATGCCGCGCCTGAAGCCGCCGTTCCCGGCCAATATGGGCCTTTACGGCTGCCCGACTACGGTCAACAACGTCGAGTCCATCGCAGTCGCCGGCACGATCCTGCGTCGCGGTGCTTCCTGGTTCTCGGGCATCGGACGGCCGAACAACGTCGGCACCAAGCTCTTCTGCGTGTCGGGCCACGTGAACAAGCCATGCAACGTGGAGGAGGCCATGGGCCTCACCTTCCGCGAACTGATCGACCGCCATTGCGGCGGCATCCGCGGTGGCTGGGACAACCTGCTAGGCGTCATCCCCGGCGGCTCGTCGGTTCCGATCGTTCCGGCCGAGCAGATCGCCGATGCCTATATGGATTTCGACACGCTGCGGAATCTGAAGTCCGGCCTCGGCACCGCCGCCGTGATCGTCATGGACAAGTCCACCGACATCGTCCGCGCCATCGCGCGCCTCGCATATTTCTACAAGCACGAAAGCTGCGGCCAGTGCACCCCGTGCCGCGAAGGTACGGGCTGGATGTGGCGCGTGCTCACCCGCATGGCCGAAGGCCGCGCCCAGAAGCGCGAGATCGACATGCTCCTCGAAGTTTCGACCCAGATCGAAGGCCACACCATCTGCGCGCTCGGCGACGCGGCGGCTTGGCCGGTTCAGGGTCTGATCCGCCACTTCCGTCACGAGATCGAGAAGCGGATCGACGATTACGCGGCGAACCCGCATTCCGAATCCGTCATGATCGCGGCGGAGTGAGATAGAAGATGACGAAAATCATCGTTGATGGCGTCGAGGTCGACGTTCCTGCGGAGTACACACTGCTCCAGGCCGCCGAAATGGCCGGGGCGGAAATTCCGCGCTTCTGCTACCACGAGCGGCTCTCGATTGCCGGCAACTGCCGCATGTGCCTCGTCGAGGTGAAGGGCGCGCCGAAGCCGGTCGCCTCCTGCGCCTGGGGCGTGCGCGACTGCCGTCCGGGCCCGAACGGCGAGCCGCCGGAGATCTCCACCAAGTCGGCGACGGTGAAGAAGGCACGGGAAGGGGTGATGGAGTTCCTCCTCATCAACCACCCGCTCGACTGCCCGATCTGCGACCAGGGCGGCCAGTGCGACCTGCAGGACCAAGCTATGGCCTACGGGGTCGACAGCAGCCGCTTCCACGAGAACAAGCGGGCGGTCACCGACAAGTATCTCGGCCCGCTCGTGCGCACCTCCATGAACCGGTGCATCCATTGCACCCGCTGCGTGCGCTTCACGGCCGAAGTGGCCGGCGTGCCGGATCTCGGCGCCCTGTGGCGCGGCGAGGACATGGAGATCACGAGCTATCTCGAGAAGGCCCTCGGCTCCGAGTTGCAGGCCAATGTGGCGGATCTCTGCCCGGTCGGCGCTCTGACCCACAAGCCGGAAGCCTACCATTATCGCCCCTGGGAGCTCACCAAGACCGATTCCGTCGACGTGATGGACGCGGTTGGCTCCTCGATCCGCGTCGATTCCCGCGGCCGTGAGGTCATGCGCATCCTGCCGCGCGTGAACGAGGCGGTGAACGAGGAGTGGATCACCGACAAAACCCGCCAGATCGTGGACGGCCTGCGCCTCCAGCGCCTCGACCGCCCCTTCGTGCGGGAGAACGGTCGCCTGCGTCCCGCCTCCTGGCAGGAGGCCTTCGCCACAATCGCTAACCGCGTGACGGGCACGGACCCGAAGCGCATCGGCGCCATTGTCGGCGATCTGGCCGCCGTGGAGGAGATGTACGCTCTGAAGCTCCTCATGGAGAGCCTCGGGGTCACCAATATCGACGCCCGCCAGGACGGCAGCGTGCTGACTCCGGTCTATGGCCGTGGCTCATACCTGTTCAACACCACCATCACTGGCATTGAGGATGCGGACGCGATCCTGATCGTGGGTTCGAACCCACGCATCGAGGCCTCGCTCGTCAACGTGCGCATTCGCAAGCGCTGGCGCGCGGCTCCGCCGCCGATCGCCATGATCGGCGAGCATGCGGACCTGACCTACCCCTACGAGTATCTCGGGGCAGGTCCCGAAACGCTCTCCGAAGTCGCTGCAGGCCGCCACAGCTTCATCGAGAAACTCCGCGGCGCCGAGCGTCCGTTGATCATCGTGGGGCAGGGTGCTCTCTCCCGTCCGGACGGGCTGGCGGTTCTCTCTACCGTGGCTCAGCTTGCCCGTGACGTGGGCGCCGTGAAGGACGGCTGGAATGGCTTCGCGGTTCTACACACCGCCGCCTCCCGCGTCGGTGCTCTCGATCTCGGCCTCGTGCCGGGCGAGTGGGGCCTGAACGCTCAGACCATGGCGCAGGGCGAGGTGGACGTGCTGTTCAATCTCGGCGCGGACGAGATCGACATCGCTCCCGGGACCTTTGTCATCTATCAGGGCACCCACGGCGATCGTGGGGCGCACCGGGCCGACGTGATCCTGCCGGCAGCCACCTATACGGAAAAGTCCGGCACCTACGTGAGCACGGAAGGCCGGGTGCAGCTCGCCAACCGTGCCGCCTTTGCTCCCGGCGAGGCTCGCGAAGACTGGGCGATCCTGCGCGCGCTCTCCGATGTGCTGGGTCACCGCCTGCCGTTCGACTCGCTGAATGCCCTGCGGGCGAAGCTCTATTCGGCCTATCCCCATTTCGCCGCGGTCGAGACGGTTCAGCCGGCTGACGGCTTTGCCGCCATCCAGGCGCTTGCGAATGTCGGCGGCTCCCTGGGACGTGAGCCTTTCGTGAGCCCGGTAAAGGACTTCTATCTGACGAACCCCATTGCCCGCGCCTCCGGCGTCATGGCCGAGTGCTCCGCGCTTGCCCGTGAGCTGAAGCTCGAGGCGGCTGAGTAAGAGGAACGGATCATGGAATTTGGGGACATCCTCCTCGCGGTCGCGATCATGCTGGGCAAGAGCCTGCTCATGCTGGTCGCGCTTCTCATCTTCATCGCCTACGCGCTCTATGCCGACCGCAAGGTCTGGGCAGCGGTTCAGCTGCGCCGCGGCCCGAACGTGGTTGGTCCCTGGGGCCTGCTCCAGTCCTTTGCCGATCTGCTGAAGTTCGTGCTGAAGGAACCGATCATTCCGGCTCCTGCCAACAAGGGCATGTTCCTGCTGGCGCCTCTGTTGATGTGCACCCTGTCGCTTGCGGCCTGGGCGGTGATCCCGCTCAATGCCGGCTGGGCTATTGCCGACATTAATGTGGGCATCCTCTACATCTTCGCGATCTCGTCGCTCGGCGTCTACGGCGTCATCATGGGGGGATGGGCCTCGAACTCGAAATACCCGTTCCTCGGGGCGCTGCGTTCGGCAGCCCAGATGGTGTCCTACGAGGTGTCGATCGGCTTCGTGATCGTGACGGTGCTCATGTGCGCCGGCACCCTGAACCTGTCGGCCATCGTGGAAGCGCAGAACAATGGCCTCGGCATCCTGGGCTGGTACTGGCTGCCGCTCTTCCCGATGTTCGTGGTGTTCTTCATCTCGGCCATGGCTGAGACGAATCGCCCACCCTTCGACCTGCCGGAGGCCGAATCCGAGCTCGTGGCCGGCTACATGGTGGAGTATTCCTCCACGCCGTACCTTCTGTTCATGCTCGGCGAGTACGTGGCCATCATAACCATGTGCGCGCTCGGCACGATCCTGTTTCTCGGCGGCTGGCTGTCGCCGATCCCGTTCGCGCCCTTCACCTGGGTGCCGGGCGTGATCTGGTTCGTGCTGAAAGCAAGCTTCCTCTTTATCCTCATCGCCATGGTGAAAGCCCTGGTGCCCCGCTATCGCTACGATCAGCTCATGCGCCTCGGCTGGAAGGTGTTCCTGCCGCTGTCGCTCGCCATGGTCGTGATCGTGGCAACCGTCCTGATGGTCACCGGCAATGCGCCGGGTGTCCGCTAAAGGAGATCGGCCATGCAGCTCGACCGCATTGCCCAATCCCTCCTGCTGAAGGAGTTCATCTCGGGCTTCATCCTGACGGTGAAATACTTCTTCAAGCCGAAGGCGACCCTCAACTATCCGTTCGAGATGGGCCATCGCGGGCCCCGCTTCCGCGGCGAGCACGCCCTGCGGCGCTACCCCAACGGGGAAGAGCGCTGCATTGCTTGCAAGCTCTGTGAGGCGATCTGCCCGGCGCAGGCCATCACTATCGAGGCCGGCCCGCGCCGCAACGACGGCACCCGCCGCACGACCCGCTACGACATCGACATGGTGAAGTGCATCTATTGCGGCATGTGCCAGGAGGCCTGCCCGGTGGATGCCATCGTGGAGGGGCCGAACTTCGAGTTCTCCGTGGAGACCCGTGAGGAGCTCTACTACGACAAGGCCAAGCTTCTTGAGAACGGGGAGCGCTGGGAGCGCGAGCTCGCGAAGAACCACGCGAAGAATGCCCCCTATCGGTAATAGCGCCTCTGGCCCGACAAGGGCAGGGGGCTAGCAGCTCCGGCGGGTTGTCCCCGCCGGATTCGGAATTTATAGACAGGTCGCCGGGTTGTCCGGGGCCACGTCGGAAGGGGCCGCCTCAGGCGGCTTGAACTGAGCATGACGGTTACCGCCGCCTTCTTCTACCTGTTCGCGACGATCACGATCGCCTCCGGCTTCATGGTGATTGCCTCCCGCAATCCCGTGCAGTCGGTGCTGTTCCTTATCCTGGCCTTCGTGAATGCGGCGGGCCTGTTCCTGCTGATGGGAGCCGAGTTCCTGGCGATGATCCTGGTGATCGTCTACGTGGGCGCGGTCGCGGTGCTCTTCCTCTTCGTCGTCATGATGCTCGACGTGGATTTCGCGGCGCTCCGTCAGGGCTTCCTGCAGTATCTGCCCATCGGCGGCCTCATAGGATTGATCCTCCTGCTGGAACTGATCCTCGTGGTCGGCACCTATACCATCGACCCCGGTCTGGTCCGGTCCCCGGCCGTGCCGATCCCGTCGGCCGACGTCATGACCAACACCGAGGCCATCGGGCAGGTGCTCTATACCCGCTACTTCTACTTCTTCCAGGCCGCCGGCCTGATCCTGCTGGTCGCGATGATCGGCGCCATCGTCCTGACACTGCGCGAGCGGGTGGGCGTGCGGCGCCAGGACATTTCCAAGCAGAACGCCCGGACGCAGGAAACGGCCGTCGAGGTGCGGAAGGTTCCCTTCCGCCAGGGCATCTAAGGAGGCACGCCATGGTTATCGGACTGGGTCATTACCTCACCGTCGCCGCCGTGCTCTTCACGCTTGGCGTGTTCGGCATCTTCATCAACCGGAAGAACGTGATCGTCATCCTGATGTCCATCGAGCTGATCCTGCTCGCCGTGAACATCAACATGGTCGCCTTCTCGACCCACCTGAACGACATCGTCGGCCAGATTTTCGCCATGCTGATCCTCACGGTCGCAGCGGCGGAAGCAGCCATTGGCCTGGCGATCCTGGTGGTCTTCTTCCGCAACCGCGGCTCCATCGCGGTTGAAGACGTCAACATGATGAGGGGCTAACGCCCGCACGATCGGCGAAGTAAACGCACATGTATCACGCAATCGTCTTCCTGCCGCTCGTCGGCTTCCTCATCGCAGGCCTCTTCGGCCGCGTGCTTGGTCCCCGTCCGAGCGAGATCATCACGACCGCACTGCTCTTCGTGGCGGCGGTCCTGTCCTGGGTGTCCTTCATTCAGGTCGGCTTCGGCGTGAACATGGAACCTGGTGCCGGACCTTTCGTCGAGCGCATCCAGGTGGCCCATTGGATGTCGGTTGGCGACCTCCAGGTCGATTGGGCGTTCCGGATCGACACGCTGACGGCCATGATGCTGGTGGTGGTGAACACCGTCTCGGCTCTCGTGCACCTCTACTCCATCGGCTATATGCACGAGGACCCGCACCGCTCGCGCTTCTTCGCTTACCTGTCGCTCTTCACCTTCACCATGCTCATGCTGGTGACCGCCGACAACCTCGTCCAGATGTTCTTTGGCTGGGAGGGTGTGGGCCTCGCGAGCTACCTGCTCATCGGCTTCTGGTACCAGAAGGATTCCGCCAACGCGGCGGCCATGAAGGCCTTTATCGTCAACCGTGTCGGAGATTTCGGCTTCCTGCTCGGCATCTTCACGGTCTTCGTCCTGTTCAACGGCGTGACCTTCGACTCGATTTTCCCGCGCGTGGCTGAACTCGCCAATGCCAACTTCACCTTCCTCGGCATTGAGTGGCATGCCCTTACCATCGCTTGCCTGTTGCTGTTCATGGGCGCCATGGGCAAGTCGGCTCAGTTCCTGCTCCACACCTGGCTGCCAGACGCTATGGAAGGCCCGACCCCGGTCTCGGCCCTCATTCACGCCGCCACCATGGTGACCGCGGGCGTGTTCATGGTGGCGCGCCTGTCGCCGATCTTTGAGTACGCACCGGCGGCTCTGACCGTCGTCACCGTCATCGGCGGCATCACGGCCTTCTTCGCGGCCACCGTCGGCCTCGTGCAGAACGACATCAAGCGCGTTATCGCCTATTCAACCTGCTCGCAGCTCGGCTACATGTTCGTCGCTCTGGGTGTTGGGGCCTATAGCGCTGGCGTGTTTCACCTCTTCACGCACGCCTTCTTCAAGGCCCTGCTGTTCCTGGGCGCCGGCTCGGTCATCCACGCCATGCACCACGAGCAGGACATGCGCCACATGGGTGCCCTGCGCCGCTACATCCCCATCACCATGGCGATGATGCTCATCGGCAATCTGGCCCTGACCGGCTTCCCATTCACGGCAGGGTACTACTCGAAGGACGCGGTCATCGAGGCGGCCTATGCGGCTCACTCGACCGCGGGCTCCTTCGCCTTCCTGGCAACAGTTGTTGCCGCATTCATGACCTCGTTCTACTCCTGGCGCCTGTTTTTCTTGACCTTCGAAGGCAGCGCGCGCTGGGGGCACGGCCATCATGGCGATGCTGCTCATGCTCCTCATGACCATGAGGGCGTGGAGCATGACGATCACAACCGCGATGCCGAGCCGGCAATTCATGCCCAGCATGAGCATGGTCACCATGGGGACCACACGCCCCATGAGAGCCCGCTGGTGATGCTGCTGCCGCTGATCGTGCTCGCCATTGGAGCGGTCGTTGCCGGTATCGTCTTCCACGATGCTTTCATCGGCGAAGGCTATCAGGAATTCTGGAAGGGCGCCCTGTTCACCCGGCCTGAGAACCACATCCTGGAGGCGATGCATCATCTCCCGGGTTGGGTGCCGCTCCTGCCGTCCATCATGATGGCCCTTGGCCTGGCACTCGCTTATTATATGTATATCGTCGATACCAAGCAGCCGGCGAAGCTCGCGGCCGATCACCCGATCCTGTACCGCTTCCTGCTCAACAAGTGGTACTTCGACGAGCTGTACGACGCGATCTTCGTGCGTCCCGCCATGGCCATCGGCCGGTTCTTCTGGCGCATGGGCGACCAGCGCATCATCGACGGCCTTGGTCCCGATGGCATCTCCGCCCGCGTTCTCGACGTGACGCGTGGGGTGGTTCGGATTCAGACGGGCTATGTCTATCACTACGCCTTCGCGATGCTGATCGGCGTTGCGGCTCTCGTGACCTTCTATCTCTTCAGGGGAGCCCACTAATGCTCGGCTTCGGCATCCTCTCCGGCCTTCTCGTCCTCCCGCTCGTCGGTGCGGCCTTCATCCTGACCCTGCGCGGCGACAGCGAGGCTGCTCGCTCCAACGCCCGCTGGGCTGCGCTTGCCACGACGATTGCGACCTTCCTGCTCTCGCTCGTCGCCTGGTCGCGGTTCGACACGGCTACGGCGTCTTTCCAGCTTGTGGAAAGCCATGTGTGGCTGACCGACACCATCCGGTTCAAGCTCGGCGTCGACGGCTTCTCCATGCCGCTCATTCTGCTCACCACGTTCCTGATGCCGTTCTGCATCCTGGCTTCGTGGGAATCGATCGGGCATCGGGTGAAGGAATACTTCGTCGCCTTCCTGGTCCTCGAGACCACGATGATCGGCGTCTTCTGCGCCCTCGACCTCGTGCTGTTCTACCTGTTCTTCGAGGCGGGTCTGATCCCGATGTTCCTCATCATCGGCATCTGGGGTGGCAAGCGGCGCATTTATGCCAGCTTCAAATTTTTCCTCTACACGCTGCTCGGCTCCGTGCTGATGCTGCTCGCCATCATGGCCATGTACTGGCAGGCCGGCACCACGGACATCCCGACGCTTCTGGCGTTCAAGTTCCCGTCGAACCTGCAGACCTGGCTCTGGCTGGCGTTCTTCGCCTCCTTCGCGGTGAAGATGCCCATGTGGCCGGTTCACACCTGGTTGCCAGACGCCCACGTGGAAGCTCCGACGGCAGGCTCGGTGATCCTGGCTGGCGTTCTGCTGAAGATGGGCGGCTACGGCTTCATCCGTGTGTCGCTGCCGATGTTCCCGGAGGCCTCTGAGTACTTCGCTCCCCTGGTCTTCGCCCTCTCGGTCATCGCGATCGTCTACACCTCGCTGGTCGCCCTGATGCAGGAGGACATCAAGAAGCTCATTGCCTATTCCTCCGTGGCGCATATGGGCTTCGTGACCATGGGCCTGTTCAGCATGAACGAGCAGGGCATCCAGGGCGCCATGTTCACCATGATCTCCCACGGTCTTATCTCTGGCGCTCTCTTCCTGAGTGTGGGCGTGATCTATGACCGGATGCACACCCGCGAGATCAAGGCCTATGGTGGCCTGGTAAACCGGATGCCCATGTATGCCGTGGTGTTCCTGATCCTGACCATGGCCAACGTGGCCTTGCCAGGCACCTCGGGCTTCATCGGCGAGTTCCTGACCCTGATGGGAGCCTTCCGGTCCAACACCTGGGTGGCGTTCTTTGCGACCACGGGCGTGATCCTCTCAGCCGCCTATGCGCTCTGGCTCTACCGTCGGGTGGTCTACGGAGAGCTCGACAAGCCGGCGCTTCAGACGATCACGGACCTGAACCGCCGCGAGATCATCACCTTCGCGCCGCTCATCCTGCTCATCATCTACTACGGCGTGCAGCCCGGTCCGATCCTCGACGCCTTCGCGGCGCCGACGGAGTCGCTTCTCAACAACGTTCAGGCCGCGCTCGCCACCGTGAAAACGGCCGCTGCCGCTGCACACTGAGGTCATGATGAACCCCGCCTTCACCATTCCTGATTTCGGTCCCCTGCTGCCAGAGATTCTTATGGCGGCTGGAGCCCTCGTCATGGTCCTGTTCGGCGCCATCCGCGACGAGCGGCCGGGCTACGGTATGAACATCATCGCCCTGGCGCTTCTGGCCGCGACCTTCGTGGCGGTACTGATGTTGCCGAGCGAGCGTGTTGAGACCATGGGCGGCTCCTTCGTGATCGACGGGTTCGCCAAGTTCATGAAGGCCCTGACGCTCATCGCCTCTGCCGGCGGCGTCATCCTCTCGCTGGACTACATGCGCCGCGAGGGCATCAGCCGCTTCGAGTATCCAATCCTGATCGTGCTCTCGACCATCGGCATGATGATGGTGATCTCGGCCAACGACCTGATCGCCCTCTATATCGGCCTTGAGCTGCTCAGCCTGTCCTCCTACGTGATCGCCGCCTTCGACCGGGACAACGTCCGCTCCACGGAGGCCGGCCTGAAGTACTTTGTGCTCGGCTCGCTCTCGTCGGGCATGCTGCTCTACGGCTCGTCCCTGGTCTACGGCTTCTCCGGCAGCATCTCATTCCCGGTGATCGCCACGGTCCTTCAGGGCAACGTGAGCATCGGCGCCATCGTCGGCCTTGTCTTTGTGGCCGCTGGTATTGCCTTCAAGATCTCCGCCGTGCCGTTCCATATGTGGACGCCCGATGTCTATGAAGGCTCGCCGACGCCGGTCACCGCCTTCTTCGCCGCTGCTCCCAAGATGGCCGGCATGGCCATGGCGACCCGCGTGTTCATCGATGCCTTCCCGGGCATCCTGGTGCAGTGGCAGCAGATCATCGTCTTCATCTCGATCGCCTCCATGGTGCTCGGCTCCTTCGCGGCGATCGGCCAGCGCAACATCAAGCGCCTGATGGCCTATTCCTCCATCGGCAACGTGGGCTATGCGCTGATCGGCCTCGCAGCCGGCACAGCCGAGGGTATCCAAGGTGTCATCGTCTATATGGCGATCTATCTCGCCATGACGCTTGGCACCTTCGCGGTTATCCTCGGCATGCGCCGCGGCAACGTGATGTACGAGACGGTGGACGATCTCTCCGGGATGGCACGCACCCATCCGGTGCTCGCCTTCTGCCTCGGCATGATGATGTTCTCGCTCGCTGGCATTCCGCCGCTCGCCGGCTTCTTCGCCAAGTTCGCGGTGTTCAACGCAGCCATCGAGGCCAATCTGGTGGCGCTTGCGATCATCGGCGTCGTGACCAGCGTAGTCGGCGCCTACTATTACCTGCGTATCGTGAAGGTGATGTACTTCGACGAGCCTGCTGAGCGCTACGATGCCATGCCCGCGGGTGTGAAGTTTGTGCTCGCCCTCTGCAGCATCTTCGTCGTCCTCTTCGGCATCGTTCCGGCGCCGCTGGTGGCGGCGGCACGCGCCGCCGCAAGCTCACTGTTCTGATCGTGCAGCTGTCGCCTGAGACCGAGTCTGCCGGATACAGGCTGCTCTCCCTCGAGGCGACAGGCTCGACGAACGACGACGCCCTCCAGGCAGCCCGGTCGGGCGATCCGGGCCAGATCTGGATCACCGCCGGCGAGCAGCTTGCGGGCAGGGGGCGCCACGGCCGGCAATGGTCGTCGCCGCGCGGCAATCTTTATGCCAGCCTATTGCTGATCGATCCTTGTGAAGTGGCGTCCGCGCCACAACTCGGCTTCGTGGCTGGACTTGCCCTGCACGAGGCGGTCGAGGCCGTCACAGGTCTCGGCGCCCCACGTCTCGCCCTCAAATGGCCGAACGATCTTCTGCTCGACGGAGCCAAGGTCTCGGGCCTTCTCCTTGAAGGGCACAGGCTTAAGTCCGAGGGAGCGCTCGCCATAGTGATCGGCTTCGGCGTGAACGTGTCGTTTGCTCCGTCCGGTACGCCATATCCTGCAACGAGCCTGCAGCAGGTGAAGGCGAACCTGACCCGCAATGAGGTTTTCCTTGCTCTCTCTTCGGCCTTTGCCAGGACGTTCGCGGCCTGGCGGGCATCGTCCCGCATGAATATGTCCGATCCCTTTGGCGCCATTCGCAAGCTCTGGCTCGAGCGCGCCGCCGGAATAGGGCAGGAGGTCACCCTCCGGCTACCCTCTGGTGAGACGCGTGGCGTCTTCGAAGGGCTCGACCGGTTCGGGCGCCTGCAACTCAAGGGCGCCGCCGGCGTGGAACTCATCGATGCGGGCGACCTTTATTTTCCCAATTTGCTGCACGATATAGCCAAGCCCGGCGCTGGCGCAAAAAGGTCTCAACATTGATGGCTTCCCACCAGGACGAATTGATTTTCCTCCCTCTCGGCGGACTCGGCGAGATCGGCATGAACGCTGCCCTTTATGGCTTCGGGCCGGAGAGGGACCGGCAGTGGATTCTCGTCGATTGCGGCATGGGGTTCGGCGGTGAGGAGAACCTGCCTGGCATCGACGTCGTCTATCCGGATCTGCGCTTCATCGAGGAGGAGCGCCACAATCTTCTAGGCATCTTCATCACACATGCCCACGAGGACCATATCGGCGCCCTCGTCGAGATGTGGCCTCGCCTTAACGCGCCGGTTTATGCGACGAAATTCGCCATCGGGCTGTTGGAAACGCGCCGCCTGTCGGAGCCCAACGCGCCCAAGGTCGACCTCAACCAGATTGCCCCAGGCCAGCGCCTGAAGCTCGGCCCCTTCGACATCGAGTATGTGCCCGTCGCTCACTCG
Organism: Microvirga sp. CF3062; assembly: GCF_036314045.1. Lineage (NCBI taxonomy): Bacteria > Pseudomonadati > Pseudomonadota > Alphaproteobacteria > Hyphomicrobiales > Methylobacteriaceae > Microvirga > Microvirga sp. CF3062. The sequence continues at coordinate 281,782 of NZ_JAYGGN010000004.1, forward strand.
ATCCCTGAGTCCAATGCCCTTGCCATCCGGACGCCGCACGGCCTCGTGGTCCATACTGGCGACTGGAAGCTCGACAGCACGCCTTATCTCGGCAGCCTGACCTCAGAGGAGACCTTCCGCGCTCTTGGCGACGAAGGTGTTCTCGCCCTTGTGTGCGATTCAACCAACGTGGTGCGCGAGGGTACGAGCCCGAGCGAGGCGGACGTCTCCAAGAATTTGGCTGCACTGATCAAGGATGCACCGCACCGGGTTGCCGTCACGACCTTCGCATCCAATGTCGCCCGCATCCGCTCCGTGGCTGAGGCCGCACGGGAATGCGGGCGCGAAGTGGTGGTTGTCGGTCGTGCGATGGATCGCGTCGTCGATGTGGCGAAGGAATGCGGTTACCTCGATGATTTGCCCGAATTCCGCTCGGCTGAGAACTTCGGCTACATGCCGCGCGATAAAATCGTCGCTATTCTCACAGGGTCTCAAGGAGAGCCCCGTGCCGCTCTCGCTCGCATCGCCCAGGACGAGCACCCGGATATCGCGCTCTCCCCCGGCGACAGGGTCATCTTCTCTTCCCGCGCCATCCCAGGGAACGAGAAGGCGGTCGGCTCCATCATCAACAACCTCATCGACCAGGGGGTCGAGATCATTACGGATCGCACGGAGTTGGTTCACGTCTCGGGCCATCCTCGCCGGGGCGAACTCGCCCAGATGTACCAGTGGACCCGCCCTCGCATCGCAATCCCGGCTCACGGCGAGCCTCTGCACCTGAGCGAGCACGCGAAGTTCGCACGCCAGCAGGGCGTGCAGGAAGTTGTCCGTGCGAAGAACGGCAGCATGGTTCGCCTTGCTCCTGGTCCCGCCGAGATTGTCGACACAATTCCGGCAGGACGTCTCTATCGCGACGGTAACATCGTGACCGGGGCCGGTGATCGGGCACTCCCGGAGCGTCGCAAGCTCGCTTTCGCCGGCATCGTGACGGTCGCAATTGCCATCAACGACCGGGGCGAACTCGTGGGCGATCCGGTCATCGATGCCATGGGCCTGCCGGACAAGAACCGACAGGGTCGTGACTTGACCGACATCATTGCAGATACGGTGGCTGACCTGCTTGATGGCCTTTCGAAAGCCAAGCGCCGGGATCCGGAGGCAGTCGAGAATGCCGTCCATAGGGCAGTCCGCGCTTCCGTGAACCAGGAATGGGGCAAGAAGCCGGCCTGCCACGTGCTCGTTATCGAGGCATAAGACGCCATAGGGTAAAGGGGACCATGATGATCGGACGTCTCAATCATGTCGCCATCGCCGTGCGCGATATAGCGGCGGCTTCCGAGCTCTACCGCAGCAGCCTCGGGGCCCAGGTGTCTGCCCCTGAGCCACTCGAGGAGCACGGCGTCACGGTGGTTTTCATCTCCCTGCCCAACACCAAGATCGAGCTGCTGGAGCCTCTCGGCGTGGAGTCTCCAATTGCCCGATTTCTGGAGAAGAACCCGGACGGCGGTATGCATCACATCTGCTATGAGGTGGACGATATCAACGTTGCCCGAGACCAGCTTGTGAAATCCGGGGCCAGGGTCCTCGGCTCAGGTGAGCCGAAGATCGGAGCGCATGGAAAACCCGTGCTTTTCCTGCATCCCAAGGATTTCAACGGCACCCTCATCGAACTCGAACAAGCCTGAGGACAAGCTGTTGATAAACCTAGTCAAAGCCCTCTCCGGAGGATTCTGGTCGACCCTGGCCGTAGTCGTCGTCATCTCCGCGATCGCCATTGCTGTGGCTGTCAATGCTTTCGGCCTGCAGGTCAGCGGCGGCTTGGCCCTCTATTTCGTGATCTGGTGGATCCTGCTCTTTGCCGTTCTGCCTTTCGGCGTTCGTAGCCAGGTGGAGACCGGCGAGGTGGTCCGGGGGAGCGAGCCGGGAGCGCCTGCGCTTCCCGCCCTGCGTGAAAAGGCTATCTGGACCACACTGGTCGCTTCGGTGGTGCTGGTGATTGTCGCTGCTGTCTTCCCACTGGCGGGGCTCTGAAGAGTCTCCGACGAAAGCCCCAAAAGAAAAAGCAAGGCTTTCGCCTTGCCTGAACTGCCTTTTGGCAATTTTTAATCCCTGGCTTTCTCAGGCCAGCGCCTCTGTCTGGCGCTTGGGGATCTTGTTCCTCCCGAAACTCGGACCGCAGTCTCTGACCTTTGAAGGCCTTAAGACATTAGGACTTTGTTTATAGTCACCTTCCGTTGGGGTGTCACCTTTCTTAGGCAGCCGATGGTGCAAATTTCGGCATTTCAGGTATTCATCTTTGGTCTAATTTATCTCGCCGCAGGCCCTGCGAACTGATGACAGCTTGTCTTTTACCCAGGGCCTGTGTTGTGTGCTGGAAACGAGTCGTTACTCAGCTTCTGTTCAGATCGAGACTTTTAAAGGCGTCCTATGCGTTTGAGCCGCTACTTCCTCCCCATTCTTCGCGAGACGCCGAAGGAGGCGGAGATCGTCTCCCACCGCCTGATGCTGCGCGCGGGCATGATCCGCCAGGAAGCGGCCGGCATCTACGCTTGGCTGCCGCTGGGCCTGAGGGTCCTGAACAAGATCAATGCCATTGTCCGCGAGGAGCAGAACCGCTCCGGCGCCGTCGAGCTCCTCATGCCGACGATCCAGTCGGCGGATTTATGGCGCGAGTCGGGCCGCTACGACGCCTACGGTAAGGAGATGCTGCGCATCCAGGATCGCCACGAGCGCGAGATGCTGTTCGGCCCCACCAACGAGGAAATGATCACCGAGATCTTCCGGGGCTATGTGCGCTCCTATAAGGATCTGCCTCTGAACCTTTATCACATCCAGTGGAAGTTCCGCGACGAGGTGCGCCCGCGCTTCGGCGTCATGCGCTCCCGCGAGTTCCTGATGAAGGACGCCTATTCCTTCGATCTCGATCAAGCCGGCGCCGTCCATTCCTACAACAAGATGTTCGTAGCGTACCTGCGCACCTTCGCCCGGATGGGCCTGAAGGCTATCCCGATGCGGGCAGATACAGGCCCCATTGGCGGCAACCTGAGCCACGAGTTCATCATCCTGGCCTCGACGGGTGAGAGCGAGGTGTTCTGCCACGCGGATTACCTGAACTTCGACATCCCGGTGGCCGACACCAATTTCGACGACATTTCTGGCCTCCAGAGCACCGTCGACAAGTGGACGTCGCTCTATGCAGCCACATCGGAGATGCACGATGCGGGTGCCTTCGATGCGGTGCCTGCCGACAAGAAAATGTCCGCGCGCGGCATAGAGGTCGGCCACATCTTCTATTTCGGCACCAAATACTCCGAGCCCATGGGCGCGAAGGTCATGGGGCCGGACGGCCAGGAGAGGTCGGTCCATATGGGCTCCTATGGCATTGGTCCCAGCCGCCTGATCGCCGCGATCATCGAGGCCAGCCACGACGAGAACGGGATCATCTGGCCTGAAGGTGTGGCGCCGTTCGAGGTAGCGATTCTCAACCTGAAGGCTGGCGATGCCGGCACTGATGCCGCCTGTGAGAAGCTCTATAACGAGCTCTCCGCCGCCGGTCGCGACGTGCTCTATGACGACCGCGACGAACGTCCCGGCGGCAAGTTCGCCACCGCCGACCTCATCGGCGTGCCGTGGCAGGTGGTGATCGGGCCTAAGGGGCTTGCGGAAGGCAAGGTAGAACTGAAGCGCCGCGCCACCGGCGAGCGTGAGACACTTTCCCTTGAGGATGTGGCCGCCCGCCTAGGCGGACATAAATAAGCCCCCATGGCCAAGGCACCGGAAGCCAAAGCAACACCGTCAGGGACAAAACCCTTCTCACTCTTCGAGTGGATGCTCGCCGGGCGTTACCTGCGCACGCGTCGGCGGGAAGGCTTCGTCTCGGTCATCGCCGGTTTCTCGTTTCTTGGGATCATGCTCGGGGTCGCTACGCTGATCGTAGTGCTCTCGGTCATGAACGGCTTCCGCAAGGAGCTGCTCGACAAGATCGTCGGCATCAACGGCCATATCTTCGTGGCACCGATAGAAAGCCCGCTGACCGATTATCCGGAGGTGGCTGCGCGCATTGCCGCCGTGCCGGGTGTCCGGCGCGCCATTCCGCTGGTCGAGGGGCAGGCCTTCGGCTCGTCGCAGTACAACGGCAGCGGCGTTCTCGTGCGCGGCATTCGCCCTGAGGACCTGCAGAAGATCGAGCATATCTCCGGCAACATTCGCCAAGGCACGCTCGAGAACTTCGAGGAAGGCGAGGGGGTTGCGATCGGCCGGCGTCTCGCCGATGCGCTGTCACTCCAGGCGGGCGATACCTTTACGCTCATCACGCCGCGTGGTGCCTCCACGCCCTTCGGCACGGCGCCGCGGGTGAAGGGGTATCCGGTGAAGGCGATCTTCGAGATCGGCATGTCGGAGTTCGACTCCACCTTCGTGTTCATGCCGCTCACGGAAGCGCAGAATTACTTCAACCGCCAGGGCGACGTGCAACTGATCGAGGTTTACCTCGAGAATGCCGACCGGGTGGACGAAGCACGCATGGCCATCGATGAGGCGGCGGGCCGCCCGATCCTGATGACCGACTGGCGCCAGCGCAACCGCACGTTCTTCGGCGCCCTCGAAGTCGAGCGCAACGTTATGTTCCTGATCCTCACGCTCATCGTGCTGGTGGCGGCGCTCAACATCATCTCCGGTCTCATCATGCTGGTGAAAGACAAGTCTGAGGACATCGCTATTCTGCGGACGATGGGCGCCACACGTGGCTCCATCATGCGCGTGTTCCTCATCACGGGCGCCTCCATTGGCATCGTGGGAACGATCGCAGGTTTCGGCCTCGGTCTTCTGCTGGCGCTCAATGTCGAGACCATCCGCGATGTCATCTCGCGGCTCACGAGCACGAATCTCTTTCCGGCCGAACTCTACTTCCTGAGCCGCCTTCCGGCTGATGTGAATCCGACTGAAGTGGCGACCATCCTAATCATGGCTATGGTGCTGTCGCTGCTCGCGACCCTCTATCCGTCCTGGCGGGCCGCCAAACTCGATCCCGTCGAAGCGTTGCGTTACGGTTGAGTATGTCGCCAGTCCAGTCCCAACCCGCCTTGTTCCTGTCGAAAGTCGAGCGCCGCTACCCGCAAGGGGACAGCTTCCTTGAAGTGCTGCGCGGCGCAGACCTTGCAATCTGGCCGGGCGAGATCGTGGCGCTCGTGGCGCCTTCCGGCACGGGCAAGTCGACCCTGCTTCATGTGGCAGGCCTCCTTGAAAAGCCGGACGGCGGCGAGGTCTCCGTCGGCTCGAAGCAGACAGCCGCCATGAACGACCAGGACCGCACCCGCGTCAGGCGTGAAGAACTCGGCTTTATTTACCAGTTCCATCACCTCCTGCCGGAGTTCTCTGCTCTGGAAAACGTGGTGATCCCGCAGCTCATCCGCGGCCTGTCAAAGTCTGAAGCACAGGATCGGGGCAGGCAGCTCCTGACCTTCTTGGGTTTGGGCAAACGCCTCGACCACCGCCCTGGCGAACTCTCCGGCGGCGAGCAGCAGCGCGTCGCCATCGCCCGCGCGGTTGCCAACGCCCCGCGCCTGCTGCTGGCAGACGAACCCACCGGCAACCTCGACCCGAACACAGCCGACCGGGTCTTCCAGACCCTCGTGGCCATCGTTCGCGCCTCGAAGCTCGCGGCCCTCATCGCCACTCACAACATGGATCTCGCCGCCCGCATGGATCGGCGCGTAACCATCCGCGATGGGCTGATCGTTCAGCTGCCCTGAGTTTTCACTCTCTCATTCCGAGATCGGAATAGGCGTCTTCTAAGCGCGCCTATCTGCGCTTGATCGCGCCTTTACGCTTTATTGACTCCGTCCCGAAGCCGGGCTCTGCACAGGCTTTACACAGAACATCCAATGAACAAATATGAACATATTGGGAACACGGAGATCAAACCATGCTTCGCTTCATCATCGAGACCACCGCCGAAATCGCTTCGCTAGCTATGTTCGGATCGGCCGTGGCAATCTGGGCTCTGGTTCTTTCTCCCATCGCTTGATACCCGGAATCCACAACAACCCACGCTGATTCACAGGAACATGTTCCTCAACGTCCAGGGTTAGGCTTCCTTAGCAAGAATCGTGTCACTATGCGTGCCATTGAGTGAGTAGAGTTTCATGGCGCGCATTCTTCACGATATTGGCTTCGTTCATCTGCACGTCCACTCCTCGTATTCGCTGCTCGAGGGTGCCCTGAAGATCGCGCAACTGGCGAAACTTGCTGCCGCCGACAAGCAGCCGGCATTGGCGCTCACCGACACCAACAACCTCTTCGGCGCCCTCGAGTTCTCCGAGAAGATGGCGGGCTCCGGCATCCAACCCATCGCCGGCGTTCAGCTCTCGGTCTGCTTCGAGGAGGCGGACCCGGCGGCTCGCGTGGTGCCCCAGCCCGCCAACATCGTGCTGCTGGCGCAGAACGAGGAGGGCTATCGCAACCTCATGCGCCTCGTGAGCCACGCCTATTTCGGTGTGCCGCTGGGAGAAAACCCGCGCGTTGCCGCCCCCGCCCTCTCAGTTCACAGCGAAGGAATCATTGCGCTAACAGGTGGCTTCACGGGCCCCCTCGACAGCGCCCTGCGCACTGGTGGACGTCAAGATCTGGCGCAGGCTCGGCTCGATATCTTGAAGGAAGCTTTCGGCCATCAGCTTTATGTCGAAATCCAGCGTCATGGATTGGAAGACGAGCGCCTGATCGAGGGCGAGTTGTTGACGCTTGCGGACCGCAATGGTCTGCCCATCGTTGCCGCCAACGAACCCTTCTTCTCGGCGACGAAGGACTACGAGGCGCATGATGCGTTGCTCGCCATTGCGGAAGGGCAGATCGTCTCCAACCCGGATCGCCGCCGCCTCTCGCCGGAGCACCACTTCAAGACCCGTCAGCAGATGATGGAACTGTTCGCGGACCTGCCGGATGCGCTGCAGGCGAGCGTTGAGATCGCCATGCGCTGCGCGACGCGCGTGAAGACCCGCAAGCCTATCCTGCCGAGTTTCGGCACTGGCCCCGATGCCGCCACTCTCGACGAAGGGGAGGAGTTGCAGCGTCAGGCGGAAGAAGGTCTTGCCAAGCGCCTTGCCGCCCATGGCCCAGCGCCTGGGTTGACGGAGCAGGAATATCGCGACCGCCTTGCCTTCGAGGTCGGCATCATCCGCAAGATGCAGTTCCCCGGCTACTTCCTGATCGTGGCCGACTTCATCAAGTGGGCGAAGGATCACGACATCCCGGTGGGCCCGGGCCGTGGTTCCGGTGCGGGTTCACTCGTTGCCTATGCACTCACCATCACCGACCTCGATCCCCTGCGGTTCAGCCTTCTCTTCGAGCGCTTCCTGAATCCGGAACGCGTGTCGATGCCGGACTTCGACATCGACTTCTGCGTCGATGGGCGCGAGCGCGTGATCCAATACGTGCAGCAGCGCTATGGCGAGGAGCAGGTCGCCCAGATCATCACCTTCGGTACGCTGCTCGCCCGTGGCGTGCTACGCGACGTCGGTCGCGTGCTAGAGATGCCCTACGGCCAGGTGGACAAACTCACCAAGCTCGTGCCGCAGAACCCGGCCAATCCGGTGACGCTCGCCCAGGCCATCGAAGGCGAGCCGAAGCTGCAGGCGGCCATCGACGAAGAGCCCGTCGTCAAGCGCATGCTTGATATCGCGCAGAAGCTCGAGGGCCTGCACCGGCACGCGTCGACCCACGCGGCCGGCGTTGTGATCGGCGACCGTCCGCTGCAGGAACTGGTGCCGCTCTATCGAGACCCGAAGACCGGTATGCGCGTGACCCAGTACAACATGAAATGGGTCGAGCAGGCAGGCCTTGTGAAGTTCGACTTCCTGGGGCTCAAGACGCTCACCGTCCTGCGCGCGGCGATCGATCTCATTCGCCGCAAGGGTATCGAAGTTGACCTCTCGGCACTGCCCCTCGACGACCGCAAGACCTACGAGATGCTCCAGCGCGGCGAGACGGTCGGCGTGTTCCAGGTGGAATCGGCGGGCATGCGGAAAGCCCTCGTCGAGATGGAGGCGGACCGTTTCGAGGACATCATCGCCCTCGTGGCGCTCTATCGTCCGGGCCCGATGGCGAACATCCCGGTCTATTGCGCGCGCAAGCTCGGAAAGGACGAGCGCAACAAGAAGGATTGGTATTCCCACGACAAGCTCGAGCCGATCCTGCGCGAGACCTTCGGCATCATCGTCTATCAGGAACAGGTGATGGAGGTGGCAAAGGTCCTCTCCGGCTACTCGCTCGGCGACGCGGACCTTCTGCGCCGCGCCATGGGCAAGAAGATCAAGGCCGAGATGGACGCCCAGCGCGAGCGTTTCGTGTCCGGTGCGAAGGAGGGCGGTCTCGACAAGGCGAAGGCCAACGAGATTTTCGACCTGCTCGCCAAGTTCGCGGATTACGGCTTCAACAAGAGCCACGCGGCGGCCTACGCGCTCGTTGCGTTCCAGACGGCCTATCTGAAGGCCAATCATCCGGTCGAGTTCCTGGCCGCGTCCATGACGCTCGATCTCGACAACACCGACAAGCTGTCGGAATTCCGCCGCGAGGCCCAGCGCCTTGGCTTCAAGGTGATCCCGCCGTCCATCAACCGGTCTGGCGTGGTGTTCGACGTGCAGTACGACGAGAACGGCCAGGGGCAGATTCTCTACGCGCTGGCCGCCGTCAAAGGCGTCGGCCGGCATGCCATCGAGAGCGTGATCGAGGCCCGCGGGGACAAGCCGTTCAAGGATCTCGCCGACTTCGCCCGGCGCATCAATCCGCGCATGCTCAACAAGCGCACGCTGGAGAACCTGATCGCCGCCGGCGCCCTGGACGAGCTGGAGCCGGACCGGGCCAGGGCCTGTGCGTCCATCGACGCCATGATGAGCCTTGCCCAGCAATCCCATGAGGCAGCCAATGGCGGCATGGCCGACATGTTCGGGGGCGTCGCCTCGGCCGATGTCCAATTGCGCATCGGACCGTACGAGCCTTGGCCGGCGGCCGAGAGGCTGCAGCGTGAATACGACGCGGTCGGCTTCTTCCTCTCGGGCCATCCGCTCGACGAATACGGCGACCTTCTCAAGAAGCTGCGGGTTCAGACCTGGGTTGAGTTCTGCCGTTCGGTGAAGGCCGGCAACTCCGTCGGGCGGGTGGCCGCGACCGTGCTCGACCGTCAGGAGCGGCGGACCAAGACCGGCAACAAGATGGGCATCCTCACCCTCTCCGATCAGACGGGGCAGTTCGAAGCCATCATCTTCTCGGAAGGCCTCATGCGGTTCCGCGAAGTGCTCGAGCCCGGCGCCGCCGTGGTCCTGATGCTGCAGGCCGGGATGGAGGGCGAGGAGGTGAGGGCGCGAATCGGCATTGCTGAGCCGCTCGAAGAGGCTCTCGCCAAGCACCAGAAGGGCATGCGGATCTTTCTGCGGGACGAGCGGCCCATTTCGAGCGTGCAGGAGCGCCTGAAGGCGAGAGGAGAGGGCGAGGTCTCCCTGGTCCTGATTCTCGACGACGGCGACCGGGAGGTCGAGGTCAAGCTTCCCGGCAAATACATGGCCTCGCCTCAGATCGCCGGAGCTCTCCGGGCTGTGCCGGGGGTTGTGGACGTGCATATGAACTGAGCCGCCTCCCCCCTCTCCCCATTGCGGGAGAGGGGGAAGTCGCGCTTGCATTCCTCCCACTTTCCGCCTATATGCGCCCGCATCCCACACGCGGAATCCCCTCATGAATCCATGAGGAACCCCCGGTGGCCGGAAAGTCCGGTCCACTGTTCCGCGGAGGCTTAACCGGAGAATAGACTATGGCGCTTCCTGAATTCTCGATGCGCAGCCTTCTTGAGGCTGGCGCTCACTTTGGCCACCAGTCCCACCGCTGGAACCCGAAGATGGGTCAATACATCTTTGGCACCCGCAACAACATCCACATCATCGATCTCGCTCAGTCGGTCCCGATGCTGCACCGCGCCCTTCAGGCCGTCAGCGACACCGTGGCCAAGGGCGGCCGCGTGCTGTTCGTCGGCACCAAGCGTCAGGCAGCCGATGCTGTCGCCGATGCGGCTAAGCGCTCGGCGCAGTATTACGTGAACGCTCGCTGGCTCGGCGGCATGCTGACCAACTGGAAGACGATTTCCGGCTCGATCTCGCGCCTGCGCAAGGTCGACGAGATCCTCGCCGGCGGCGGCCAGGGCCTCACGAAGAAAGAGCGCCTCATGCTTGCCCGCGAGAAGGAAAAGCTCGAGCGCGCTCTCGGCGGCATCAAGGACATGGGCGGCACGCCCGACCTGATCTTCGTCATCGACACCAACAAGGAGCAGTTGGCGATCCAGGAGGCCAAGCGCCTCGGTATCCCGGTGGCGGCCATCGTCGACACCAACTGCGATCCGGACGGCATCACCTTCCCGGTTCCGGCCAATGACGATGCCGGCCGTGCGATCGCGCTCTATTGCGATCTGGTTGCCCGTGCTGCCCTTGACGGCATCTCTCGCGGTGCCGGCGACATGGGTATCGACATCGGTGCTTCCGAGAACCCGATGGCCGAGGAACTCCCGGCCAACGACACTGCGGCTCCGGCGCCGGCTCCTGCCTATGAGGGTGAGCAGTTCGAACGTCTGGCGGCTCCCCGCGGCGCTCCGGACGACCTGACCAAGCTCAACGGGGTTGGCCCGCAGCTCGAGAAGAAGCTCAACGAAGCCGGCATCTTCCACTACTGGCAGCTTGCCGCCATGCAGCCGGCCGATTCCGCTCAGCTCGACAAGGACCTGAAGCTGAACGGCCGCCTCGAGCGCGATGGCTGGATCAACCAGGCCCGCTCCATGATCGAAGCCGCTGCTGCGTAAGCCTTACGGCGCCGCACCCTGCAGCGCCGCTTGAACGATTGACCGAGCCCGGCGTTCCACGAGCGCCGGGCTCCCTCTATGCAGAAACCTTTGAAAGGAACAGCCATGGCGAACATTACCGCTGCGATGGTGAAAGAGCTGCGCGAGACGACCAGCGCCGGCATGATGGACTGCAAGGCCGCCCTCGCCGAGACCAATGGCGACATGGAGGCCGCGATCGACTGGCTCCGCAAGAAGGGCCTCTCGAAGGCTGCCAAGAAAGCTGGCCGCGTGGCCGCGGAGGGCCTTGTGGCCGTCGAATCGTCGGGCCACACCGCCACGATCCTCGAGGTGAACTCCGAGACGGACTTCGTTGCCCGCAACGACGGGTTCCAGGCTTTCGTCCGTGAAGCCGCCAAAATCGGCCTCATGGGCAACGGCACCATCGAGTCGCTCGAGGCTGCCCACTTCCCGGGTTCGCAGACGACCGTGAAGGACCGTCTGCAGGAGCTCATCGCCACCATCGGCGAGAACATGACCCTGCGTCGCGTCGCCAAGCTCGAAGTCTCGAAGGGCGTGATCGCCACTTATGTCCACAACGCTGTCACCGAGGGCCTCGGTAAGATCGGCGTGCTCGTGGCACTTGAGTCTGAAGGTGACGTGACCGTTCTCGGCGCCCTCGGTCGCCAGATCGCCATGCACGTGGCTGCCACCAGCCCGCTGGCTCTTGACGCTTCCGGCGTTGATCAAACCACCATCGAGCGCGAGAGCGCCATTCTGCGTGACAAGAATGCCGGCAAGCCCGACAATGTCATGCAGAAGATCATCGAGAGCGGACTGAAGAGCTACTTCAAGGAAGTCACGCTCCTTGAGCAGCCCTTCGTGCACGATCCTTCCAAGACCGTGACCCAGGTGCTCAAGGAAGCCGAGTCCAAGGCCGGCAAGCCGGTCACCCTGAAGGCCTTCGTCCGCTATGCCCTCGGCGAGGGCATTGAGAAGGAAGAGGCTCCGGACTTCGCGGCGGAAGTCGCAGCCCAGGCCGGTCTCAAGGCCTAAGTCGACCTTAAGCAAAACGGCGGCTCCTCAGCCGCCGTTTTCATGAGAGGGTTCGAAAAGAAAGGTCTGATGATGGCAACGTTCCGGCGCATCCTGGTGAAGCTCTCAGGCGAGGCCCTCATGGCCCCCGACGGCTACTGGCTCGATCCTCAGATCCTGACCTCTCTGGCAGAGGATCTGGCCCAGGCCACACGCGCCGGCTTCGAGATCGCCGTCGTCATCGGCGGCGGCAACATCATTCGCGGCGCCCGCATGAGCGCCGCCGGGTGGATCGACCGTCCCACCGCCGATTCCATGGGCATGCTCGGCACGGTCATGAACTCTCTCGCCGTCGAGACGGCCCTGAACGCCGCCGGCGTTCCGGCCCGCACCATGTCGGCGGTTTCCATGCCGACGATCTGCGAGACCTATGCCCGCCAGCCCGCCCTGCACCACCTGGACAAAGGCCAGGTGGTGGTTCTGGCCGGCGGGACCGGCAACCCGTTTTTCACCACCGACACCGCCGCTGTCCTGCGTGCCGCGGAACTGCGCTGCGATGCGGTGCTCAAGGCGACACAGGTGGACGGCGTCTACTCGGCCGATCCCAAGAAGGACCCGGATGCGGTGCGATTCGACCGCCTGACCCATGACGAGGCGATCGCCAGGGACTTGAAGGTGATGGATACGGCCGCCTTCGCGTTGGCTCGCGAGAGCAGATTGTCGATTATTGTGGGCTCGGTGCATGCTCCCAGCTCCGTGACGGCTCTTCTCCAGGGGAAAGTGCCCTCCACGGTTGTCGCCCCTTGATCCAAGGGTCTTGATGCTGGACCCTGGGGGGCGTAAGCCCGTTTAGATAGTTCGCGTAAGGACAAAACCGATGGCTACGACCTTTGATATCGCCGATGTGAAGCGCCGCATGCAGGGCGCCATCAACGCATTCAAGAACGACTTGGCCAGTCTCAGGACGGGACGCGCCTCCCCGAACCTGCTCGATCCGATCCAGATCGATGCCTATGGCGCATCGATGCCGATCTCGCAGGTGGCCACCGTCAACGTGCCGGAGCCGCGCCTGCTCAGCGTCCAGGTCTGGGACCGAGGCATGGTCGCCGCCGTGGAAAAGGCGATCCGCGAGTCGGATCTTGGCCTCAATCCCCAGACGGAAGGCCAAGTGATCCGCCTGCGCATCCCTGAGATGAACGAGCAGCGCCGCAAGGAAATGGTGAAGGTCGCGCACAAATATGCCGAAGAGGCGAAGATCGCCGTTCGGCACGTGCGCCGCGACGGTCTCGACCTCCTCAAGAAGCTTGAGAAGGACAGCGCGATCAGCGAGGATGACGGCACGCGTCATGCCGACCAGGTGCAGAAGGCAACGGATCAGTTCGTGGCCGAGGTCGACAGCATTTTGGTCGCCAAGGAAAAGGAAATCATGCACGTCTGATCCTTAAGGCGTGCATCGGAACAGGACATCATGAGCGGCGAAGCCAAACGGTTGGATCCAGCCTTTGCCTGCAGGGAAGCAGGCGAGGGGATGCCGGCCCACGTTGCCATCATCATGGATGGGAATGGCCGCTGGGCTGCTCAACGGGGCCTGCCGCGCTTTGAGGGGCACCGGCGCGGTGTCGAGGCGATCCGCCGCGCCGTCCGTACGGCGGGAGCCCTGGGGATCCGGTACCTGACCGTCTACAGCTTCTCCGCTGAAAACTGGCGGCGCCCGGCTGAAGAGGTCTCAGATCTCATGGGCCTCCTCAAGCGCTTCGTCCGGCACGATCTGGCCGAGCTTCACGCCAACAACATCCGGGTCAGGATCATCGGCGAGCGAGAGGGCCTGGCATCGGACATCCGCCTCCTCCTGGACGAGGCCGAACAGCTCACCCGTTCCAACACGGGTCTGACCCTGGTGATCGCGTTCAATTATGGTGGGCGGCAGGAGATCGTGAGCGCCATGCGGGCGCTGGCCCGAAGGGTGAAGGACGGCAGCCTCAATCCAGCCGATATCGATATGGATTCCGTCGAGGCGGCTCTCGATACCCATGGCATACCGGATCCGGATCTCGTCATCAGGACATCCGGCGAGCAGCGGGTCTCGAACTTCCTGACTTGGCAGACAGCCTATTCCGAGTTTGTCTTCCTGCCGTGCTACTGGCCTGATTTCGACGAGACCGCCTTCCAATCCGCCATTGACGAGTATTGCAGGCGCGACCGCCGGTTTGGCGGGCTGAGCGCTCGGGCTGTCTGACGATGGTTGTGGACGAAGGCTCATCGCCGCCTCACCCCAAGCCGGTCCCCTCCAAGGAGCTGACGACCAGAGTTCTGTCCGCTCTCGTCATGGTGGCTGCCGCGCTCCTCACGGCCTATCTTGGCGGCTGGGCCTTTGCCCTGTTCTGGCTGGCGGCTGGGATCGCCATCGTGGTGGAATGGACCGATATGACGGGGATTGAGCCCCGGCGGCTTGTTCAGGTCATTCTCGGTCTCGGCCTTGCAGCCATGACACTTCTGTTCCTGCTCGATGTCAGGTTGTGGCTTTCCCTTGCCGTAAGCCTCGCCTTCCTGGCCATCGGCGCCTTTGTGGTGTCCGGTGCTCAGAAGCGAATATGGACCGTTTCCAGCTTTATCTATGCAGCCCCGATTGTCCTCATCCCACCCATCGTGCGCGCTCATCCTGATCTTGGGATCCTCGGTCTCCTTTGGATGTTCGCCGTGGTGTGGGCCACCGATATCGCGGCTTATTTCACGGGTCGTACCTTAGGGGGGCCGAAGCTCTGCCCTCCAATCAGCCCCAAGAAAACCTGGTCGGGCTTCATCGGCGGGGTCGTTGCGGCAACGGCAGGCGGGCTCCTCGTAGCCTGGATCGGTCAGCGTTATGACATCACCCTGCCTCTGACGTTTCCTGGCATTGCCGCTCTTTCCATTGTTGCGTCCATTTGCAGTCAGGTTGGCGATCTAGGCGAGTCGGCACTCAAGCGCCATTGCCAGGTCAAGGATTCGAGCCATCTCATTCCGGGCCATGGCGGAGTCATGGATCGACTTGATGGCTTCTGGGCTGTCTGTCTCATCGTCGCCCTTGGTCTGTTGACCCTTGATCCCACCGTATAGGCCTTGATGACCCGTTCCCTCACGATCCTTGGAGCAACCGGCTCGATCGGCCGTTCGACGGCGGATGTTGTGCTGGCTCACCGCGACGCGTTCAGGGTTGAGGCTGTTGTGGGCGGCCGCGATGCCCTAGCCCTGGCGGAGGTCGCCCGTCGGCTCGGAGCAAAGTTTGCAGCCCTTGCCGACGAGCGCGGCGGTGAAGCCCTGCGACAGGCACTCTCCGGCACCGGAATCGACAGTGGAGCAGGGCAGACGGCCGTGTTGGAGGCTGCCAAGCGCGAGGCGGACATTGTTCTCGCTGCCATCAGCGGAACCGCAGGCCTCGCCCCGACCCATGCCGCTCTGAAGCCGGGGAGGCGGATTGCCCTCGCCAACAAGGAAAGCCTCGTCTGTGCCGGCGACGCCTTCATGGCCGATGCGCGCCGCGTCGGTGCCGAGATCATGCCGGTCGATTCCGAGCACAACGCCCTGGACCAAGCCCTTGCGGCCGGCCGCAATGGCGATGTGGAAAAGGCAATCATCACCGCGACAGGCGGGCCGTTCCGCAACACCCCGAGAGAGCAGATTGCCAAGGCCAGTGCCAAAGAGGCCTCGGCCCATCCGGTCTGGTCCATGGGTTCGAAGATCAACATCGACTCCGCGACCTTGATGAACAAGGGCCTCGAGTTGATCGAGGCTCATCATCTGTTCGGTCTCGGCGCAGACCGTCTCGACGTGCTTGTCCACCCGGAGGCCATCGTCCACGGCTTGGTTCAATGGACCGATGGCGCCGTGACGGCAGGGCTCGCCCTGCCCGACATGAAGGTACCGATTGCCAATGCTCTGCGGGGCGACGGGCGCCTGAGAATGGACCTGCCTCGTCTCGATCTTGCCGCGATTGGCCGTTTAAGCTTCGAGCGGCCCGATGACGACCGTTTCCCGTGCCTGTCCTTGGCAAAGGCGGCGCTCAGGGCCGGAGGGGCTATGCCCACGGTCTTGAATGCCGCCAACGAGATCGCCGTCGGGGCCTATATGGCGGGCGCAATCGGATTTTACGATATTTCCGAAATTGTTGAGCGGGTTTGCTCGACTTTTTCCGGAAGACAGATTTCAACCCTGTCGACCGTCGCGGAGGCCCTGGCTATCGATCAGGAGGCCCGGGCGATGGCGCGCAGGCTCATTCCAGCCCCTGTCGAAGCCGTGCAGCTTCGATAGGGCGCGAAAGGAACACAGATGGACTTTCTCTCGATGATCGGTGGTGCAACAGGCTCCCTGTTCCTGACTCTGATCGCTTTCCTCGTCGTGCTCACGGTCGTGGTTTTCGTCCACGAGTTCGGCCATTTCTGGGTCGGTCGCCTGTGCGGGGTTGGCGTGACCGCCTTCTCCATCGGCTTCGGACCCGAACTGGCAGGCTGGACGGACAGGAAGGGGACGCGGTGGAAGCTCTGTGCCATTCCTCTGGGAGGGTACGTGAAGTTCGTTGGCGATCTCAACGCCGCCAGCGTGCCGGACCAGGGCCAGCTCGATCAGATGCCGGTCGAGCAGCGTGCCATCAGCTTCCCTCACCAGAATGTCGCTAAGCGGGCTGCCATCGTGGCGGCGGGGCCGATCGCCAACTTCATCCTGGCGATCGCGATCTTTGCGGGCTTCAACTACTTCAATGGACGGGCGGTTCTGGAGCCGCGGATCGAGGCGGTTCAGGCTGGCAGCGCGGCCGAGAAGGCTGGTTTTCAGCCCAAGGACCTGATTCTGACCGTCGACGGCAGGGTCATCCAGACCTTTGCCGACATGCAGCTCATCGTGAGCTCCAGCGGGGGCGAGCCGCTCGCGTTCACGGTGGAGCGCAATGGGCAAACGGTTCCCTTGACGGCAACGCCGAACTTCGTCGAACGGACCAGTCCTTTCGGCAAGCAGCGGATTGGCCTCCTAGGCGTTGAGGTGTCCCGAGACCCTTCGGCCGTCAAGCGCCTGACCTATTCTCCCTGGGGTGCCGTGAAGGCTGCCGTGGTCGAGACCTGGAACCTCGTCGAGCGGACAATCAATTTTATCCGCCGTCTGGTGATGGGGGTGGAATCGGCCGATCAGCTCTCGGGGCCCATTGGAATCGCCAGGGCTTCCGGAACCGCTTTTGACATCGGCGGGGTCTACAGCCTTGTCAGCCTGATCGGCTTCATGTCGGTTTCCATCGGTCTCATTAACCTTTTTCCCATTCCCCTGCTGGATGGCGGCCACCTTCTGTTCTATGCCATTGAGGCCGTGCGCGGCCGTCCTCTGAGTGAGAAAGCCCAGGAAATTGGCTTCAGAATCGGATTTGCCCTGGTGGCGATGCTCATGCTGTTCGCCACTTGGAATGATCTTGTTCACCTTGGCACCAGTTTTATGAGCCCGGGATCGTGACAAGGACGCCACGCAGGATAAAAATCGCTACTCTGTTGTGGACGCGCCGTTTGCAATAGCGGCGAAAGTTTGTACAAGCGCTTCACATGGATAAGGTTGGGGGCACTCGTCTCCAGCCTGCGGGGATACCCTCGCTAGGGATTAAAGACAAAGAACGGGCCAGTTGATGATGTCGACGACCACGCCTCGCCGGAAGAAGCCGGCCACCACTGCCGTTATCGCCATCAGCGCGCTGATGGCCGGAGTTACTGTCGCGGAGAGCGCCTTCGCGCAGCAGGTGGCCCCAAGGAATCGCCGTGCTTCGGCCGCGCAGGGCCCTATCGTCAACCGCGTGGTGGTCGAAGGGAACAAAAAGATCGAGAGCGCAGCCTTCCAGGATCAGTTCCAGGCCCGTGCCCGAGCTCCCTACAACCAGGCCGCCGTGGATGCCGACGTTGGGCGCATTCTTGAGATTTACCGGCAGTCGGGCCGGGGACTTGCCCAGGTCACGCCCCGTGTGGTCGATCTCCCCAACGGCACGGTGGACGTGGTCTACACGGTCGTCGAAGGTGACAAGACCGGCGTGAAGGAAATCCGGTTCGTCGGGAACAACCAGGTCTCGTCGAGCCGCCTGCGCGGCGTGATGCAGACGACCGAGACGAACCTCCTGAGCTTCCTGAAGAGCACTGACGTTTATGATCCGGACCGCCTCGCGAACGATCTGGAACTGGTCCGCCGCTATTACCTGAAGAACGGTTATGCGGATTTCCGCATCGTCTCCAACGACGTCGCGTTCGACGCCAATGGCGGTGGCTATGTCATCACCATTGCAGTGGAAGAGGGTGAGCAGTACCGGGTCGGCAGCGTAAGTGTCGATCCCCGGCTTCCCGGAGTGGATCCCGAGGCTATTCGCCGGGGAGTCTCGACTTCGGAAGGTTCTGTTTACAATGCTGACGCCGTCGAGAAGTCGGTTCAAAATCTTACCGCTAATGTCGCACGTCAGGGCAATCCCTTCGCCTTAGTGCGACCGGTCGGCGCCCGCGATCCGTCGACCCGCACGATCAGCCTCACCTATGTGGTCGAGGAGGCTCCGCGGATCTACATCGAGCGGATCAACGTGCGTGGCAACAGCCGCACCCGCGACTATGTCATCCGCCGCGAGTTCGAGCTCGGCGAGGGCGACGCCTATAACCAGGTTCTTGTCGACCGGGCCGAGCGCCGCCTGAACAATCTCGGCTACTTCAAGCGGGTCCGCATCTCCAACGAGCCTGGCTCGTCGGCTGACCGCGTCGTCGTGAACGTGGATGTGGAGGATCAGTCCACCGGCGCATTCTCGATCTCGGGCGGCTATTCGACGGCCGACGGCTTCATCGGCGAAGTCTCCGTGACCGAGACCAACTTCCTGGGTCGCGGCCAGTTTGTGCGCCTTGCAGGCCAGCTCGGCCAGCGCGCCCACGGTGTCGACTTCTCGTTCACCGAGCCGTACTTCCTGGGCTACCGCATGTCGGCGGGTATCGACCTGTTCTCGAAGTTCAGCGACCAAACTCAGTACTCCCGCTACGAAAATCGCATGACCGGCGGCACGCTGCGCCTGGGTCTTCCGATCACGGAAGAGTTCACGGTCACGGCCCGGTACTCGCTCTACCAGCAGGAAATTACGATCCCGAACGATGAGGATCGTCCGTATAACGACTGCTCGTTCCCGATCCCCGGTTACACCCAAGTGGACGGCGCCGGTAATCCTGTTCGTTCATTCTGTGAGGGGAATGGTGAGGCATCCCTCGCTATCAAGGACGCGCAGGGCGAGACGATTACCTCCCTGGCGGGCCTGACCTTCAACTACAACACCCTCGACAGCACCCGTAATCCCCGCAACGGCTTCTATGGCGAGGTCAAGACGGACTTTGCCGGACTCGGCGGTGATTCCCACTACTTCCGTGTGACCGGCGACGCTCGCTACTACCGCGAACTCTATGAGGACGTGGTCGGTATTGCCCGCGTTCAGGGCGGTCACATCATGGGCTTCGGCGACAATGGTGGTGAAGGTGGTGATCTGCGCATCATCGACCAATTCTTCATGGGCCCATCCCTGGTGCGTGGTTTCGCACCGAACGGCATCGGCCCACGTGACATCTCGACCGCTGACAGCAAGGCGAATGCGCTCGGCGGCACCACCTATTTCGGTGGTTCGCTTGAAGTGCAGTTCCCAATTCCCGCTCTGCCGCGTGAGTTGGGCTTGAGAGGTGCTGTCTTCGCCGATGCCGGCACGCTTTTCGGTTATGACGGCCCAACCACGTTCGACGATGAATCCATCGATGTCTTCGACAGCAGCAAGCTGCGCTCGTCGGTGGGTGCTTCGATCCTGTGGACCTCGCCCCTTGGCCCGATCCGCTTCGACTATGCGTTCGCCCTCACCAAGGAAGAGGGTATCGCCCTTGCGGACGGCACCAGGATCGGCGGCGACCGCACCCAGGCCTTCCGCTTCACGGGTGGCACGCGCTTCTAATCGGGGAGGGCGCCGAATGGCGCCCTCACTTAATTTTCATGGCTGAATCGCACTTCTTCCCGCAAAGCCAGACGTTGAACCTGCGTCAGGTGGCGGAGATGGCCAATGTAGCGCTCCCCGACGGCACCGACGGGGAGTTTTTGCTTCGTGGAGTCGCCCCTCTCGAGAATGCAGGTCCCGGCGATCTCGCCTATATGGATAACCCTGCTTATGTTGGGGCTCTGGCGGCAACCCGAGCCACAGCCTGCCTGGTGACGCCACGCTATGCCTCCAAGGTGCCGCCCGGCACGGTTGCTCTGGTCACACCTCAGGCCTATCGGATTTTTGCTCAGGTCCTGGCAATTCTGTTCCCGTCCGCCATGAAGCCGGAATCCTCCTTTGCTGCGGCCGGAGTGTCTCCCGGCTCCTTTGTCCACCCTTCCGCAAGGATCGAGCATGGCGTGCGCGTCGATCCGGGCGCCGTCATCGGGCCGCATGCTGAGATTGGATCGGGCACCCTGATCGGCGCCCATTCGGTGATCGGGCCCAGCGTGAGGATCGGACGGGACTGCTCCATCGCGGCGAACGTGACCGTTACTCATGCCTATCTCGGCAACCGGGTCATTCTCCATCCGGGCGTCCGGATCGGTCAGGATGGCTTCGGCTTTGCCATGGGGCCGCAGGGGCATCTGAAGGTGCCGCAGGTCGGGCGCGTCATCATCCAGGACGACGTGGAGATCGGGGCGAATACGACGGTCGACCGGGGTGCGAGCCGCGATACGGTGATCGGCGAGGGCACCAAGATCGATAATCTTGTCCAGATTGCCCATAACGTAGTGATCGGCCGTCATTGCGTGATCGTGGCTCAGGTCGGCATCGCCGGCTCGACCACCGTTGAGGATTATGCTGCCATCGGCGGCCAGGTGGCCGTGAAGGGCCATGTCCGGATCGGCATGGGCGCCCAGATTGCGGCCACCAGCGGCGTCAACGGTGATGTCCCGGCGGGAGCCCGCTGGGGGGGCATTCCCGCAAGGCCCATGCGAGAGTGGTTCCGCGAGATCACGGCGCTGAAAAAGCTTGCATCCCAGGGCGATTCCGCCAAAGACGACGACGCGTCTTCATAACGTTTTTTGAAGGCATTTCTTACCGTTCGGAGTTCCCGTCATGTCCGAAGCGCCCACCACGCTTCAAACCGCCGATATTATGGAGATCCTGGAGTTGCTGCCGCACCGGTATCCCTTTCTCCTAGTCGACAAGATCATCGAGATCGACGGCGACAATTCGTGCATCGGCATCAAGAATGTCACCTTCAATGAGCCACAATTCACGGGCCATTTCCCCTCGCGTCCGATCTTCCCGGGCGTCTTTCTCATCGAGGCGATGGCTCAGACGGCGGGGGCCATCTGCGTGAAGGCCAAGATGGCCCAGATGGCCAAGCCTAAGCAGGTGTTTTTCATGACGATCGACAAGGTGAAGTTCCGCAAGCCGGTGGAGCCGGGGGACCGGGTCGAGTTCCACATGCGCAAGCTGAACAACCGCCGCAACATGTGGTGGTATAGGGGCGAGGCAAAGGTCGATGGTGTGCTTGTCTGCGAGGCCGAAGTCAGCGCCATGCTGGTGAACGACTGATGGAAACAGTGATTCATCCGAGCGCTGTCATCGAGGACGGCGCCAAGATCGGTCCGGGCGTGAAGATCGGCCCGTTCTGCACGGTAGGTCCCGAGGTGGAACTCAGCGAGGGCTGCCAGCTCCTGAGCCATGTGGCTCTGGCAGGACGCACCACCATCGGTCCCCGGACCAGGATCTTTCCGTTCGCCTCAATTGGCCACATCCCGCAGGATCTGAAATACAAGGGCGAAGCCTCGACGCTTGAGATCGGTGCCGATTGCATGATCCGCGAAGGCGTGACCATGAATCCCGGCACCGAGGGCGGCGGCCTTCGTACGATTATCGGCGATCGCTGCGCCTTCCTGGCCGGCTCCCATGTGGGTCACGACACCAAGGTCGGGAACGACTGCATCCTGTCCAACAACGTCATGCTCGCGGGCCACGTGACGGTGGGCAATTTCGTGATCTTCGGCGGCGCCTCCGCGGTGATCCAGTTCGCCCGCGTCGGATCCCACGCCTTTGTGGGAGGCATGTCGGGCCTGGAGAACGACTTGATCCCCTATGGCATGGCCATGGGCAACCGGGCGCATCTCGCCGGCCTCAACATCATCGGCCTGCGCCGTCGCGGCTTCACCCGCGAGCAGATCCACGAGATCCGGCGCGCCTACCGGCTTCTCTTCGCGGATGAAGGAACCCTGGCCGAGCGTGTCGAGGACGTTGCCGGCGAGTTCGAAAGCCACCCCTTCGTGCACGAGATTCTCGATTTCATCCGTGCGGGTGGCGACAGGGCGGTCTGCACGCCGCGGGATCCCGTTAGTTCAGCCGGATGATGCCCCAAGGCCCCATCGCAATCCTCGCCGGGGCCGGGCAGCTTCCCATCCAGCTCTTGAGCCATCTGGAGCGGACGGGGCAGGAAGTCCGAGTCTTGGCCTTTCGCGGCTTTGCGGAGGCCGAGCTGCAGCGCCGCGCCAACGCCACTGTCGATCTTCTCGATCTCAAGACCATCATGAGCACCCTCGAGAGCTGGCGGCCGCAGGCCGTCTCCCTCGTCGGAGCTGTGCGTCGACCCGGATTCTCCGCGCTGCTGAGCGCTTACTCATTGCTTCGCAACAGGCATGAGGTGAGGGAGGTTATCGCCCGCGGGGACGATCAGGTGCTGCGCGGTGCCGTGATGCTCCTGGAGGAGCGAGGGCACCGGGTCGTGGGTGCCCACGAGCTTGCCCCTGATCTCGTGGCCTCCAATACGCTCTCCGGTGCGCGGCAGCCGGGAATCGATGATCATGAGGCCATTGCCTTCGGGCTAGAGCTTCTCGCCTCCCTGTCGGATTTCGATATTGGGCAAGGAGCCGTCGTCGACCGCAGGCATGTCCTGGCCATCGAGGGACCCGAAGGCACCGACCGCATGATCCGCCGGGTGAGGGGCCTGCGCCAGTCCTGGTTCGGCCTTCGCCGTCGCGAGGAAGGCGGTGTGCTGATCAAGGCCGCCAAGCGCGGTCAGGATCTACGTGTCGACATGCCGACCATTGGCCCACGCACCATTGCAGAGGCGGCGAAGGCAGGACTTGCCGGCATTGCCATCGGCGCGGGATCCACCTTCGTGCTGGAGCAGGAGGACACCCTGCAGACGGCCGACCGCCTCGGTCTCTTCGTCGTTGCCGTCGATCTGCCCTGGATGGAGAAGCCTCTTGGCTGACAGGAAGCCGCTGACGATCTGGATCGTGTCGGGCGAGGAGTCAGGCGACCAGCTCGGAGCCAAGCTGATGCGCTCCCTCAAGGCGCGTCTCGGAGCTGAGCGCCTGCGCTTCGGCGGCGTCGGTGGGCACGCCATGGCGAAAGAAGGTCTGAACTCTCTCTTCCCCCTGGAGGAGATCGCCGTCATGGGCTTTTCCGCCGTGATTGCGCGGCTGCCTGCTATTCTCAAACGCATACGGATGACGGCAGATGCAGCGGTGGCGGCAAAGCCCGACATGCTGGTCATCATCGACAGCCCGGATTTCACCCACCGTGTCGCCAAAGCCGTGCGCCGGCGCGCGCCCGACATTCCCATTGTCGATTACGTCAGCCCCTCCGTCTGGGCATGGCGTCCGGGACGCGCTCCGAAAATGCGCGCCTATGTCGATCACCTCCTGGCCCTGCTGCCCTTCGAGCCTGAGGCGCATCGGCGTCTTGGCGGCCCTCCCACAACCTATGTCGGCCACCCGCTCATCGAGCGCCTTGCCGAGATCAGGCCCGCTCCTGGGGAGCGCGGTGGCAGTGCGGGCGAACCGATCAAGTTGCTCGTTCTCCCTGGCAGCCGCCGCTCCGAGGTGAGCCGTCTCATGGAGCCGTTCGGTGCAGCCCTGGCCCTGCTGAAGGAGCATTCTCCGCGCCCGTTCGAGGTCACCATTCCGGCTGTGTCCCATCTCGCTCATGAGATTAGAACGCGGGCGGAGTCGTGGAGCGTGAAGCCGCAGATCGTCGAGGGAGAAGCGGCCAAATGGGCTGCTTTCCGGCAGGCCGATGCAGCGTTGGCCGCTTCAGGCACCGTCACGCTGGAGCTCGGGCTCTCTGGCGTGCCGATGGCGGTGGCCTACCGGGTTTCGAAGATCGAGGAAGTGTTGAAATATCTGATCAAGGCGCCTTCCATCGTGCTTACAAACTTGGTGCTCAGTGAGAGCGTCATTCCGGAACTCATCCAGTGGGACTGCACTCCGGAGAAGCTGACCGAGGCGCTCCTGCCGTTGCTTAGCGATACGCCGGAACGCCAAAGGCAGATCGAAGCATTCGGCAAGCTCGATACTCTCATGAAGATTGGCGATGAAGTACCGAGCGAACGGGCTGCCCGGATCGTGGAAGAGGTTCTGTCCACTCGCATCTGAGCTGCTCTAAGCGAGCGGGGACAATGCTGACACCTGCCGTCAGACATGAAAAAGGGGCCTTTCGGCCCCTTTTCTGTTCATCTCGGACAAGTTCTTATCCGCGCTGGGCGACCGTCACGTAGTCGCGCTCTGCCGCACCCGTGTAGAGCTGGCGGGGACGTCCGATGCGCTGGGACGGATCCTCGATCATCTCGCTCCACTGGGCGATCCAGCCGACCGTGCGGGCCAGCGCGAACAGCACGGTGAACATGGAGGTTGGGAATCCCATCGCCTTAAGGGTGATGCCCGAGTAGAAGTCGATGTTCGGGTAGAGCTTCTTCTCGACGAAATACTCGTCCTTGAGGGCAATCTGCTCGAGTTCCACGGCCACGTCGAGGAGCGGGTCGTCCTTGATGCCGAGCTCGTTGAGCACCTCGTGGGTGGTCTTCTGCATGATGCGCGCGCGCGGATCGTAGTTCTTGTAGACCCGGTGGCCGAAGCCCATAAGGCGGAACGGATCGTTCTTGTCCTTCGCCTTTGCGATGTATTCCGGAATGCGATCCGGCGTGCCGATCTCCTCCAGCATCTTGAGGGCCGCCTCATTGGCGCCGCCGTGGGCAGGTCCCCACAGGCAGGCGATGCCGGCCGCGATGCAGGCGAACGGGTTTGCACCCGAAGAGCCGGCGAGACGCACGGTCGAGGTCGAGGCGTTCTGCTCGTGATCGGCGTGCAGGATGAAGATCCGGTCCAGCGCCCGCGAGAGCACCGGGTTGACCTTGTACTCCTCGGCCGGAACCGCGAAGCACATCTTCAGGAAGTTGGAGGTGTAGTCCAGGTCGTTCTGCGGATACACGAAGGGCTGGCCGATGGAGTACTTGTACGCCATGGCAGCCAGCGTCGGCATCTTGGCAATCATGCGCATGGACGCGATCATGCGTTGGTGCGGATCCGAGATGTCCGTGGAGTCGTGGTAGAAGGCCGACAGGGCCCCGACGCAGGCGACCATGATCGCCATCGGGTGCGCATCGCGCCGGAAGCCGGTGAAGAACCGGTTCATCTGGTCGTGCACCATGGTGTGGCGCGTGACGCGGTAATCGAAATCGGCCTTCTGGGCGGCGGTCGGCAGCTCTCCGTAGAGGAGCAGGTAGCAGGTCTCGAGGAAGTCGCCATGCTCGGCGAGCTGATCGATCGGGTAGCCGCGATAGAGCAGAATGCCCTTGTCGCCGTCGATATAGGTGATCTTCGACTCTGTGGCCGCCGTGGAGGTGAAGCCGGGGTCGTAGGTGAACATCCCCGTCTGGCCATAAAGCTTGGAAATATCGACGACGCTCGGGCCGATGGTGCCTTCTTTTACCGGCAGTTCCACGGACTTCCCGTCGACAGAAATGGTGCTGGAGCTGGAACTCATGCGTCATGGCCCTTTCAAAAGGAGGCCGGGCAGAACCTAGAGCAACCGGGGGAGCGGAGTAGACCCTCGGGGTTGCCGAACCAGGGTTTGCCGGTCGGTCGGTTTATGGCGCCTTCGGTAGCTTATCCATAGGGAGGGGGCAAGCACGTCTAAAGGTGAGATTTGCCCGCTATGCAGCGGGTGCATCCTTGGTCTGGTCGCGCAGTCGCAACAGGGTTTCATCCTTGCCAAGAACCGCCATCACGTCGAAGAGCCCTGGCGATGTCGCGCGCCCGGTCAGTGCCGCCCGGAGCGGCTGCGCCACTTGCCCGAGCTTCGCCCCGAGAGCTTCCGCATGCTCGCGCACGACGGCTTCCACGCTCTGGGCCGACCAGCCGGAAACAGCCTCAAGCTTCTCCGCAATCCCATCGAGGCGTGTGCGGCCATCAGCCAACAGGCTGGCGGCTTTCTCGTCGAGATGAAGCGGCCGCTGGGCATAGAGGTAATAGGCGCTGTCGAGCAGTTCCACGAGAGTCTTGGCGCGCTCTTTGAGGCCCGGCATCGCGGCGATCAGCTTCTGCCGTAGAGCAGGCTTGAAGGTGCGGCCGAGATGGTGCTCGTCCTTGTCCAATTCCGGCAGCAGATCCTCCAAAGCCTGCACCAGCCGCTCGTCATCGGCTTGGCGCATGTAATGCCCGTTGAGGTTCTCGAGCTTCGCGAAGTCGAAGCGGGCCGGGGAACGGCCGATACTGCCGAGATCGAAAGCATCGATCATCTCCTGGGTGGAGAACATCTCCTGATCGCCATGGCTCCAGCCGAGGCGCACGAGATAGTTGCGCATAGCCTCGGGCAAGTAACCCATGCTGCGATACGCCTCGACGCCCAATGCGCCATGGCGCTTGGAGAGCTTGGCCCCGTCCGGCCCGTGGATGAGCGGGATATGCGCCATCTTGGGCACATCCCAGCCCAGCGCCTGGTAGATCTGCGTCTGGCGCGCCGCATTGGTCAGGTGATCGTCACCTCGGATAACATGGGTGACGTCCATGTCGTGGTCGTCCACCACCACGGCAAGCATGTAGGTGGGCGTGCCATCGGAACGCAGGAGCACGAGGTCGTCGAGATCCTTGTTCTGCCAAACCACGCGGCCTTGAACTTCGTCTTCTACCACCGTCTCGCCCTCGGTGGGCGCCTTCAGGCGGATTACCGGCTTCACGCCAGCCGGCGCCTCGGACGGGTCCCGATCACGCCAGCGGCCGTCATAGCGCAGGGGCCGACCCTCCTTGCGGGCGGACTCGCGCATCTCTTCCAGTTCTTGCTGGGAGGCGAAGCAGTAATAGGCGCGGCCTTGGGCCAGCAGGCTCTCGGCCACCTCCTTGTGACGGGCCGCGCGGGAGAATTGATAGACCACGTCACCGTCCCAATCGAGGCCGAGCCATTGCAGCCCGTCGAGAATGGCCGCGATGGCCGCGTCCGTTGAACGCTCCCGGTCCGTGTCCTCGATGCGCAGCAGCATCTTGCCCCCATGCCGCTTGGCATAGAGCCAGTTGAACAGGGCCGTGCGTC
The DNA here is from genome assembly GCF_036314045.1 of Microvirga sp. CF3062. NCBI lineage: Bacteria > Pseudomonadati > Pseudomonadota > Alphaproteobacteria > Hyphomicrobiales > Methylobacteriaceae > Microvirga > Microvirga sp. CF3062. Next base: position 308,931 of record NZ_JAYGGN010000004.1, read on the forward strand.
CCCCCCCGATATGGAGAAAGCCGGTGGGAGAGGGGGCGAAGCGGGTGACGACGGTCATCGCAGGGGAACCTTGACTAAGAAATCTTGAATGGGCGCGTTTCAATCCGCGGCCGTCCGACTCAATCCACAGGGCGGCTTGGGCCGGAGCGTGCGGTCGTCTAGCATGCAACCGAACCCGCGTTAAGCCGAAGCCATGATGGAAGACAACCAAGGAGAACCCGTGAGGATCCCGCGCAGCACGGCGCGGGCCATGGCGTTGCACCGGTCCTGGAACGCCAGCATCGAGTGGAGGCTCCTCGATGGGCGCGGCTGGCTGTTGAAGGCCGTCGTTCACGAGATCGAGCAGCGCCGGCTTTTCCCCTGGATCCCCGTCTGTTTCGGCGTCGGCATCCTTCTGTTCTTCCAAGCCGATGGCGCACCCGCCCTTTGGGCGCCGTTGGGAGCTTTTGCCGTTTGCGGTGTGGCAGGCATCGCCCTGCGCCGGAACATGACGGTGCTGGTCGCCATGATCGCTCTCTCTGCCGTCTTCGCAGGCTTTTCGGCTGGCGTAATCCGTACCCGGATCGTCGCGGCTCCGGCTCTCACCCGCATCACCATCACGACGATCAAAGGTTCCGTCGAGGCTGTGGAGGACCGGGAGGAGGGACAGAGGCTTCTCATCCGGATCATTGAGATGAAGGATGTTGCGGAGACTGAGCGTCCGCGTCTCGTGCGCGTGTCGGTGCGCGCCGGGGCAGGGCTGACGGCCGGGCAGTTCGTCACCGGCACCGCTCGCCTGCTGCCGCCACCGGAAGCGGCGTGGCCCGGCGGCTACGATTTCGCCCGAGACGCCTATTACAAGGGGATAGGTGCCGTCGGCTCGATGGTGGGGCAGGTGCGGCGGGTCGTCGATCCGCCGAAGCTGCCGGACTGGTCGCTGCAGGTAGCAGCGCAAGTGGACGAAGCTCGCAATGCGTTGACCCAACGCATTGCAACGTCCATCGGCGGTGCGGCCGGTGGTGTCGGGGCCGCCTTGGTGACCGGTAAGCGCGGGCTCATTCCGGAGGCTACGAATGACATCCTGCGCGGAGCCGGGATCTATCACATCGTGTCCATCTCCGGTCTCCACATGGTGCTGGCCGCCGGCACATTCTTCTGGCTAGTTCGGTCATTTCTGTCTCTGGGGTCGACAATTGCGCTGCTCTGGCCGGTGAAGAAAATTGCCGCCGTGGCGGCGATGATCGGCGCGACGATCTACTGCATCTTCTCGGGCTCCGATGTGGCGACCGAGCGCTCGCTCATCATGACCCTCGTGATGTTCGGCGCGGTGCTGGTGGACCGTCCTGCGCTGAGCATCCGCAATCTCTCGATCGCCGCTCTCATCGTTCTCGCCCGCGAGCCCGAGGCGCTGCTGGGTCCGAGCTTTCAGATGTCGTTCGGAGCAGTCGCCGCCATGATGGCCCTGGTGCCTCTGATGCAGCGAAAACCTGGCGACGGGACACCTACAACTATTCTCGAACGAGGTTTCCGCTGGGTCGGACGGGTGATGCTCGGGCTCGTGACCACGACCCTGGTTGCCAGCATCGCTACGGCGCCCTTTGCCGCCTATCACTTCCAGTCGCTCAACCCATACGGTCTCATCGGCAATGCGCTCGCCCTGCCGCTGGTCTCGGTTGTGGTCATGCCCTCGGCCGTTCTGGGCGTGCTGGCCTATCCGTTCGGCCTCGACCGACCCATCTGGCAGGTGATGGGAGCGGCTGTCGAGCAGGTGCTTGCGGTTTCGACCTGGGTCGGATCCTTCAGCGGCTCGACCATGGTGGTGCCGGCGCTGAGCATCGGCGCACTGGCGTTCCTGAGCCTGAGCCTGCTCGTTATGGCCATCCCAGCCTCGTCGCTGCGATGGATAGCTCTGCTGCCGGCCGGAATTGGGCTTGCCTTCACGACTGTCCCGGATCGCTACGACATCTTCATCGACCGGGAGGGGGCAGGGGCTGCCATTCGCGGCGCTCGAGGACAGCTCACCCTTGTCGGGCGGCCATCGGGCTTCGTGACCGAGCAATGGATGCGCGCCGATGGCGATGCAAGGAATGCGGATGATGCCAGCCTCAGGCGCGAGGCACGCTGCGACAGCGCCGGTTGCATTGTGATTGCCGGAGATGGACGGCGGATTGCCTTCGTTCAGGACTACGCGGCATTCGAGGAGGATTGCCGTCGGGCGAACGTGATCGTCACGCGACTGCAAGCCCCGCCGACATGCCGCCGGCCTTTCATTGTGGACGGTGCTGCGCTGAAGGAGCGCGGAGCAACGACACTGCGCTTCAGCCCCGACACGGTCGAAGTCACATCCGTAAGGAAAGGGCGCGAGGCGATGGCTTGGCCTGATAGCCGGTCAATCCCGACTGATGGGGTTCTCGCTCAGGGGAGGCCGAGGCCTGCAAGGCCTGTCCCTGAGCAGGATTTTCCCGAAGACGAGATCAGTACCGGCGAACCAGACTGACGAGCTTGCCCTGGATCTTGACCCGGTCGGGACCAAGCACGCGGGTCTCATAGGCCTGATTGGCGGCCTCCAGAGCGATAGAGGAGCCCCGGCGGCGGAAGCGCTTCAGGGTCGCTTCCTCATCGTCGATGAGAGCCACGATGATGTCGCCCGTATTGGCATTGTCCTGCCGGCGGATCACCACGAGGTCGCCGTCGAGAATGCCGGCTTCCACCATCGAGTCGCCACGGACCTCGAGAGCGAAGTGATCGCCCTGGGCCAGGAAGTCGCCCGAGAGTGTGATGGAGTGGCTGCGGGTCTGGATCGCGGAGATCGGTGTGCCGGCCGCGATCCGGCCCATGACCGGAATTGACATTTCCCGATCTCGCGGATCCGAAGCTGGCTGGGGCGCAGCCTTGGCCTTGCCAGCTAAGCCACCCTCGACCACGCTCGGCGTAAAGCGCCGCTGGGTGCCGGCCCCGCTGGTGCTCTCGGGCAGACGGATCACTTCCAGCGCCCGGGCCCGGTTCGGCAGGCGGCGGATGAAGCCGCGCTCCTCGAGCGCAGTGATCAGGCGGTGGATGCCGGACTTGGACTTGAGATCCAGAGCGTCCTTCATCTCGTCGAAGGACGGCGGAACCCCGGTTTCACGCAGCCGCTCATGAATGAAGCGGAGCAATTCGTGCTGTTTGCGCGTCAGCATGGCTGGCCCTTACTGCCTTGAAAAAGGCGATTCTGAAACAAATCAAGAACAAGGTAGCTGTTCTTGCTGTGTTCCGCAAGTCTGCTGCTCAGCTATTGATAATGGGGGGCGAATTTATATTTGTCGGAGCGCTGGTATCGATATTTGTCGGAGTTTGGCTCACAAACCCTTATAAACTAAGCAAAACTCGGTTGCCCAATCAGACGACAAAAGCGGCTCCGGCTAAAAACGACAAATTTCTAACTAGCACTCACCGAAGGTCCTTTCTCCCGTTGAATTTCAGCCATGTGGAATGGGGAACTCAGTTCCTCAATCTCCAGCGTCCGCCAATGATTGGGGAACTGATTGGGGAACTAGTCTTCTGATGCGGATGCTCGGAGTTGAAGCAACTGCTCAGGGGTTAGGAGTTGATTGTTGGCTATTCTTAGGAAGGTCCGTGTGACCGCACCCTCCATATTTCGTTCCCCTGATCCTTCGTTCTGGTCTTCAAATATCAGATCAAGAAGCTTTCGCCTGTTGAGTGAAAGCCAGATTGCCCATGCCGAGTAAGAGTCAGGCGAGAGCTTTGAACCAAGCCTGATTAGAGCAAGATTGAGACCTGCCTCAATTAAATGAGATATCTCGCCGACATCAGCAACAAATTCACGCTGTGTTTCCTGGTAGGACACCCCAGTTAGTTCTTCTAACTTCATCCTCGATGTAAGAGGAATTGTCCCTCTTTGTCGCCAAGACGCAATTGTACTTTTGCCAACAGCAATTCTTTGAGCCAATTCTTCGTCTTTTCTTACGGAGAAGTGTGCCTTGAGTTTATCTATGTACGCGCCCGCGATTGTACTCGTCATTGCTCTTGACATGCAGTCAGGTTGCAATCTAGATTGCAACCTGACTGCAACCCTTATGGTCACAAAGTATGGACGTGCCTTCGCAGGATCTGCTCAGGACAATTCGAGCCTCTCTTGTAGAACAAGGAAGCTCATTATCGAAGTGGTGTAGTGAAAACGGTGTCTCACGCCAGTGGGTAACTGCGGTTCTCACCGGCCAGCGGAATGGTCCAACTGCGCAAGCCCTTCGGCAGCGGATCATAGACACAATCCTCGCGAAAGCTGCTTGATGACAAGCGCGTGGATCAAAACCGATGAGCTTGCCGTCTTAGCTGGTATCACCAGGCGCGCAGCTCGAAAGAGTGCCAGCATCGCCACCACATCACAAACCCATACGTGGCGTGATGCAGTCCTCATGGTCCGAGAGGTTCGCGGGCGTGGAGGGCGAGGTGGCGTCAGCTTTGAGGTCCGCGTCGATAGCCTCCCTCTCGATCTTCAAGAGCGCTTCAGAGCGCTCTCAGAGATCTCTGAGAACCGTCTTAGAACGGACGATCCGGCCCGCATCGAACGGGAGTGGTGGTACGGCATCATCCAACCGGCCTTGGCCCATCCACGCCACTCCCGTGAACGCGGTGAAGCCGTCCGCGATATTGCCGAGCGTAAGCACATGCGGCCGGACGGCCGCTGGGTGGAGATCACGGAACGGACCATCCAGCGCAAGCTCGCAGCCTACGAGAAGGGCAACGGCCTGGGTGGCTTGACCCGCCGCAAGCGCGTCGATGCCGGTCAGGCAAAAGTCCTGCTGTCCGCCGAGTGGGACCGGGCTGTGCCGTTCGATCCCGAGACCAAGGCCCGCCTGGTGCAGAAGGTTCATCAGAACCTGCGCAACCTGTGGGGCAACGGTGCCGCCTTCTCGGTCGTGCAGCGGCTGGCCTCCGAGGATCTTGCCGACTGGACCAGGGCAGCCGGCTTCGACCCCGGCGCGGAACAGCTCAAGCACATCTGCCGGCTCCCGGAGAACCTGATCCGACAGTTCAGCCAATACCGACGTGTCCACGAGTTCCGCACGGATCGAAAGACCTTCGAAGACAACCGGCCGCGCATCAAGCGCACCATCGCGGGCATCGCGCCCATGCAGATCGTCTTCGGCGACGTGCATCACATGGACGTGGAGGTCCGGCGGCCGGACGGAACGACGGCGACGCCGAAGGCGGTGGCCTGGATGGATGTCGGAACGGGGAGGGTGCGGTTCGATATCTTCCTCATGGATAAGGGCGAGATGATCAAGAACGTCCATCTGATCCAGAGCTTCATCGCCATGTCGAAGGACCCCTATTGGGGCGTTCCGAGCACCCTCTACATCGACAACGGTTCGGAATACCTTTGGGCCGACTTCGTTGCCGATGCGCTTGCCCTGACGCGGCTCGGTGGCCGTGTGGAATATCTGGACCGCAAGTCTCCGATCCAGCGCGCCCGCCCATACAACGCTCCGGCCAAGAGCATCGAAGGCTTCTTCGGGGTCTTCGAGCGAACCGTTCTCTCGGCTATGCCGGGATATATCGGCGGCAACCGAATGCGCAAGCGGACGGCCAATGTCGGCCGCTCGGTCGCTCCGTTCCCCGGCACGTTCGAGGACTTCTGCGAGCGCGCCCAAGGGCTGCTCCAGTACTACAACACGCAGCCGCAGCATGGAGAACTCAAGGGGCATTCACCGCTGGAGATGTTCCGTCGTGCCGCCGATGCCGGATGGGAGCGCATTACGGTCGATGAGAATGCCCTGGTGATGGCGTTCAGCACCCGCGCCACCCGCAAGGTCCGCCAAGGCTGCATCGAGGTCGAAGGCATCACCTACACCGACGACGTTCTGGCGGTCGTCAACGGCGAGACCGTTCAGGTGGTCATCCCGAAGTACCAGGAATGGAATGTCATTCCGGTGCTGTCCAAGGATGGGCGTTATCTCGGCACTGCGAAGCCGCAGCGCATCTTTGGTTTCGACGACACGAGCGGCGCACGAGAGGCCGCGCGGCTGGAGAAGGTCGCCAAGCGCTCGGTTCATGTCCTTTCCAAGGAAGTCGAGACCATCGATCTCACCGACCGCATCATCGCATCCGGCGCGAAGTTCGATCCCGGACCCATCCCGCCAACAGGCGCGATCATCGGCGCCAGCGATCAAGCCGCCTTCATGGGCCGCGAGGTCAAGGAAACATCCGAGGAGCGGGGTGCCCGCAAGATCACGGAAGCCCAGCGGGCGCACCTGAAGCGGCTGCAGCAGCTCGGCTTGGATAAGAAGGGGGTTGTTTGATGATCGGCGATTTCTTGGAAACGGAAGAGGAACGGCAGCAGGCCGCGTTCAAAGCCGCTATGGGTATGATGGCAAGCAATGCCAACTACCACCGGCCGCAGCCGCCGACAGTGGCCGACATTCCTTTCGTGGAGACCACGGTTTCCCGGCTGATCTTCGCTGTCTTTGATCGCGTGTGGCGCACCGGCCGCAACGGCCTCGTCATCGGCGCGGCGGGCGTCGGCAAGACAAAGACCCTGAGAGAGATCGTCCGGCGCTCTGAGCACCTGGAAGGACCGGAGGCTGCGCTCATCACCATCACGGGCGTGATCGGCGCGTCCGTGATGGCGATCTTCGAGGAGATGTGCCCGCACCTGGGCGTCCAGCCCGCGACGAGCATCGCGGCCACCCTGCGCCGCCTGTCGAAGCAGGCGATGTTCCGACCGGTCGTGATCATCGACGAGGCGCAGAACCTGACCCTCAAGGCGGCTCGCGAGCTGCTCCACATCAGCGAGGAAGCGCAAGTGCGGATGATGTTCTGCGGCAATGACGAGGTGCTCAAGCTGGTGAACTCCGGGCAGGCGGCTATCCAGCAGATCGGCCGCCGCCTGCCGATCCGGGAGACGGTGAGCTGCATCCTGGATGACGACACCGACCTGCTCGCCAGATCCTTCGGCATCAAAGACGATGACGCCTTTGCCCTGTGCCGCGCCGTGGGTGAGGCCTTCCATGCCGATGGGGTCGTGACGCTTCTCCAGGAAGCCCGCTCCCAGGCTGGCGATAAGGGCGTCATCAGGATCGAGCACCTGAAGGCTTCTCTCAATCTCTTTCCACAGTTCCAGGCGGCCCTCACCGGCCAAGGCCGCCGCAAACTCATCGCGAGGTCATGATGTCAAATCCCAACGAAGCTATCCCATTCGACCTGTCCACCTTGAGCCGCGAGCGGCTGGAAGCGTTGTGCGTCAGCCTGTGGGGGTTCACCGACCAGATCAATGTGGCCAACAACCTTCTCGTTGCTGCTCTTGTGAGCGCCAAGGTCGGTAATGAGGTGCGGGATATCGTCAATCAGTGGAGCGCTCACCTGAACCAACTGGACCATCAGGTGACTGCATTCGTCTCAGATCTCGTCTCCGGCCGGGATGGCCAGAGCGTCCAGTAATGTCCGGCGGGGCGATGCTCAGGAGAGCAGTCCCGCCCTGCATCCCGCAAGAATTTTCGACCGCGTACCTGCGTAACCGCAAAAACCCTTTTCCGCACCCAAGAGACGAACGAGGTTTTCCTATGTGCTTCCATCCCGCATCCGACCGCAGCGCCAACCCCGACACATCTTCCGGGGCGGGTCGCATGGCGCAACCTTTCGAGGGGTCGGCCAGCGACATGAACACAGAATGCTTCGACCTGGCCCGCCGGGTCAGGGGCATGGCCTGGGCTTACGAGCGGATTGCGCGGGATGCCGCCAGCACGACCGATGCCGGCCAGAACCTTGCTCTCATCGATCTCGGAATTGCGGTCCTGGACTACGTGGATCGCTGCATGAAGGACCTGGAGGCCGAAGCCGAGCGTCGGATGACCACGCCTGCTAAGAGCTGAGGAGAACGATATGCTGACGCGAGAGCAGCTTGATTTGATCGAGTGCGGCCGGCTGCATTGCTTCGTCGATCCTGCCGAGTGGAAGAACATTCTCTACCGCTTCTGCAATGTCGGGACAGTTGAGGAGCTGGACAGAAGCGCGGCCGTCCGGCTGCTGGATCTCCTGTCGGTGGCGGGTTTTCGCGACCGGCGGCTGCCGCTGATCTCATCGGACTACATCGCGTTGCTGCGGCGCTGGCAGATGAGCATGAACATGCAGGACAAGGCCTTCGAGGCGCTGCTCTTTGCCTGCGGCTTCGTGCGGCAGCCGGAGGAGCTGGATGGCGTCTCGTTCGGCAGAGTGGTGAACTTCTTCCTGATGAACGGCTGTGGGAGCAGAACGAGCCTTGCAAGGTCCGTCATGACCCGCAAGCAGCTCGCTTTGCTCCACGTCGCCAAGCGGGAGCTGGACTTCAACGACGTGAGCTTCGCGGCTGCGCTGCGGACCTATGGCGGCGGGGTTGCGAGTGCGGCCGATCTCGACCAGCGCGGCTTCGACCGCCTGCTGGTCTATTTCGAGGTGATGGGGTTCGTCCCCAACAAGAGGCAATCTCCAGCGAAGCCGCAGGCCGGCTTCGGCCATCGTAAGGGCATGGCGACTCCGGCCCAAGTCGAATTGATCCAGGGGCTCTGGCGGGACTGGAACGGGTCCGACGATGCAGCCGCCCTCGGCCGCTGGCTCGAGAAGAGCTATGGAGTGTCCGCCCTGCGCTTCCTGAAGCAGAATGAGGCCGGCAAGGCTATCACCGGCCTTCGCGCCATGGTGCGCCGGAGAAAGGGCGCGGCCGCCTGAGGGCTCCGGTGGTAGGGGCGGCAGGCCGAAGGCCGCTCTTAGGGCTCTTAAACGCTCTCAATGGCCATACTAGTCCGAAGGAGTACCCCGTCAGACGGAGCGGCGCTTGCCTGACCCTGAGACGACGGCGGTCAGATCGCCGCTCTCGCGGAGCCGCAGCTCCTCTTCAATCTCTGCCAAAGCCTGTTGACGGCCGAACGTTTGTGGCAGAGACTTCAGCTCCCGGACGGCCTCGATCAGAGCATCGGTCGGCGAGGCCAGATGCGGCGGATCGTACATGATGCCGTCAGCTTCCTTCATCATTGCCACCTCAACCATCTCCCACGCCCCACTTATGGGGCATGACGCCATACCCGTAGGCTCGGGCATGATGCTCACCAATGCGGGCATCCTAACTGGTCAACAGTCAGGATGCTACGGGGGCACATGTGAAGAACCGACTTTCCAATCCGACCATTGGTCTGCTTATCGAGTGGTATGGCGTGCGCCGCGCCTACGAGATCGTCATGGAGCTGGGAGGCCTGCGCCATTACGTGCCCGTCAGAGTTGGATTGGGCATCGGCGGGCGCTTGTCATCGTTCCTGACGGACGAGGAACTGAAGCCGCTCATTGACGAGTTCGGCGGCAATTACATCAAGATGCCCATCGCACGAGGGTTCTGCATCGAATTCCTCTACTGGATCGAGGGGCAGAGCATTGGTGCCATTGCCAAGGCAGTCCGCATTACCGAACAAGGCGTTCTCAACGCCCTTGGCCCAAAGCCGCCCATCGACATGGCCAGCATCGCCGTTCGCAGCGAGCGGGATCGCGGCGGCGGTGCCCGATGACGGCCGCCCTTCCGTCTCAAACCGTCATCCATACCGATGGATCCGTGACCTTGCCTCTGCGCAAAGTGGTGTCTGTAGAGATCCGCGACCGGTTCATGCGCAAACGGTCGACGCGGTTTGAGGAATTACGGTTCCAGCCGCTGCGGGATGCCGACATCGCGGCCGTCGTGCGCCTGTCGCGGGCCGGTGACGGCGATGGAGCCTCGCTGCTGGCGGTAGCCCTGATGCTCCGCCTGGATCGGAAGTCGGCAACGGCGCTTGTGACTGCTCTCGACAGAGCCGATGAGAGCGACTGCATCGAGATCGGCAATTACCAGATCGCGCAGGCCGCGCGGATCGGCGGCATGTCCGAGGAGGATATTGAAGCCGCCAAACAGACTACAACGGAGGCAAGCCCATGAACGGACGCTCCATGGCCGTCTCCGTCGTCGTGCGGCTGAAGGACATGTTTTCCTCCGGCATCGGCGGATTGATCAACCGGCTGCGCAGCCTGTCCAACATGGGTGGGCGGCTCAAGGCGCTCGGTTCCTCCATCGGCAAGTTTGGCCGTGAAGTCGGTGTACTGGGTGGAGCCTTGGCGGCTCTCTCCTTTGCCGCGCCGCTGCAATCGGCCGCCGCCTTCGATAGTCAGCTCAGGGACATCGCCATCACGGCCGGCAGGACCGGGGCGGCCGTGGAGCTGTCGATTGCCGAGCAGGCCAAGCGCTATCAGAAGCTTGCCCTGGAAGTCGGTCAGCGGTCGCGCGATCTTGCGGCCGGCGGTCAGCTCCTCGTCGCGGCCGGCATGGAGCAGGGTCTTATCGACCGGCTCATGCCCACCATCGGCCGGATCTCGACGGCGGCCAACGCCGCCGTTGCCGATGTGTCTCAGACGGCATTTGCCCTCAACGACGCCCTGAAGATCAAGCCGGATCAGATGGAGCTGGCCCTCGCCAAGCTGGTGACGGCGGGCAAGCTCGGGCGGTTCGAGTTCAAGAACATGGCCGGTGAGTTCCCGGAGCTGACCCAGCAGATGGCGGCGCTCGGTGTCACCGGCATGGAGGCGGTGGAGAGCTTAGGGGCCGCCTTGCAGATTGCCATGAAGGGCACCTCGGACCCGAAGGCGGCCGCCAACAACTTGAAGAACTTCCTCTCCAAGATGGCCTCACCTGAGGCAAAGAAGAACTTCGCCGATATGGGCGTGGACATCGCCAAGGTGATGCAGGACGCGACCGCCAAGGGCATCAACCCGATGGAAGCGGTGGTCGAGAAGATCAACCGGCTGACCGGCGTCTCCCGGAAGGAAGTGGACGGCATCATCAGGAAGGCCAAGGCCGGCGGCGCGAACGATGCCGAGGCTCTCGACCAGGTGCGCCAGCGCATCGAGCAGGTGACGCGCGGCACGAAGATTGGCGAGCTGTTCCAGGACCAGCAGGTCATCGGCTTCCTGCTCCCGATGCTCGCCAACCTGGAGAAGTATCAGGACCTGAAAGGCGAGATCAACCGCTCCACCCTCAAGGTGGTCGATGACGACTTCGCCTCCCGGATGGCCGGCCTCGAAAAGAAACTGGAGCGCTTTGCCGAGATCGGCGATCAGGCCATGCGGCGCGTCGGTCTCGCCTTCGCGACCAACCTTCCGTGGATGATGCAGACGCTCGAAGCCGTTCTCGCAGGTGTTGCTTGGGTCGATCAGAACTTCCCCGGCGCGATTGACGGCTTCCTGTCCTTGGCCGGTGGAGCGCTGCTTCTCGCGGGCGGGCTCGGCGTGTTGGGACCTGTGTTCAGCATCCTTGGGGCTGGGTTCGGCATCATCACATCGGCGCTCGGTGTGCTGGGTGGTGTCATCGCTGCGATCTTCTCGCCCATTGGCATACTGGTCGCGCTGCTGGTAGGTGCTGCTGCGATTATCATCACCAACTGGAGCACCTTCGCGCCGTTCTTCACCCAGCTGTGGGACGGTATCAAGCAGACGTTCAGCGGCGTCGTGCAGTTCTTCTCAAGCCTGTTCTCCGGTGACTTCGCCGGCATGAAGGCGGGCTTCGAGGCAACAATGAACGGGCTTTCCACGGCAGCATCCGCTGCCTGGGACATCATCAAGAACGTCTTCAGCATCGCCGTCACCGGCCTCGACAACCTCATCACCAACAACCTCCCGGCCGGATGGGTGCAGGTGTGGGAACAGGTCAAGGCGAGCTGCAGCGAGTTTATCGGCTGGCTCACGGCCTGGGCAGGTAGCGCAGTCGAAGCGGTCAAGCAGGGATGGAGCGGCCTCGTCGGCTTCTTCACCGAACTGTGGACACAGATCCGCGCGCCCTTCGATGCGTTCATCGCCTATGTGACGGAAGGCATCGCCAAGATCCAGGGCACCATCGACGGCGTGAAGAGCTTCTTCGGCATGGGCGGATCACCGGCCGCTAACCCGCCCGCAGCGGGCGCCGGCGCACCGGCCGGACCGATCACTCCCGGAGGTGAGAACAATGGCTTCAAACCGATCTCTCCGGTCGGCGGCAGCAAAGGCTTCGTTCCCACCGCCCTTGGGGCGAAAGAGCAGACGGTCGGCGGCAAGATCACGGTCGAAGCCGCTCCCGGTACGACGATCAAGAACGTGCAGTCCGACAACCCGGCCGTGCCGATCACGCCGAACCGGGGAATGGTCGTGGGCAGGGTCTAACGAGATGTCCGGCAGGGCTCAGATGAGGGCGAAGCGGTCAGCCCAACAACGAAAAGTCTCCTCCCTCCTGCCGGATCACAACCGGGGGTCAAGGAGACAGGACCGCACCAACACCTCTCTAGGAGAACGCATTTGATTATCAACGGAACTAACCTGCAAACCCTCTACACCGGGTTCAATGCAGCGTTTCAGGAGGGGTTGTCTCAGAGCCCCTCGCAGTACAAGCGCATCGCGACCATCGTGCCGTCAACGACGCGCGAGAATGAGTATGGCTGGCTCGGCAAGCTGCCGAACGTTCGCGAGTGGATCGGTGACCGCATCGTCCACGGCCTCCAGCTCCACGACTATACGATCCGCAATAAGGATTGGGAGCTGACCATCGGCGTTGACCGCAACGACATCGAAGACGACAACATCGGCGTCTACAGGCCGCTGTTCAACGAGATGGGCGTAACGGCAGGTGCCAAGAAAGACATGCTGGCCTTCGGCCTCTTGAAGCAGGGTTGGGCTACCAACTGCTACGATGGGCAGTATTTCTTCGACACCGATCACAAGGTGCTCGATGAGAATGGCGTCGAGCAATCCGTCGCCAACACTAACGGTGGCGCAGGAGCCCCGTGGTTCCTCATCGACGACAAACGCGCTCTGAAGCCCATCCTCCTCCAAGAGCGCAAGGATTGGAAGTTTGTGGCGAAGAACCAGCCGACCGATGGCAACGTCTTTGACCGCAAAGAGTACGTCTATGGCATCGACGGCCGCTTCAATGTCGGCTTCGGCTTGTGGCAGCTGGCCTTTGGATCGAAGCAGCCGTTGAACGCCGAGAGCTATGGCACCGCTCGCGCGGCGCTGATGGGCATGAAAGGCGATCATGGCCGTCCGCTTGGTGTCATGCCGAGCCTGCTGGTGGTGCCGCCGGCTCTTGAGGGAGCAGCCCGCGCCATCGTGTCGAACGACATGATCAGCGAGGTTGTCGGCGGCGCTCCTGTCGCGACCAGCAATCCCTGGAAGGGTACGGCGGACGTGCTCGTCGTGCCGTGGCTGGCCTGATCCTCACTGGAGCCGGCAGGCTGCTTTTGGCGGGCCGGCTCTCCTTTCCTTTTTGAGGCGACACATGAACACGTTTCTTACTTTATTCTCCTCCCTGCCTGACGGCATGGGTGCGCCGGAATGGATCCACATTTGCCCGGCCGGCACCTTCACCGGAGCCGATGGGCGCGGCCCCTTCCAGCTCGCCGATCCGAACGGCGTCATCAAGGCCTCGCTCGACGGCGGCAAGATCCCGGTCGATGAGAGCCATTCGACCGATAAAGCTGCTCCGGCCGGGCACCCGGCCCCGGCACGAGGCTGGGTTACCCAGATGGAAGCGCGTCAGGACGGCATCTGGGCCAAGGTCGAATGGAACGCGGCGGGCCGATCTCTGCTCGATGACAAGGCCTATCGTGGACTGTCGCCGGTCATCATGTCCGAGAAGGGGACTGGACGCATCATGAAGATCCTGCGGGTGTCCCTGACTAACGATCCGAACCTGCCCTTGACCTCGCTCCATGCCAAGGATGCGAACGCCGCGCTCCTGGACAAGCTGCGCCAGGCGCTGGGTTTGAATGAGGACGCCGACGAAGCGGTGATCCTGGCGGAGGCTTTGACCGCCGGAAAAGCAAAGACCGCTCACAATGCCGCCCTGGAGACGATCAGGAAGGCGTTCGGCCTGACCAAGGCGGACACGGCGGAGGATGCGGTCGCGGAACTCCAGTCGCGTGGGATCGGCGGCACCGCCCCTTTGCTGGAGCAGCTGGTCACGCTGCAATCCCAGATGAGCGTTATGCAGTCCGAGCAAGCCCGTAAGGAAGCCGAGCGGGCTGTGGACGAGGCCATCGAGGCTGGCCGGCCGATCAAGCCAACGCGGGATTTCTGGATCGAGCTTCACCTCAAGGATCCCAAGGGTGCGACAGAGGCGATGGGCAAGCTGCCGTCCCTTCATGCGGGCGGCCTGACGCGACAGCCATCAGGAGGAAAAGACGCCCACCACGGCCTGACGGAAGACGAACTCAACGTCTGTACGCTGATGGGCTTAGATCCCAAGGCTTTTGCCGACAGCAAGAAGAACCTAGAGGTTGCTGCCCTGTGAGGGGCGGCAACCTCCAGCCGAACAATCAAGCAGTATCGATCTTTGACATCGTGAGTACGTGTGAATGACTGATCCAGTCGTGACAATATCGGTCGCCGAGTATGCGGAGCTGTGTGAATGCCGGGACCGATTGAAGGCCCTGCAACTGATGAAGGGAGAACCCTTTTCTCCGCTTCCTCATTCACCCATCGAGAGGGACGAAGAGCTTGCCGTTTTCTTGATCCGCCGCCTTGGTAAGCAGCCCCTCCGGGACATTGTTCTCGAATGCCGTACACTTTTCGGCGCCGAGCGGGCACCATCCCGGTCTTCCGTTCACAGGTTCTGGCAGCGCCTAAGAGCAGAATCAAAGGGCTCTGAGACACCTCTCAGAGCCCTCTTAGAGAAGGTCTCGGCTTAGCGCTTTTGGCCTTTCCGAGCACCTTTGAACTGGCTGTCGAAGCTGACGACGGCGGCTTGGATCTCGTCGAACCGTTCGTCCTCGATAGGTTCTAAGGCATCGGGCCGTGAAAGAACGTAGGGATTGCTAACCTCGTCAGAAATCCTGACCCGACCTACTTCGGCCTTGAAAGACTTCCGATCAAAGGCTCCTTCGTTTGCCCAGCGAGCGAAAAGCTCGAGATTATCCTGCTGAAAGAACGCAACCGCTTCCGCTACGGAATAGCGAGCCTCAGCCAAGTTGGTGACAAGCTGGCGAGCATTCCGAGAAACCGCGATTAGGTGCCCCACCTGGGTGATAATCTTATCGCTGGCGAGGAAGGTGTCGATATTTCTAACTGTATCTCGCACCATCGAGACTACAGGGGCACGATTTATGAAGAGTGCCTTTCCGACGAGCCGACCGCCGTCGATAGAGATGGGCTTGAACATGGGACTATCGAACTTCCGAGCGGGACGACCTTGCCGCTCGGCCTCGACTTCCTCCCGCTCGTCACGGCGGATTTCGGCCTGGATATCCCTCATTCTTCCTTTAAGTGTCAGCTGCCCGTCTGCCCGGTGGAACACTTGATCACAAGCTGTAACGAGCTGAGGGTAACGCCAGCGGAGTTCCTGCCGCAGCTGGTCAAAGGCTTTAAAGGCTTTGTGCCGCTCCAGTCCGGCGATCCATTCGCGATGCTGTGATAGGATCTCTCTTAAGGTTTTGATGTTGCGCAGGTAAGAGGCCTTGTCCTCAAGCTGCTTCAGACCTTTCGTGAAGACCGCCCAATCACCTAGGCCAAAGTGAGAAGCGCCACATTGATGGCCGATGAGATACCTTTGTCCGCCTTCGTCACAGAACACATACCCCTTCTTGTGAGGGTGACCGAAAGCGCAAGGGAGCTTGGTTCCTACTTCGTAGTTCCCTTCATAGGTGAGTTCCTGGTCGAGGGGCGGGTGCTGCCGCTCAATCAAGTTGGGTAAGAGCAGAGGATCTGGGATCCGAAACGAGCGTTCACGAAGTTCCGTATCGGAAAGGTTGGGGATCTTGACCCGCGTATACTTCCGGCCGGGGAGGTTAGAATTGTGAGGCTTTTCCGAACTGCTCAATAAGAACTCCTTAGCTACCGAATCAGATCACGTCTGAAACATAGTAATTCTAAGGCTTTTCGCGTTTTAGGAGAATGGCCAAGGTCCCACCCGCACCGGTAGAGCGGGGCTTATGCCCACTATCCCACGAGATCCCCCGGCATCCCCTGAAATCCCGCGAAAGCGACAACTACCGTCAAGGTACGACATGGAAGGGATAGGGGATCAATAATGAAAGAATCCTATTCAGGACATGCAGGAATGAAAAGATTTCAGAAGAGCGATTTAGTCGATGCGTAGAGATTGCGAGAGTTTGAATTGATAGCTTCCGTTAGGAAAGAATGTATCGGGACGCTCTCGTAGACAAGTCAAAGGATGAGCAGCTAAAGTTCGCTAGTAAATACTACCCATATGAAGAGGTAATATCGGCAGATCTATATAGGGCGATTTTTTATGCTTAGTGTTATTTATCGAATATTTTCCTTTTGATTATGGCCCTCATCTATTCGAGCGCGTAAACCATTCTGACGATTCGAATTGATAAGGTGTTGCATTCTCCTCCAGATTGATGGCATAACGATCTAATATAACGTTTAGTAACCATGCTGATTGGAGACTACCATGTCTGGCGGATTGACCTTTTGGAACGATGCGGCGCCTCTCGCTCCCTCGTCCGGCGCACAGGCAGGCCCCGTTTCAGCGGCTGGACCGGACGGCACTTACATCACTGTCTGGTCCGAGTTGGACAATATCGGTCGCAAGGTCATCAAAGGCAGGGTTGTCGATCAGTTCGGGGCGATTGTGAAGGATACCTTCATCATCAGCAGCACCAACGTCGGTTCCGGCCTCGAAAACCCCTCGATTGCCTGGGTGGGGTCAACTTATGTTGTTACGTATACTGGCGGCACCTCGACTGACGGGCGTGTTTACAGAACCCACTTAAACCAGAGTGGCGGTTTCGTAGGGTCCGAGCACCAGGTGAACAATGTTGTCACCGGATCGCCTGGAAACTCTAAGATCGTCTACAACCTGAACGGTGCTTACACCGTGTTCTGGGAAGGCAAAGGCGATGTCAAGGGGCAGGCCTATGGGGCAGACGGGAACAAGATAGGCACCGAATTCCGCGTCAACACGCCCGTAGATTCGCAGATCACCAGCACCCAGGAGAGCGGGCTCGTCATCACGAAGCTCAGCGACGGGCGCAGCATCATGCTGTACCGGTACGACGCGCAGGTCAACGATCCCGAGACCGGCGACTTTGAAACCTCCGGGCTGATTTATCGCTTCATCAATACCGATGGCACGATTGGTCAGGCGTTCACCCTGCGAGCAGATGTGGTCACGACCGGTGCCGCTGTTGCCGCTCTTCTAGATGGGGGCTATTATTTTACATGGTCTGAGAACGGCCAAATGCGCGGCCGTGTGTTTTCCTTCGATGATCCTAGTCAGCGAGAAGGGTTTCTAATAAGCCCAGAAAATACAGGAACAGAAATTCTCCCTACTACAACGCATCTCATCAACTACACAGTTGTTACATCTTGGATAGATGTTTCGAACGGACAGAATAACCTCCGCGTCCAAGTGCGTAATATTGCGAATTCAATTATCAATGAATTCGTCGTTGCGACAAATGTCGATCAGAAGGCCGCGAATATTGTTTCACTTGGCGACGGGCGCTATACGATCACCTGGCATAAAAATAATGCTCTGATCACCCAAACCTTGGATTCGCGCACTACCAATGCGTTAGATGAGCCTACCGGTAATCGATACTTCCAATGGGGCGGAACCTCTAATAGCGACAAATATATCGGCACGACGGGAAGGGACGACCTAGACGGGAATAATGGGAACGACACCCTGGATGGCTACAAGGGCGATGACACTCTTGATGGTGGAAACGGAAACGACGTTCTTCGGGGTGGAGACGGAAACGACGTCTTAACAGGTGGTGATGGCGATCAACTTCACGGAGGTGCCGGCAACGACTTTGTGAGCTACGGCGGTGGCGAAGGCGGGCAGTTTGGGGTCACGGCAAGCCTTGCAACCAATTCCGATAGCCGCGGCGGCACATTCAGCGGCATCGAAGGCATCATCGGCAGTGGCGCTACCGATATTCTGATCGGCAATAACGGCAACAACACGCTGATTGGTGCAGGGGGCAACGACACGCTCGATGGCGGCGGTGGCGCCGACAGCATGGAAGGCGGGTCGGGTAACGACACCTATCATATCGACTCGGCTTTGGATGTCGTTGTTGAAACCGGCTCCGATAAGTCCGACACCATCGTCACGACCTTCAGCTATGAGTTGGACGCGTTCGTCGACAACGGTATCGAGAACTTGGTCGCAGCTCCCGGCACGGCCCCGATCAACCTTGCTGGCAGTTTGACGAACAACAGGCTCGTCGGCAATGCAGGTGCCAATAGGCTTGAAGGGCGAGGCGGCGACGATACCCTTGAGGGCGGCGGCGGAAGTGACATTCTGGATGGCGGCTTCGGCAACGACATGGTCGATTACACCAGTGCCGCTTCAACTGGTCCAGACAATGCAGGCATTATCGTCAGCCTGCGGGACAAGCTTGAGAGCACAGGTGACGCCGCAGACGACACCCTCATCTCTATCGAGTATGCTCGCGGCTCGAAGTTCAATGACACCCTGATCGGCAGCGACGATGCCAACAGCCTTGAAGGCGGCGACGGCGTTGATCGCCTTTATGGAGGTGAGGGTGGTGACACGCTGGATGGCGGCGGTGATTGGGACATGGTCACCTACTGGTACTCCAAGGCGACGACTGGTCTTGTCATTGATCTCAGGGACGATCCTTTACACACGAGCCGGAGCACCGGTGAAGCCCGGGGTGACGTCTATATCAGTGTCAACGCCTTCGAAGGCTCGAAATTGGGCGACACGATCTACGGAAGTGGCAGCCGTGCTAATGAGCTTTACGGTCACGATGGAGATGACGTTCTGAGTGGTGATGGTGCGGGTGCTTTTGGCGGAGGAGGGAATTTTAGCGACTATCTCAGGGGTGATGCAGGTAACGATACTCTGATCGGCGGCAGCGGTGCCGATGTTCTGATCGGTGGCCATACTCATCTAATTGACCCGTCGAGGCCCGACACCGGCTTCGATATGGCTTCCTATGAAGACTACACTGGCCTCGGAGAGGGCCTCACGGTATCTTTGGATAGCACCAGGGCAACTAATACGGGATGGGCTGCGGGCGACCAGTACTACGGAATTGAGGGCCTTATCGGCACACGATTTGACGACAAGCTCTATGGTTTCCTGACGGCGGTGAGCAGCCTTGCCGGCGGCGCCGGCAACGATTCCCTTTATGGCGGCAGCGGTAACGACACCTTGGTGGGCGGCACCGGCAACGACGCCATGGATGGCGGCTTAGGCAACGACACCTACTATGTGGACAGCACCAGCGACACGATTTTGGATTCCGGTGGCACCAAGGACAAGGTGATCACCACCATCCATTACTCGCTGGTCGGCAAACCCCTAGAGGATGCGGCGGTCGATTCCAGTGTGGACGCCAAGCTGCAGATCGACTTGACCGGCAATGAAGGCCGCAACGAGCTCACCGGCCATGCGGGCGCCAACTCGCTTGTTGGCGGTGGCGGCAACGACACGCTGATCGGTGGCGGCGGCAGCGACACCCTTGACGGCGGCACCGGCGACGACTCCCTCGTAGGTGGTTCCAGCAACGACACCCTGAGAGGCGGTGCCGACAACGACACGCTGATCGGTGGCGGCGGTAATGACGTCTTCGAAGGTGGCGCCGGCAACGACTCTCTGGTGGGCGGTACCGGCACCTATAACCTCAAGGGTGACGATGGCAACGACACGCTGATCGGCGGCAACGGTAACAACGTCTTCAACGGCGGCACCGGCAACGACGACATGCGAGGCGGCACCGGCAACGACACCTACCATGTCGACAGCACCGGCGACATGATCGCGGATGCGGGCGGCCGGGACAAGGTGATCACCACCATCAACTACACGCTGGTCGGCAAGCCCGTGGAGGATGCAGCGGTTGATACCAGCGTGGACTCCATGCTGCAGATCAACCTGACTGGCAACGAAGATGGCAACGAGCTCACGGGCCATGCGGGCGCCAACTCGCTTGTCGGCGGTGGCGGCAACGACACACTGATCGGCAACGGCGGCAGCGACACTCTCGATGGCGGGACCGGCAACGACTCTCTGGTCGGCGGTTCCAGCAACGATACCCTGAGGGGCGGCGCCGACGATGACACGCTGGTTGGTGGCGGCGGCAACGATCTCTTTGAAGGTGGCGCTGGCAACGACTCTCTGGTGGGTGGCACCGGTAACGACGCCATGGACGGTGGCGCGGGCAACGACACGCTGATCGGCGGTGGCGGCAACAACGTCTTCAACGGCGGCACCGGCAACGACGACATGAGGGCTGGCTCGGGCAACGACATCTACTATGTCGACAGCGCCGGCGACACGATCACTGATACTGGTGGTAACCAAGATAAGGACAAGGTGATTACCACAGCCACCTATTCGATCGCGTTCACAAACGTGGAGGATATGGAGGTTGATACCAGCGTTGCCTCCAAAGATCAGGTTGATCTGACAGGTAACGGTTTTGCTAACATTCTCACAGGGCATGCCGGTATCAACTTGCTCGACGGCGGCAATGGCAACGACACGCTGATCGGCGGTGGCGGCAACGACGTTTTCAAAGGCGGCCTCGGCAACGATGACATGCGAGGCGGCGCTGACAACGATACCTACCATGTCGACAGCACCGGCGACAAGATCACGGATGCGGGCGGCCGGGACAAGGTGATCACCACCATCGACTATACGCTGGTCGGCAAGCCCGTGGAGGATGCAGCGGTCGATGCCAGTGTTGACCCCACGCAGCAGGTCAACCTGACTGGCAACGAAGACCGCAACGAGCTCACCGGTCATTCCGGCGCCAACTCCCTTGTTGGCGGTGGCGGCAATGACACTCTGAAAGGGAATGGCGGCGACGATATCCTGGAGGGCGGTCTAGACGACGACTCCCTGGTAGGTGGTTCCGGCAACGACATCTTGAGGGGCGGCAGCGGCAACGACATCTTCGAAGGTGGTGGCGGCAACGACACTTACTACATCACGGATGCTGGCGACGTTGTTGTTACTGATACTGGTGGCACCGATGATACGGCGCATCTGCAGCTCTCCGTCTATGGAGGAAATAGGGCTGCAGCCGTAACAGTCGCCCAAGATCTGTACTCCAAAGGCATTGACAATGTTTATATCGACGGGAAGCTGATTAAGGCGCCAACGGATATCACCTTTGGTGGGAATTCCGTTGATGAGAACTCAGAACCCGGAGAACTTGTCAGCAGCCTGGGCGCTGTCGATACGGAGGGTGAAACTTTCACGTTTAGCTTCGTTGATGGCCGAGCCCCTGATGGACTCGTCGACTCGACCGGTCTCTTCCGGATTGTCCGCAACAGCAATGGCGTCTGGGAAATCCGCGTCAACGACGGTGCTGTTCTCGACCACGAAGACACAGGATCGTACGTCCTTAAGGTAAAAGTCACGGATGGCGATGGACTCGAGCGGGAAGAGGACATCACGGTTACCATCAATGACGTGAACGACGCGCCGGACACGATCCGCCTGAACGGTGAGACAGTCGTGACGGTGAGCGAGAACACGCTCGTGATCGGCACGCTGAGCGCGCATGATGATGATGGTCACCCGATCACCGGCTACACGATCACGGGTGGCGATCCGACCGGCATCTTCGAGGTGCACTGGAACGGCACGGCGTTCGTGATCCGGGTGAAGGAAGGCAAGGAGCTCGACTACGAGGCTCTGGGTGCCAACACCAAGTACCTCGATCTGGTGATCACGGCGACGGACGGCACCGCAACCTCCAAGCCGCAGACCATCCGCGTCAACGTCGAGAACGTGAACGACGCGCCGGACACGATCCGCCTGAACGGTGAGACAGTCGTGACGGTGAGCGAGAACACGCTCGTGATCGGCACGCTGAGCGCGCACGATGACGATGGCCATCCGATCACCGGCTACACGATCACGGGCGGTGATCCGACCGGCATCTTCGAGGTGCACTGGAATGGCACGGCATTCGTGATCCGGGTGAAGGCGGGCAAGGAGCTGGACTACGAGGCTCTGGGTGCCAACACCAAGTACCTCGACCTGGTGATCACGGCGACGGACGGCACGAGCACCTCCAAGCCGCAGACCATCCGCATCAACGTGGAGAATGTCATCGAAGGAACTCCTGGAGATGACACCCTCAACGGCGGTGGGGACAACGACACGATCATCGGCGGAGGCGGCAACGACACGCTCGACGGAGGTGGCGGCAATGACACGCTCGATGGTGGGGAGGGCAACGACACACTGACCGGTGGTGAAGGCGACGATACACTGACCGGTGGTGATGGTAATGACACTCTTGATGGCGGTGAAGGCAATGACACGCTCGATGGTGGTGAAGGTGACGACACTCTCACCGGCGGTGATGGTAACGATACGCTGACCGGCGGCGATGGCAACGATACGCTCGATGGCGGCAACGGGAATGACACACTGTCCGGTGGTGAAGGCAACGACACCCTTGATGGCGGCCCTGGTAACGACACCATGGATGGTGGCCCTGGTAACGATCTTTATTACATCCGTGATGAAGGCGACGTCATCATAGAGAATCGCGACCCTGCAATAGGCGGGATCGATACAGCCTACATCTTCATCGATGAGTACGAGTTGCTCAACGAGGTTGGCGTAGAAATTCTCGAGGTGAAGAACGATAACGGCGCCTCCATCAAAGGAAACGACCTAGCCAATACAATTATCGGCGGCGCCGGCAACGACGCGCTGAATGGTAACGATGGCAACGACAACCTTACCGGCAACGGTGGCCACGATACGCTCGACGGCGGCCTCGGCAGCGATGTCATGGACGGCGGCGCGGGTAACGACACTTACTATATCGATGAAAACGATACGGTCAGCGATTCAGGTAGCACGGAAGACACGGATACAGTGGTCGTTATGTCGGCCGGGGTTTCCGGAGTTTACATGCTGGGAAGCGATATCGAGAATGCTAAAGCAGGAGGGCAGGCAGGCGCGGTCAGTCTGATTGGTAACGGTCTTGACAATGAGCTGACCGGCAACAGTGCTGCCAATACACTTTCTGGTGGAGACGGCAACGATACCCTTAAGGGTGCAGGCGGCGCTGACTCACTTGTCGGCGGTGAAGGCAATGACGTTCTGCAAGGGGAGTTCGGCAACGACTCTCTCTACGGGGGTGCTGGCAACGACAATCTCGATGGCGGTATCAACAACGACCTTCTTGAGGGTGGCATTGGTAATGATACGCTCCTAGGTGGTGGCAATAACGACATCCTTCGCGGCGGCAACGATGATGACATCCTTGACGGTGGCGATCAGAATGACTCTCTCGATGGCGGCGCCGGCAACGACGTACTCGTTGGCGGGAATGGTAGCGACAGGCTCGATGGCGGCGAAGGCGACGACATCCTGAATGGCGGTACTTTCGATAACGACGATAACGCTATCGGCGACGGGGCAGCCGATACGCTTCGTGCCAGCGCAGGTAATGACACTTATTACCTCGTCGACGCGGGTGATGTGATCGACTTCGGTGGAGCCAAGGATGAAGGCTTGTTGGACAAAGCTTACATTCTCTCAGCCAATTTCTTGGTTGGCGGTGTGCTCGATGAGGAGGCGCTTCAAGATTACGTCGCCGAACTTTGGGATAACGGCATCGAGGGCGTTTATGTCGATGGCGTGCTTTATGACGGCGGCCAGGGTGAGGGGGAGGATCACATCTACGATGTCTTCCCAGACAGCACGCCCATCGTCGAGGATCTGGATCAGAGTAAAGGTGGCATCGATAGAGCGAACATCCACGTCGCAAGCTACACGCTTCAGGACACTGTCGGCGTAGAAATCCTCTCGGTGGCTGACGGGCTTGACTTCAATGTCGAGATCATCGGCAATGGTCAGGACAACACCATCTACGGCAGCCTTCGTGATGACACACTCAGAGGCGGTGCGGGCAATGATCTCATCTCCGATGACGAGGCGGATGGTGTGCCCGACGGAAATGGCGCCGACCTGCTCGATGGTGGAGTAGGAGAGGATAGCCTTTTCGGCGGTTTGGGTAACGATGTCCTTCTTGGCGGAAGCGACGAAGACTGGCTCAATGGCGGCGAGGATGACGACCTCCTCGATGGCGGCACCGGCAGCGACTGGCTCGATGGCGGTAAAGGCGTCGACACTCTCCACGGCGGCTCGGATGCTGGTGACGTGCTGGAAGGTGGAGCGGGTAACGATGTTTACTACATCCGCTACATCGCTGGCGAGAACGGGCATCAGATCATTGAAGATGCCAGTGAGGCTATTGGAGGCACAGATACAGCTTATATCTACCGCTCGGACTTCGCGACGACGGATGAGCTCCGCGCCTACAAGACATTCCTAGGCACTCAGGGGATCGAGAACATCGTTATTGCTGACAACCATGCCCCGACTAGCATCCTTCTCAGCGGTACGAGCATCCGAGAGGCGTCGGTCAACAACGCTCCGATTGGACGCTTCTCTGGGACGGATACGGATGGAGACGTATTAACTTATACGCTCCTCGGTGCTGCCAATGATGTCTTCTGGATAGATGCGACCACTAACGAGCTTAAGGTCAAGAGTGGTCTCAAACTTGATTTCGAGCAGAAACGGGATTGGGCAGTGTCAGTGCAGATCTCTGATGGATATGAGACTGTTACAGCCAACTTCACCATCGAGATCAGGAATGCCTATATCGACAACGTAAACGGGCAAGCGGACAACGACAAGATTGTTGGTGGTGCTCAAGGTGACAGGCTCAGCGGCGGGGGTGGAAATGACACGCTCAATGGAGGCGCCGGTGTTGACAGGCTGACTGGTGGCACCGGAGCGGATGTGTTCGAATTCAACCAAAATCCGTTGGCGCTCCATCGGGATCAGATCGTCGACTTCAATGTGCAAGAGGGTGATCGGATCTGCTTCATCAAGACCGTAGTTGCCTATCAGGCACTAGGATCGTCAGGGATACTTGCGGAAGAGGCTTTCTGGGTTGGATCTGCAGCTCATGACGCCACGGATCGTATCATATATGACGCAACCCGCGGAGTGCTTCTGTACGACGCTGACGGCACAGGTTCAGCTGGAGCGAGAGAGATCACCGCACTAAGCGCTGGTCTTAACCTCACCAATCAAAGCTTCTTCATTCTCTGAAGTAGCTGATACGAGGCCTTTACTCAGCCCTAAAAGACATATTATATCAGAGCTAATACGTGAGGTTTTATCATGGCTACCCTTAAGATTGAGGCTGTTTCTACGAATGGTGGAGCGCAGATCGACGATTTCACTGTCCGCATCAACGAAAACGTTGGAGCCGACACTCTCGTCGGGAAGATCACAGGATGGGAAGGTATCCCAAATGTGACCTTCAAGTTCCACCAAGAGGGTGGCGTGGACCAGAACATCGGCGGACGCTACAAGATCGTGAAAGTCGGCAATGACTATTACCTTGCCGTCGCTAACGGCGGCAGTACCTTGTTTGATTATGAGGATGAAACCGAGGTCGGCAATTTTCACCAGCAGATCTGGATAGAAGCAGTTAACTCAACTGGTGGGGTCGTTCATACAGGCATCTATGACGTGGCCTTGAATGATCTTGAGCCTGAAGGTCCAGTCAACCAGGCGCCGTCGGTAACGAACGCCGTCTTTACTGGCAGCATCGCGCACAATGCCACCACGGGCCTGCCGACGCCGTTTGGCGGCGTGACGATTGCCGATGACGGTGCGACTGTAACGGTGACAATCACGCTCGACACAGCCTCTGAGGGTGCGATCATCATTCCGGCGGGTGTGGCCGGCAGCTTCGATCCCGCCACTGGTGTGTACACGGTGAGCGGCACAGTGGCTCAGGTGAATACCGCCATCCGTGCGCTGCAGTTCAACCCGGCCGACCGCGGCACCACCTATGGGTCCGTGGATACGACCTTCACGGTCAGGGTAACGGACTCTGCCGGTCTGAGCGACACCAACGACAACACGATCACGGTGACTTCGACCAACCCGGCTCCGGTCAACCAGCCTCCGTCGGCGCCTGCGGTGCAGGGGCAGGTGACGGCGATTGTCGAGAACGACGGCACCTCCAAGGTGGTCGCTACCGTGCTGTCGAATGACGATGGCATCGGTGGTGGTTCGGTCTCGTACTCGTTTGTCACTGGCGGCAATCCAGGCAACCTGTTCTCGATCAACAGCGGCAGCGGCCAGATCACCTTCAACGGCGGGGCTCAGGATTACGAGACCAACCCGAACCTGAAGAGCGACCAGAACGGCAAGTACTTCGAGGTGGTGGTACGCGCTACCGACGGGCCGGGCGCTCAGTCCGCCACCACGACGGTGAAGGTCTACGTCACCGACGTAAACGAGGCGCCGTCGGACCTGTCCTACACCACGATCAACACCGTCAATGAGAATGCCGCACAGGGCGCGGTGATCGCCACTGGCGCCAACGTCACAGATCCGGACACCAATCCAGCGTTCCGCACCTTCAGCTATGCCCTGGTGAACCAGGACGGCTCGACCTACACGGGCACCAACTACCAGATCAACGCCACCACCGGCGTGATCACGGTCGGACCGGGCGGGCTGCCGGATGTCGCTACTCCGACCCAGGTGACGGTCTATGTGCGGGTCAGCGACGGCAGCGGCGGCTCCCACCGCGAACAGGTGACCTTCACCGTCAATCCGGTTGCCGTGAACCAGCCGCCGTCAGACCCCGTGGTGCAGGGGCAGGTGGCGACGATCAACGAGAACCAGGCCGGTTCCGCCGGCACGGTGGTGGCCACTGTGCTGTCGACCGACCCGGAAGGCACGGCCACGCTGCAGTATTCTCTGGCCAGCAATCCAGGCGGCCTGTTCTCGATCAACAGCGGCAACGGTCAGATCACCTTCACAGGTTCGGCGCAGGACTTCGAGAACAACCCGAACCTGGGCAGCGATCAGGGCGGCAAGTTCTTCACCCTGACGGTGCGGGCGACCGAAGCCGGTACGGGCGGTCTGCAGTCAGGCCTGACCACGATCAAGGTCTACCTGAACAACGTCAATGAGGCGCCCAACACCGCAACGTACACGGCTGGCAATCCGATCAACGAGAATGCCGGACTCAATGCAGTCGTGGGTACCCTTGCGGCCACCGATCCCGACGGCACGACGCCAAGCTTTGAGTTCGTCAACGCTCAGACCGGCTCGAGCGGGCGTGTCAGCAGTGACGGCGCGTTCAAGATCGAACTGGTGAATGGTGTCTGGCAGGTGCGGGTGAACGACCCGACCAAGATTCAGGTCACCTCAGGCACCAGCAAGACCTTTAGCTATGAAGTGAAAGCCACCGACGGCTCATTGCAGTCAGGCACCCCTACGGCAGTCTCTATTATCGTCAATAACGTAGACAAGGCACCGGTCATAACGGTCACTGGAACCACGGAATTCCCAGCCGAAGATACAGGATCCGTTGTCAATCCGTTTGCCGGTGTCACCGTCAGTGACGAAGATACTAACAATCTGACCGTCAAGATCACATTTGCAAAGGATGATGGTGCCCTTACATTCCCAACTGGCGCCAATCCAACGTTCGAAGACGAACTCGGGAACAGGACGTATACGTTCAGTGGGTCGAAAGATTTCCTGAACCTCATTCTGAAGGGTATCGAGTTTAATCCGACAGATCGTCCAGGCGCTACGCAGCCCAGCATCAAGACGACCGAATTCCGCATCGTAGTGGATGATGGCACCACGCCCGTCACTAACAGGCAGATCAAGGTCGAGACGACGATCACCGCCAAGACGCCCGGGAATCATGATCCGTATGATCTGGAATTTGCAGATGGAACAGCAACATCTGCAATCGCTGAGAACACGGCGGGAAGCGTCTTGGGGATCCTCAAGGCAAAGGATCAAGATCCAGGCGATCAGCTAGAATTTGCAATCGCTCCGAACGGTGATCAAAGCGGGAAGTTTGAGATTGTCGAAACGAATCCAGATGTCTGGGTTCTGAAGCTCCGGGCTGGTGCAAGCCTCGACTATGAGAATTCAGGACCCAATCACCAGCATGTGGTGAAGGTTATCGTGACTGACGGTAAGGGCGGTTCCTCGACTCGGGATTTCACGATCAGGGTCGACGATGTTGCTGAGAACGTTCCCAATCGTATTCCGAGCGTGCCTACGCTCAGCAATCCGACAATTCAAGAACTCGCTCTTAATAACACCCCAGTTGGTACGCTTTCTGCTGCCGATCCGGATGGCAACGCGCTAACTTATAAGATTGTGTCGGCGAGTGGAGCGCTCGTCGAAAACGATGGCCGTTTCCAAGTCGTCGGCAATCAGCTTCAGGTTGCTAACGGGGTGCTGTTCGATTTTGAGCAGGCCCAGCAGCACTCAGTGACGATCGAGGTCAGCGACGGCAGGGGCGGGGCCTCGCGGCAGACCTTCGCCATTAACGTCTCCGACCTAGCGGTTGAGACGATGGCGTTTGGTAGCGCCAGCCCGCTCAATGACGTTATCAAGGGTAGCAACACCGGCAACTTTAAGGACACGTTCTACGGCGGTGCTGGAGACGACAAGCTCTGGGGCGGCTATGGCAACGACACCCTGTGGGGTGGCACAGGCAAGGACAAGTTCGTGTTCGACGGGAAGCTGGGGACATCCTCGACTGATCGGAGAGTAAACTTCGATACGATCAAGGATTACAGCGTCAAGGACGACTCGATTTGGCTCGAGAACACCCTGTTCAAGAGCAACAAGACGCTCTATGCCGCAATCAAGAGCGGAACGGAGGCCAGGCCTAAGGCACTGGCTAGCAAGTTCTTCACAGTCAATGACAAGGCGAAGGATAGCGACGACTACTTCGTTTATGATGCCAAGAAGCGCGTGCTGTACTATGATGCCGACGGTTCGGGTTCGAAGGCTGCGATCGAGATGGCAACCTTTACCAACAATACGGCATTGAAGAACTTCAAGGTTACAGAGCTGTTCTTTATCTAAGCGCTGACACGTTATAATAGAAAAGAAACCGGCTTCTCTTTGGGAAGCCGGTTTTTTAATGGCCTCTTGTAATGAAAGCTCCGGCGCACAAGCATGTACCTGCGTCATCAAGGCTTATGATCGAGGTTCATCTCTGCCTTGTACGGCATATTGATATTATCATGGGTGAGAAGAGCCACCTCGATGGTGCCAAGCTTCAAGTGAATTACCCCGTCAAAAGGGTGTTCATACGCACAGCCCCCTGATGAAAAACAAAGAAACCCGCTGCGGCTCGAGCCGCAGCGGGTTTCAAGGAGTAGTGCTTGCCAGCTCCTAGATTATGATGAAGTCAGAAGCTGACAGCTTGAGGTTCTTATCGAGCGTAGCGAACTTAATGGCTGCCGCAGAGGTGCCAGTACCATCCGCATCGTAATAAAGCGCGCCCGATGCCTTATTGTAGATGATCTGGTCGCCAGCATCTTTAGCTTTCGCTCCAATATAGAAGGCTGAAGTGGATAGCTTGCTCCCACTGAGGGCGGTAAAAATGTCCCTGTCGAGCGCGATCCGGTCATCTTTGGCCGAGAAGCTGACAATCTTGTCTACATTCCCGCCCAAAGCCGTATCGAAATGGAAGGTGTCCCTTCCTGCGGCGCCGGTGAGTTTGTCATTGCCCTGTCCACCAAAGAGTTGGTCGTTGCCGGCGCCGCCATCGAGTTGATCATTGCCACCCCGACCTTCGATGATATCGTTGCCGTTCATACCTTTCAGCATGTTCTTCCCAGCGTGACCGACGAGCAGGTTAGCCTTGTCATTTCCGGTCAGATTGATCGACTTGCCTCCAACGGCCTCGTCGGCGGCTAACCCTTCAAGTTTATCCTTGGATGACATCGCCGTCGTCTTGGACACCATACGACTGTCGAGACCGCCCGTATCGATGATGATATCGACCTTCTCGTTGAACTTGTAGACGTCGTTGCCGTTGCCGCCCTTGAGGATATTCGGGCCCTCGCCGCCGCCACCGATCAGGGTATCATTGCCTTCGCCGCCGTCGAGCACGTCGATGCCGTCGCCGCCGTCGAGATAGTCGTTGCCAGCATTGCCATAGAGAAGATCGCGACCCACGCCTGCTGTGACGCGCTCGCCAGCCGTGCTGCCAACGAAGCGGTCATCGTTGATCCTCGTAGCGTCGGTGTTCATCTCGACCAGAATGGTCTGATTGGCGCGGCCCCAGTTTTCAAATACTGTCTTAGAAAGGTCGAGGTCGACAGGTTCCGAAGCGCTGCTGAAGTGAATGGTGTCAATGCCAGCGGCAGATCCGACAACCTTCGATACACCAAAGGAGCTGTTGGCATTGTAGCTGAGCGTCGTCGCAAGATTCAGGGACGCAAATCTTAGTTCGTCGATTCCGACAACAGAATTAAGATGAGCAGAGCCTAAAAGCTGGATGGTATCAAATTGCGCGTCCGCGAAGTCGCCAGCGCCATTCGTGCCATAAATGCTGGTTTGCGACACACCTGCGTTGACAACGAAGACATCGTTGCCACCCAACCCATTGTAGATAAGACCGTCTTGACCCGGTATGAGGGCGACAACATTGAATTGCTCGCCATTCTCAGTGCCATTGATAATTTCGACTGCCACTTTTAACCCCCTAGAAGCCTGAAAAGGCTTAGCATTACTTAATGGTATATAGTTGCACAAGATCGATAATCAGGCAACTGACATTGTCTCGGAGGCACACTTGCAGCTTGCAATAATAGTTCTCGCGCCGGGAGCTAATATCGCTTGAATCCAAAGGCCTCTGATATTGCCGAGGGGTAGGGCTTGAAAGAGCCGCTATGTTTTCATTAGCAAAACCGCTCCAGCCGAATAATTCGACAAGGCTCCCCCGCTGTCGCCGCGGGGGCATGGGGAGGTCGGACAAGCAGGGCGTCGGAGCGCTCAAGAATGCTCAGCATGGAGGAGTCCTGCAGGAGGTGCGGCGTCGCAACAGGCAGCATCAGCCGCGCAGTGCCTTGGGCAAGGCTTAACGGCACGTCCTGCAGGGCAAGCGAGGCGCGCATGTAATCCTGCCGCTCCTTGTTGGACGGCAGATCCGCCCCGAGGATCGCATCCTCCGCCGGATCTTCTGAGGCCCGCTGGTCGCCCAGGAAGGCACGGATGGCCGGCACGAGGAACAGGACGGCGCAGACGAGGGAAGAGACAGGGTTGCCAGGAAGGCCCAGGAGGAGGGTCGAGCCGAGGCGCCCGTGCATGAGCGGCTTGCCAGGTCGGAGGGCCACGCGCCAGAAGCCGAGATCCATGCCCTGGCGGCTGAGAGCCTTCTGAACGAGGTCGTGCTCGCCTACCGAGGCTCCTCCTAGGGTGACGAGGATATCGGCGCCTGCATCGCGAGCCACCTGAATCCGGTCGTCGAGGGATTCGAGCGTGTCGCGGGCAATGCCGAGATCAATGGCCTCGGCACCGGCCTTTTCCACCATCATGATGGTAGCCGGGAGACTTGATGCATAGATCTGGTCGGAACCAGCCGTCTCACCAGCCCGCACCAACTCGTCACCAGTGGCAAGGATAGCGACCTTGGGTTTCCGATGGACAGGGAGCCTCCCGTGGCCCATGGCTGCCGCAAGGGCGATATGACGGGAATCGAGGCGCAGGCCTGCTTGCAGAAGGATGTCGCCGGCACGAAAGTCCAAACCCGCCGGCCGGATATGGCGGTTAGGGCGAGCTGCCTCCTTCACCGTCACCTGATCGCCCTCGCGCTCAGTATCCTCCTGCAGCACCACCGCATCGGCGCCATCGGGCATGGGTGCGCCCGTGAAGATCCGAACAGCCTCCATGGTACCGACAGTTCCAGTAAACCGTGACCCAGCAGCGCTGGTGCCGACCACCTGCAGGGTTACGGGAGCTTGGGTGCAGTCGGCACTGCGCACTGCATAGCCATCCATGGCCGAGGCCGGGAAGGGCGGCTGGTCGCGCAGGGCGCTGAGATCCTCGGCGAGAGTGCGCCCGGCGCAGGAGGCGAGGGGGACATGCTCGGTTTCGAGCGGTTTCTCCACACTCGCCAACACCCGCGACAGGGCATCCTCAACCGAGATCAGGCTCATGGCGCCTCGAAGTCTCCAGATCGTCCGCCGCTTTTCCGGCGCAGGCGGATGTTCTCGATCCGCATGCCCTTATCGGCGGCTTTCACCATGTCATAGATCGTCAGGCACGCGACGGAGACAGCGGTCAGCGCCTCCATCTCGACGCCGGTCTGACCCGACACCTTCACCTCGGCGCTCACACGCACGCCGGGAAGGCTCTCGTCGAGAGTGCAGTCCACCTTCACTTTCGAAATCAGGAGAGGGTGGCAGAGGGGGATGAGTTCGTGTGTGCGCTTCGAGGCCATGATGCCGGCGAGGCGCGCAGTTCCCAACACGTCGCCCTTCTTGGCATCGCCCTGGCGAATGAGGGCCACCGTCTCAGGCAGCATGACCACGCATCCTTCAGCGACCGCCGTGCGGCTCGTGACGTCTTTGTCCGAGACGTCGACCATGTTGGCCTCGCCCGCCGCATCGAGATGCGTGAGCCTCGTCATGCGGCCTCGCCGAACAGGAGCCTGCGGGTGGCTGCCGCCACGTCCGCCTGGCGCATCAGGCTTTCGCCCACGAGGAAGGTGTGGATGTTCACCTTCGTCAGACGCTCGATGTCCTGGAGGGCGAAGATGCCGCTCTCACCTATGATGATGCGGTCGGATGGGATCAGCGGCGCCAACTCCTCGCTGACCCCGAGCGAGACCTCGAAGGTGCGAAGATTGCGGTTGTTGATGCCGATTAGCTTCGTGTTGAGCGGAAGGGCGCGCTCCAGCTCCTCCCGGTCATGCACCTCAATGAGCACGTCCATGCCGAGGGTGTGGGCAGTGTCGATCAGGGCGCGAGCCTCATCGTCCGTGACGCTCGCCATGATCACAAGAATGCAGTCCGCGCCCCAGGCGCGGGCCTCGTAGACCTGGTAGGGCTCGAACAGGAAGTCCTTGCGCAGGGCCGGAAGGCCTGAGGCATCGCGGGCTTGGCCGAGATATTCGGGTCTGCCCTGGAAAGATGGCTCGTCAGTCAGAACCGACAGACAGGTGGCGCCGCCTTCGGCATAGGCGCGGGCGAGGCTCGGCGGGTCGAAATCGGCGCGGATCAGCCCCTTGGAGGGGCTTGCCTTCTTGACCTCGGCGATCAGCGCGGGCCGCCCTGCAGCGAGGTGACGCTCGATGGCTTTGGCAAAGCCGCGGGGCGGTGAGGCCTCACGGGCGCGGCGCTCGATCTCAGCTTGCGGGACGGCGGCCTTTGCGGCTGCGATCTCCTGGCGTTTATAGGTTTCGATCCGGCTGAGAACATCGCTCATGGCTTAGCCGCTCAACTGTTAGATACTTGAACGAGGCGATCGAGAGTCGCCTTCGAGGCGCCGCTGTCGAGGGCACGCGATGCCCGCTCCAAGCCGTCACGCAGATTGGCAGCCTCGTCAGCCACCACGAGGGAGGCAGCGGCATTGAGCAATGCGACGTCGCGATAGGGCGTGCGGGCACCGTCCAATACAGCACGCAACTGGGCCGCGTTGTGCTCGGGATCTCCGCCCCGAAGCTCGTCCAGCGATGCTGTCGGCAAGCCAACCTCATCGGGTGTGACGGTGAACCGGCGTATGGCGCTATTCTCCAACGCGACAACGAAGGTCGGGCCTGTGGTGGTCATCTCGTCGAGCCCGTCCGAGCCATGCACGGTCCAGACCTTGTGGGAGCCGAGCTCCTTCAAAACCTGCGTGAGGGGCTCGAGCCAAGACTCTGAGAAGACGCCGAGAAGCTGCCGCTTGGCGCCGGCCGGATTGGCGAGAGGCCCGAGCAGATTGAAGATCGTTCTTGTGCCAAGCTCGACGCGGACCGGCGCCACGTGGCGCATGGCGGCGTGGTGCGTCTGGGCGAACATGAAGCAGAGCTTGGTCTCGGCGAGGCAGCGCTCCAGGCCGGTCGCATCGAGGCCGAGCTTCACCCCGAGCGCTGCCAGAACATCGGCCGTTCCTGATTTGGAGGACGCCGCCCGGTTGCCGTGCTTGGCAACGGGAACACCGCAGGATGCCACGATGATCGAGGCAAGCGTCGAGATGTTGTAGCTGCCCTTGTGATCGCCGCCGGTGCCGACGATGTCGACGGCATTCTCGGGAGCGTTAACGCGAAGCATGCGCCCGCGCATGGCGGTGACGGCGCCGACGATCTCGTCGAGCGCTTCGCCCCGAACCCTGAGGGCCATCAGGAAGGCACCGCCCTGGGCTGGCGTCACCTCGCCGGAGAGCAGGTCGTCGAATGCATCCCGTGCCTCATCCCGCGTCAGCGACGCGCCGGTGGCGACCTTGGCGAGGTACGATTTAAAGGATTCCATCGCTTTTACTGTCCTGCTGGTGCGGCTGCGCCGCCAGTCGCGCGGTGCTTGGCGTTCCAATCCGCCGCGAGGTCGAAAAAATTGCGCATGATCGTCACCCCATGCTCCGACAGGATGCTCTCGGGGTGGAACTGCACGCCGTGGACCGGCAATGATCGGTGGGACAGGCCCATCACGAGGCCGTCTGCCGTCTCCGCGGTCACGAGAAGGTCGTCCGGGCAGGTCTCCCGATCCACGATCAGGGAATGGTAACGGGTGGCCTTGAACGAGCCGTTGATGCCACGAAAAATCGTCTGTCCGCTGTGCTCAACCTCGGACACCTTGCCGTGCATGGGAAGCGGCGCCCGCGAGACGGTGCCGCCGAAGACCTGACCGATGCTCTGCAGGCCGAGGCACACGCCGAAGGTCGGGATCTCAGGTGAGGCCCGCTTCACGAGATCAAGGCAGATCCCCGCCTCATTCGGAGTGCAAGGCCCGGGGGAGAGCACGATCGCATCCGGCCGGGAGGCAATCACCTCATCCGTAGTGATGGCGTCGTTGCGGACCACGTCTACCGACGTGGCAAGAGGACCAAGCAGATGCACCAGGTTCCAAGTGAAACTGTCGTAATTGTCGATGACGAGAACGCGGGTCATGGCGAGCCGACGTTCGCGTATGCGCCGCCCCTGGTCAAGGGAAGCATTGACGGGAAGCTCATTGCCCAACCCTCGCCTGACTGGCGAAGCGCACGGCCTCTTCAGCGGCTCGGAAGAGCGCCTTCGACTTGTTGATGCATTCCTGCTGCTCGGAGGCCGGATCTGAATCGTAGACGATCCCGGCGCCTGCCTGCACGGCCATGCGGCCGTCCTTCACGACGGCGGTGCGCAGCACGATGCAGGTGTCCATCTCGCCATTGGCGCCGAAATAGCCGATGCACCCGGCATAAGGACCGCGCTTGTCCTTCTCCAACTCGTCGATGATCTGCATGGCGCGCACCTTCGGCGCGCCTGAAACGGTGCCGGCCGGAAAGCCCGCGATGAGAGCGTCGAGGGCATCGAAGCTCGAGTCCAGGCGGCCTTCCACGTTCGAAACGATGTGCATCACTTGGCTGTAGTATTCGAGGAAGAATGAATCTGTGACCTGCACGGAGCCCATCTCGGCCACACGGCCCACATCGTTGCGCCCCAGGTCGAGCAGCATCAGGTGCTCGGCGCGTTCCTTCTGGTCGGCCAGCAGGCTCTCCGCATGGGCCCGGTCCTCGGCGGCCGTGGCGCCACGCGGGCGGGTGCCAGCGATGGGGCGGATCGTAACCTTGCCGTCGCGGACCCGCACCAGGATCTCAGGGCTTGAGCAGACGATCTGGAAGTCCTCGAAGTCGAGATAGCAGAGGAACGGCGCCGGATTGACCCGGCGCAGGGAGCGATAGAGCGCAAAGGCAGGGAGCGGGAAGGCTGCCTCGAAGCGCTGGGACAGAACCACCTGGAAGATGTCGCCTGCGCGGATGTAGTCCTTCGCCTTGGCGACCATTGCCTCGAACTCGTCCGGCGTGGTGTTGGACACCGGCGGCTCGAAGTGGATGTGAGTGGGGTCTGTGCGGTCATCCATGGGCAGCGGGCGCTCCAGCGCCGCGGTCACCTCGTCGAGGCGCGCCAATGCCGTTTCATAGGCTGCCTTGGCGGAGGTGCCCGACTGAGGGCGCACGGGTGTGATGAGCGAGATCTCGTCCCTTACCCCATCGAACACCACCATCACGGTGGGCCGGATGAGGATGGCGTCCGGCACCTTCAGCACGTCGCGGTTGGGCTTGGGCAGGCGCTCCATGAGCCGCACCATGTCGTACCCCAGATACCCGAAGAGCCCGGCCGCCATGGGCGGCAGGTCGTCCGAGAGGGGCAGGGCGCTTTCCTTGATCAGGGCCCGCAGGCTTTCCAGAGGAGGCTGGTCCTCCACCCTGAATTCCTGCATCCGGCTTAGCGCCTGTCGGTCGATGGACGCAACACCATCCTGGCAGCGCCAGACGAGATCCGGATCGAGCCCGATCATGGAGAAGCGGCCGCGGGTCGCCCCGCCTTCGACCGATTCCAGCAGGAAGGCCGAGCCCTTCCGCCCGTGCCGCAGCTTCAGGAAGGCTGCGACAGGGGTGAGAAGATCGCCCACCAGGGTGGCGCGCAGAACGCCCGCCTCGCCAGCCTCATAGGCTGTGGCGAACGTGTCGAAATCGGGCGTGAGCGTCATGGCTTACAGTTCACCGCCTGTGGCCTGACGCAACGCCTGCTGGTTGATGGTGACGCCGAGATCCTGCCTGACTTGAGCGATGTACTGGCCGATCAGGTCGTCGCCGAGGCCTGTGCGGAGCTGGTTCTCGGTGTTCTGTGCCTGCTGGGTGGAAGTGACCAGGAGAGGGACCGTCGCGGAGGTAACCTTGAACACGGCGCGTGCATCCGGGCCATTGGCCGCATTTCCTGTCTTGCCGACCGGAACGGCAAAGATGCGGTTCACGGCTTCAGTGGTCAGGTCGTTCTTGGCAGCGTTCCGGGCAAGGTCGGTGGCGGTTTGCACATTTGCGCCGGCCTCCTGGGCCAAGGCTTCGATGGCCTCGCCCTTTTCCAGGCGCTCCGTCAGCCCACGGGCTTTCTCAGAGAGACGCTGGGCGACCTGATCCTCACGCCACTGGGCAGCGACCTGATCGCGAACCTCGTCGAGGTTCTTTTCGCGGGAGGCCTCGATGCCGGTCACGTCGTACCAGACATAGCCGGTGCCGGTGCGCAAAGCCTCGTTGTCGACGCCGATATCCGACGCGAAGGCGGCCTTCACCACCGCATCCTTCTGGGGAAGGTCGACCGGGGTGCCGGCCTTGTCGAGACCATTGGCATCAACCGCCGGGGCCTGGACTAGGATCAGGCCCTTCTCCCTGGCGATGTCCGCCAGAGGCTTGGCGCCGGCGCGCAGATCCTCGATCTCGTCATGGATCCGCTCGATCTGTCCCTGGGCCCGCTCCGTTGCGACCTCCTGGCGGAGTTCCGCGGCAACCTCCTCGAACGGCCGCACGGCTTCCGGCTGGATCTGCGTCACCCGCAGGAGCACAGGGCCGAAACGGCCGGCGACCGGAGCGCTTGCCGCTCCCTGCCCCAGGCCGAAGGCAGCATCCGCCACGGCCGGATCCAGCATCTCGGCCTTGGTGAAGGTGCCGAGCTCAAGATCCTGCGGCGACACGTTGCGTTCCGCTGCGACGGATTCGAAGGTTGCGCCTTCCCTGATCTTGATGGCGGCAGCCTCGGCCTCGGCCTGAGACGGGAAGGTGATCTGCTGGATCGTCCGGCGCTCGGGAGTGCCGTATCTCGCCTTCTGCTGCTCGTAGCGCTGGCGGGCGTCGGCCTCTGAGACGGTGTCGGGCTTGGCGAGGGCCGCGGCATCAAGTGCCATAACCGACACGGCCCGGTACTCAGGGGCGCGGAAGGCGCTTTTGCGTTCGTTGAAGAAGGTCTCGAGCTGTTCAGCCGTGGGAGCGGGAACCTCGCCCGCCATGGCTGCCGTCAGGAGAAGGTAGGATGCGGCCCTGCGCTCAGTGGCATAGCGGTTCAAGGCCTCCTTGGCGGCCAGGGGCACGTTGATGTCCCCGGCAAGGGCCTCGGCGAGGTGAAGGCGCGCCATGGCGGAGCGCTGCTCCTGCACGAAGCCGGCTTCGGAGAGGTTGACGTTGCGCAGGGCCTGATCGAACAGGGCGCGGTTGAACTGGCCGTCGGCACCCTTGAAGGCCGGGTTGTTCATGATCGCCGCGGCAACAAGCTGGTCCGAGACGGAGAGACCCATTTCTCTGGCCTTCTCGGCTAGGACGGCATCGGTCACCAGGTTGTTGATCACCTGCTGGTCGAGGCCGAAGGCGCGGGCCTGCTCGGGGCTGATAACCGTGCGGAACTGGCGCCCGAGCCGCTGCAGCTCGTTGGTGTAGGCGTTGCGGGTCTGGTCGACCGTGATCGTCGTGTCGCCGACTTCGGCCACTGTGGAAGCGGGCGTTGCGCGGAAGATGTCGCCGATGCCCCAGATGGCGAAGCTGACGATGAGGGCGCCGAAAAAGATGGTGGCGATGACTTTGCCGACGATTGTCTGCCCAGCCTTGCGCATGTTCCGAAGCATCGTGAACCCGTTTCCCAAAAATTCGTTAAACCTGCCGATAAACGATCATGGGCTCTACGAAAAGGGCAAGTCTGGTTGAAAGAAGGCTCAAGCCTCTGCTAGTGCCAAGTTATCAAGCGTGACAGGAGTGCCCGATATGAGCGTCGATAGGCCACGCCCGCTGGTTGCGGGCAACTGGAAGATGAATGGTCTGAGGAACTCGGCCAGGGTGCTGGAGGAGATTCACGCAGGATATACCCCAGGCCTCAAGGCAAAGGTCGAGCTGGCCGTTTGTCCGCCCGCGACCCTGGTCGGCCATTTCGCGCAAGCCTCGGTCGGCTCCCGGGTCGCGATAGGCGGGCAGGACTGCCATGCGAAGGAATCAGGCGCCTTCACCGGTGACCTTTCGGCCGAGATGCTGGCCGATGCCGGGGCAACCTACGTGATCGTCGGCCATTCGGAGCGCCGCCAGTACCACAGGGAGAAAGACGCGGATGTCTGCGCCAAGGCCATGGCGGCCCACCGGGCCGGCCTCACAGCCATCGTCTGCGTCGGCGAAACTCGGGAGGAGCGTGAAGCCGGCAAAGCTCTTGCGGTGGTCAAGAAGCAGCTGCGCGGCTCGATCCCGGTCGAGTCGAACAGCCACAACCTCGTCGTCGCCTACGAGCCCGTCTGGGCCATCGGCACGGGCCTAACCCCGACGGCCGCCGACGTGGCAGAGGTCCATGCCGCGATCCGTGAGGAGCTGAAGCGCCTCGTCGGTAAGGCGGATGCCCCCAAGGTCCGCATCCTTTACGGCGGCTCAGTGAAGCCCTCCAATGCCGTCGAGCTGATGGCGGTGGACAACGTCAATGGCGCCCTCGTCGGAGGCGCCAGCCTCGTGGCAGCCGATTTCCTGGGCATTGCAGGGGCTTATCTGGGGTAAGTGCGAAAAGGCGGCTTGCGGGTCTTTGATCCTGAGCCCACCTATGCTACAGGCCGCCGCAACGAACGGATTGCGAGCGGCTGTCGCCCTGTGCGCAGCCGCTTGAGGTTTTTGGAAACGATGCAAACAGTTCTCATCATCATCCACCTGATCATCGTGCTTGCCCTGATCGGCGTGGTTCTCCTGCAGCGCTCCGAGGGCGGCGGCATGGGCCTCGGTGGCGGTGGAGGTGGCGGCGGTGTCTCCGGCTTTATGACCGGGCGCGGCCAGGCCAATGCACTCACCCGTGCGACCGCAATTCTGGCCGGCCTCTTCTTTGTGACGAGCATCGCGCTCACCGTCATGGCGACCTCGACCCGGGCTCCGCGCTCGATTCTCGACGGCACCGCGCCGGCGGCTCCGGGCCAGCAGGCTCCGGCGGCTCCGCAGGGCGGCAACGTGCTCGAGCAGTTGCAGCGTCTCCAGGGCGATCAACCGGCGGCTCCCGCTCCAGGCGCCCCGGCGCCGGCGCCCGCAGCGCCTCAGCAGTAAATGATACCAGGGCCGGTGCTTCCGGCCCTCTCTTTTTGTGGATGGCTTTCGGGTGGTCCGGTTCGCGATTGCGAATCGGAGCCCGATACTTATGGATAGGGGTCCATGACGCGGTACGTATTCATCACCGGCGGCGTGGTGTCTTCGCTCGGCAAGGGGCTGGCTTCGGCAGCTCTGGGAGCGCTTCTCCAAGCACGCGGTTACAAGGTCCGGCTTCGCAAGCTCGACCCATATCTCAACGTTGATCCGGGGACGATGAGTCCCTATCAGCACGGCGAGGTCTTCGTGACTGACGACGGCGCTGAGACCGACCTGGATCTCGGTCATTACGAGCGCTTCACCGGCGTGCCGGCCACCAAGGCCGACAACATCACGACGGGACGCATCTATCTCGACATCATCACCAAGGAGCGCCGCGGCGACTATCTCGGCGCGACCATCCAGGTGATCCCGCACGTCACCAACGCCATTAAGGACTTCGTGCTCACGGGCAATGACGGCTTCGATTTCGTCCTGGTCGAGATCGGCGGCACGGTGGGCGACATCGAGGGCCTGCCGTTCTTCGAGGCCATCCGTCAGCTCGGCAACGATCTGCCGAGAGGGCAGGCGATCTATGTGCACCTGACCCTGCTGCCGTTCATCCCTTCCGCCGGCGAGCTGAAGACCAAGCCAACCCAGCACTCCGTGGCGGAATTGCGCTCCATCGGAATCCAGCCCGACATCCTGCTGTGCCGCACCGACCGCGAGATTCCGAAGGACGAGCGCCGCAAGCTCGCCCTGTTCTGCAACGTGCGCGAAACGGCTGTGATCGAGGCGCGGGACGCCCGCTCGATCTACGATGTGCCGCTGGCCTACCACCAGGCGGGACTCGACAGCGAGGTTCTGGCGGCTTTCGGCCTCGATACGGCGAAAACTCCGAACCTGTCGCGCTGGACCACCATCTCCGAGCGCGTCCACAACCCCGAGGGCGAGGTCAACATCGCCGTGGTCGGCAAGTAT
The DNA here is from genome assembly GCF_036314045.1 of Microvirga sp. CF3062. NCBI lineage: Bacteria > Pseudomonadati > Pseudomonadota > Alphaproteobacteria > Hyphomicrobiales > Methylobacteriaceae > Microvirga > Microvirga sp. CF3062. The sequence goes on from NZ_JAYGGN010000004.1 coordinate 349,771, forward strand.
ACCGGCCTCAAGGACGCCTATAAGTCGCTCATCGAGGCGCTGCACCATGGCGGCATCGCCAATCAGGTGAAGGTGAACCTGGAATGGATCGAGAGCGAGGTCTTCGAGAGCGAGGATCCGGCTCCGTTCCTGGAGGGCATACACGGCATCATGGTGCCCGGCGGCTTCGGCCAGCGCGGCGCCGAGGGCAAGATCCGGGCAGCTCGCTTCGCCCGCGAGCGCAAGGTGCCGTATTTCGGCATCTGCTTCGGCATGCAGATGGCCGTCATCGAAGCGGCCCGCTCCCTTGCCGGCATCCAGGACGCCAGCTCCACCGAGTTCGGCCCGACCTCGGAGCCGGTCGTCGGCCTCATGACCGAGTGGCTGCGCGGCAACGAACTCGAGAAACGCAATGCCAGCGGCGATCTCGGCGGCACTATGCGACTCGGCGCCTATCAGGCCTCTCTCAAGTCCGGCAGCAAGGTGGCGGAGATCTATGGCGGCACCGAAATCTCAGAGCGCCATCGTCACCGCTACGAAGTGAACATGTCCTACCGCGACCAGCTGGAAGCCAAGGGCCTGCGCTTCTCCGGCGTCTCGCCGGACGGCATCCTGCCCGAAATCGTGGAGTACGAGGACCATCCGTGGTTCATCGGCGTGCAATATCATCCTGAGCTGAAGTCGCGTCCGTTCGAGCCGCACCCGCTTTTCAAGAGCTTCATCCATGCGGCCGTGGAGCAAAGCCGGCTGGTTTGATGTTAACCTGAACCGTCGCGTCCGGATTTCATGGGTGCGACCGACAGGGAAGAGTTCTATGACCCGCCGGATCGACCATCTCGTTGTTGCCGTTCAGGATCTTGACCAGGCCGGACATTTCTACCAGCGCCTCGGCTTCCAGGTGGGATCGCGCAACCGACACCCTTGGGGCACCGAGAACCGGATCATCCAATTTCCCGGCTCCTTCATCGAGTTGATCAGCCTGGGCGAGGGCGCGGCCATCGCACCCCATACAGCCAGCGCCTTCAGCTTCGGGGCCTTTGTTCAGGACTACCTGCGGGCCCGTGAAGGTCTGGCCATGCTGGTCCTCGACAGTCAGGACGCAAAGGCTGACGCCGTACTCTTCACTGCGAAAGGCATCGGATCCTTCGAGCCGTTCCATTTCGAGCGAACCGGACGCCGGCCCGACGGCAGCGAGACCAAGGTCGCTTTCACGCTGGCTTTCACGTCAGCCGAGCGTTCTCCCAAGGCAGCCTTCTTCGTTTGCCAGCAGCATTATCCGGAGAATTTCTGGAACCCGGAGTTCCAACGCCACGACAATCAGGCGACCCGGATCTCATCCGTTACTCTGGCTGCTCCTGAGCCGGAGCAGTTGCGCGGCTTCCTTGCCGCCTTCACGGGCGTGCAGCCCGGAAGCCCGGACGGAGACGACCTGTCTTTCCGCTTGAATGAAGACCATATCGACGTCCTGACGCCCGACGATGCCGCCGAGATATACGGCTCGATCGAGGCCGAACTCGACCAGCCGTCCCTCGTGGCCTTTGCCATCCGTGTCGAGGACATCCAGCGGCAGGCGAGGTGGCTCGATGCGGCGGAGATCCCCTACCAGCATATCGGCAGCAGGCTCATCGTTCCGGCCAGCGCCGCCTTCGGCGTCGCGATCGCGTTCGAACCAACGTAATATTAACCATGTCCCGTTAAGCGGTTGAAAGATAACCAACCGGTGGGGGACTTGAACCTGTGGCTACTTCTCTCGCGGGCTTGCCCGATTTCCTGATCTTCTTCGTGCTCGCCGTCTTTCTGGTGGGGCTGTATCTCGCCATCTACACCCTCGCGACCATGCACAACGAGTTCGCCCTGATCCGGGAGAACGTGATCTCGGCGGCCACAGCTTTGGGCTTCAGCCTGGTCGGCTTCGCCCTGCCGCTCGCCAGCGCCATCGTGCACGCCCAGACCATCGTCGACTGTCTCGTCTGGGGCCTCGTCGCGCTTGCCGTGCAGATCGTCGTCTATTGGCTCGTGCGGATCGTCATGCCCAATCTCTCGCAGCGCATCGCCGCCGGCGAGATGGCCGCTGCCCTGTTTCTCGGCGCCTCATCACTCTCGGCCGGCATCATCAATGCCGCCGCCATGACGTTCTAAGGTTCAGACCTCCATCTCGACAAGTCGGGCGAATTGCAGGGCTTCTGCTCGCATGGAGGGTGGAACCAGCATCGGGTTCTTGTGGCGGACCGCGTACAGCATCGCGATCCGCTCGATCGCCCTGAGATAGAGATCCGGAATCTCGGTTTCGCCCCACTCGAAGGCCTGATAGTCCCGCAGGTTCATATCGATCTCGTGCGCCATCCGGCTCTGGGTGAATCCAAGGGCAGTTCGAATAGCTACGAGTTCCTGCATTTTATCCTGATCTGACATCAAAGCGCCTCCCGCGCGCCGTTCAGTATAACTTGTCGTTCTTTATTGATTGCCAGCAGGCAATTTTTCTTAACGATTGTTGGTTCTTCTATACTCTTTAGCTAATTACCTAAAGTAAAGTTACTCCTGTTGATCAATGAGGCCGTGTTGATGCTTTAGTTAAGCACTCGGCATTGGCAGCTTGACCCGTCTCGCTGCTTCCGAGGCCGGCAAGCCACATCGACACTTTGCCTTTGGCGCCAAAACGGCTAGTGACGACGCATGACCGATACCAAACAGCACCCTGCCGTCGTCGAGGCCGGCTCCGTCCGCTTCGGGAATCACTTGCCGCTCAGCATCATCGCCGGGCCCTGCGCCATGGAGAGCCGCGACCACGCGTTGGAAATGGCCGCTGCCCTCAGCGAGATGGCCGGCAGGCTGGGCCTGGGGCTCGTCTACAAGTCCTCCTTCGACAAGGCGAACCGGACCTCGATTTCCAGCGCTCGCGGCATCGGAATCGACAAGGCGCTTGCCATCTTTGCCGAGGTCAAGGAGAGATATGGGCTGCCGGTGCTCACCGACGTTCACGAGAACGACCACTGCGCTGCCGTTGCGGAGGTCGTCGACATCCTCCAGATTCCGGCCTTCCTCTGCCGCCAGACCGATCTTCTGGTTGCGGCGGCCAAGACCGGCCGGGTGGTCAACGTGAAGAAGGGCCAGTTTCTCGCTCCCTGGGACATGGCGAATGTCGCCGAGAAGGTGAAGGCGGCGGGCAACCCGAATGTCATGCTCACCGAGCGCGGCGCTTCCTTCGGCTACAACACCCTCGTGTCCGACATGCGCAGCCTGCCGATCATGGCCGAGACCGGCGCTCCGGTGATCTTCGACGCGACGCATTCCGTGCAGCAGCCCGGCGGCAAGGGCTCGACCTCGGGCGGTCAGCGGGAATACGTCCCGGTTCTCTCCCGTGCGGCCGTTGCGGTGGGCGTTGCCGGCGTCTTCATCGAGACACACCAGGATCCGGACAAAGCGCCCTCCGACGGCCCCAACATGGTGCCGCTGAAAGAGCTTGAGGCGCTGCTCGCCCAGCTCAAGACTTTCGATGCTTTGGCCAAGAACCGGCAGGCTTAAGGTCTGATCCGGTCCATGTTCCAGCGCGAGGGCAGGTCTGCATCCGTGCCGCTCGCATAACGGGGTGTCCGTGGTAGGAAGCAGAAGCTTTCTCCACGGTTTCTCCGTCAGGCGCCCATGTCGTCTCGCAACCTGATCCTGATTCTCGCCACCAGCGGCTTTGCCAGCACCTTCTCCGGCCGCGCCGTCGAGCCTATGGTCGGCGTGATCGCCCGGGACCTGAGCTCCACGCCTCAGACCATTGCGCTGCTCTCGGCTGCTTTCGCGCTGCCCTATGCGTTCATTCAGCCTGTCCTCGGGCCTGTCGGTGATGCTCTCGGCAAGGAGCGTGTGATGAAGGTCGCCCTGGCCGTGCTCTTCCTGGCCCTGGCCTGCTCGATCTTCGCGCCCGATCCTTCGACGCTCTTCACGCTTCGCGTCATTGCTGGCGCCGCTGCCGGCCGATCCATTCCGCTCGCTATCGCGCTGATCGGCGACCGGGTGGAGATGGCGCAGCGCCAGGTGGCCCTGAGCCGCTACTTCATTGCCGTCATCATCGGCCAGCTGGCGGGCTCGTCCTTTGCGGGCTTGCTCGCCGAATGGATCGGCTGGCGCGGTGTCTTCACCCTGTCCACCATCATAGTCGCCTTGGCTCTTGCCGCCACTGTCGTCGGGTTCAGGGGAGCGCTGCCGGGAGGCCGGTTCGATCTGCGCAGCGCGCTCCTGCGCTATCGGGACATCCTCTCCAACCCGCGGGCGCTCACCCTCTTCAGCCTCGTCTTCGTCGAGGCTATCGCGATTTTCGGCATCTTCCCCTATGTAGCGCCCCTGCTCGAGGAACGGGGCGGGGGCGGGGCGGCTGAGGCCGGCTTTGCCCTTGGCGGGTTTGCCATCGGCGGGCTCGTCTATTCCGCGCTCGTCGCCTGGATGCTGAAGCGGCTCGGCATCGGCCGCATTCTCTTGGGCGGCGGTTTCTTCGCGGGCGCTGCACACGTCATGCTTGGGTTGGGCGGCGACTGGACACTCGATGCCGCTGCCATGCTCCTCATGGGCCTCGGCTTCTACATGCTCCACAACACGTTCCAGGCCCAGGTGACCGAGGTGGCGCCGGGCGCCCGCGCATCGGCCGTGGCGCTCCACGCTTTCTCGTTTTTCTGCGGTCAAGCGCTCGGTGTCGTTCTGATGGGGTTCGGCCTGCGCCACATCGGACTGACCGGGGCAACATCTGTTGCCGCCCTGATCATCCTTGGCGTCGGCCTTGCCGCGTCCATCATGCTGACGCGACCAGCCGCTCAGCGCGCCCGATAGGGGGCTACGCCCTGGTCGGGCAGCCAGAGGTTCTTCGGCAAATTGCCTGTCTGCCAGAACACGTCGATGGGGATGCCACCGCGCGGATACCAATAGCAGCCGATGCGCAGATAGCGGGGTTCCAGCAGGTCGGCGAGGCGCTTGCCGATGGCGACCGTGCAGTCCTCATGGAAGGCGCCGTGGTTGCGGAAGCTGTGCATGTAGAGCTTCAGCGACTTCGATTCGACAAGCCAAGTCCCGGGCACGTAATCGATCACGAGAATCGCGAAATCCGGCTGGCCCGTCACTGGGCAGAGCGAGGTGAACTCCGGCACGGTGAAGCGCGCCAGGTAGTCGGTGTCGGGATGCGGGTTCGGCACCCGATCGAGCTGCGCCGTCTCAGGCGAGTCGGGGAGGGCGCTCGACTGTCCGAGCTGGAGAGTGGTTTCCGTCATATGATTTCGCCTTGGATCGATAGAATAGGGCTCTTGCCGTCCTTGCTCACCTGGGTATTTCGGTCAATAAGCCAATCCATGACTTGAGGCCGCACCCGCTCCCGGGCTGCCCCGGCCGCACTTCAGCCAGCAGGAGCCTGCTTTATGACAGCGATCATCGACGTCTTCGCCCGCCAGATCCTCGACAGCCGAGGCAACCCCACCGTCGAGGTGGATGTCACCCTCGAAGACGGCTCCATGGGCCGCGCGGCCGTGCCTTCCGGTGCCTCGACCGGCGCTCATGAGGCGGTCGAATTGCGCGACGGCGACAAGTCGGTCTATCTCGGCAAGGGCGTGCTCAAGGCCATCGATGCGGTCAACAACGAGATCCTGGACGCCATCGGCGGCATGGATGCGGAAGAGCAGGTTGCCATCGACGAGGCCATGATCGAGCTCGACGGCACCCCGAACAAGGGCCGCCTCGGCGCCAACGCGATTCTCGGCGTGTCGCTCGCCGTCGCCAAGGCTGCGGCGGAAGCCTCGACCCTGCCGCTCTACCGCTACGTGGGCGGCACACAGGCCCGTGTTCTCCCGGTGCCGATGATGAACATCATCAACGGCGGAGCGCATGCGGACAACCCTATCGATTTCCAGGAATTCATGATCCTGCCGGTCGGCGCGCCGACCCTGGCCGAAGCCGTGCGCATGGGCGCCGAGGTGTTCCACACCCTCAAGAAGGCGCTGAAGGATGCCGGCCATAACACCAATGTGGGCGACGAAGGCGGCTTCGCCCCGAACCTGCCGTCGGCTGAAGCGGCCCTCGACTTCATCATGAAGTCCATCGAGCAGGCCGGCTACAAGCCCGGCAAGGACATGGTGATTGGCCTCGATTGCGCCGCCACCGAGTTCTTCAAGAACGGCACTTATGTCTATGAGGGCACCGGCCAGAAGCTGAACCCACAGCAGCAGGCCGAGTATCTCGCGAAGCTCGTCTCCGCCTACCCCATCGCCACCATCGAGGACGGCATGTCCGAGGACGACTGGGAGGGCTGGAAGGCTGTGACCGATCTTGTAGGCTCCAAGTGTCAGCTCGTCGGCGACGACCTTTTCGTCACCAACGTGAACCGCCTCTCGCAGGGCATCAAGCAGGGGGTGGCCAACTCGCTCCTGGTGAAGGTCAACCAGATCGGCTCGCTCACCGAGACGCTCGCCGCCGTCGATATGGCCCACCGCGCCGGCTACACCGCCGTCATGTCCCACCGCTCGGGCGAGACGGAGGATTCAACTATCGCGGATCTCGCCGTCGCGACGAATTGCGGACAGATCAAGACCGGCTCGCTCGCCCGTTCGGACAGACTGGCTAAGTACAACCAGCTCATCCGCATCGAGGAGGAGCTGGGCCCGCAGGCGAGATACGCAGGCCGCGCGGCATTGAAGGCCTTGGCTTGATTTGATCGAGCAGTGAGTCTTCACTCTACGTTATGGCCGGGCTTGTCCCGGCCATCCACGTTTTAGAGGGTTCAGGACGTGGGTATCCGGCACACGGCCGGGCATGACGCCGAGGATGGCAGCAGCATCGCGCTTGCGATCCTCAACGTCTCCTTAACCATGCTGCTGTAGGACTCAAGGGCATGGTAATCCGCAGACGCGCACGACGATTCCTGATCCCGCTGGTGCTTTATAGCATTTCGGCGGCTGTGGCCGGCTACTTCGTGCATCATGCTCATAGCGGCGCGCGGGGTATCGAGGCCCGACAGAAATATGAGGCTCAGGTGGCCGAACTTTCCGGCGAGCTTGCGGGTTTAAAGACACAGCGCTCCGATTGGGAGCGCCGCATCGCCCTGCTGCGGAGCGACCAGATCGACCGGGATCTGCTCGAGGAAAGAGCACGCGTAATGTTAGGACGTGTGCATAAGAACGACCTCATCATCATCACAGGCCCATAATTAAGCATAGCCCGAAAGTTCTGCTTAACTGAATTCGAGTTAATCTTTAATTATATAATCTTATCATTAGCTTGTGCGTTTCATTGTGCAACGCAAAACGGCTTTTGGCCCACTCGATTTCCCGTGGCGTCTGCGCTACAACTTTCGTCGAGGAAACCCTTCGGAGGACTCGATGGCTGTTGCTGCCCGCAAGGCGGGCCGTGCTGTTGCAGGCGCGGCTAACAAGACCACTTCCACTAAAGGCTCCACGCGCGGAGCTGCTCCCAATTCTCCACAATTCGACAAGAACCAGGATCTGTCTGCCTACAACGAGATGCTTCTGATCCGCCGCTTCGAGGAGAAGTCCGGTCAGATGTACGGCATGGGCCTGATCGGCGGTTTTTGCCACCTCTATATCGGCCAGGAAGCTGTCGTCGTCGGCATGCAGATGGCGACGAAGGATGGCGACCAGGTGATCACCGGTTATCGTGATCACGGTCACATGCTTGCCTGCGGCATGGACGCGAAGGGAGTCATGGCTGAGTTGACCGGACGCCGCGGTGGCCTGTCGAAAGGCAAGGGCGGCTCCATGCACATGTTCTCCAAGGAGAAGCATTTCTATGGCGGCCACGGCATCGTCGGTGCGCAGGTGTCGCTGGGCACTGGCATCGCGTTCGCCAACCATTACCGCGAGAACGGCAATGTCTGCCTGACCTACTTCGGTGACGGCGCCGCTAACCAGGGTCAGGTGTACGAGAGCTTCAACATGGCGCAGCTCTGGAAGCTGCCCGTTGTCTATGTGATCGAGAACAACCGCTACGCCATGGGCACGTCGGTGAGCCGCGCATCGGCGCAGACCGACTTCTCCAAGCGCGGCGTGTCCTTCGGCATTCCGGGCGAGCAGGTGGACGGTATGGACATCCGCGCGGTCTACGCCGCCGGCCAGCGCGCCATCGAGCATGCCCGCTCCGGCAAGGGGCCGTACATCCTCGAGATGCAGACCTATCGCTATCGCGGCCACTCCATGTCCGACCCGGCCAAGTACCGCACGAAGGACGAGGTGGCCCGCATGCGCGAGGAGCACGATCCCATCGAGCAGGTGCGCCGCCGTCTGCTGGAGAGCTGGAAGCTGTCGGAAGACGAGCTGAAGGCCATCGATAGCCGGGTGCGCGCGATCGTCAACGAGGCGGCCGAGTTCGCCACGCACGATCCCGAGCCCGATCCGTCCGAGCTCTACACCGACATCCTTCTCTAAGCAGCGCGCTCGCGCCGCTTCTCCCTGAATCTCGCCGCTGCGACAATCAAAACAGGTCTTTTAATGGCGATCGATATTCTCATGCCTGCCCTCTCGCCCACCATGGAGCAGGGCAAACTGGCCAAGTGGCTGAAAAAAGAGGGCGATCAGGTCAAGCCCGGCGACGTGCTGGCCGAGATCGAGACCGACAAGGCGACTATGGAGGTCGAGGCAATCGACGAGGGTGTCCTCGCCAAGATCCTGGTCTCCGACGGCACCGACAATGTGGCCGTAAACACCCCCATCGCGATTCTCGCAGGCGAGGGCGAGGACGTCTCGGCTGCAGCCTCTTCAGCGAAGGCGCCCGCCGCTCCTGCACCGGAATCCCAACCGGCACCGACGCCTGACATGCAGGCGGAAGGATTGGCAGACCGCCCGGCTCCCGCCGAGCTACCCGGACAGGCGGACCTTTCCACCCCGGCGGCTCCTTCGGTCATTACCAACCGCATCAGCTACAACGCCATGGCGGAAATCCCCGAGGGCACAGAGCTGGTCAACATGACCGTGCGCGAGGCTCTTCGCGATGCCATGGCCGAGGAAATGCGCCGGGACGACAAAGTCCTCGTGATGGGCGAAGAGGTGGCCGAGTACCAGGGCGCCTACAAGGTGACCCAGGGGCTGCTGCAGGAATTCGGCGCAAAGCGCGTGATCGACACGCCGATCACCGAGCACGGCTTTGCCGGCGTCGGCGTCGGTGCGGCGTTTACAGGCCTCCGCCCCATCGTCGAATTCATGACCTTCAACTTCGCCATGCAGGCGATTGACCAGATCATCAATTCGGCGGCCAAGACCCTCTACATGTCCGGCGGTCAGCTCGGCGCCCCTATCGTGTTCCGCGGTCCCAACGGCGCTGCGGCTCGCGTGGGCGCTCAGCACAGCCACGACTACTCGGCCTGGTACTCCAACGTTCCGGGGCTCAAGGTCGTCGCGCCTTACTCGGCGTCCGACGCGAAGGGCCTCCTCAAGAGCGCCATCCGCGATCCGAACCCAATCGTGTTCCTGGAGAACGAGATCCTCTACGGGCAATCTTTCCCGGTGCCGAAGCTCGACGATTTCACGGTGCCGATCGGCAAGGCTCGCATTCATCGTGAGGGCAAGGACGTCACCATCGTGTCGTTCTCCATCGGCATGACTTACGCGCTCAAGGCCGCCCAGGAACTGGAGAAGGAGGGCATCGACGCGGAGGTCATCGACCTGCGCACGATCCGTCCGATGGATACGGACACCATCATCGCCTCGGTCATGAAGACCGGCCGCTGCATCACGGTGGAAGAGGGCTTCCCGCAATCGGGCGTCGGCGTCGAGATCGCCATGCGCATCATGGAGAACGCGTTCGACTATCTCGACGCGCCCGTGATCCGCATCACCGGCAAGGACGTGCCGATGCCGTATGCGGCCAACCTTGAGAAGCTCGCGCTGCCGAACGTGGCCGAAGTCGTGCAGGCGGCCAAGTCCGTTTGCTACAGGTGACGCATGACTGAGCGGAAATTCGAAGCTCTCAACGTTCCGCCTGACGTCCTCGAAAAGGGCGGCGTTGAGATCCTGAGGGCTTCGGTGGTCGAGGGCGAGGTGAGCATCGCGCTGCGCCGCGCCTTCGACGATCCGTTCACCTGGGGCGTGCTCCTGGTGGATCTCGCCCGCCACGCTGCGCGGGTCTACGCCATGGAAACGGAGTTCTCCGAGGAGGAGGCTCTGGCCGAGATCGCCGCCGGCATTCAGGCCGAGCTAGACGATCCGAGCGATCCCGGCTCGACGCAGGCCATCAACTAAATTCCCTCTAGTCAGGATTCCAGAACGCCATGCCCATCAACATCCTGATGCCCGCCCTGTCTCCCACCATGGAAAAGGGCAACCTTGCCAAGTGGTTGAAGAAGGAAGGCGACACGGTAAAGTCCGGTGACGTCATCGCCGAGATCGAGACCGACAAGGCCACCATGGAAGTGGAGGCGGTGGATGAAGGCATCCTCGCCAAGATCGTGGTGCCGGAAGGAACGGCGGACGTTCCCGTCAACGAACTCATCGCGCTGATCGCCGCCGAGGGCGAGGATCCGAAGAGCGTCACAGCTCCGGCATCCGGCGTCACCTCGGCGGCTGCACCGAAGGCGGAAGCCGCTCCGGCTCCGGCTGCTCCCGCAGCCGCGCCGCAGCCGCAGGCCAACACCGTGCAGGGTGCCCCTAACGCCTACATGTCCTACGCCCGCGTCGATCAGGCTCCTCAGGGGCCTGCAACGGCAGCAAAGCCCAATGGGGCAGGGCAGTCGCAGGGTGGCGGCAACCGCGTCTTCGCCTCGCCGCTTGCCAAGCGCATTGCCCGTGAGGCCAGCATAGACATCGGATCGGTCAAGGGTTCCGGCCCCCATGGCCGCATCGTCGAGAAGGACGTGCGCGCAGCCCTCCAGGGCGGTGGCACGAAGCCTGCGGCTGCTCCGGCTTCTCCTGCGGCTGCAGCATCTGCACCTGCGGCGAAGCCTGCAGCTCCTCAGCTCGCCCAGAGCGCCTCGGCAGAGCAGGTCAAGGCCATGTTCGAGGCCGGCTCTTACGAGGAAGTACCCCTCGACGGCATGCGCAAGACCATTGCCAAGCGCCTGGTCGAATCGAAGCAGACGGTGCCGCACTTCTACCTGTCGCTCGATTGCGAGCTCGATACGCTGATGACCCTGCGCGAGCAGATCAATGCGGCTGCGGCTAAGGACAAGGACGGCAAGCCCGCCTACAAGCTCTCGGTCAATGACTTCGTCATCAAGGCCCTTGCCATCGCGCTCCAGCGCGTGCCCGCCGCCAATGCGGTCTGGGCCGAGGACCGCATCCTGAAGATGAAGCATTCCGATGTGGGCGTGGCGGTTGCCATCGAGGGCGGCCTGTTCACGCCGGTCGTGCGCAAGGCTGAAGCCAAGACCCTCACCGCCATCTCGGCCGAGGTGAAGGACATGGCGGGCCGCGCCCGCAACCGCCGCCTGAAGCCGGAGGAATACCAGGGCGGCTCCACGGCGGTCTCGAATCTCGGCATGTTCGGCATCAAGAACTTCCAGGCGGTGATCAACCCGCCCCAGGGCACGATTCTGGCGGTCGGCGCCGGCGAGCAGCGCGTTGTGGTGAAGAACGGCGCACCCGCCGTCATCCAGGCGATGACCGTGACGCTCTCCTGCGATCACCGCGTGGTCGATGGAGCGCTGGGTGCGGAACTGCTCGCAGCCTTCAAGCAGCTCATCGAGAGTCCGATGGGGATGCTGGTGTAATCGATCGTCATGGCCGGCCTCGTGCCGGCCATCCACGTCTTTCAACGGCCCGCTCCACGAGGACGTGGATGCCCGGGCCAAGCCCGGGCATGACGGGGGATTTCAATGGCAAACCAATACGACATCATCGTCATCGGCGGCGGGCCGGGGGGCTATGTGGCCGCGATCCGTGCGGCGCAGCTCGGGTTCAAGACTGCGGTCGTGGAGCGCGAGCATCTCGGCGGCATCTGCCTCAACTGGGGCTGCATCCCGACCAAGGCGCTGCTGCGCTCGGCGGAAATCTACCACTTTATGGAGCATGCCAAGGATTACGGCCTCTCCGCGCAAGGGATCGGCTTCGATGCGGCCGCCATCGTGCAGCGTTCGCGCGGCGTCTCGGGCCGGCTCAACGGCGGTGTCGGCATGCTGCTCAAGAAGAACAAAGTCGATGTGATCTGGGGCGAGGCGGCGATCTCCAAGCCCGGCGAGGTTGTGGTGACGGCGCCGAAGAAGCCCGCCATGCAGCCGCAGAATCCGGTGCCGAAGGGCGTGCTGGAGCCCGGCACATATGGCGCGAAGCACATCATCGTGGCCACCGGCGCACGTCCCCGTGCGCTGCCTGGCATTGAGCCGGACGGCAAGCTGATCTGGACCTATTTCGAGGCCATGGTGCCGCCCGCCATGCCTAAATCCCTCATCGTCATGGGTTCGGGCGCCATCGGCATCGAGTTCGCCTCCTTCTACCGCACCATGGGTGTTGAGGTGACGGTGGTCGAGGTGATGCCGCAGATCCTGCCCGTCGAGGACGCGGAGATTGCAGGGCTAGCCCGCAAGCGCTTCGAGAAGCAGGGCATGAAGATCCTCACCGGCGCCAAGGTCACGAAGGTGGAGAAAGGAACGAACTCCATCACCGCCACCATCGACGACGGCAAGACCACGCAGACGATCACTGCCGAGCGGATGATCTCTGCGGTCGGTGTCGTCGGCAACATCGAGAATCTCGGCCTTGAGAAGATCGGCGTGACAATCGAGCGTGGTGTCGTGGTGACGGACGGTCTGGGCCGCACCAACGTGCCGGGCATCTACGCCATCGGCGACGTGGCAGGCCCTCCCATGCTGGCGCACAAGGCCGAGCATGAGGGCGTGATCTGCATCGAGACCATCAAGGGCATGCACACCCACGCCATGGACAAGGCGAAGATCCCTGGCTGCACCTATTGCAACCCGCAGATCGCCTCCGTGGGCCTCACGGAAGCGAAGGCGAAGGAACAGGGCTTCGACGTCCGTGTCGGCCGGTTCCCGTTCATCGGCAACGGTAAGGCGATTGCGCTGGGTGAGCCCGAAGGCCTCGTGAAGACGATCTTCGACAAGAAGACCGGCCAGCTGCTCGGCGCCCACATGATCGGCGCGGAAGTGACCGAGTTGATCCAGGGCTACGTGATCGCCATGAACCTGGAGACCACGGAAGAGGAGCTGATCCACGCGGTCTTCCCGCATCCGACCCTCTCCGAGACCATGCACGAGAGCGTCATGGATGCCTACGGGCGCGTGATTCACATTTGAGGCCACATCGGCCATGTGGGGTGTACTCTTCCTTCTCTGCTGCCTTGTGGCCTCTGTGGCATTGCTGGTTTCCCGAAAGCTCAGTCGTCCCTATGGCCGACTGAGCTTTCTTGTTGGCGTGGTGGCAGGAGCGCTCGCCATCCCGGTTGGTCTCGTCGCTGCCTTCTCAGGACTGATGTGCGCGTCGGAAAAGACCGGGCAGGGCGTTCTCGCAGGGCGCAGCCTTGTCTGGTCCATCGAGCGTCAGGGCTGCGGCGCAACGACGGCAGGTGTCTATACCGTCCGCCTAGGCCCTCATGCCTTGCGGGGTCATACGATTTCTCACAGCTGATGCCTTTCCGGTCCCACGCTCCGTCGAAGCGGCCGGGGAGGGTGCAGTGCGCATCGTCATCGATCCCGACAGCGCTGGCGAGAACGCGCCGCCAGAAGGCCTGATGGTTCCCATCACAGCATCGGGAAAGCCTGACAAGTTCCTGTCGTTCGACAGAGGCGTCTTGCAATAGGATGCTTTACAGTCCTCGCCTTGACAGGTTCGCATGACCGCGAGAGCGTTCAGAGAACGTGCGCCAGGGAGGAAGCAATGGCCGATCAGGATATCGTTCATGAGGGCGGATGCCGTTGCGGTCAGGTGCGGATTCGCGTCACCGGCGCGCCTCTCATGACCATGGCCTGCCATTGCACTGGCTGCCAGCGCATGACCTCCAGTGCTTTTTCCCTGAGTGCTCTTTATCCGAGCGACAGGTTCGAAGTGGGGCAGGGTGAGCCAGTCATCGGCGGGCTTCACGGACCTACCCGGCATTTCTTCTGCCCGCATTGCATGAGCTGGCTCTTCACACGTCCTGAAGGCTTGGACGAGTTCGTCAACGTGCGCGCCACGATGATGGACGATACGAAAAGCTTCAGCCCTTTTATCGAGTCCTACACCAGCGAGGCGCTGCCGTGGGCCAAAACCCCGGCACTTCACAGCTTTGAGACGGATCCTTCGGATGAACGGTTTATGGAGTTGGTAACGGAGTTTGCGCGCCAGTCAGCGCATCCGCGCCTTTGAATCGAAGGATATCATGCGCGGATGCCCGATGAGACGGACTTCATGAGTCAAGCACTCTGATGCTCCATCGCGGCCGGCTCACGGACCCCAAGGACGGTCAGGCGCTTCGACTCTCCCGTTCGCGTGGTCCAGTCGATCGACTGCCCGACCGGGAGGCCTATGAGAGCGGTCCCGATCGGCGTGAGCACGGAGATTCTTCCCTTCGAGATATCCGCTTCGTTGGGATAGACGAGGGTCACCGACTGCACTCGTCCCGTGACGTCGCCGCGGAAATCCACCTCGCAGCCCATGTGGACCGCATCGGCACGCTGCTTGCCTCGCGGCAGGACGTGTGCACGGTCGAGTTCATCGGCGAGTTCCGCCGCCACGTCAGGCATCGTATGCGCCGCGGCGTCGGCGAGTGCCGAAAGCTTCTCGTAGTCAGTTGCGGTCAGGGTGATCCGCGGTTTTACGGCAGAGAGCGTTCTCTTGGCCATGTCATGTCTCCTGTTCATGAAGGCGCTGCAGCATTCAGGCTGCAGTCGGCCCTGTGTCGTCATCAATGCCCTGCTGGGCATGGGTCTTGCTGGGCAGCCGGCGGCGCTGGTTCAGGTAGACGACGGTCCCGCCGGCCTGGTCTGCAGCTTGGTGGTTCTGTGCCATGGGCTCGTGGGATGGCAGGCTCGCTTCTGCTCCCCGATTTTTCAGGATGCTATTGACGATAAAGGCTGAGCCGAGGATCCGAGCCAGAAGCTCTGGTGATGGATTCTCTGGCTTTGGGTCCGCCCCGAGTAGATCCAGATTTCCCGATGAACGGTTGGGCTGAGCCGATTCCGGTCCTGCCGAGCCGAATACATGTTTGAAGATGTCACGAAGCATGTCGCCGCTCCGGATGCTCAAGCATCCGGCCTCACAAGATGTCCAGTGGATGGTCTAGCGATCTTGGAGCGCCCCGGACTCGGGGTGCGGATGCACGTCGAGCCCGGGGCTACTTGCCCGCGATGAGGTTGCCTGCCCTGTGCAGGCCGCGACGGTGATATGCGAAGCTCAACATGATGGATCGAGGCTCCTATACCTGACCGACTTTGTCAAATAATCGCGGAATCTGCTGTTTCTGAGCCCCGCGAGGCGGAGACATCGCACATCGAAAGGAAAGCCTGTCCCGCAATCTGAGCATTTGCGATTGAGCCGCGGAAGCCTTAAATCAGGCGCATGTCAGGAAGGGGCGGGATCCCTTCGCCCCAAAGGTTTAGCTTCATGGCCGTCGTTCTCGACCTGTTGAACAAGGATCAGCGCCCCCGCCACCCGGAAAAGGCGCACCGGCCGGACCAGCCGGTTCAGCAGCGCAAGCCCGACTGGATACGCGTGAAGGCGCCGGGCTCGCCCAAATGGGCCGAGACCAACCGGATCGTGCGCGAGAACAAGCTCGTGACGGTCTGCGAGGAGGCCGGCTGCCCCAATATCGGCGAGTGCTGGGAGAAGAAGCACGCGACCTTCATGATCATGGGCGACACCTGCACGAGAGCTTGCGCCTTCTGCAACGTCAAGACCGGCCTGCCGCAGGCCCTCGACCCCAGCGAGCCGGAGAGCGTAGCGATTGCGGTCGAGAAGCTCGGCTTGGAGCACGTGGTCATCACCTCCGTCGACCGGGACGACCTTGCCGACGGCGGTGCGCAGCACTTCGCCGATGTCATCCACGCCATCCGCGCCCGGAGCCCTAAGACCACCATCGAGATCCTCACCCCCGACTTCCTCAGGAAGCCCGGCGCCCTTGAGATCGTGGTCGCGGCCAAGCCCGACGTGTTCAACCACAACCTTGAGACGGTGCCGTCCAAGTACCTGAAGGTCCGCCCTGGCGCCCGCTATTTCCACTCGATCCGCCTGCTGCAGCAGGTCAAGGATCTGGACCCGACCATCTTCACCAAGTCGGGTATCATGGTTGGATTGGGTGAAGAGCGGAACGAGGTGCTCCAGCTCATGGACGACCTGCGCTCGGCGGATGTGGACTTTATGACCATCGGCCAGTACCTGCAGCCAACGAAGAAGCACCATCAAGTGATCCGCTTCGTCACGCCGGACGAGTTCAAGGCCTATGAAACCACGGCCTATGCCAAGGGTTTTCTCCTCGTCTCCTCGACCCCGCTGACGCGTTCCTCGCATCACGCAGGCGAGGATTTTGCCAAGCTGAAGGCGGCCCGTCTCTCGAAGCTCGGCTAACGAACCGGACGAGGCATGCAGCGCATTCTGGTCATCGGCAGCCCAGGCGCGGGCAAGAGCACGCTGGCGAGCCGCCTTGCCGAGTGTCTTGGCCTGCCGCTGATCCACCTCGACCGGGAATATTTCGGGCCCGGCTGGACCACGCCGACAAAGCCCGAATGGCGCGAGCGCGTTAAGGCGCTCGCCGCACGCCCGGCCTGGATTATGGACGGAAATTACGCCAGCACCTTCGACATCCGCGTGCCGCGTGCAACAGTCATCGTCTGGCTCGACCTGCCGCGCTGGCAATGCATGCTGAGCGTGCTCTGGCGGGTGGCTAGATATTACAGGAGACCGCGGCTCGACCTCGGTTCCGCCGGACCGGAGCGCTTCGACTGGTCTTTCATGCGCTGGATTTGGTCCTATCCGAGCAAGATGCGACCGAAGACCGCCCACATGCTGGAGCGCCTGCGTCCGGACCAGCGCGTTTACATTCTGCGCTCCCGCTCCGACATTCCGGCCCTGGAGGCCGAGCTTGCAACCTTCAGAGAGGCCGCCTGAGCCATGCCGACCTTCCGCACCACCCGGACCGTGAAGCATACGCCCGATCAGATGTTTGCCCTTGTGGCCGATGTGGAGCGTTATCCGGAGTTCCTGCCCCTGTGCGAGAGCTTAAGGGTCATGCGCCGGGTCCAGAGCGGGGAGGGCATCGAGACGCTCGTGGCCACCATGTCGGTGGGCTACAAGGCCATCAACGAGAGCTTCACCACCCGCGTGACCCTGGACGATCCCCGCCGGAAGATCACGGTCGAGTATGTGGACGGACCGTTCAAGTACCTAGAGAACCGCTGGACCTTCCGCGAAATCCCCGGAGGGTGCGACGTCGAGTTCTATATCAACTACGAGTTCAAGAGCTTCGCCCTCGGGCTCCTGATGGGCAACGTCTTCGACAAGGCCTTCCGCAAGTTCACGGAGGCCTTCGAGGAGCGGGCGGACGAGATCTATGGCGTGCCCTCCAGGGCGCGCGCCTGATCAGCCGATGGCCTGCTCCAGCAGCAACAGAGCATCCTCAACCGCCCGGCGGCGCACATTCTCCCGCCCGAGATCGCCATAGCGGCGCTCCAGGTGAACAGTCGAGGTTCCTTTCCGCGCCAAGCCGAAATGAACAAGGCCGACGGGCTTCGCTGCCGTTCCGCCGGTCGGACCCGCCACACCGGTGATCGCCACCACCACATCGGCGAGCGAATGAGCGAGCGCGCCCTCGGCCATGGTGCGGGCGACCGGCTCGCTCACCGCCCCATGGGCGGCGATCAGGTCGGCGGGCACGCCGATAAGTTCCGTCTTGGCCTCGTTCGAATAGGTGACGAAGCCTCGCTCCACCACGGCTGAGGAACCGGAAATCTCGGTCAGCAAGGCGGCGACCAAGCCGCCGGTGCAGGATTCGGCTGTGGCGATCTTCAGCCCCTTCTGGCGGTACGCATTGAGTAGAGCGGCGGCACGGTCTCTCAGGTCCGGGATCATGGGTTCACCTCCGGCAGGCGGATGGTTGCTGCGGCCTGGGCGGCAATGCCCTCGCTGCGGCCGGTGAAGCCCAGTTTCTCAGTGGTAGTGGCCTTGAGCGAGACTTGATCGAGACGGAGCCCAGCGATTTCGGTGATGCGTTGGCGCATGGCTTCCCGATGGGGCCCGAGCCGTGGCCTCTCGCAGAGAAGCGTGGTGTCGAGATGGTCGACGATGCCGCCGCGTTCCCGCACCAAGTTGACCGCATGGGCCAGGAAATGGTCGGAGGAGGCGCCGCGCCATTGCGGGTCGCTCGGCGGAAAATGGGTGCCGATGTCTCCATCGGCCAAGGCGCCGAGGATCGCATCGGTGAGGGCATGCAGGATCACGTCCCCGTCCGAATGGGCGATCACGCCCCGGTCGTGGGGCACCTTGATCCCGCCGAGCCAGACATGGTCTCCATCTCCGAAGGCATGAACGTCGAACCCTGTGCCCAGCTTGGTGATATATCTCATCGGTGAGCCTTTCAGTCGCCGCTCGGCCTCCATGAAATCGGCCGGATGGGTGAGCTTGATGTTGCCGCTCTCGCCCTCGAACACGTGAACCGGCAGCTCGGCCCATTCCGCAAGAGCGCCATCGTCGGTGAAGTCGTGGAGACCAGCCGAAGCGGCCTTGCGATGTGCATCGAGCAGCGAGGCAAACCGGAAGGCCTGCGGTGTCTGCACGGCCCTGAGGGTGGCCCTGTCAGGGGTCGAGACAACCTCGGACTGGGGCCCGATCACCTTGATCGTGTCGGTCACGGGTGTTCCGGGAACGGCCGCATCCCAGCGCCTGGCTGCCTCGATAGCCCTGTCGATGAGTTCCGGGCTCGCGAAGGGACGGGCTGCGTCATGGACGAGAACGATGTCGGGGTCTGAAATGGTCAAAGCCTCAAGGCCGTTCCGCACCGAATCTTGGCGCGTATCGCCGCCGTGAACGCATGGCAGAAGTGCTGATGGTAGGGGTGCAAAGGCCGCAATGCTTGCCTCATAGAGATCCCGGTCGTCGGGGTGGATCACAATGAGGATGCGATCGACACCCGGATGCGAAAGGAAACCAGCGATAGTCCGAGTCAGGACCGATTGTCCCTGGAGATCCCTGTACTGCTTCGGGGTCCCTTCTCCCGCTCGCGATCCACGTCCTGCGGCAACGATGAGGGCGGCAACTGACATAGGGAAGGCTCTCCGCAACAGGCTCTCTCCTTAGCGCGGCGGCGGGAGAAGACAAATACCCGCGCTGAAGACCTTGCGCCTCAGTTCGAAATGGCTATTAAATAGGCATAATGAAACTTGATCAAAAAATAGGCTCCCCTGGTTTCAGCATCGGATCGTTACAAGTCGGATGCAATACCATCCTGGCCCCGCTGTCCGGCGTGACGGATGTCGCCTTCCGGCGCATCGCCAAGCGCCTGGGGGCTGGTCTCGTGGTATCCGAGATGGTGGCCTCCGACGAACTGGTTCAAGGTTCCGAGGAAGCGCAGCTGCGTGCCGAGGGCGCGGGAATCGAGCCCCATGTCGTCCAGCTCGCCGGCTGCGAGCCACGCTGGATGGCTGAGGCTGCCCGCGTGGCCGAAGGAGCAGGGGCCCGCATCATCGACATCAACATGGGGTGCCCGGCAAAGCGCGTCATCGGCGGCTATGCCGGTTCCGCGCTCATGCGCGACCTCGATCACGCGGCCCGCCTGATCGAGGCGACGGTGCAGGCCGCCAGCGTTCCCGTGACGGTGAAGATGCGGCTCGGCTGGGATCACCAGAGCATCAATGCGCCGGAACTCGCCCGCAGGGCCGAGGCTCTCGGTGTCAAGGCGGTGACGGTCCATGGTCGCACCCGCCAGCAATTCTACAAAGGACAGGCTGACTGGAGCGCCATCGCGCCGGTCGTGGAGGCGGTCGGCATTCCGGTGATCGCCAACGGCGACATCGGCACCCTAGAGGAAGCTCGGCGCTGTCTGGCCGCGTCAGGGGCCGCTGCCGTGATGATCGGACGTTCGGCTGTCGGACGCCCCTGGCTCGTCGGCCAGATCGGTGCCGCCCTGCAGGGCCGTACCATCCCCGACCCATCGCCGGAGGAGATGACGGCCATTGCCATCGAGCATTATGAGGGACTGCTCTCCCTCTATGGGGAAAAGACCGGCATTCGCCACGCCCGCAAGCACCTTGCGGCATATGCGGATGTGGCGATGGCCTCAGGGTTCCAGGTGGCTCCCGGGGCTCGCACGGCGCTCGTCACATCGGAGGAGCCCGGAACGGTGATCGCCTTGCTGCGCTCGCTCTACAGCCGGCGGGAGCGAGAGGCGGCATGACGGCTCTTCCCATCAACGACCTGATCATGAATGCCCTGCCGATACCGGTCCTCACGGTCGGGCCGGAGCATCGGATTGCGCACGCCAATGCGGCTGCCGAGTCGTTCTTCGAGATGAGCCTGCGCATGATGCAGCGCCAGAAGCTCAGCGATCTACTGCCCTTTGGTTCGCCGGTGATGGCGCTGGTCGAGGATGTTCGCCACAGGGGCTCCAGCGTCAGCGAGCACCGGGTGGATATCGGCAGCCCGCGCCTCGGCGCGGAGCGCATCGTGGACGTCTCAGCATGCCCTCTGGGTGACGACAGCGACAACGTGATCGTCATGCTCCAGGAGCGGACGATCGCCGACAAGATGAACCGTCAGCTCACCCATCGCGGAGCCGCCCGGTCCATCACGGCGCTGGGCGCCCTGCTGGCACACGAGATCAAGAATCCACTGTCGGGCATCCGCGGCGCCGCCCAGTTGCTCGAGCAATCGGCGAACGAGGATGACCGGCTGCTGACCCGGCTCATCTGCGACGAGACCGACCGCATCGTGAAGCTCGTGGAGCGCATGGAAGTGTTTGGCGAAGAGCGGCCCGTGGAGCGGGGACCCGTCAACATCCACGGCGTTCTGGACCATGTGAAGCGTCTGACGCAATCGGGATTCGCCCGCCACATCAGGTTCGCGGAAAACTATGATCCATCGCTGCCGCCCGTGCTCGGCAATCGGGACCAGCTGATCCAGGTCATCCTGAATCTCGTCAAGAACGCCGCCGAGGCCATCGGCATCGATGCGTCGGACGGGGAGATCATTCTATCGACGGCGTTCCGCACCGGCGTCAGGCTCCAGGTGCCCGGCTCGCAGGAGCGGCTGAGTCTGCCGATCGAACTGAGCGTCATGGATAACGGCCCTGGGATTCCGCCTGAACTGATGAGCGATCTCTTCGACCCATTCGTGACCACGAAGGTCCAGGGCAGCGGCCTTGGGCTTGCGCTCGTTGCCAAGATCGTGGGCGACCACGGGGGCATCGTCGAATGCGAGCCGGCGCCCCGGCGGACCACCTTCCGGATTCTCCTCCCCATGCACCGCGCCGGCGACGGACGCGGGGCCGATTTATAGGGCTGACCCATGCCGAGCGGACAGATTCTCCTCGCCGATGACGATGCGGCCATCCGCACCGTTCTGAACCAGGCGCTCTCGCGGGCAGGCTATGAGGTCCGCTCGTCGAGCAATGCGGCCTCCCTCTGGCGCTGGGTGTCTCAAGGGGAGGGCGATCTCGTCATTACCGACGTGATGATGCCCGACGAGAATGCTTTCGATCTCCTGCCGCGCATCAAGAAGATACGTCCGGAGCTTCCGATCATTGTCATGAGCGCCCAGAACACATTCATGACGGCCATCAAGGCCTCTGAGCGCGGCGCCTACGAGTATCTGCCCAAGCCTTTCGACCTCAAGGAGCTGGTGGCCGTCGTCGGGCGGGCGCTCTCCCGCCCGCGCAGCGTGCCCGCCGGCGCGCAGCCAGCGCCGGAAAACGAGGACATCCCGCTCGTCGGACGCTCCCAGGCGATGCAGGAGATCTACCGGGCACTGGCCCGCCTCATGCCCACCGATCTCACCGTGATGATTACGGGCGAATCCGGCACGGGCAAGGAGCTGGTCGCCAAGGCGCTCCACGATTACGGCAAGCGCCGGCAGGGCCCGTTCGTGGCCGTGAACATGGCCGCGATCCCGCGGGAGCTCATCGAATCCGAACTGTTCGGCCACGAGAAGGGTGCCTTCACCGGAGCAACCGCCCGCAGCACGGGGCGCTTCGAGCAGGCCGAAGGGGGGACACTCTTCCTCGACGAGATCGGCGACATGCCGATGGAGGCTCAGACCCGCCTTCTGCGGGTTCTCCAGCAGGGCGAGTATACGACGGTCGGCGGCCGTGTGCCGATCAAGACCAACGTCCGTATCGTGGCTGCCACGAACAAGGATCTGCGCATTCTCATCCAGCAGGGCCTCTTCCGCGAGGATCTGTACTTTCGCCTGAACGTGGTTCCGCTGCGGCTTCCGCCCCTGCGCGAACGTGTCGAGGATATCCCGGACCTCGTCCGTCACTTCTTCGTGCTGGTGGAGAAGGAGGGGCTCGGCCGCAAGCAGCTCGACGTGGAAGCCATGGACCGGCTGAAGCGCTACCGCTGGCCGGGCAATGTCCGTGAGTTGGAAAATCTGGTGCGGCGCTTGGCTGCACTCTACCCTCAGGACATGATCACCGGAGCGATCATAGATGCCGAACTCGACTCCCAGCCCCTCCTGACACCGCAGCCTGCTGGAAAATCCAACCAGTCTGCGCTGCAGGCGTCGGAAGGCCTGTCGGATGCCGTCGAGCGGCACCTGAACGAATACTTCTCCGGATTCAGGGATTCTCTTCCGCCTCCCGGCCTTTACCACCGGATTCTGCGCGAGATCGAGGGCCCGCTGATCGGCGCGGCCTTGGCGGCGACCCGGGGTAATCAGATCCGGGCAGCGGAGCTCCTCGGGGTCAACCGCAACACCCTGCGCAAGAAGGTACGGGACCTCGATCTCATGGTTGTGCGCTCGAATAGAACCTGACTGGCCTGAGCTGTAATAATTTGACCACAGTGTTGTGTTGGTGCATCACCCCACGACAGAGTGCCATTCTTAGGGCATTCGATCTCGCGGGGCTTCAGTCTTGATCAACCAGGACACCATTGCACAGCGTCAGGCGGTCGAACCGTCCCAGACCGGTCTCGGCTGGCTGGGCTACGGAGCCGTTCTGTCGGCTCTGGCGTCGGCTCTTGCCACGTTCCTGATCCTTGCCGGCGCCACGCCCATCCTGCCGACGCACAACGTTGTCGTGTGGGTGTTCACGCTGAACGGCGTCCTCATTGCTGTCCTTCTTGGGATTGTGGCTTGGCAGACGCGAAAGCTGGTGCGGGAACGCAGGGCAGGGGCTGCAGCTGCCGGCCTCCACGTGCGAATCGTCGGGCTCTTCAGCCTGGTGGCCGTCCTGCCGGCCATTCTCGTTGCCGGTGTTGCGACGGTAACGCTGGAGCGCGGCCTGGACCCTTGGTTTACGGGAGCGCTCAAGGACATTATGAACAACACGGTGTCCATCGCCCGCTCCTATAGAGAGCTGCAGTGCCGGACACTCGCGCGCGAAACCCAGCTGATGGCGGCGGATCTCAATCGCGCGAAGGTTCTCTTCGACGCGGATCGCAATCTGTTCCGGGAGTTCATGAACTCCCGGGCGGTCTTCCTGGGCTTCCCGCTCGCCATGCTCGTCGATCCGGATGGTACGGTGGTCGAGCGGATCGAAGTGAAGAAGATTGACAACATCCCTCAGCCAACCCAGGCAGACCTTCAGGAGGCAAGCTCCCAGGAGGCCCTGTGCCTTTTCACGCGGGCCAGCGGCAACATCTTCCGCTCCGCCTTGAAGCTTGATGCCCATGGCGGGCGTATCCTCTATGTGGCCAGAGAAGTGGATCCGCGCGCCATCGAGTTCCCCCAGGTGGCTGAGACCGGGGTGGCTTTCTATGAGGCGCTCGATCAGAAGAAGGCAGGCATCCAGATCGCCTTCGCGTCCATGTTCGCGCTCATCGCCTTGATCGTTCTGCTCTCCGCAGTCTGGTTCGGGTTGAACTTCGCAAACCGCCTCGTGGCGCCGATCAGACGCCTCATCCATGCGACGGACCAGGTGGCCACCGGTAATTTTTACGTCCAGGTTCCAGTCAAAAGGGGCGAGGGGGATCTCGGCCATCTGGGTGAGACCTTCAACAAGATGACCTCGGAGCTGCGCCGCCAGCATGATGGCCTCACCACGGCCAGCGAGCTTATGGATCGACGGCGCCGATTTACCGAAGCGGTTCTCGCCGGTGTCTCGGCCGGTGTGATCGGCGTGAATGCGCGCGGTGTCATCACCATCGTTAATCCCTCGACGGAGGCCCTGCTCGGAGCCTCCAGGGAGGAGCTGCTCGGCAAGCCGATCACCACGATTCTGCCGGAGGTCACTGCGCTCGTTGAGGAGATGAGCCATGGGCGCCAGCGGCTGATGCAGCAGCAGATCCATATCGCGCGCAGGGGCAAGGAGCGCACCATCAACGTCCGCGTGACCAGCGAGCAGACTCGCAGCGAAAAGAGGGATCTCGTGATCACCCTCGATGACATCACGGATCTCGTGCTGGCGCAGCGGACCTCCGCCTGGGCCGATGTGGCGCGCCGGATCGCGCACGAGATCAAGAATCCTCTGACGCCGATCCAGCTTTCGGCCGAGCGGATCCGCCGGAAGTACGGCAAGGTGATCACCACCGATCGCGAGGTGTTCGATCAATGCACGGACACCATCGTGCGGCAGGTCGATGACATCAAGCGCATGGTCGACGAGTTCGCATCCTTCGCCCGCATGCCCAAGCCAACCATCGGCAATGAAGACCTAGCCGAGACAATCCGGCAGGTGGTCTTCATGATGAAGATCGCCCATCCTGAGATCGAGTTTGTCGATCGGCTGCCGGAAGGCCCCCTTGTGGCGCCGTTCGACCGCCGGCTCGTGTCTCAGGCCGTGACCAACATCGTCAAGAACGCCACGGAAGCCGTTGCAGCGGTGCCGGACTCTGAGAGAGGGCAGGGGCAGATTTCTGTCCTTCTGGACGATACGCATCCAGATTATCTGATTTTGGCCGTCACCGACAACGGCAAGGGATTTCCGGTCGAAGGGCGGCAACGCCTTCTGGAGCCCTACATGACGACCCGCGAGGGTGGAACCGGCTTAGGGCTGCCGATCGTCGCAAAGATCCTGGAAGATCATGGGGGTGGCATGGAACTGGCCGACAATCCTGCTGGACGGGGTGGCCAAGTCCGCATGTGGATCCCAAAGACGAAACAGATTTCATCGGAAGAGGCATCGGCCATTTCCAACCGAAATGACTCTCGCAGGGCAAGCTTATGAGCGCTGATATTCTCGTCGTCGACGACGAAGTCGACATTCGCGAACTCGTGGCCGGCATCCTTGAGGATGAGGGGCACCGAACACGCACGGCAGGAACGTCCGATGAGGCCCTGGCTGCCATTGAGACGCGGCGTCCACACCTCGTCTTCCTGGATATTTGGCTGCAGGGAAGCCGCTTGGATGGCCTCCAGGTGCTTGAGATCATCAAGAGCCAGCATCCCGACCTGCCCGTGGTGATGATCTCTGGCCATGGTAACATCGAGACCGCAGTCTCGGCTATCAAGGCCGGCGCTTACGATTTCATTGAAAAGCCGTTCAAGGCAGATCGGCTCGTACTGGTTGCCGAGCGGGCCCTCGAGACGTCTCGTCTCAAGCGTGAGGTGCGCGACCTGCGCACTCGTTCCGTTCAGGCCAGCCGCATTGCCGGTAAATCCATCGTGATCAACCAGCTTCGGCAAGCCGTTGAGCGGGCAGCTCCGACGAATGCTCGCATCCTGATCACTGGGGCGCCTGGTTCCGGCAAGGAGCTGACGGCCCGGACGCTTCACGGCCTCTCCACCCGCGCTAATGGCCCTTTCGTGGTGCTTTCGGCCGCTACCATCACGCCGGACACCATGGAGGCTGAACTCTTTGGTACGGAAGGTGGCGCAGGCGGGGGACGTCGCGTTGGCGCGCTGGAGGAAGCCCATGGCGGCACCCTCTACATCGATGAGATCGCCGACATGCCGCGGGAGACTCAAAACCGGATTCTGCGCGTTCTCGTGGACCAGAACTTCCAGCGCGTTGGCGGAACGACCCGGGTGCATGTGGACGTCCGAATTGTCTCATCTTCCAGTCGCGATCTGCCGGCCGAGATTGCCACCGGTCGATTCCGCGAAGATCTGTTCCATCGCCTTGGCGTCATTCCGATTCGGGTTCCGTCCCTGGCCGAGCGCCGGGAGGATGTGCCGGAACTCATCGAGTTCTTCATGGAGCAGATCACGTCGACCACAGGCCTGCCAAGGCGGCGTATCGCCGAGGACGCCATGGCGGTGCTGCAGTCGCATGACTGGCCCGGAAACGTGCGTCAGTTGAGGAACAACGTCGAACGCCTGATGATCCTAACGTCCGGCGATCCCGACGCAGAGGTCACGGCCGACATGCTGCCCTCCGAGATCGGCGCGCTCGTTCCGAGCACGCCTGGCGGGGCAGGGGGCGAGAAGCTCATGAGCCTGCCGCTCCGCGACGCCCGTGAAATCTTCGAGCGTGAATACCTCCTGGCGCAGATTGCCCGCTTCAGCGGCAATATTTCCAGGACGGCTGAGTTCATCGGCATGGAGCGTTCGGCCTTGCACCGGAAGCTGAAATCCCTGGGCATCGGCGGCTGACACCCGCTGGCGATGGTCCTAAGGCTTGGCACCTTCGTCGAGTCCGGAACTAAAACCTACAAATCCACGGGAAAATGCGCTCCGAGTGGGTAGAACCGTTGCGTCCCCCTTGCCGAACGCGGCTGTTCGCCCTGTAATAAGAACGCCGGTCACCGACCGCACGAAAGCGGACAACCATATTCAGGCGGCCCCATAGCCAAGACCGGCGGCGATGGGCTGGCGAGGCAACTTCAATGGCGGGCGATCGCGCGCAGAATCTTCAGGACACCTTTCTCAACTATGTCCGGAAGCAGAAAATACCCCTGACGATATTTCTCGTGAACGGAGTGAAGCTCCAGGGAGTGGTCACCTGGTTCGACAATTTCTGCGTTCTGCTGCGCAGGGATGGTCATTCACAGCTGGTTTACAAACACGCCATTTCCACCATCATGCCGGGACAGCCCGTTCAGTTGTTTGACCAGATCGACGAGGCTGGCGAGAAGGCTTGAGGTGACCGAACCACGCACGCCGGGGGAAGAACGTCTCGCTCAGCTTGCCGAACCTGAGAAAGAGGTCGCGGCGGGGACAAGGACGCTCGTTGTTGGGCCATACCTGACGCGCAAGCGGCGTGTTCTCACGGGCACCGATGGCGAGGGGGGCAATCCTCGCCCCCCGGAAGCTCGTCTCGACGAGATTTCGGGCCTCGCTCTTGCCATTGACCTGGCCATCGTCAACTCGTTCATCGCTCCCTTGTCCTCGCCCCGTCCTGCCACCTTCATCGGGAGCGGCAAGGTTGAAGAGTTGGCGGGAATGGTCCGAGCGGAGGAGATCGGGCTCATCGTCATGGACTGCGCGCTGAGTCCCGTGCAGCAGCGCAATCTCGAAAAAGCCTGGGGTGCCAAGGTCATCGACCGGACTGGCTTGATTCTCGAAATCTTCGGGCGACGTGCCAGGACAAAGGAGGGCACCCTTCAGGTTGAGCTGGCGCACCTGTCCTACCAGAAGGGTCGGCTGGTCCGCTCCTGGACCCACCTTGAGCGTCAGCGCGGCGGCTTCGGCTTCCTCGGCGGCCCTGGCGAAACACAGATCGAAGCCGACCGGCGCATGATCCAGGAACGGATGAGCCGGATCGAGCGAGATCTCGAAGGCGTCGTGAAGACCCGGTCCCTGCATCGAACAAGCCGTCGACGGGTGCCCTATCCGATCATCGCGCTGGTCGGTTATACTAACGCCGGCAAATCCACGCTCTTCAACCGCATGACGCAGGCGGACGTCCTCGCGGAGAACATGCTGTTCGCGACGCTCGATCCCACCTCACGGGCCATCGACTTGCCCCACGGCGAGAAGGCCATCCTATCGGACACCGTCGGTTTCATCTCGGATCTGCCCACCATGCTCGTGGCGGCCTTCCGGGCCACTCTTGAGGACGTCGTCGAGGCCGACGTGCTGCTGCACGTCCGTGACGTCTCGCATGGGGAGACGGAGGCCCAGGCAGGCGACGTGGCCGTGGTTCTGCGGGAACTCGGGATCGATCCGGATGACACGCGGCGTATCATCGAGGTCTGGAACAAGGCCGATCTTCTCTCCAAGGAGGATCGGGAACGACTCGCCGCGACCTCAGAGCGAACCGGCGAGGAGAGGCGGCCGATCCTCATCTCGGCCTTGACCGGAGACGGCATCCCCGAGCTGCTCGCCACCATCGAGCAGCATCTGGCGTTGGGACGGCTGACCTACGAGGTCAACGTTGCGGCGGAAGACGGGCAGGGGCTCGCATGGCTTCATGAGAACACCGAGATCCTCGATCGCCAGACGAAGGACAATGGGCACACCGTGCTTCAGGTGCGCCTCGTCGCCGGCAAAGAGCCTCGGTTCCTGAATCGGTTTCCCGAAGCCCGCGTCCTATGAGGGCGCGCCGGGCTCCCGCTCGGCCATCTTGGCAGCAACCCATAGACGTTCCATCTCTTCGAGCGTGGCTTCGTCGAGGCTTCGGTCCTGCTCGACAAGGCCCTGCTCGACAGCCCTGAAGCGGCGCTCGAACTTGGCGTTGGTGCGGCGCAGGGCCCGCTCCGGATCGATTCCGTAGTGCCGGGCGAGATTGGTGACGGAAAAGAGCAGATCGCCGATCTCGTCCTCGATTCTGTCTCTCTCTTTAGATGAAGCAGCTTCCTTAACCTCATCGAATTCTTCATGAATCTTGTCGATCACCTGAGTGGCGTCAGGCCAGTCGAAGCCGACCTTGGCGGCCTTGGCCGTCAACTTCTGGGCTCGTGTCAGGGCGGGCAGGGCTGTCGGTATGCCGCCGAGAAAACCGGCCTCATTCGCTTCCGGCGCCAAGCCCATCTTTGCGCGCTCTGCCTTTCGTTCCGCCTTCTCGTCGGCTTTAATCGAATCCCAAAGGTGCTTCACATCCTCGGGAGACAGATCCCTGGTGCTGCCGAAGACGTGGGGGTGCCGCCGAATAAGCTTCTTCGTGATTGCCTCGACAACATCGCCGAAGGCGAAGGCACCCTGCTCCTCGGCCAGGCGGACATGAAAAACCACCTGAAGCAGCAGATCGCCGAGTTCGTCTCGCAGGTCCGTCAGATCGCCGCGCTCGATGGCATCCACGACCTCGTAAGCCTCCTCGAGCGTGTAAGGTGTAATCGATGCGAAATCCTGCTCGAGGTCCCAAGGACAGCCTGTTCCGGGTGTGCGCAGGGCTGCCATGATCTCCAAAAGGCGTGTGATGTCGGTCGAAGGCTTCATGGTTAATTCCTGCTCGCTCCGCCAGTCTCATAGCCTGAGGACAAAACACGCGGCTAGCGGGATTTGCGCCATGTCCCTTGTGTAGCGGTGTATGAATAGAGCCGAACTCTTTGAGAGGATTGGGGAAGAGCACGATGAAGGCACGGGTCAAACTGGTCGATGGGATGATGTTCGTGGGCGAGTCCGGCAGCGGGCATGCCGTCGTGATGGATGGCGCACCTGAATACGGCGGGCACAATCTGGGGATCCGCCCCATGGAGATGCTGCTGATCGGCCTTGGTGGCTGCACGGCCTTCGACGTGGTGCAGATCCTCAGGAAGGGCCGAGAGCAGGTCTCGGATTGCGAGGTCGAGGTGACGGCAGAGCGTGCCGAGACCGATCCCAAGGTCTTTACGAAGATCCATCTGGAATACCGCGTCGCTGGCAAGGATCTGGCGCCGGCGAAGGTGGAGCGGGCGATCCAACTGTCTAAGGAGAAGTACTGCTCGGCCTCGATCATGCTCGGCGCCGTAGCCGATATCACCCATAGCTGGACAGCTCTGGACGAAGTGGCAGAGCCGGAGGCGGCATCCTAAGGCGCTGAGTTCGGATGGCTCGGCATTCGGACTTTGTTCGATCGAACATGCTCAGACTGGCGCCATGCGATGAGCGGCATTGATGAGCCGCTCATCACCAACCGCAAAATCCTCGCCAAGAACTCCGAATAGACTGCTCCCAATCCGAGGGGAGAGGCTGGCATTGCTCAATATCTAATTCGCATAAGATATATTATGGAACTTAAATAGGTAGATTGCCTGGCCTCTCTCGCTCCTGGTCGATATGTGGTTTTGCGCTGAGCGAGGCAAACCATTCCGCATACGGCGTGTCTCTGACCAGCTGCCGATTGTAATCCGGCGCTCCGTCACTCCACCAAACCGGACCACGCTCACCGAGCGCCCGCTTTGCGGCATCAACCAGGCCACGAACTCCGGCCAGGGCCTCAGGATCATCCTTGACGCTGCGGACTGCCCGGCGCGCTGACATCAACTCGTGTACGAGGCGCTCGCGCTCCTGAGGCTCGAGATCTGGATTGCTCAGGCGCCACAATCGACCGCGAACCACGAAATAGCGACCATCCGGTGTGTGCGGATACTGACCGGTACGTCGCCCCGTCATGGCGCTTCAATCTGAAGCCCGTCATAGGCCGGCTCGATATGCGACGGCAGTTCGCTCCGCAGCGTCTCGTAGTCGAGATCCGTATGCAGGTTCGTCAGGATGGCGCGCTTGGGCTTCATCTTATCGATGAAGCCCAGGGCCTCCGATACGGAGAAATGCGTCGGATGCGGCGTGTAGCGCAAGGCATCGAGGATCAGGACGTCCAGACCCTCCAGATACCGCAAGCTCTCTTCAGGCATCTCGCTCACGTCCGGAGCATAGGCGATGCTCCCGAACCGGAATCCTAGGGTATCGATGTCCCCATGGATCATTCTGAACGGCATCGCCTCGACGGTGCCGCCAAGCCCTGGCACCGAGGTCAAGACCCCAGGCCGCAGATGGTGCATCTTCAGGATTGGCGGGTAGCTGCTCCCGGCTGGGGTATCGAAACAGTAGCCGAAACGCATCATCAACAGTTCGCTGGTCATCCGGTCGGCATAGACCGGGATCCGGTGTCGCTGGACGAGGGCGAGCGGGCGCAGATCGTCGATCCCATGAATGTGGTCGGCATGCTCGTGGGTGTAGAGAACCGCGTCCAGACGGCGGACATTGGCACTGAGCAGCTGGTCGCGTACGTCCGGACCAGTATCGACCAGCACGGTGGTAACGGCGCCACCCGGGGCGAACCGCTCCACCAGTACGGAACAGCGCCTGCGCCGGTTCTTGGGATTGGCTGGATCGCAAGCGCCCCAGCCGACACCCACGCGCGGCACGCCGGCGGAAGATCCGCAGCCGAGGATCGTCAGGCGCAAGGTCATGATGCGAGCGCCTGCCTGTACCGAGCGTCGGCAGCAGCCGCCTTGGCGAAGTGCCGGTAGAAATTGGCCGTCGTCAGCTCCGCGATCTTCTGTTCCGTCACGCCGATCACCTCGGCGAGGACGCGGGCCGTATGAGCCACGAAGGCCGGCTCGTTGGTTTTGCCCCGGTGCGGGACCGGAGCCAGGTAGGGCGCATCGGTTTCGACCAGCAGTCGGTCGTGGGGAACGGACGCCGCGATCCGGCGGATCTCCTCCGAGTTCCGGAAGGTCAGGATCCCGGAAAACGAGACGTAGAGCCCCAGTTCGACGCCAACCTGGGCGAGTTTCTCGCCGGATGAGAAACAGTGGAGAACCGCATCGAAGCGCCCTCGCCTCATTTCCTCAGATAGGATCTGGATCATGTCCTCGTCGGCATTCCGGGCATGGATGACCAGCGGCAGACCGGTTTCACGGGCCGCCTCGATATGGGTGCGGAAGACCCGCTGTTGCACGTCGTGCGGGCTCTTGTCGTAGTGATAGTCAAGGCCTGCTTCGCCGATGGCGACGCAGCGTGGATGGTGCGACAACTCGATAAGCCGTTCCGCAGGCACGTCCGGCTCCAGCGCTGCATTGTGGGGGTGGGTGCCGACAGTGCAGAAAACGCTCTCATGCGCTTCCGCCAGAGCCCGATAGATGTCGAAGCGCGCCACATGGGTCGAGATAGTCACCATCCGGCCGACGCCCGCCGCCGTGGCGGCAGAGAACACCTCGGGCAAACGGCTTTGGAAATCCGGGAAATCCAGGTGGCAATGGCTGTCGACCAACATGGGTAAAGGAGCCCTCCTCTGCGGCTAGCGGCACGGCTGCATAAATTGGATCAGCGCTCTCGTCTACCGATGCCCGCCCTGGGCGGTTGCCACAGGCTCATCGTCCTCTTTTGTTTCCTTGCGCCGCATCTTGCGCAGCCGCTCCTGGTGTCTGCGAACTGCAACCTCATCATACTCCTGTGGCCGAACGACGGGAACAGTGAGGCACACGCTCTGGGCCGGCAGAACATCGCACCAGGAATGGATCAGTTGCTTGTAGCAGCGCCCCACGGGACGGATATTGCGGTCGAGATCGTAGAGGCCTACGGGCGTGACGCGGTTGTTTTCCTCTCGGAGAGCCACGTCCCAATCCACCTGATCGGTCAACGAGTACCAGGTGAAGCCGACAATCGGCACGCCGGTATTGCGGACGTGAAGCACGTTGGCCCACTGCTTCCAGAGCCAATCCACGGCTTCCTGGCCCGTTGGACCCTCCATGAGGTTCGTCTCGGTATGCATGACCGGCAGCTTGTAACGATCATAATATTGTCGGGTAATCTCGTCGTAGCCGAACACGTCACCGGCGGCCCTCGTCAGTCCGTCCGCCGCGACCCTATGCTCGTTTGTGACGTAATAGTCGTTTCCCATGATGCAGTGGTGACGGAGCGATGAACGGCTGAGGAAGAAATGATACTCGTCCCGCGTCATCCCGTTATCCATCAGGAACTCGTACATCTCCGAGTCGACCCGCCGGCCATAGTTCAGATCGAGGGACAGGAAGCGGCGGGCGTTCATGATCTCGGCTGGCTTGATGGCAGCCGGGTTCTCGGCGTGAAAATACTCTGATGACTCACTCTGAATGAACAGGGCATCCGGGCGAACCTTGAGGATCCTTTCCATGGCCAGCACATTGGCCTTCACGATGTGCTTGAGCGCCGTCACGAATGCCTGTTCGCTGCGCATCTGCTCGTTCCACCAGCCATAGGCAGCCGAGAACTGGGCACAGATGAACATCTCGTTGATCGGGGTATAGAGCTGAACCCAAGGAAAGCGACGCGCGAAGTCTTCCGCGTAAGCTGCGAAGAGATCTGGGAAATCTGGATTCTGGAAGTTGCCGATCCAGTCGGGAACACCGAAATGGCACAGGTCAACGATGGGGATGAGGTTGCGGCGATGGATCTCGCCGAATGTCATGTCCGCAAAGGACCAGTCGTAGCGGCCAGGACCGAGAAAGCTCGTGTGAAGCGGCGGCCCATAGCGCAGGACCTGGATATCGAGCTCGTCCAGGAGGTCGAAGTCGGTCCGCCAGTGCTTGTAATGGCCGCACTTCTCCATCTGATCGATGCGAGTGCGGCCATTGTTGATCGTCGGGATGCTGTTCTCGATCCCGGTGGCGAACATGAAGGTGGTGTACATGGAACGCTTCCGCTTGGGGCCCTTTCGGGCCAGTCAAAGCGGAAGCGTCAGGACACCTCCGCTTCGAGATAACGCGGGAAAATCGGGGCCGGTTGCGGAAGGGCCGTCCCGGCTGCCAGACGATGCTCCGGCCCGACCGCAGCAAGACCCCTGCCCTCCTGCGGAACAGCCAGCAGATCGAGCAGCTTGGCCGCGGCGTTCGGCACGAAAGGCTGAGCCAGGATACCGACCGCGCGCAGGATCTCAGCCGTTACGTAAAGCACGGTGTTCATGCGCTCAGGGTTGGTCTTGCGCAGCACCCAGGGCTCCTGGGAGGCGAAATACCGGTTGGCCTCGGCCACTACGGCCCAGATTTCCGCCAGCGTCGTATGCAGGGCGAAATCCTTCATGGCTGCCCGTGTCTTCGCCGGCAGGGCATCGGCGAGCCAGAGCATGTCCTGGTCGGCCTGGGTGAGCTCCCCCGGCTGCGGCACGGAAGCGTCGCAGTTCTTGGCGATCATGGACAGGGAGCGCTGCGCCAGGTTGCCGAGATCGTTCGCGAGATCCGCGTTGATGCGGTTGACGATGGCCTCGTGGGAGTAGTTGCCATCCTGCCCGAAGGGAACCTCGCGCATGAAGAAGTAGCGGATCTGATCGACGCCATAGGTGTCGGCGAGGTCGAAAGGATCGACCACGTTGCCGACCGACTTCGACATCTTCTCGCCCTTGTTGAGCAGGAAGCCGTGACCGAAGACGCGCTTGGGCAGCGGCAGCTCGGCCGACATCAGGAAGGCCGGCCAATAGACCGTGTGGAAGCGGAGGATGTCTTTGCCGATGATGTGCACATCGGCCGGCCAGTAATGCCAGCGCGGATCGTCCTGGTTCGGGAAGCCGCATCCGGTCATGTAGTTGTTGAGCGCGTCGATCCACACATACATCACGTGTTTCGGATCGCCGGGCACCGGCAGGCCCCAGTTGAAGGTCGTGCGGCTGATCGAGAGATCCTGCAGGCCAGACCTGACGAAGCTGGTGATCTCGTTCCGGCGGGTCTCCGGGCTGATGAAGTCCGGGTGAGCCTCGTAATGGGCGAGCAGGCGGTCCTGATAGGCGGAAAGGCGGAAGAAGTAGCTCTCCTCCTCGATCCATTCGACAGGTGTTCCCGTGGGCGCACGCCAGCTGCCGTCGGGCTGCTTGGTCAGCTCGGCCTCGTCGTAATAGGCCTCGTCCCGGACCGAGTACCAGCCGGAATACTTGGAAAGATAGATGTCCCCCTTCTCCTGCATCCGGCGCCAGAGCTCCTGGGTCGAAGGCACATGATCCGCATCGGTGGTGCGGATGAAGCGGTCGTAAGAGCAGTCGAGCCGGTCCGCCATGGCGCGGAACTTGGCGGCCATCTCGTCGACGAAGTCCTTCGGCGTGGTGTCGTTCTTGTCGGCGGTCTGCTGAATCTTGAGCCCGTGCTCGTCCGTGCCGGTCATGAAGAACACATCATAGCCGTCGATGCGCTTGAACCGCGCGATCGCATCCGAGGCGACGACCTCGTAGGCATGACCGATATGGGGAGCCCCATTCGGGTACGAGATAGCCGTGGTGATGTAGAACTTCTGCTTGTCAGCCATGTCGAATCCCTGATCCTATAATACCCTTCGGCTCCTGCGGACGGCGGAGGCTTCAGGCCGCTCGCCGAACAGCTTCGGCAAGATCGTCGAACATCGTCAGGATGAAGGGCCGGCGGTCGAGGTTGAACACGTCGATCTCGCGCGCCGAACGGCCGATCTTCTCACATACCTCCACCAAAGGTGCAAGGCGGGAGGCTCCGAGCCCTGCTCTGTCGTGCAAACGCTCGGACACCCAGCGCTGGACGGTTTCCAGGGTCAGCTCGTAGCTGTCGTCCGCGTCGCGCCGGGCGAGAGCCTCCGCCAGGGCGAGGACCTGCTTGGTGTCGGTCTTTGGCAGCCCGTCGAGGAGCTTCGTGACCTGATCGATGAAGGCGACCTTCTCGGCATCGAGCAGCTCGAGGGTCCGGCGGACGGACCCTTCTCCATAGCGGAGCGCCTGATCGACCACGTCCTGCGGAATGCCCGACCATGGTGAGCCAAGCGAGGTAATGGCTGCCCTAATCTCCTGGTTCTCCAGGGGGCGCAGGAGCAGGCGTCGGCAGCGGGAGCGTATGGTCGGCAGAACCCGTTGCGGGGCATGGCTCACAATCAGGAAGAGCGAGCGCGGGGGTGGCTCCTCGATCACTTTGAGCAGGGCGTTGGCGCTCGAGATGGTGAGATCCTCGGCGCTGTCCACGATACAGACCCGATAACCTCCGTTAGCGGCTGTGGAGCCGAACATGTTGAGCGCCCGACGCACCGCGTCCACGGGAATCGTTGTCGATGCCGCCTTCTTGTCTGTCGGCGGAGACCGCCTCAGCACGGCCAGATTGGGATGGGACAGGGCTGCGACCTGACGCGCCACCTGGGATTCAGGCGGCACGTCCAGGCTGGCGAGCGACTTGTCGCCCGCTTTCTGGGAGTCGAGGACGGCTCGGGCAACGCGATACGCGAGCGTTGCCTTGCCGATGCCCTGGGCCCCGCCGATCAGCCAGGCATGGTGCAGGCGACCGCTCTGGAGCCCCTCCAGAAAAGCGTCCTCGCCTTCCCGATGGCCGAAGAAGGCGAACTGCTCCCGGGGATGCGGCGCTCCCTCGAACCCATCCGGCTCGACCACGTCCTGAGCGTCACGCGACATCGAGCGACCTCAAGGCATTGTCCGACAAGCGGTTCTGGGCGAGCTGAGGCAGCCTCTCACGTAAGGAAGCCCATATCGCCGCCCCGACCTCGTCGGGCTCCTGGTCGGCATTGATGACCACGCATCGTTTCGGCTCGGAACGGGCGATGGATAGAAAGGCTTGGCGCAAGGAGTGATGAAAGGAGGCTTCCTCCCCTTCAAACCGGTCCGCACCCTCGCCCCTGCCCGCCTGGCGCTCCCGGGCGCGGGCGAGGCCGGTTTCAGCCGGAAGATCGAGGATGAACGTCAGGTCGGGTTTGACGCCCCGAAGCGTTACCCGCTCGAGTTGGTCGATGAGCGCCGTGTCGATGTTCCCGGCCGAACCCTGATAGGCCCTGGTTGAGTCCGCGAAACGGTCGCAGAGGACGTGAGTGCCGCGGTTAAGGGCCGGAATGATCGTCCTGTCCAGGTGGTCGATGCGGGCGGCGGCGAACAGTAGGGCTTCCGCGAAGGGGCCGAGATGCTTGGCGTGCCCTCCCAGAATGAATGCGCGGATCTCCTCCGCATGAGGCGATCCGCCCGGCTCGCGCGTCACGAGAGCCGGCTGGGCCAGTTCCCCCAGCCGTTGTTTGAGCCGCTCGATCTGGGTCGACTTGCCTGCGCCCTCCCCGCCCTCAAAGGTGATGAAGCAACCTACCATTAAATGCTTTCGACGAGGCTCGAGAATGCGCGGCGAACCCAACCCGTGCTGAATTCAAGCAAGCCATCGAGTGCCCGCTGGCTCAGCGTGCCCTGCTGGACATCCTCGTTGGCATAGAGCGGCATATCGAGCGCCTGCATGTCACCACGGCTGACCTGAAGCCGGGCCACCTCGGCTCCCTTCTGGATGGGAGCCTTCAGAGGACCGGTATAAACGATGCGTGCGGTCACCCGCTCGCCGTCGCCACGGGGCACAAGTACACGAACAGGCTTCTTCGCCACAAGGGGAAGCGAGCGCATGTTCCCACCGAAAACCTGAGCCTCGCCAACGACCTGCCCTTCCGCAAACAACTGCTGGGCCTCGAAGGCCCGGAAGCCCCAATCCAGGAGCTTTCTGGATTCCGTCGCTCGGTCCTTGGCCGTCTTCAGGCCGTTCACCACCACGATCAGGCGCTGGTCGTTCTGAACAGCGGAGCCGATGAGGCCATAGCCAGCTTCGTCGATATTACCGGTTTTCAGCCCGTCCGCGCCAATATCCGCGAAGAGCAGAGGATTACGGTTCTGCTGGCGGATCTTGTTCCAAGTGAACTCGCGCTCACCGAACATCTTGTAGAGATCCGGGTAAGTCTCGATGACATAGAGGGCGAGCTTGGCGAGGTCGCGAACGGTGACCTTCTGCTCGGGGTGCCCGTAGCCCGTCGAGTTGCGGAAGGTGGACTTCGAGAGACCAATCTGCTTGGCCCGCTCGTTCATCATGCGGGCGAAGTTTTCCTCGGTTCCGGCAATGCCTTCGGCAAGGGCGATGGCGGCATCGTTGCCCGATTGCACGATCAGGCCACGCAGGAGGTCCTCAAGGCGTACAGGGGTATTCACTTTGGCGAACATGGACGAGCCGCCGGAGCCGCTTCCGCCCTTCCGCCAGGCATTCTCCGACACCACGAACTCGCTGTCGAAATTCAAACGGCCGTTCTTGATCTCGTTGAAAACGACCTCGGCCGTCATGACCTTCGCCATGCTGGCCGGTGCCGTCGGCTCATCCGCGTTCTTCTCGAAAAGAACCGCATGGCTTCCGGCATCCATCAGGATGGCCGTGGGGGCTGCCGTCTGGAACTCCTGGGCCCGCGCTTCCTGCGTCCCGTGAGACGAAAAGGACAAACCACTGACTACAAACACAAAGGCCGCAAGGATTCGGGCGGCTTGAGGCTGACGCATAGCTAGAAATCTCCAGGCTCTTCCCCTAGGAGATCCCGAATCTGTGGCGCGTCAACAACAAATCAACATTCAGCCACGCTGGGCTGTGCGCGGAGGCGCGAAGCTCAGGAGAGACAGTTTTTCCGGCTTAGCGGAGCACGAAGTTCTGCGCAGCGGGACCTGTGGATGAGCCGCCTCTCTGGAAGCCAGACGGCCCCGTGCTGGAAGGTGTCTCATAAAGGCTGGCGACCACCGGGCGGGAGGCCGGCTGCTGGCTCGGAGCTGCCGAGCTGATTCTGGCCACCGGGCTTGCCGCACCGGGAATCGTGCCGAGATCGAAGGGACGCTCGGGCGGCAACGGTGCATTGACGGCGACCGCACTGGGCATCGCTGAAGACTGGGAGGCCCGGGCGGGAGACTGGTAAGCCTCACTGTCAGGCTCGTAGCTGCGCAGGGCGATGGCTTGACGCGGAGCGTTCGGCTGCGGAGCCGCCTGGGCAATCATTGTCGGAGCCGTGTTGGTGAGACTGGCGGGCTGGCCGTCCGTCCTGAGGCTCGCCATCAGGATGCGGTCGTCGCTCCCGTTGGTGGACGCCCGGCCGACATACTCCACCTTCACTCGGGCCGTCCCCTGCTGCTTGAAGTCGAGAGCCATGGCGGCGCGTTCGGAGACATCGATCACCCGGTTGCCATGGAAAGGCCCGCGATCGTTGACGCGAACGATCATGGATCGACCGTTCTGGAGATTCGTGACACGGGCATAGCTCGGCAGCGGCATTGTCGTATGGGCAGCTGCGATCGAGGCGCGATCAAACACCTCACCATTCGCCGTCATGCGTCCGTGGAAATTCGCTCCATACCACGAGGCTAGGCCCTCAGTCGGGCGTGGGGTGGCATCGGGAACGTAGGTGCGGCCAGCAACCGTGTAAGGCTTGCCGACCATGTCACGGCCGCCGCCCTTCGGAACAGGCTGCCCATCGGCAACCACTTTTGGGCTCGGAGCAACGCCGTACTTCGGATCGACCCCTCCCCTGACATTCGAGGAGCAGTTGGCCGCCATCAGGGCAATGGCCGTAACGCCTGCAACGCGGAGCAGATTCCGCTGAGTGGAGGATGAGATCGTTCCCCTCAGCCCGGTGTTCGCTTCAGCGCGGTTGCAACGCATGTCGTCTCGCATCCTGTTGTCAGCACGAAGCATGGCCCAGTCCACGTTTGCCCCAGACATCAAGCTAAACTGCTTTTCAGCCCTTAAAGGAAAGTTAAACAGCCGCGCTTGTCAATGGCAAAGCTAGTGATCTTGATACTGAGTATCATATGAGCGTGAAAAGACAACGGTTTCAGCTATTTGCATTCTCCGATGGCCCCAAGTTGAGAAAGCCGTCATCTATGAGGCCTCGCTTCCATATGCGACCTAATTCGGCCCTACCCATGAAAAAAAATTAATAATTTCAGTATTTTGGCTCAAGGGCGCGCTTTTAGATGCGCTGTATCTATGTAGGGCCAACTGGCTTGGCCATACTCACGGCCTGCAGCCTGCACGACGTGACGTAGTTAATGAATCAGGTGCTAGACCTGTTATTTCTTGAGACTGTCCCCGCTGCATAGGAATCGATACGAGTTGACGACCTCGGGTTCGCAGCCTTAGAGGTTGCCACAGTCCCGAGCCCGCCTCGGGCTATCAGGAGGGGTGGCCGAGTGGTTTAAGGCAGCGGTCTTGAAAACCGCCGTGGGTGCAAGCCCACCGTGGGTTCGAATCCCACCCCCTCCGCCACCTGTCTATGCGGGGCCTAAATATCTGCCCTTATCCGGCTTTCCATGAGGCCTTCGGCGGCTCTCATACAGGTTTTCCATGGAGAGCGAGTTCAGAATGGCAGTCCGGTATAATTCTCGGCCAAAGAGCGTGCCGCGGCCGTGGAGCTTCTGAGATACTCGAATTCCGCTCTTTGAATGCGCCTGCCAAAGGAATCTGTATCCGGGAAGGTGTGGAGGATCGACGTCATCCACCAGGAAAACCGCTCAGCCTTCCAGATCCGGGACAGGACGCGCGCGGAATAGCCATCGATTCCGGCTGAGGACCGTTCGGCATAGTATTCGACCAGAGCCTCCGCCAAGGCGGCAACATCGCTGGCGGCGAGGTTCAAGCCCTTGGCTCCGGTTGGCGGTACGATATGAGCCGCATCGCCTGCAAGGAACAGGCGACCGAAACGGAGAGGCTCGGCCACAAAGCTTCTTAAGGGTGCAATGGATTTCTCAATCGACGGAGCTGTCATCAGTTTGTCAGCCGTTTGTTCGTCGACGCGTCGCCGAAGTTCGTCCCAGAAGCGCTGATCGGACCACTCCTCTACCCTGTCGCTGGAAGTCACCTGGACATAGTAGCGGCTGCGGGTGGGCGACCTCATGGAGCAGAGCGCAAAGCCGCGCTCGTGATGGGCGTAGATCAGTTCGTCGGAAACCGGCGGTTTGTCGACGAGGATGCCGAGCCAGCCGAAGGGATAGACCCGCTCAAAGGTTCGCAGCGCATTCTGAGGGACACTGGCGCGAGACACTCCATGATAGCCGTCACAGCCGGCAATGAAATCGCAGGCAAGCTCGTGCTCGACGCCATCCTTGACGTAGCGCACTTTCGGCGCATCGCCGTCGAAGTCATGGAGGGAGACGTTCTCTGCTTCATAGATGGTCGTCAGGCCTGAACGGTCACGGGTCTGCATGAGGTCGCGGGTGACCTCCGTCTGTCCATAAACGGTGACCGTGCAGCCGATCAATTCCTGGAAGTTGAAGCGATGACGGTCGCCATCGAAACATAACTCGACGCCCTCATGCACGAGACCTTCCGCATGCAGCTTCTCGGCGACGCCCGCCCTGTCCAGGAGTTCGACCGTGCCCTGTTCCAGAACGCCGGCACGGATGCGCCCCAGGACGTATTCCTGACTTCGGCGCTCCAGGATGACGGTTTCGATCCCAGCGTTTTCCAGGAGCCGTCCCAGCAGGAGTCCGGCCGGACCCGAGCCGATAATGGCAACCTTCGTACGCATGGCGGTCTCCTCCTGATGGCCGCTGCCACGGCCCTTTCTGGACAGAATGGACCTCGGCTGTGCAACGGACAATATGAAAACGCTTTGGCTGAGACCTGACAGCCTCAACTGACCCAAAGCTCGTCCTTACAAAGCACGATAGCAGAAACCTCCCAGGCAACATGACGTTACACTCGCAAGGAGGCGCCCATGTCCGACACAGACCGAAAGAACCCTGGCGACGAGGATGCACCGGGCACCAAGCAGACCGGAGAGAACATTTGCCCGACTTGCAGCGGATCCGGTCGTCTCGGAGAGAAGACCTGTTCGGATTGCGGCGGTTCAGGCCGGATCACTGCCATCGTCGGAGATGCTTGAAGGGAGTTAACTCCTGATCTTCGAGGCACAGAAACTCATCCCGCTGACCAAAGCCTGAGCGCTTCTCAAGCCCGCAGCGGTTGCGACGACCATCTGCGGCAGCACCATCCATTCGAGGGTCCAAGCGGCGCCGGACCGCTCGTTTTCATGAACGAGCGCCTGATGAAGGGTGCCGAGCATACCTGCATTGAACCGGGCCAGCGCCACGAGCACTTCTGCCGGAACGGGATTAGACTTATGCGGCATGGCCGAGGAGCCGCCGCCCGTCGCAAGCCGCACCTCGCCCACTTCATTCTGTGCCATCAAAGCAACGTCCTGGCCGATCTTTCCCAGGGTTCCAGAGAGAAGCGAGAGGAAGGCCGCGAACTCGCCGATCCGATCACGCTGGGAATGCCAGGATGGCGCTGAGCCGAGACCGAGGATCTCGGCCATGGAATTGGAAACGGCATCGCCACGTCTTTTTAATTCGGCCCTGGTGCCGACAGGACCGCCGAGTTGCACCACAAGGAGCCGCGGCACAAGGACGTCCAAAACCTCCCTGTGCCGCTCCAGCGGCTGGATCCAGGTATCAATCTTGTCGGCGGCCGCAAAAGGAAGTGCCTGCTGCATGCGCGTATGCGCCATCAGGGGCGTCGCACCATCGCGATCCTTTAGGCCCCGCAGGGTTTGGGTCAGCACATCGAGCCGATGCCTAAAGATCTCGACCACGCCCTTCAGGCGAAGCATGAGAGCCGTGTCGATGATGTCCTGGCTTGTCGCGCCGAAATGCACTGCCTTGGCGTGAGCTTCGCCCACAGCGGTTCGAAGCTGCTTGACGAAGGCTGGAACGATGACACCGTCCTGTGCCAGACCCGCGGCCAACCCGGTCCAATCGGGTTGAAAAGAGCCGCAGGCTTCTGCAATTCGCCTTGCCGCTTCATCGCTGATCAGATCCACCCGAGCCTCGGCCTCAGCAAGGGCGGCCTCGGTGCGCAGCATCGCCGAGAGTTCAGCCTCGTTGGAGAACAGCGCCCCTACCTCCTCGTCACCGACGAGGGCCTGCAGCAAAGGATATGGGAGCGTCTGTGTCATCATGGCCTGGAAGCTTAAACAGCCTCGAGGGCAATGGAAATGCCCTGCCCCACACCAACGCACATGGTGGCCAAGGCGCGCTTCTTGCCGCGGAGCTTCAGCTCAA
Organism: Microvirga sp. CF3062; assembly: GCF_036314045.1. NCBI lineage: Bacteria > Pseudomonadati > Pseudomonadota > Alphaproteobacteria > Hyphomicrobiales > Methylobacteriaceae > Microvirga > Microvirga sp. CF3062. The sequence goes on from NZ_JAYGGN010000004.1 coordinate 392,356, forward strand.
GCGCTGCTGTGCCTGTGATGCGTGCTCCTGACATGCCGAGAGGGTGCCCCAACGCAATGGCGCCGCCGTTCGGGTTCACATGCTCGGCATCCTCCGGGATTCCGAGTTCGCGAAGCACGGCGAGGCCCTGGCTGGCGAAAGCCTCGTTCAGTTCCACCACGTCGAAGTCGGTAGGCTTGAGGCCGAGGCGGGCACAGAGCTTTTTCGTGGATGGCGCCGGTCCGATGCCCATGATCCGTGGCGGCACACCAGCCGTCGCTCCGCCGAGCACGCGGGCAATCGGCTCGAGACCGTACTTCCTGACCGCATCCTCGGAGGCGACAATCAAGGCGGCCGAACCGTCATTTACACCGGAGGCATTGCCGGCGGTCACTGTGCCCTCTTTGCGGAACGGCGTGGGTAGCTTTGCCAATTGCTCAAGCGTGGTGTCACCGCGGGGGTGCTCGTCCTTGTCGACGATGACCGGATCGCCTTTTCGCTTAGGGATTGTGACGGGCACGATCTCCTGTGCCAAGCGGCCATTCGCCTGAGCGGTGGCGGCCTTCCTCTGTGAGCGCAGGGCGAAGGCGTCCTGGTCCTCGCGAGAGATGCCGAAATCGGCCGCCACGTTCTCGCCCGTCTCCGGCATGGAATCGACGCCGTATTGCTGCTTCATCAGCGGGTTGATGAAGCGCCAGCCAATGGTCGTGTCGAAAATCTCGGCATTGCGGGAGAAAGCTGAATCTGCCTTGGGCATGACAAACGGTGCCCGCGACATGGACTCGACGCCGCCGGCGATCATGATCTCCGCCTCGCCCGCCTTGATCGCGCGGGCAGCGGCAATGACGGCATCCATGCCGGAACCGCAGAGGCGGTTCATGGTCGTTCCGCCTGTGGACCCAGGAAGACCTGCCAGCAGAACTGCCATGCGGGCGACGTTACGGTTGTCCTCGCCGGCCTGGTTGGCGCAGCCATAGATCACGTCGTCCACCGCCTCGAAATCGAGGTTGGCATGGCGCTCCAGAAGCGCCTTTAGGGGCACTGCGGCGAGGTCGTCAGCGCGCACGCTCGACAGGGAGCCGCCATAACGGCCGATGGGCGTGCGCACATAGGCGCAGATAAAGGCTTCACGCATCTTAAGATCCCTTCTTGCCGCCATGGGCCCGCTCGGTTCTGGCCTGAAGCTCGCGCAGGGTGGTGAGTTCGAGATCGGACGGCGGAGGTGTTTCTTCTAGTCGGTCGGAGAAGCGCACCTTCCAGCTGCAGGTCTCCTGAACCATATTGCGGGTCACCCCGCGATGCATCGACACCACCGTGAATTCCTTCGTCTCCGGGTCCGGCTTCCAGATGGCCAGATCGGTGATTAGGAGCGTAGGGCCCTTGGTGGTGATGCCGAGACGCTCGCGATGGTTGCCACCCTCGCCGTGCCCGAAGGAGGTGAAGAAGTCGATTTTTTCCACCATGCCGCGGGTCGCCTGTTTCATGGTGATGAAGACCTCCTTGCAGGAGGTGGCAATCTCAGGCGCACCGCCGCCGCCGGGCAGGCGCACTTTCGGTTTATGATAGTCGCCGATCACCGTGGTGTTGATATTGCCGAAGCGGTCGAGTTGGGCGGCTCCCAGGAAGCCGATGGAGATGCGTCCGCCCTGGAGCCAGTACCGGAACATCTCGGGCACCGATACGGTGGTCACTGCCGTCTCGCAGAGTTCGCCGTCGCCGATGGAGAGCGGCAGCACGTTGGGCGCGGTGCCGATGGTGCCGCTCTCGTAGATCAGCGTGATATCCGGGGCATGGGTGAGCCGCGCGACATTGCAGGCGGCCGACGGAGCCCCGATGCCGACGAAGCAGGCGTCGTCGTTGGACAGGAAGCGCGCCGCCGCAATCGTCATCATCTCATTGGGGGTGAAGTCGGAGAGGCTCGTCATCTTACAATCCCTTCACCCGGTTAGCGAAGGCCTCAGGCCCTGCGTCCAGCACGTTCTCCTTCATCCAGGCCGTGAAGAGATCGCGGTCGGCGGAGATCTTGTCCCATTCGAGATAGGCCGCGTTGTCGCGGTCGTAATAGCCGTGCGTGTATGATGGATGTGCACCGCCTGGAACGTGAGCGATGGACGAGACGGTCCAATGCGGCAACACGCAGAGATTGGGGTGAAGGTCGTCGAAATCCTCCACGATCTCCTCGACCGTGACCACCGAACGCTTGGAGGCGAGCACGGCCTCCTTCTGCACCCCGATGATGCCCTCGACCAGCACGTCGCCGCGCTGATTGGCCTTCTGGGCATGGATGACAGCCACATCCGGACGATGGGCCGGCACCGCGGCGAGTTCTTCGCCGGTAAAAGGACAGGTGATGCTCTTGATCGACGCATTGACCTCCTTCAGGCCCGCTCCGCGATACCCGCGGAAGACGGCGCAGGGCAACCCGGCCGCACCGGCCTCATAGGCATTGGCCATGGCCGCGTGGCTATGCTCCTCGGTCTCAATGGCCCGGGGCCAGCTGTTCTCAATGGCATCGCGCATCCGGCGCAGGAGGCCGACACCCGGATTGCCCGCATAGGAGAAGATCACCTTCTTCGCCAAGCCCATGCCGATTACCTGGTCATAGATGATATCGGGTGTCATGCGGATCAGGGTGAGATCCTTGACCCCCTGCCGGATCACCTCATGGGCTGCGGCATGGGGAATGAGATGAGTGAAACCCTCGAACGCGACGGTGTCGCCGTCGCGCAGGTTCTCAGTGATAGCCTCCTTGAGGCTCTGAAACTTGGCCATGATGCGCTCTCAGGTCGATGATCAGATGTCGAAGAACACGGTTTCCTTCTCACCCTGCAGGTGAATGTCGAAGGTGTAGGTAGGCAGCCCACTTTCGTCGCCGCGGGTGGCGATCAGGGTCTGAACCCGGTGCTTGTGCTCGATGCGGGCGAGGACTGGGCATTCCGCATTGGCAGCCTCTTCATCGCTGAAATACAGACGCGTATGCAGGCCGATATTGATGCCGCGGGCGACGATCCAGAACGTGATGTGCGGCGCCATCGGGCGCCCATCCTTGTAGGGCACGCGGCCGGGCTTGATCGTCTCGAAGCGGTACTCGCCCGTGATGCCGTCCGTCGGCTGGCGCCCCCATCCGACGAAATTCGAATCAGCCTTGCCGCGCTTCTCTTCAGGGCTGTTGTAGAGTCCGTCGGCATCCGCTTGCCAGATCTCGATCAGCGCGTCCTTGAGCGGCGTTCCGCTGCCATCGAACACGCGCCCTTTGATGATGATCCGCTCGCCCTTCGTATCCGGGCCAACGAGGACGAGGCCAAGGTCCTCCTCCCAGACGCCCGTGATCTCGACCCAGTTCGGGATGGCGCCGATATGGATGTAGGGGCCGGCCGTCTGCGAGGGCGATTCCTTCAACGTCGTGAGCTTCTGAACCATCAGTTACCCTCCATCCGGTTCTCGAACATGGTCGAGCGGCGCCCGCGCAGCACGATGTCGAACTTGTAGGCCATCGAATCCATAGGCAGTGTGGCGTTGCGGTCGAGCGCGGCGATCAGCTGTTCGATGCCTGCCTTGTCGGGAATGGTCGAGACGATCGGGCACTGCCAGATCATCGGATCGCCTTCAAAATACATCTGCGTGATGAGTCGCTGGGCGAAGGCGTGGCCGAAGATCGAGAAGTGAATGTGCGCCGGGCGCCAGTCGTTGACGCCATTCGGCCAGGGATAGGCGCCAGGCTTGATGGTCCGGAAGCAGTAGCGACCTTCCTCATCGGTGATGGCGCGCCCGCAACCGCCGAAATTGGGATCGATGGCGGCGAGATAGGTTTCCTTCTTGTGCCGGTAGCGCCCTCCAGCATTGGCCTGCCAGAACTCAACCAGTGCGCCTGGAACCGGGCGGGTATTCTCATCCAGCACGCGGCCATAGACGATGATGCGCTGCCCGATAGGATCGCCCGTCTTCGCAAAGTTGCGGATGAGATCGTTGTCTAGCGGCCCGATCTTGTTGTGGCCGAACCGGGGGCCGGTCATTTCAGAAATGGTATTGTCGAGCGACAGCAGCGGATATTGCGGCGAGCGCAGCACCGACGTCTTGTACTGAGGCGTGAACGCGGCCGGATGCCAGCTCCGATCCCGCTGATAGAATGATCCTTGATCCGACATTCCTGGCTCTCCCTGCAGCGCCCGACAAGGCTCTGCGCCCAAACCCGACCTGCTACTTGCGAGGCTCGGGATCTGCTTCCATTTCCGCGTAGACTTTCTTGACGATCTTGATGGCGTGGTTGGCCGCGGGCACACCGGCATAGACGGCCACGTGCATTAACGCCTCCTTGATGTCGTCTTTCGTCGCGCCCGTATTCCGGGTCGCGCGGACATGCATGGCGACCTCGTCGTCCTGGCCTAAAGCAGCAAGGAGCGCGATGGTGACGATGGAGCGTTCCCGTTTGGTGAAATGCGGCCGCGACCAGACTGATCCCCAGGCCCCTTCGGTAATGAAGGTCTGAAAGTCGGCGTCGAAATCCGTGATCTGGGCCGTCGCCCGATCTACATGGGCGTCGCCAAGCACTTGGCGGCGAACTGCCATGCCGGCCTTGTAGCGCTCGCTCCCGTTCTTCTCAGCCAAGTCCCGCCTCCCGAAGATGCTGTTTGATAAGCCCCGACAGTTCAGCGGGTCTCTCGACACAGGGAATGTGCCCTGCCCCTCCAATGAGCGCAAACTGGGCATTCGGGATAAGATCGGCGGTCCCTTTGACCACGTCCGCAGGCGTGGAGCCATCCTGGTCGCCTGCCACGCATAGGGTCGGTACGGCAATTCGGCCTGCATCCGGCCTGAGATCCGCATCGCGGATCGCCGCGCAGGTGCCTGCGTAGCCATGGGTTGGGGTGCGGACCAGCATGTTGCGCCATCCGGCGAGATCGTCCCGTCGCGCCTGATGAAACTGGGGAGTGAACCAGCGTTGGAGGACATTGTCAGCGATCGGCTCGATGCCGCCCGTCTCGACGGCGCTGATCCGGTCCGCCCAAAGCTCCGCCGTACCAATCTTCGCTGCCGTGCAGCAGAGGGTCATGGATTGCACGCGTTCAGACACCCGCACGGCCATGCGCTGCGCGATCATGCCGCCAACCGAGAGCCCGACGAAGGACGCCTTCACGATTCCAAGGTGATCAAGGAGCGCGAGAAGATCGTCCGTATGGTCGTCGATGCTGTACGGCGCGGGCGGCGCGTCCGAAAGGCCATGTCCCCGCTTGTCGTAGAGGATGACCCAAAACCGCTCGGTGAACGCCGGAACGACCTCCTGCCAGATCCGCAGATCGCTTCCGAGAGAGTTGATGAAGACGAGAACTGGGCTCTCAGATAGTCCGAGCACCTGATGATGGAGAACGATGCCGTTCACACGTGCAAATGCCATGCCTCACCTTAATGCAGCGAGCCGGCGTCGACGCTAGGCCCGGAAGGCCATGATCAGCGCGCAGACTCCGCCTTTTACCACAAGCTACAGTCTTCTCGGGACGCCTCAACTCTGTTCAGGGTTGAGGCCTCATCTCATCGTCTACAGCTATGTTCGCATAGCGCACATTGAAATTCATATCGCACATGTAGTACGGTTCTCCCACAGCGTGTCAAGGCTACCAAAGTCCAGAACACTTCCCGGAGTAGAGAATGCAGGACGAGTTGATCGTAGATCAGGGCAGCGGAGACCGTGACTTCGTTGCAAGCCTCGAGAAAGGCCTGCTGGTCATCGAAGCCTTCGATGCTAACCGGCCGCGGCTCACTCTATCCGATGTGGCGAAGCTGACCGGGATCACCCGCGCGGCTGCGCGGCGTTATCTGCTGACACTCACAAAGCTGAACTACGCCGAGTTCGACGGACGATACTTCAGCCTCACGCCGAGGATCCTAAGGCTTGGCTACGCCTATCTCTCCTCTGCCTCCCTCTCGGCTCAGGTACAGCCCTTCCTGGAGCGGATCTCCGAAGAAACTGGGGAATCGAGCTCGGCGGCAATCCTCGATGGGGACGACATCGTCTACATCGCTCGCTCGGCTACCCGCAGGATCATGTCAATCGGGCTGGGGGTCGGAAGTCGCCTCCCTGCCCATTGTACTGCCCTGGGCCGCGCAATTCTGGCGCATCAGCCGGATGACGTAATCGATGCGTATCTACAGCGTGTTCGGCTGGAGGCTCGCACACCGAAGACGATCACGGACAAGGCGGCCTTCAGGGCTGTCCTGGAAGCGACCCGCGCCCAAGGCTATGCCCTGGTGAGCGAGGAACTTGAGTACGGGCTCCGCTCTATCGCCGTTCCGGTCGTTCACAGAAACGGCAAGGTTACGATTGCGCTGAATCTCAGCGCGCAGGCCGGGCGCGTCTCGGCTGAGGACATGGAGGGGCGGTTCCTGCCCTTGTTGCGCTCTAGTAGTGAGACGCTGCGCTATATGCTCTAGCTGCCAGCCAGTGGCTGGCAGCCGAGGAGCATACGCGCTTCATCCGGCGTGGCGATGCGATGCCCGTGCCTCTCAACCGCAAGCACCGCATGTTCCACCAGTTCGGCGTTGCTGACGGCAAGACGATCCTTGGATATACGGATATTGTCCTCAAGCCCAGTGCGGACCGCATCGGCGCCTCGCGTGAGAGCCCAATCCATGACCCTGGCTTGATGCCGGCCAATGCCCGCAGCCGTCCAGGTGCAGGTTGGGAATAGATGTTTGGCCTCCTTCAGGAGCACATCGAGCAGTCGCTCCTCGGCAGGTAGCGCGTTCTGAACGCCCATGACGAACTGGATATGTGGCTGCTCGTCCAACAGCGCCTTGTCGGCCAGCCGCCTTGCGGCATGGAGATGGGACAGGTCAAAGATCTCGATCTCCGGCCGGATCCCGAACTCCTTCATCTTCCCGGCCATTTCTTCGACGAGAATCGTATGGTTCTCATACACGATGGTCGGGAAGTTGACCGACCCAGTGGACAGGGATGCCATGTCAGGGCGCAGAAACAGGGCGCTGCTGCGCTGGCTCGGATCTCGACCTCGCCCCCCGGTGGAGAACTGGATGATTATCCCAGGGCACTGCTCGGCGATCCCGGCCTTGACAGCGGCGAAGCGCTCCGGATCGGATGAGGGCGTCTCGTCGTCGTCGCGTACATGGATATGCACGAGCGTGGCACCGACCTCATAGGCTTGGCGCGTCGACTCGATCTGCTCGGCCGGCGTGATCGGTACGGCAGGGTTGTTCTTCTTGCGCGGAACCGATCCGGTGATCGCGACGGCAATGACAACAGGTTTCATGCCCGGCTCCCAAGTTCGAGGACCAACACCTCACCGGGAAACATAGAGCAGCGGCACCTGCAAGAGAACCAGCACACCCTGGCAAGTCTCCTCAGATTCGCAAGACATCGGATGCGCCCGTCGGAGGCCGTGGTTGGAACTGTCGCCTAGCACGTCGTGGCCATGTACACCCCTGCCCTGGCTTTGGCTGCCCTACCCAAGGCTGCGCGTTCGGTTCTGTGCCGAAGCAGTCGGGGACTGCGTCGTCATTGCTTACCGGCGCAGCAACCTAGGCGCTCTGATGTGCAGTGACACCCAGCTTGTCCAGGACATCACGATGGGCATGATGCGCTCCCTCGTCCGGGCCCAGAACCACATGCTGCTGCTGGGTCGCAAGTCGGCTATCGAAAAAATCGCCACCTTCCTCCTCGATATGGCCGAACGTACGGCTGACGACGACGCTCTCGATTTGCCCATGTCGCGCACCGACATTGCCGACCACCTTGGTCTGACGATCGAGACCGTTTCCCGCTCCTTCACACAGCTCGAGCGTCAAGGCGTCATCGAGCTTCCCTCAGCCCGCCACGTGGTGCTGAGCAACAAGGCGGCTTTGGAGCGTCTGAACGTATAGTCGAGGCGTGGTTCTCTAACTATCTAATGCGGCACGAACGAGTCCTTGAGCCCTACAGCTGTGAAGAGTTGCAGGGCTCAAGGGTTTTCGTAATGGGTAGGATTTCGCGCGAAAAGGCGCTCTGCCCGTACGAGCAAGACGGCAAACGCTAAGGCTTATTTCTAGGGATTACGCCAGAGCAGCATGGATGCTGTCGAGCAGGTCGCTGTCGTGGAGAGGCTTCTCAAGGACACTGCGGAAGCCGGACCGCGCCGCTCGGCCATGGAGGTCATCGCTGACTTGGGACGCGATAAGGATCGCAGGGTTCTCGATGTGACGCTGCCGAAGCTTGTCGACCAGCTCAATTCCAGTCATCCCCGGCATGTTATAGTCAATGACGAAGCATCCGTTCTGAGGCAGATCGGTCGCGGCCAGGAGTTCGGCGCCATCCTTGAAGAGGCGCACGGACAGGCCCTCTAGCTCCAGGGCAAACTTCAGTGAGTTGCGGACCGCCGCATCGTCGTCCACGACGATGACAGGTCCCGTGAGCTGAGACATCGTTAAATCTGCTTGACCCTTGGATGTGGCTGGGGCTGAGCGCAACCTGCCAACATGCGGATTATGCACAATGCGGGTCCAAACTATATTCAGAAATATCCCTTAAGGGACTAGCTCGCGTCTATGAGCAATGCCAGACGGACGAGTTCCGACAGGCTTCGCGCCTGCATCTTCGCCATCACATTAGCCCGGTATATCTCCACCGTGCGTGGGCTGATGCCAAGATCGTATGCGATGACCTTATTGGCCTTGCCGGCTACGAGGCCATTGAGAACCTGCCGCTCCCGCTCCGAGAGCGCCTCGAAACGGGCCTTAATCTGTGCTACCTGAGCGTCTTGGTGGCTGCTCTTCTCGTGCCGGGAGAGAGCCTCGCGCACGGTTGTCAGGAAAACCTCATCTCCGAATGGCTTCTCCAGGAAGTCGATGGCGCCCTCCTTCATAGCCTCGACAGCCATCGGAACATCGGCATGACCGGTAATCACGATGATCGGCAGCGTGATGCCACGCTCTTTCAGGCGCCGGATCAGCTCGATGCCGTCGATCCCAGGCATGCGCACATCCGTGACAATGCAGCCTCCCTCGGCGCTCAAGACCTCATCAAGGAAGGCGGAAGCCGATTCATGCAGGCGCACAGGAAGTCCCTCCGATGCCAAAAGGAAGGCTAGTGACTTGCGTACCGCAACATCATCATCGACCACGTGCACGGCCACATCACTCGTCATTCGCCAACTCCTCCCGTTTGATCGTTCTGAGGGTGAAATGGAAAGTCGTTCCCTCACCCTGCTTTGAATCCGCCCAGATCTTTCCGCCATGCGACTCCACGATGGTTCGGCAGATCGATAGGCCAACGCCCATCCCGTGCTTCTTGGTTGTCACGAAGGGTTGGAACAGCTGCGCGGCAACCTCAGGAGCAAGCCCTGGGCCCGTATCCTCGACGATCAGCTCGACATGAGTATCATCAACGACTGCAGTCGCAATCTTCAACTCCCGACGCGTACTTTCCTGCATGGCCTCTATGGCATTCCGGATCAGGTTGAGCAGAACTTGCTGAACCTGAATTCGATCGGCTAAAACGTAGGGGGCATCCGGGTCGAACTGAAAGGCGACCCGGATGCCCTGTTCCTTGGCTCCCACGAGGGAAAGTGCGCTTGCCTCCTCAATCAGTTTGGGCAGGTTCTCGACATGTCGCTCGCTCTCGCCGCGGGCGACGAACTCGCGCAGATGCCGGATCACCTGCCCTGCTCTCAGGGCTTGTTCTCCAGCCTCGTTGACCGCGTCACGGAGCGTGGGAACCGCATCTCCTTCCATGCGTTCCAGGATCCGGCGGCAGCCTTTCAGATAGTTGGTGATTGCTGTCAGAGGTTGGTTGATTTCGTGTGCAAGTGTAGAAGCCATCTCGCCCAGCGCCGTAAAGCGGGACATATGGACGAGCTCGGATTGAAGCTCCTGTAACCGCGTTTCTGTCTGCTGTCGTTCGGTCAGATCCCGGATGAAGCCCGTGAAGTAGCGGATCCCTCCGGAGCGCATCTCGCCTACGGCTAGCTCCATGGGGAAGGTAGAGCCATCCTTACGTTGTCCGACGACAACGCGCCCGATTCCGATGATCCGCCTCTCCCCCGTCCTCAGATAACGGTGCATGTAGCTGTCGTGCTGTTCCCGATAGGGATTCGGCATGAGGATCTTGATATTGTCGCCAATAAGCTCGTCCGGCTCATAGCCGAAGAGACGAACCGCCGTTGCGCTGAACGACTGAATGCAAGCCTGCTCATCGATAACGACCATAGCATCCGGAACCGTCTCCAGGATGGACCGCAGATGGGCTTCCCGTGTTCTGAGGGCTTCTTCGGCCGTGATCCACTCCGTAATGTCGCGGGTGACCATGGCAAAGCCGCTATTCGTGGCGTTGGGCCCTTCTATTGGAGTGAGCGTGACTCTGGCCATGAAGGTGGAGCCATCCTTGCGTGATCTTATGCCCTGGGCCTCGTAGCGTCCTCTCTCTCGGGCCAACTGAAGCTCCTGGGGTAGTTTTTCGTGCGATGGGGCGTCAGGTCCATAAAGAAGGGTGACCGGCTTCCCGACAGCATCCTCTTTGCTCCAGCCATAGATAAGCTCTGCTCCTTTGTTCCAACTGGCAATGAGCCCATCGGCATCGAGAACAGCAAGAGCAATGTCCGTGATCGCTTCGACGAGAAGCTCAGCGATTGTGCTATTCAGTGCAGGGTGATCAGTTGGTGGAACGCTATATGTCAAGGAAGCCTCATCTCCTGGGGTGCCCAGTATAACTCTTTAGCTGCGCCCGAGCAGCCATTACTGCCTCGCTCATATAACAAACACATCATCCGCCTTGCACTGTCCCGCGATGCAGCCAGCAAGATACTCCTGTTCACATTTAGAAGCTCGGCACGGCGTCAGCTATGGGGCTGCATCTTGCAACTGCTGAAAGAAACACCATATCTTTTAAGGGAATTCCGACGGGAACATCTCACTCTCCTTCTATGAGATTGTTTGCATCAGGGCCATTTTTGACAAAGGTCTTGCAAACTGTCTGGGGTTGTTTATATCGGCGCTTCCTTTGGGCTGTTTGGGTCTGAGGGGTTGTTTTCCAGCATGGCGGGTTTGTTCGACCTGGAGCGTGAAGCTCCGGGTTTTGGTCGTGTTGGTGTGTGGCCTGGAGGGTTTCTCCGGCCTTGCCATGAGCATCGGTGGTTCGAAGGTTTTCGAAGCCGCTTTTCGGCTCCTCTGGCGGTTCTTGTCCGGCATGGGCTGCGGGTGTTGAGCCTGGCAGCAAGGTCAGCGCAGAGATGATGTCATTTCTGTGAACGGGAATTCTGTGTCTGTACTTGTGCGGCTGCAGTATTGGTTCGAGAAGAGCTCTCAAATTCTTGTCGAATGCTGTTGACATCGGTCCTGACTTCGCCTAAATAGGGTTCATCGACGGCGCGGTTCTGAGGAGTTGCTGCCGGGAAAGCTTCAGGCTCTGGTCTCCTACAAGGAGAGCCGGGGTGCGTGAGGTTCTTTCCAGTCTCTACTGAGACATGCTCTTTGACATTGTTGAGAGGGGAAGAGAAGCGTAGGCGGCGGTGTCCTTGCGGGCGATTGGCAACAATTGCTGTAAGATACATCGACC
>NZ_JAYGGN010000005.1:0-378212 GCF_036314045.1 Microvirga sp. CF3062
CCGCGCTCATGGAGCGCGCGATGTCGTCGGCCAAGGAGATCACCCGCGACGACTTCGTCCCAGGCGCAGGCTCAAGCTCATACAATGTGACTACGGGGCCGGGATTGACCTTGGAGATGGCGCCGCGGACGCCGAAATCCTCCAGGGTGCTTTCAAGCAGGGCGGCGTTCTGCTCCAGGGCGTCGGCCGAGATCGTGGGACCCGCCGGGCGCTTGGGCTCGGCGAGCAGGCCGAGCTGTGGCAGCTGGTAGTTCTCCTCGTCGAGGAGCGAGGGCTGGGCCTCACGGGCCATACGCTTGCCGGCCTTCGGCGCCGTATGTGCCGGCGCGACCCGGGGCGGGGCAAGCTCGGGCCTGACGGCAGCTCGAGCCGGGGGAGCATCGTCCACGTCCCAGGGAGCCTCGTCATCGTCGTGCATGGGAGCGGAGGCCGGCATCGGCCGTGGGCGCGCCGGTGCGCCATCGAGGACGGGCTCGCGACGCTGTCCCGGCTGGCGGGCGGAGCGCTTCACCGGTGCAGGCGTGTCCTCATAATCCTCGTCGGGGGCGCCGCGGCCCTCCCGCCAGCGCCGGGCGGCAGCGCGCAGGCTCATGGCCCCATGGGCGAGCGCCCCAAGGGACACGATGCCCCAGCCGGGCTCGTCATGGCCGATCTCCTCGGCCTCGTCCCAATCCTGAATCCTGCGGCGGCGGACCGGCACGGGATCCTCGATCTCCTCCGGCTCTTCGCCATGCCTCTCGTCCGCCGGTCCGAGGCCGCAGGCTGCCGAGAGGGTCAAGATGGCGACGCCTGCGAACAAAAAGCCCAGCACTGCGCTGGCCGAGCCGCTGGACAATCCCGTGATAGCCTTGGCACCGGCCAGGATCGCATCGCCGACCACGCCGCCGAGGCCCGTGGGCAGCGGCCAGCTCTGGGTCGGGGGCAGGGCGCTGGCCAGCGCCGTCGCGGCGCCCGCGCCGATGACCCAGAGGGCCACGCGCAGCTGCAGGCGGCCGAGCGCGCCCGACTTCATGAGCCGCCAGCCCCACAGCGCCAGGGGCAGCACGGCCGCAATGGCGCCGAGGCCTAAGAGCTGCATGAAGAGATCGGCCACAATGGCGCCGGGCCAGCCGATGAGGTTGCGGACCGGCAGGTCGGTGGCGTTGTTCAGGCTCGGATCGTCCACCGACCAGGTGGCCAGCGCCACGGCGACCGCGCCCGCGAAGGCGATCAGGCACAGGCCCGTCAGCTCCTGGGCCCGACGGGCCAGGAAGGCTCTCAAGGAGCTGAAGAGGCCATCATAGGCGGAGGAAGAACGGCGGGCCGCGCGCATCAAACCACTCTGAAAAACCACAGGACGAGACACTATTGCCAGGATGCTAGCGCGGGCGGGTTAAGGGTCCTTTAACCGTAAGTGCATCGGGTGGGGAAAAGTGGTGCTGCATCCATCCTCCCTCTCCCGTGCGGGAGAGGGCCGGGGTGAGGGCAGGCCGGCGCAGGATGAGGTGCATCGGGTGACGCGTTGCAGCGGAGACGGTGGTGCTTTGCTGGTGAAGTGTCATTCCCTCACCCCTGCCCCTCTCCCACACGGGAGAGGGGACGGTGGAGTGGCCTTATGCGCGGTTGACGTCCGAACACCAAAAGATCACTGTCCCGGCCATGAGACGCAGGACCTCCGCACAGGGCTGGACGCGCGCCACTATTGCGGCGGTGATGGCCTATGCCTTCGTCCTGCAGGCCCTGTTGCTGTCCGCGAGCGGCGCCGTCCATGCGGCGGCCGCCGCCGAGCCGCTGGGGATCATCTGCCTGCAGGACGGCTCGTCCTCGCCCGATCATTCTCCCGCGAAAAACCACGCGAATCTCTGCTGCACCTTGAGCTGCCACGGCTCGGGAGCGGCAGGTCCCGCTCCGATGGCGGTTATCCTCGGGCGGATCGCACCTCTTGCCGTCGCAGGCAGCCGCGTCGTGGACCCGCCGCGCTTGCGCCTTACCTCCAACGTCCTGCCCCTGGGATCGCGCGCGCCGCCGCGCCTCGGCTGATTACCGATTTCGACTCCCAATTCTGCAAGGACTTCCATCCATGACGTCTTCCCGCATCGGCGCGCTTGCTGCCGCGCTCATTGCCGTTTCTTCTCCCGCTCTCGCCCATGTCAGTTTCGAGAACGGGCAGGCGACGCCCAATTCCACCTACAAGGTCACCTTGCGAATCCCGCACGGCTGCGACGGCAAGCCAACCCTGAAGGTGCGCGTCCGGATCCCCGAGGGGGTCGTCGCCGTCAAACCCATGCCTAAGTCCGGCTGGAAACTCGAGACCACCAAGGGCGCTTATGTGCGCGCCTATCAGGTTCACGGCGAGGCAGTGTCGGAGGGCGTCACCGACATCGTCTGGACCGGCTCCCTCGACGACGCTCATTACGACGAGTTCGTGTTCCAGGCCCGCTTCACCGATGCCTATCAGCCGGGCGCCACGGTGCACTTCCCGGTGGTGCAGGAATGCGACAGCGTGGCAGAGGAATGGACGCAAGTGCCCGCCGCCGGCGAGGATCCGCACAGCCTGAAAGCTCCCGCGCCCGGCGTGAGGATCGTGGCTGCCCAAGGCGCGGCCGCGGTCGCGCCCGCGATGGTGAAGGCCGGGTCCCTGACCCTCGAGCAGCCCTGGTCGCGCGCCACTCCCGGCGGCGCCAAGGTGGGCGGCGGTTACGTGCGCATCACCAACACCGGCACGGCACCTGATCGCCTCACCGGCGGTTCGCTCTCTCTGGCGTCAAAAGTCGAGGTGCATGAGATGAGGCTTGAAGGCGACGTCATGCGCATGAAGGCCGTAGAGGGCGGGCTCGAGATCAAGCCCGGCGCCACCGTCGAACTGAAGCCCGGCGGGCTCCATCTCATGTTCGTCGACCTGAAGGAGCCGCTGAAGGAGGGCCAGACCGTGAAGGGAACGCTCACCTTCGAAAAGGCAGGCCCCATCGAGGTGGAATACACCGTGCGCGGCATGGGCGGGGCTGCTCCCGCCGAGCACAAGCACTAAGGAGGCACAGCGATGAACCCGAAACGTCTTCTCGTGCCGCTCCTCGTCTTCACGGCGGGGCTCCTGGTGCTCGTCGTCACGGCGGGCCTGCTTCTGTTTCCCTCGCAGCCGCAGCAGAGCGCCGGCAAGGTGCCGATCGGCGGCCCGTTCAAGCTCACGAGCCACGAGGGCAAGCCGTTCACGGCGGAGAACCTGAAGGGCAAGCCCTTCGTGGTGTTCTTCGGCTTCACCCATTGCCCGGAGGTCTGCCCGACGACGCTCTACGATCTGACGCAGGACATGGCCGCATTGGGCCAGGATGCCTCAACCCTGCAGGCGGTGTTCATCACGGTCGATCCGGAGCGCGACACGCCGGAGCTGATGAAGACATATCTTGAATCCTTCGATCCGCGCATCGTCGGCCTCACCGGCACGCAGGAGGAGATCGCCGCGGCGGCGCGCGCCTACAAGATCTACTACCGCAAGGTGCCGACGGACGGCAGCTACACCATGGACCATTCGGCGACGCTGTTTCTCATGGACAGCAAGGGCGAGTTCTATGGCACGTCCAACTTCCAGGAGCCGGAGGAGACGCGGCGCTCGAAGCTGCGGCAGCTCGTGAAGAATGGGTGAGTTTGTAAATGTCATCCCGGACGGCGCAAGCCGATCCGGGATCGCTAGACGAGTAGAGCGCGGGCACACCTCTCCCAGTGGGAGAGGTCGCGCCTTCAGGCGCGGGTGAGGGGTTACAGGTCTATCCGGACAGGACACTAACCCCTCACCCCAGCCCTCTCCCTCAGGGAGAGGGAGTTCAGAGCGACATCCTGAACCCGATCCCGGATCGGCTGCGCCGTCCGGGATGACACTGTTGAAATAATAAGAAAAGCCCCGACCGTCGTGACCGGGGCTTTTCCGTTCGAGCCTCTGGAAGGCTTCGTTGCCGCATCGCCTGTGGCGATGCAGGTTTGGCTTAGTAGTTGTAAGCGCGCTCGCCGTGGTCGGCGAGGTCGAGGCCTTCGCGTTCCTGGTCGTGCGTGACGCGCAGGCCGACGATGGCGTCGGTGATCTTGAAGAGCACCAGGGAGCCAATGCCGGTCCAGACCAGCGTCACCACCACGGCAATGGTCTGCGTCACCAGCTGGCCGCCGATCGAATACTCGCCGACGCCGTAGCCGCCGAGCGAGGGAGCGGCCACGATGCCGGTGCCGATGGCCCCGATGATTCCGCCGACGCCGTGGATGCCGAACACGTCCAGCGCGTCGTCATAGCCGAGCGCGTTCTTCACGCCCGTCACCGCGAAGTAGCAGACCGCGCCGGCCACAAGCCCGAGCACGATGGCGCCCATCGGGCCGGACAGGCCCGCGGCCGGCGTGATGGCCACAAGGCCTGCAACTGCGCCCGACGCGATGCCGAGCAGCGAAGACTTGCCCTTGGCAAGAGCTTCCACGGTCATCCAGGCGAGGCCTGCCGCGCACGGCGCCACGATGGTGTTGAGGAGCGCCAGCGCCGCGCCGCCCGTGGCCTCGAGGTTGGAGCCCGCGTTGAAGCCGAACCAGCCGACCCAGAGAAGGCAGGCGCCGACGAAGGTGAGCGTCAGCGAGTGCGGGGCGAGCAGGTCGCGGCCGTAGCCGATGCGCTTGCCGATGAGCAGGGCGCCGATGAGGCCGGCCACGCCCGAGTTGATGTGCACCACCGTGCCGCCCGCGAAGTCGAGAGCGCCGAGGCCGAAGAGATAGCCTTCCGAGAACCACACCATGTGGGCGATGGGCAGATAGACGAAGGTCAGCCACAGGCCGGTGAAGAGCATCACGGCCGAGAACTTGATGCGCTCGGCGAATGCGCCGACGATCAGCGCCGGCGTGATGGCCGCAAAGGTGAGCTGGAAGGCGATGAAGGTGAATTCCGGAATCGCCACGCCCTTGGTGAAGGTGTCGGCGGTGGAATCCGTGGTCACGCCGGAAAGAAACGCCTTCGAGAAGCCGCCGATGATCGCGCCGAGCACGCCTTCGCCGCCGGACGTGAAGGCGAGCGAGTAGCCGTAAGTGACCCACAGGATGCCCACGAGGGAGAACACAGCGAAGACCTGCATGAGCACGGAGAGCATGTTCTTGGTGCGCACCAGGCCGCCATAGAACAGGGCCAGCCCCGGAATCGTCATGAGGATCACCAGGATCGTCGAGACGAGCATCCAGGCGGTGTCGCCCTTGTTGACCGTGGGAGCAACCGCTGCGGCATCCTGCGCCAGGGCAGGGTTGAGAGCTAAGAGACCTATACCCAGCGCACCGAGCGCCGGCAGGAGGAAAGGACGGAACGTCATCGGATCGAACCTCGAAAAATCAGCAAAAAGGGGATTAAAGGGCGTCGCCGTCGGTCTCGCCGGTGCGGATGCGGACAGCCTTTTCGAGCGAGGTGACGAAGATCTTGCCGTCGCCGATCTGGCCCGTGCGCGCGGACGCCGTGATCGCCTCGATCACCGGGTCGACCAGCTCGCTTGCCACGGCCACCTCGATCTTCAGCTTCGGCAGGAAGCTCACGGCATATTCGGCGCCGCGATAGATTTCGGTGTGGCCCTTCTGCCGGCCGTATCCCTTCACCTCGGTCACGGTGAGGCCGTGCACGCCGAGGTTGGTGAGCGCGTCGCGCACTTCCTCGAGCTTGAACGGCTTGATGACCGCCATCACAATTTTCATGGGTCAGGCCCCCTTTGCTTGCGTCTTCCCGAAAGTGCGGGCGACGGTTCCAACGTGAACCCGGCTCTAGGTCCGGGTGTCGGAGGGCTTTATGCAAGTATCGTGCCAAGCCTTGCGGGCTATGGAGGGCGGCCACTGCCTCTTTTCGAGGCAGTGGGAGTTTGGCGGGAAAGTAGCCTTTGTGATGAATTTTTGGGCAGTAGAGTGAGGGCCAAGCGGAGCGCAGGTTTACCTCTCCTTGAGGGAGAGGTCGGACCGGAGGTCCGGGTGAGGGGTTACTGTCCTCTCCGGATAGCGCTCTCCCCCTCACCCGCCGCACTGACGTGCGTCGACCTCTCCCCATTGGGGAGAGGTGGACTGGCTCCGCGAGCTCAAAAGCTGAAACTCAGCGACGGCGCTCGCGAATGAGGCCTTCCTGGGCGACCGACGCGATCAGGGTTCCGTCCTGCCTGAAGATGAGGCCGCGTGACAGGCCGCGGGCGCCGGCGGCATTCGGCGTGTCCTGCGCGTAGAGCAGCCATTCGTCGGCCCGGAACGGCCGGTGGAACCACATGGCGTGGTCGAGGCTCGCCGGCTGGATCTCGGGCTCGAACACCGTCCGGCCATGGGGAATGAGCGACGTGTCGAGGAGCGTCATGTCGGACGCGTAGGCGAGCACGCTCTGATGGATTGCCGGATCGTCCGGCAGGCGGCCGGTGGTCTTGATCCACACATGGAAGCGCGGCTCGCCCGGATCGCGCGACATGTAGCGGTTGAGCTCCACGGGCCGGATCTCCAGCGGGCGCTCGCGCTCATAATAGGTGCGCATGGGCTCCGGCATCTTGAGGATCAGGCCGCCCTTCACCTCCTCCTCGCTGGGGAGTTCATCCGGACCAGGAACCTTGGGCATCTCGGCCTGATGGGCGAAGCCGTCCTCCTCCAGATGGAAAGACGCCGACATGGAGAATATCGCCTGCCCGTGCTGGATCGCTAGGACCCGGCGCGTGGTGAAGCTCTTGCCGTCGCGGATGCGGTCGACCTCGTAGATGATCGGAACCTTGGGATCGCCCGGCAGCATGAAGTAGCAATGGAGCGAGTGGGGATGGCGCCCGTCCACCGTGCGGGTGGCGGCCACCAGCGCCTGCCCGATCACCTGCCCGCCGAACACCCGCTGCCAGCCACTCTTGGGGCTCTGGCCGCGAAAGAGATTCACCTCGAGCTGTTCGAGGTCGAGGATGGAGAGAAGGTCGGTGACGGCGCGGGACATGGGCTTCAAAAATCCTTGGGCTTCGAAATCCTGTGATCACGAACGGTCATCCATCGGGGAGCGGCCTCGACACGTCAAGCTTGACGCTGGTCAATGATTGGCTGACACCCACCTATAACGTCTGGAGCAAGGAGATGGAGCGATGAGCGCAGCAACAGGCTCGGCAACACCGCGCATCGTCATCGCGGGTGGCGGTCTCGCCGGGTTGTCTCTCGCGCTGGCGCTGAAGAGCGCGCTCACGGACGGAATCGACGTGGTCATGTGCGATCCAGCGCTCAAGCGCGATCCACACGGCGACAAGCGCTCCTATGCCATCGCGGCCGCCGCGCGCCGGATGCTGACGGCGCTAGGCGTGTGGGACCAGGTGGCGCAGCGCGCCCAGCCCATTTTGGACATGGTGATCACCGACAGCCGCCTGCAGGATCCGGTGCGCCCGACCTTCCTCACCTTTGCCGGCGAGGTGGACGGCCACGAGCCCTTCGCCCACATGATCACAGCCGGCAATCTCACGGCCGCGCTGCTCGAGGCCTGCCGTGCGACTGGCGTGGATTTGAGGCTCGAGGGCGTGAAGGGCTTTGCCGTTCAGGGCACCCGCACCGATGTGACCCTGACCGATGGCGACATTCTGCCCGCCGCCCTGCTGGTCGCGGCCGATGGCGGGCGGTCGCGCCTGCGCGAACAGGCAGGCATTGGCTGGATCTCCTGGCCCTATCGGCAATCCGGCATCGTCGCCACCATCGCCCATGAGCGCGACCACGAGGGCCGGGCGGTGGAGCACTTCCTGCCCTCCGGCCCCTTCGCGATCCTGCCCCTCAAGCCCGAGCCTCAAGGAGACGGCAGCGTGCAGCACCGCTCCTCCATCGTCTGGACCGAGCGCGCCGAGAACGTTCCGCCCCTGCTGGAGTCACATTCTGAGGATCTGCTCCTCGAATTGGAGCGCCGCTTCGGGCTGCAGCTGGGAAAGCTCTCCTTCGAGACGAAGCCGCAGGCCTTCCCCCTGTCCTTCGGCGTGGCGCGCAGCTTTGTGGCCGAGCGTCTGGCGCTGCTCGGCGACGCCGCCCATGTAATCCACCCGATCGCTGGGCAAGGGCTCAATCTCGGCCTGCACGATGCGGCGGCGCTCGCTGAGATCATCACAGACGCCATGCGCCTTGGCATGGATCCGGGTGCGGCCGACGTGCTCGACGGTTACGAGCGAGCCCGCCGCACCGACATCACCGCCATGGGCGTGATCACGGACGGGCTCAACCGGCTGTTCTCCAATGACGTGCTACCCGTGCGCCTGATCCGCGACTTAGGGCTTGGCCTCGTCGACCGCATGCCGGGCCTGAAGCGCTTCTTCATCCGCGAGGCGGCGGGACTGACCAGGCGGGAAGCACCGCGGCTGCTCAAAGGTGAGGCGCTATAGGGTACCTCCGGATTCGAGCTTCGAAGGAATTCCTTTTAGACATGTGATAATATAGTGTTTGAGTATCGTTCTCCCGTCACGCTGCGGATGCTTCATGCCCAACATCATCTACACCAATCTAGACCAGCTTCCTCCAAGTGGCACGGAGGCGCGGCTCGAATTGGCCGGGTTCGGTCTGGTCGTGATCGATCTTGACATCACGAGCGATACTGGCGCTGTGATCAAAGCCAACGAGACGGATCACATCCTGATCCGGAAGGACAGGACCATCACTGGTCAGACCGATGGAATCGTACTGACGGGGCACAGCAGCACCATCACCAACGAGGGCTCCATCCGGTCCCTGTCCGAGACCGGGGCAGCCATCCGCCTCTCGGGCGCGGTCACCTACTCGGTCGTCAATTCTGGAACGATCACGTCTGCAGGTCTTGCCATCCAAGGCAGTGCGGGCGTCGATCGGATCATCAATGCAGGGACACTGCAGACGGCGTCCAATTCGGCCAATGCCGTTCTTCTGGATCTGGGGGCAGGCAACGACTTATTCGAGGGTGTTCTCGGCACGGCGACCGGCGGTACCATCAAGCTCGGACTCGGTAACGACACCGCCTTCGGTGGCGCAGGATCGGAGATCTTTTCCGGCGGGGCAGGCGACGACGTCCTCTTCGGAGGCGGCGGCAGCGACACGGCCGATTACTCGGAGGCGACCGGCGGTGGTGTGAACGTCGATCTCAGCAGGACGACGGCTCAGACCATCCATGGCAACCAAGGCGTCGACATCCTCATCGACATTGAGAATGTCATCGGAAGCTCCGATAATGACACCCTCATCGGCAATACGGGCCAGAATGTCCTCAAGGGAGGCGGCGGCCAAGATGTTCTGCAGGGCGGATCGGGCAACGACACGCTCGAGGGTGGGGACGGCAACGATGTCCTCGACGGTGGACAGGGCAACGATCTGCTCGATGGCGGTGCCGGCACCAACACGGCCCGCTACACCGGTTCCTCCGGAGCCAAGGTCGATCTTCGCATCGTGGGGGCTCAGGATACCGGCAGTTACGGCTCCGACACCCTTGCCGGAATTGTGAATCTCGAAGGCGGCTCCGGCGCCGACCATTTCATCGGCAGCGACGAGAACAACCGGTTGAACGGCGCGGGCGGAAACAACACGCTCGAGGGCGGCAAGGGTAACGACACGCTCACCGGTGGGTCCGGGGAGAACACGGCCGTGTTCTCCGGGGCGAGCGGCGAATACAACAGGGTCAAGAACGACGATGGCACGTTCACGATCACCCATGCGCGAGGAACCCAGGCGGACGGCACCGATACGCTCAAGGATGTGCGTCTGGTGAAGTTCTCCGACACAACCCTCGCGCTTACTAACGCCAATCCGACCGACATCTCCCTGTCAGGAACATCCGTGTCCGAGGACAAGGCTGTGGGTTCTGTCCTGGGAACCCCACGCGGCACCGACCCGGATGACGATGACCTGACCTTCAGCCTCGTGTCGAACCCGAATGGCATCTTCGGCCTGAACAGCAGTGGCGAGCTCGTGCTGTTGAAGGCGCTCGATTACGAGGCGGCGGCGCAGCATACGATCATGATCAAGGCCGAGGACAAATACGGCGGCGTCCTCACCGAGACCTTCACCATCAATGTGCGGAACGTCGTTGAGACGACTCCGCTGGTCCACTCCGGCACCTCGAAAGGGGAGCAGGTGACAGGTGAGTCTGGTCATGACCGGCTCTTCGGCCTGGGTGGCAACGATGCGCTCTTCGGCCAGATTGGTAACGACACGCTCGCCGGGGGAACGGGAAAGGATACTCTCGTTGGCGGGACCGGCAGAGACGTGTTCGTGTTCGACCAGAGACCAAACGCGAAATCGAACCTCGACTACATTCAGGATTTCAACCCAGCGGACGACACCGTTCACCTGTCGCGGAAGATCTTCACCAAGATCGCGAAGGGTGCCCTGTCGAGCAAAGCCTTCGTCACAGGCAACCAGTTCAAGGACGAGGACGACCGGATCCTCTACTACAAGCAGGGCGGCGCCCTGTTCTACGATCCGGACGGGTCCGGATCGGCCAAGGCGATCCAATTCGCCAGTCTCTCAAAGAACCTCAAGATCAGCCACAAAGACTTCTTTGTCATCTGAGGTTGGACGGCGCCCTAGCCAACCTTGCCATGCTCATAGCGGCACTCGTCGTGATTGGCCAGCACCTGGATGATCCGGCATTCTCGCACGGGTCCATGCCGGCAATCCTCCAGCATGTGTCGCAGCTCGGAGCGCAGGAGCGTCAGCTGCGCGAGGCGGCGTTCCACGCTTTGCAGATGCCGCAGCACGATCTCGTCCGCCGGCTCGCAGGGCTGATCAGGACGGGCACTCAGGCTTAAAAGCTCGCGGATGGCCTCTACCTCGAAGCCGAGATCCCGCGCATGGCGGATGAAGCGCAGGCGCGATACGTCCTCGGGGCCGTAGCGGCGCTGGCGCCCCTCCGTGCGCGGCGGGGCGGGAAGCAGGCCGATCTGCTCGTAGTAGCGGATGGTCGGCAACTTCACGGCAACCCGGCGCGACAGGTCCCCAATCGACAAATCCATCATTTTTCCTCTTGAACCTCTAGTCGCTAGAGATTGTACAACTCGGCACAACGCATGAAAAGGAGATTCGGATGAGCGCAGGTCACAGTCATGAGCGCGGGGCGTGCTGCTCGTCTCATGAGCATCACGTGCATAAGAGCTCGACCCCTGCAATCCCTCACAGTCACGCCGAGGAGGCTTGCGGCTGCGATGGGGGTGTGCCGGTCTTCGATGGGGTCGACCCGCGCTACAAGCGCGTGCTCTGGACCGTGATCGCGATCAATGCCGCCATGTTCGTCACAGAGATCGTGGCAGGCCACCTTGCCCGCTCGCAGGCTCTCCAGGCCGATGCCCTCGACTTTCTCGGCGACACGGTGACCTACGGCTTGAGCCTCGCGGTGATAGGTGCATCCTTGCGCACCCGCGCCACGGCCGCCTTGTTCAAGGGACTGAGCCTCTCGCTGATGGGCGCCTGGGTGCTGGGCTCGACTCTCTACCATGTGCTGATCCTCGGCCTGCCGCGGGCTGAGATCATGGGTGTGATCGGCCTCCTCGCGCTGGCAGCGAACGTCACCAGCGTGCTCCTGCTGATGCGCTACAAGGACGGCGACGCCAATGTCCGCTCGGTCTGGCTCTGCTCGCGCAACGACGCCATCGGCAACGTGGTCGTCACCGGGGCAGCCGGCGCGGTCTGGTGGACTGCAAGCGCCTGGCCGGATCTGATCGTGGCTAGCCTCATGGCCGGGCTGTTCCTGTCCTCAGCGGTGCAGATCCTGCGGCAGGCTTGGGCCGAGTACCGCAGCACCGATCCGGTCGCACCTGTCCCGGCCGAGTAGCTGTCAAAGAAAAGGCCAGGCATTTGCCTGGCCCTTCGTTTCAGGTGCGGAAACGGCGCTTTACTTCTTGGCGCGCTCGACCGCCTCCACAATCAGGCGCTTGGCCTCTTCGGCATCGCCCCAGCGGATGATCTTGGCCCATTTGCCGGGCTCGAGATCCTTGTAGTGCTCGAAGAAGTGCTCGATCTGCTTGATGGTGATCTCCGGCAGATCCGTATAGTTCGCCACCCGGTCGTAGCGCTGGGTCAGCTTGCTCGACGGAACGGCGATGATCTTCTCGTCCTGACCGGCGTCGTCCTCCATCACGAGAACACCGACCGGACGCACGTTCATGACCGCGCCGGGCACGATGGCGCGGGTGTTGGCCACCAGCACGTCGCAGGGGTCGCCGTCGCCCGACAGGGTATGGGGAATGAAGCCGTAGTTTCCGGGGTACCGCATGGCGGTGTAGAGGAAGCGGTCTACGACGAGCGCGCCGGATTCCTTGTCCATCTCGTACTTGATGGGCTCGCCGCCGATCGGCACTTCGATCACGACATTCACGTCGTCCGGCGGGTTCTTTCCAATCTTGATCGCGTCAAGGCGCATAGAGCTGTTCTCCGGAACAAGTCATGAGCATCCTCGCAGGCGAGGCGTCCCGTGTTTGAAGGGAACGCCGTGACACCGGTGAAAATGCGGCAGAAGCTGGGCTTGAGAGCGGCTTGAGCCGATGCTCGAAGAGCCGCTCCCTGAAGCTGGACGCTTCACTAGCCGGAGCGGGCTCCGGCAACAAGGAGTGACGGTTGGAATTTTTAGGGCCTTTAGCCGAAAGGCGACCTCACTCCAAGGCGCGTCAGCGTCAGCGGAAGAGAAAGGCCACCTTGGCAAGCGGCGTTCCGCCGATGCGCTCCTCGATGCGGGCGATCCTCTGCCCGCCCATGCCGCCGTAGAAGGCGCAGGCGCGGGTGTTGTCCTCCAGTGCCCAGACAACGACCTTGTCGAGCTCCCGGTGCCGGAGGTCGTTGCGCACCGCCTTGAACAGGCGCCGCCCGAAGCCGATGCCTTGATACTCGGGCAGCAGGTAGAGCTCGTCGATCTCGCCGTTCGCCGGCAGCGACCGGTCGCGGCAGCGGCCGTAAGAGGCATAGCCGATGGCGCCCTGGCCGAGATCCAGCACCACGAGTGGGCGCCCGCGGGACACGGTTGAGCGCCACCAGCGCTCGCTGCGCCTGGAAAACATCTTCTCGAGGGTCACACCCGGGATGATGCCGGAATACGCCTCGCGCCAAGCCGTGTCGAAGACCTTCGAAAGGAAAGCCGCATCATCGGGCTTCGCATGACGGATACTGACGAGAAGGTCGCTCATGGCTTTGGCAAAACGGGTGAGAGAGGCAATAAATTCAGTTTCCGCGCGAAAGGGTTAATGGGGCCTTAACAACCCGGAAGCCAGCTGATGAGAGCGTGGCGTCTTAAGCGCAACCAGTGAGATGGGAGCTAAGTCAAATCGCCGCAATGGGCCAAAAGCTGTTCATGAAGAGATAGATCGCGTTCTGAAGACACGCACAAGCGGTGATTGTGTCAGCTTCGCAATCTGCAGATAGTACTAAATATTCCTTGCTCGAGTAAGGAGTCCTACCCAAGAGGAAGAGTAGAAAACGCCTTCTTCCTCTTGGGAGGGGCAATAGAGCCGTGGCCGATTATCTTCATGATTCTCCCTCAAATACCTATCGGCTCGAACCGGACACGCAGGATTTCTCCCTATCCGAGGTGCATGGGCAAGGTGCGGCCAATGTTGAGGGAAACCTCCGGGACAATGTCATCACCGGCAATGATGCCAATAATAGTCTCGATGGCAACGGTGGTGCCGATACGCTGATCGGCGGCCTTGGCGACGATCAGTATTTCGTCGACAACTCGGACGATGTGGTGATTGAAGGCCCGGCGGATGGAAGCGTCGACGAGGTCATCGCCTACATCTCCTACAGCCTTCCCGCCAACGTCGAGACGCTCGTACTGCGCGGCCTCGATCCGATCGACGGCATCGGCAACGATCAGGCCAATGCCCTCATCGGCAATTCGGTGAACAACCGAATGCTGGGCGGCAATGGCGATGACAGGCTGTTCGGGGGCGACGGCAACGATACCCTGGACGGCGGGGCTGGCGCGGACCTTCTCTGGGGTGATGCTGGTGACGATACTTTCATCATCGATGAGGACAATGAGATTACCGAAGACCCTAATGCGGGCATCGACTGGGTCATCGCTTCGTTCGGCTACACGCTCGGGTCCAATCTTGAAAATCTTCGGCTGAGCGGAGCCTTGCCGCTCACGGGCATCGGCAACGGTCTCGACAATTACCTGATCGGCGCCCAGGGCAATGATACCCTGGAGGGCCATGACGGACAGGACACCTTGGACGGCGGCGCGGGAGCCGACAGGCTCGAGGGTGGCGCAGGAGATGATGTCTACGGGATCGATCACGCGGATGATCGTGTCCTTGAAATCGGCGGTGCCGGCCATGACCGGGTCGAGACGCTCGTCAGCTACAGCCTTGCGGTCTTTGTGGAAGATCTGTTTGCGGCCGGCAGCGCGCCTTTAAGTCTCGTGGGCAATGCCCTCGCCAATTCCATCCAGGGAAATGCCGCTGCCAATACGCTCGACGGTAGTGCGGGAGCGGACACGCTGGCAGGAGGGCAAGGCAACGACACCTATGTGGTGGACGGCCTGGATACGATCATCGAGCTGGTAGGTGGCGGCATCGATACGATCCTGAGCGCCCTGAGCTATAGCTTGGATGAGAGCCTGGATCACCTTACCGCCACGGGGCAGATAGCCGTGACCCTGACAGGCAATGCTCTCGACAACATCATCACAGGAAACGCAGCCGCCAACACCCTCGATGGAGCCGCCGGCGCGGATCATCTTCTGGGCGGAGCAGGCGGCGATACCTACATCGTCGATGGATCGGATTGGATCACGGAGCTTGCGGGCGAAGGGATCGATACCGTTCTGGCAGGCTCGTCCTACACCCTCGGGGCCGATCTGGAAAACCTGATCGCGTCCGCACCAGGGGCGATCGACCTGACAGGCAATAGCCTGAACAACACATTGATCGGAAATGATGCAGCCAATCGCCTGGATGGCGGTGCCGGCAGCGACGTGCTGCGTGCAGGCGCAGGGGACGACATCTATGTGGCCGACGGGGCGGATACGATCATCGAGGAGGCAGGCGGTGGAACCGATACCGTGATTGCCGGCACAACCTTCTCGCTGCTGCCGTTCGTCCATGTGGAGAACCTCAAGGCAGCGACGGGCCGGTCCAACATCGCGATGACCGGCAACAAGAGTGCCAATGCGCTCACCGGCAATGAGGGGGCCAACAAGCTCTATGGCGGTGACGGCAACGATCAGCTGAAAGGCGGGTCGGGCAAGGACGCGTTCGTGTTCAACACGAAGCTAAGCAAGAGCACGAACGTGGACAAGATCCTCGACTTCTCCTCCTCCGCCGACAGCATCTTCCTGGAGAACAAGATCTTCACGAAGCTGGGCTCAGGCTCGTCAAAGGGCAAGAAGCTCACCTTAGACATGTTCGTGGAGGGAGGTCGGGCCAGGGACAAGGAGGACCGGATTATCTACGACAAGAAGACAGGTACGCTCTCCTACGACAAGGACGGTGCCGGTGGCGCAGCTCAGGTAAAAATCGCCACGCTGACCAACAAGGCCAAACTCTACTATCACGACTTCTTCGTCATATGAGTCCATAGAATGGAGCGCTCCATTCTATTCGGAACTAGCGCCCGCTCTCATTGGAAGAGTGGGTGCAAGGCGGCAGCAAAAGGACAAGCCTAGAGACCGAGCGGAGGAGCGCAGCAATGATGTTGAGGAATTAACCTCAATCAGGATGATCGCCCTCCTGCGCTCCGCATCTCACATCGGCATGGTCATCGGCTTTTCGAATTGCAATAAAATCATATTGCTTGCATTTATAGCAGCTGATTCCGGATCCGATGCGCACTGTGCCTGCTCACGGATGATCGAAGTTGGAAGTATATTGATGGTAAAATTTCCTATTCACGCATCGATTGTCCTGAACATCCATCGCGAAGCCGTCTTTTTGCGCCGCACGCTTCTTTCTCTGGCCGAAGCAGCAGACTTTGCCCGTTCGAAAGGAGTCTGCCTCGAGCTTGTTGCCGTTCTTGACAGAACGGACGATCAGACGCGCCAGATTCTCGCATCGTTCAATCTGAATACTTACCAGAGCACCAAGATCATCGAAGTCGACAACGGCTCGCTTGGATTGTCCCGCAATGATGGTATCAACCACTCGTCAGGAGAGTTTATCTTCACGGCAGATGCGGACGATCTCGTATCTTACAATTACTTTCATACTATCTTGATGGAAGCCCAAAGCAGGGGGAAAAACTCCCTATACTTCCCCGAAGCTGTTCTGAGCTTCGGGGATGAGCCATTGATCGCGCTCTACAAAGGATCGGAGGTCGTGCCTCCCAAGGCGTTCGTTGATGGGCAGCCCTATATCTCCCGAGTCTGCGCTCACAGGGACATATTCCTCAGCATTCCCTACTGGGATGTGCATCTTCAGAAAGGTTATGCTTACGAGGATTGGCACTTCAATGCAGAAGCGGTCGCTCTGGGCGTGGATATCCACACGGTCCCCAAAACCGTTCTGTTCTATCGCCAAAGGGCCGGAAGTCTCTTGAAGGCGGCGGATGTGATGTCTGTCCGGCAGATTCCGCCGACCCGACTCTTCGAGCCCGAAACCTTCCTGAAGCTCTCACGGCGTTACGAGCAGGACCGTGCCATGGGAGCCGAACAACTGAGATCCGCCCCTCCCCAAACAATGCGTTGGTCCATCGATGATCCCAGCATCAAGGACTTTATTTGGCGGGCCAATGCGATCGAGCCGTCCATCTTGGCCGAGAAATATGCTGCCTGCCAGATCCTCCGGAATTTCACGCAAGATTATCCTCTGGGCACGGCTTATCTTGATCTATGCGCTGTTGTCAGGGACCGAGACTTCAGCGACGTGTTTCTGCTGCCCTTCATGCCACGCGGCGGCGCGGAGAAATACTTCGTCAGCCTCATGGAAGCGATGTACGAGATCGACCCTTTCAAGAACTTTCTCGTCATTCTGGGGGAGCGTATCGACAAGTCGCGTTGGATGGACCGCTTGCCGCCAAACGTGGTGGTCGTCGACATGGCTCTCCATTGCCGCTCGCTCTCGCTGGATCAGCGCTGCCTGCTGACCTTGAAAATCATCGAGACGTGCCCTCCCGAGACGCGGATCCATATGCGTAATTCCGCTTTTGCCGATAAATTCCTGGATCTCTATGGCGTTGTCTTGAAGGATCAGGAGACAATTTATTACCAGTTTGCCGACATAGAACGCATTAAAAACGGTCAACGCTCAATCGTTCATTCTTCGCTCGGCCTCATCGCCGACAACCTCGATCATCTTTCCAAGATCGTCTGCGACAACAAGACAACGATCGAAAAGGATCATCATCGGCTCGGCGTGCAGACTCATAAATGGCATTGCCTTTATGCCTCAGTCGAGGCACCAGCAGTACTGCCGTCTCGCGAGGTCGATGCCTACCGGCGCATTCTCTGGGCTTCGCGGCTGGATATGGAGAAGAGACCGTCCCTGCTTCCCCTGATAGCCTCGCGTCTCAGCCGCAGCGCTCCCGATGTCTGCATGGATGTGTTCGGCGGATCCGTGTCGGAGGGGTTCAATCCCCGGCTGCTGGAACGCCTGCCCAACCTTCGATACCACGGACCCTACGACGGCTTCGGCTCCCTGCCGCTCTCCAAGTCTTCGATCTTTCTCTATACGAGCCTGCATGATGGAATCCCTAACGTCATTCTTGAAGCCATGAGCCACGGCCTCGCGGTCATCGCTCCGGATGTCGGCGGCATTTCAGAGGTCGTCGACGGAGAAACCGGGATCCTGCTGCCCTCGCTGGCAGATGACCGCGACATGGCGGATTCCTATGTAAAGGCCATTCGCAGACTCGTGAGCGATCCCAACCTTGTCCGCGCGTTTGCTGAGAAAGGCCAAGCCCTCGTCCGCAGAGTCCATTCGCCCGACGCCTATAAGGCCCGGGTCACCGATCTTTTTGGCCTTCATCAGGAGCAGTTCGAGCATGCTTAAGAAGAGCGATATCCAGCCGTCGCCTTGCGGCTCCGAAGACCTTGAATATTACAAGTCGCTTGCGCGCCTTGCGGAACGGCGGGCACGGGACATCCGTCGGATCGCAGCCCTCGAACGGGAGCAGCTGGAGAAGCATGCTGTCGATAGGGGAATCACGATGGCCAAGGCGGAACTGGAGGAACTCCGGAGAACGCATACAATTCTGGCAACCTCGCGAGCGCATGCATTGGCTAACGCCTATATACGTCTTGCCACGGGAGATTCCTTCTTCGCCAAGGCCCTGCAGCCTCTCCGGTTAATCGCTCACATGGTGTTTCCGCAGACTCCAGGTGTCTAACCTCCTTACGATCAAGCGTGAGGCTGTGGCTTCGCGCTACTGCATCAGTAACTCTAAGCCATGTCGACAGACCAATCCATTAAGACAAGCGGGGCGCTCCATTGCTGGAGCGCCCCGCTTGTCTTAATGCCCGCTCTCACGTGAAGAGCGGGCATTTGAATATCTAGTATTACGCCGCGAGCTGGCGCAGGACGTAGTGCAGGATGCCGCCGTTGCGGAAGTACTCGACTTCCTCCAGCGTATCGATGCGGCAATGCACCGGCACGCGCTTCACCGAGCCGTCGGCGGAGGTGACTTCCATCTCCATGCGCATGCGCGGCTTGAGCTCGCCGGCGAGGCCTTTGATGGTGATGGTCTCGTCGCCCTTCAGGCCTAAGCTCTCCCAGGACGTGCCCTGCTCGAACACGAAGGGGGCCACGCCCATGCCGACCAGGTTCGAGCGGTGGATGCGCTCGAAGCTCTCGGCGATCACGGCGCGCACGCCGAGCAGGTTCGTGCCCTTCGCCGCCCAATCGCGGGACGAGCCGGTGCCGTATTCCTTGCCGGCAAGGATGATGAGCGGAACGCCTTCGTCCTTGTAGCGCATGGCGGCGTCGTAGATGAACATCCGCTCGCCCGACGGGTGATGGATGGTGTAGCCGCCCTCGACCACGTGCCCGCTCTCGTCCTTCACCATCTGGTTCTTGATGCGGATATTGGCAAACGTGCCGCGCATCATCACCTCGTGGTTGCCGCGACGGGTGCCGTACTGGTTGAAGTCGGCAACCAGCACCTGATGCGCCTGCAGGTATTCACCGGCCGGCGAAGCTGCGCGGATGTTGCCTGCGGGCGAGATGTGGTCGGTGGTGATCGAGTCCTGGAACAGGCCGAGGATGCGCGCGTTCAGGATGTCCGTGACGGGCTTGGGCTCCTTGGTCATGCCCTCGAAATAGGGCGGGTTCTGCACATAGGTGGATCCCATGTCCCACTCGTAGGTGAGGCCCGGCTCGAAGGTGACCTTGCGCCAGTTCTCATCGCCCGTGAACACGTCCGAGTAGCGGCTCTCGAACAGCTCGCTGGTGATCGTGCGGTCGATAAAGTCCTGCACTTCCGTGGAAGAAGGCCAGATGTCCTTCAGGTACACGGGCTTTCCGTCCTGGTCGTGACCCAGCGGATCGTTGACGAGATCAACCAGCATGGAGCCGGCGAGCGCGTAGGCCACCACCAGCGGAGGCGAGGCGAGGTAGTTCGCGCGCACGTCCGGGTTCACGCGGCCCTCGAAGTTGCGGTTGCCCGAGAGCACCGACACGGCCACGAGGTCGTTGTCGTTGATCGCCTTGGAGACGTTCTCCGGCAGCGGGCCCGAGTTGCCGATGCAGGTGGTGCAGCCGAAGCCGACGATATTGAAGCCGAGCGCATCGAGGTCGCCCTGGAGGTCCGCCTTCTTGAAGTATTCCTCGACGATCTGCGATCCGGGCGCCAGCGAGGTCTTCACCCACGGCTTGGATTTCAGGCCCTTCTTCACCGCGTTGCGGGCCAGCAGCCCTGCGCCGATCATCACGCTCGGGTTCGAGGTGTTGGTGCAGGAGGTGATCGCCGCGATCACCACGTCGCCGTGGCCGAGATCGTAATTGGCGCCGTCCACCTTCACGCGCTTGCCCATCTCCTGCGCCTTGCGGAACTCCTTCTCCATGGCGCCGAGGAACTCGGTCTTGGAGGTGTCCAGCGTCACGCGGTCCTGCGGGCGCTTCGGGCCGGCGAGCGACGGGACCACGTCGTTAAGGTCGAGCTCGAGGGTGTCGGTGAAGACCGGGTCGGCCATGTCGGGGGTGAGCCACATGCCCTGAGCCTTGGCATAGGCCTCGACGAGAGCGACGCGCTCATTCGTGCGGCTCGTGGTGCGCAGGTAGTCGATCGTCTTGACGTCGATCGGGAAGAACCCGCAGGTGGCGCCGTATTCCGGAGCCATGTTGCCGATGGTGGCGCGGTCGGCCACCGACATGTCGGTGAGGCCGGGGCCGTAGAACTCCACGAACTTGCCGACCACGCCCTTCTTGCGCAGCATCTGGGTGACGGTGAGCACGAGATCGGTTGCGGTCACGCCCTCACGGAGCTTGCCGGTGAGCTTGAAGCCGATAACCTCGGGAATGAGCATGGAGACCGGCTGGCCGAGCATGGCGGCTTCCGCCTCGATGCCGCCCACGCCCCAGCCGAGAACGGCAAGGCCGTTGACCATGGTGGTGTGCGAATCAGTGCCGACCAGGGTGTCCGGATAGGCCACTTCCTCGCCGGTCGCCGTGTCCTTCCGGGTCCAGACGGTCTGGGACAGGAATTCCAGGTTCACCTGGTGGCAGATGCCGGTGCCCGGGGGAACCACGGAGAAGTTCTCGAAGGCGGTCTGGCCCCATTTGAGGAAGCGGTAGCGCTCGCCGTTGCGCTGGTACTCCAACTCCACGTTGCGGTCGAAGGCCTTGGGCGTGCCGAACTCGTCCACGATCACCGAGTGGTCGATGACGAGATCGACGGGCACGAGCGGGTTGATCTTGCGCGGGTCACCGCCGAGGTTCTTCATGGCGTCGCGCATGGCGGCGAGATCCACCACGGCCGGCACGCCGGTGAAGTCCTGCATCAGGACGCGGGCAGGGCGGTAGGCGATTTCCTTCTCGGCCTTGCCCTTGTTGTCGAGCCAGGCGGCCACGGCCTCGATATCGGCCTTGGTGACCGTGCGGCCGTCCTCGTAGCGCAAAAGGTTCTCGAGCAGCACCTTCATGGAGAAGGGCAGTTTCGACGCACCCTTCAGGCCGTTCTTCTCGGCCTCGACGAGGGAGTAATAGGTGTAGGACTTGTCGCCGACTTTTAGGGTCTGGCGGGCATTGAAGCTGTTGTTGAGCGTCACGGCGAATCCTCGCGTGCATTTGGGTTACGAACATTGTGTTCGGCCGAAAGCGCGATATGCGCGCGCCGCTCCGGGGGCGCCCGGATAGGGGAGAAGCGCGCGAGACGGATTGGACGCCTTGGCGCGCGGCGCAGCCAGGGGTGCTATAGATCATTTCGAGCCATCCCGCTACACGGTTTAGAACCATTCTGGGGTGCAATCAGGGCAGGGGTCTTCGGGTTTGCGTCTGAGCGTTAACAATTTGGCCTGCGAACGAGGAGAGCGACGCATTTTCGAGGGCGTCTCGTTTACCCTGCAGGCAGGCGAGGCCCTGGTGATCACCGGCCGCAACGGCGCTGGCAAGTCCTCCCTCCTCGACATCCTGGCTGGGCGGCTCCATCCCGCTTCGGGTGCGATTCTGCTGGACGGTGCTGGCGAACGCACCCTGGCCGAGTGCCTGCACTATGTGGGCCATCGAGACGCCCTCAAGGCTGCGCTGACGGCCGAGGAGAATCTCACCTTCGCCCGCGACTTCCTCGGCAATCCGGCCCTGAAGCCACGCGATGCGCTTGAGGCGGTAGGCCTCGCCCATGCGGCCCGCCTGCCGGTTGCCTATCTCTCGGCCGGCCAGCGCCGCCGGGTGGCGCTCGCCCGGCTGCTCGTGGCGCATCGGCCGCTCTGGCTCCTCGACGAGCCGACCTCCGCCCTCGACACCGCTTCCCAGGAGATTCTGCGCCTGATTCTCGAAAGCCACCGGGAGAATGGCGGTATGATCGCGGCCTCAACCCATGCGCCGCTGTTCCTGGGAAATGCTAAGGAAATCAGGATCGAGCGCACGAAAAGCCCTCCCCCCTCTGCGGGGGAGGGTGCCGAGCGGAGCGAGGCGGGAGAGGGGCAGCCCTTGCTCTCCCACGCCCCCTCTCCCGGCCCTGCGGGCCACCCTCTCCCGTATAGGGGAAAGGGGAAAAGGGGCGAAACTCAATGATCCGCTCCTTCAACGCCCTCCTGGTCCGTGACCTGAAGCTTGCCGCCCGCGTCGGCGGCTCCGGTGTCATGGGGCTCATCTTCTTCCTGATGATCGTGACACTGATCCCCTTCGCGCTCGGACCCGATCTCAACCTGCTCTCGCGCATCGGCCCGGCCATCCTCTGGATCGCGGCTCTGCTCGCCACGCTGATCGGTCTCGACCGGCTCTTCCAGGCCGATCAGGAAGACGGGTCGCTCGATCTGCTGCGCCTCTCACACGCACCGCTGGAGATCGTGGTGCTGGCGAAAGTCGTCGCCTATTGGCTCGTCACGGGCCTGCCGCTCGCCCTTGCGGCGCCCTTTCTGGGGTTCCTCGTGGCCCTATCGCCCGAGGCTATGCTCGCCATGGTGGCGACCCTGATGGTGGGCACGCCCGCGCTCACCTTCATCGGCGCGGTCGGCGCGGCGCTGACCTCGTCGCTCCGGCGAGGCGGGCTGATCCTCGCCATCCTGGTCCTGCCCTTCATGATCCCGACCCTGATCTTCGGGGTCTCCGCCGCCAATGCGGCCATCGGCGGGACGATTCCCTTCGCAACACCGTTCCTGGTGCTCGTCGCCCTGTCGCTGATCGCCGCCGTGGTCGGCACGGTGGGCGCTGCGGCAGCCCTGCGGTCCGGAGAATAGACAAACCCATGACCGAACACCTCGTTATCCGCATGCGACGCTTTCTGGCCGATCCGGTGCCAGCCCCTGTCTGGCCGGCAGGGATCCGGCTCGTCCCGTTCGAGCCCGACCGGCACGCGGAAGCCGTCCATGCGCTGCTGGTGGAGGCCTATGCGCGGGGCGGCGGCATTGTTGAGCCCTTCGCGATCTGGTGGCCGAGCCTGCGGGATAATTCGGAATACGACCCAGCTCTGGTCTTTGTTGCAGCGGACGAGCAGGGCAAGATTGTCGGCTTGGCACAGTGCTGGACAAGCGCCTTCGTCAAGGATCTGGCGGTGGCTCCGTCGATGCGCCGGCACGGACTGGGCTCGGCGCTGCTGCATCAGGTGTTCCATGCCTTCCGCGGGAGGGGCGCTGCCTCCGTCGACCTGAAGGTGCATGCGGACAATCCGTCCGGTGCCCTGCGGCTCTACCGCTCTCTTGGCTTCAAGGAGGTCGAGTCCTAGAGGCTCGCCTGAGCGTCAGGCGGCCTGAGAGGCCTTATCCAAGATCGGCTTGAACGCAGCCTCGAATCCCTCCACGCCCTCACAGGTGAAGGCCAGCACACGCCCGGCCTCACGGCGGACCCATCCCGTCTCGATCATGCGCGACAGGATCGCGGCGCCGAGCGCCCCTCCGAGATGGCTGTGGCGCTCACTCCAGTCGAGGCAGGCGCGGCAGACGGGGCGACGGCCTTTTTCGAGCGCCGCGAGATCGATGCCGAACTCGGCGAAGAAGGCGCGGCCCTTATCTGTCAGAGCGAGATCCTGATCGCCATCGATGAAGCCATGTTGCCGGGCCGCTTTCAGCAGGGCGACGCCGCGCTCGCCGGCGAGGTGGTCGTAGCAGATCCGGGCGGACCGCAGCGCCGCATCCTTCGGGCCGGTGCGCACCCGGGTGGCGCCCGTGCGCTGGGCGAGGCCCATCAGGGCCTCCAACACCTGCGCCACGTCGGGGCCTGAGAGCCGGAAATAGCGGTGCCGTCCCTGCTTTTCCGCAGTGAGCAGATTCGCAGCATCGAGCTTGGCCAAGTGGCCGCTTGCCGTCTGGAGCGTGACGCCCGCCGCCTCGGCCAGTTCGCTCACGGTGAGCGCCCGCCCGTCCATGAGGGCGGTGAGGATGTTGGCGCGGGCCGGATCGCCCAGGAGCGCGGCAACAGACGCGATGACGGGACCTTCTTTCATAGTTCGATCGTAGCCGAAGCATCGGCGTCGATCAATCGGCTAAGACCGAACTGTGTCAGTCAATAAGGATGCTATCGATGATCACCTGCTTCATCCGCTACGAGATCGATCCCTTCAAGGTGGAGGCCTTCAATGAATACGCGCGCAATTGGGGCCAGGCGATTCCCCGCTGCGGCGGCGATCTGATCGGCTATTATGCGCCGCACGAGGGCTCCAGCACATTGGCTTACGGCGTGTACAACATCGAAAACTTGGCTGACTACGAGGCCTATCGCGAGCGCCTGAGGAACGACCCTCAAGGCCGTGCCAATTACGAATTCGCCAAGCGCGAGCAGTTCATCCGTCGGGAGGACCGCACCTTCCTGCGCCTCGCCTCGACCCCTCATGCGGAGCTGATCAAGCCATGATCGCGGTGATCTTCGAAGTCTGGCCGGACGGAGATGACGGAAAGCGGGATTATCTCGGTCTCGCCGCGGCGCTCCGCTCCGACCTCATGGGGATGGACGGCTTCATCTCCGTCGAGCGCTTCCAGAGCCTCAGCGAACCAGGCAAGCTCCTGTCCCTGTCGTTCTGGCGCGACGAGGAGGCGGTGCGGGCCTGGCGCAACCTGCCCTCCCATCGCACTACGCAAGGGGCGGGCCGCGACGGCGTCTTTCGGGATTACCGCCTGCGGGTCGCCAGCGTGATCCGCGACTACGGGTTGAACGAGCGCGACGAGGCTCCTGCCGATAGCCGCACGGCGCACGAGGGCATCACGGGCGCAGGCTGATGCCGAAGGCCTGCTCGATGGCGGGTTTTCCGTCCCGTTCGACCCGGTAGATTGCCCGGTAGAGGCCGGGGCGGAAGCCTCCTTGCGGCTGCTTCACGCCCGAAAACGCCATCCATTGCGCCTTGTCGCGATCAAGCGGCGGGGCCTTGTTCTGGGCGAGAGGCTTGCCGTCCGGATCGAACAGGGTGAGCGTCTGTACGTCGCCGCCCTTGAGCCCGATGGCGCGCACGAAGGCCACGAGGGCGGGAGAGCGCGTGGTGGGCGTCTCCTGCTCGGTTGCACCCGATTCGATCGCCTCCATCGTCACCGGGCCGGACGCGAAACCTTTGTTGAGCACGCTGCCGCCCTGATAGGCGAGAGTCTGCTGCAGAGAGTTCTCCCATAACGACTTGCCGCCGCCGCAGGACTTTTCCGGCGCGCCATAGGCGAAGGGATCGACCGGTTTGCCGTCCTTGCGCAGGGTGAAATGCAGGTGCGGGAACTCGGTCATGCCCGAAAGACCGACCTGTCCGATCCTGTCGCCGGCCTTCAGGGTGTCGCCCGACTTCACCTTGATTCTGCCCTTGGCCAGATGGCAGTACTGCGCCTCCCAGCCGTTGCCGTGATCGACCACGGCGCCGTTGCCGCATTCGGTGTTGGCGACGCTGTCGCGGCCGCGCCCGGTGAGGGAGACGTCCTCCACCCCGTCGCGGGTGCGCAGCACCTTTCCGTCGGCGGCGGCTACCACATCGACGCCTGCCTTCTGGGCCGCCATGGTGGGCACCCGAATGTCGGTGCCGTCATGCCCCTCGTAGGTGAGGGTGCCGCATTGGTAGTCACTCACCGAGGGCGAAGGATCACGGTCCACGTAGTGCTGGATGAAGCAGCTGCGCCCGATTTCGCAGGCGACCGGCAGGCGCAAGGTGATGTCCTGCGCCAAGGCCGGAGGCACAAGCAGGGTGAGGCCGAACAGGCTGGACAATCCAAGGCGCATGATCGCTCCGCAACAAAGATGCGGAACTATAGGGCGGTTCGCATGGCGAATGAAAGGCGCCTCGAACGCCCGCTATGGCCAAGATGCTACGCACATTTCCGGAATGCCCAACTATGTCTGGAACCCTTACAAGCACCATCTCTGGCGAAAACGTTATTCGCCCCGTGATGATCTCCACATTGCAGGCTTCATTCAAGACCGCTACATCGAGTCCATGATCCGAGAGCTTGCCAATCCGACCCGCTTCATGAGCCTCAGCGGCACACTCCTGCCGTGGCTGGGAGGCTTGGCTGCGATCCTGATGGGCTTCGGGCTGTATATAGTCTGGTTCGCCGCGCCCGCCGACTACCAGCAGGGCGAGACGGTCAAGATCATGTATCTGCACGTGCCGGCGGCTTGGCTGTCCCTGTTCTTCTACATGATCATGGCGACGTCCGCGCTTGGCACCCTGGTCTGGCGCCATCCGCTGGCGGATGTGTCACAGAAGGCGGCAGCCCCTATCGGCGCGGCGTTCACGCTGATCTGCCTCGTTACCGGCTCGCTCTGGGGCAAGCCCATGTGGGGCACCTACTGGCAGTGGGATGCCCGGCTCACATCCATGCTGGTGATGCTGCTGATCTATCTCGGGATCCTCGCGCTCTGGCGCGCCATCGAGGAGCCGAACCGCGCGGCGCGGGCCGTATCGATCCTCACGCTTGTCGGTGCCGTGAACGTGCCGATCGTGAAGTTCTCGGTCGATTGGTGGAACACTCTCCACCAGCCGGCCTCGGTGTTCCGCATCGACGGGCCGACGATCCATCCCTCCATGCTCGTGCCGCTGCTGATCATGGCGGTTGGCTTCTCGCTTCTAGGCGTCGCGCTGCATCTCGCCGGCATGCGCACCGAAATCCTGCGTCGGCGCGTGCGCACCCTCACGATCCTCGAGGCCGAGCGCCTTGATGCACAGGCGGCCTGACACGCATGTCGCACACGTTCTTCATCGCCTTTTCCTACATCGTAACCGCCCTGGTGATTGCGGGCCTGATCCTGCGCGCCGCAATCGACCACCGCATCCAGGTGCGCACGCTCGCCGATCTCGAATCCCGCGGCATCGGCCGGAGGTCCCGCCATGGCTGAGGCAACCGAGCGCCCCCGGTCCCGCCTGATCTTCATCCTGCCGGGGCTCGTCTTTTTAGGTCTCGCGCTTTTGTTTGCCGTGCAGCTGTTCTCCGGCCGCAATCCGGCCGAGCTGCCCTCCGTCCTCATCAACAAGCCTGTTCCGACCTTCAGCCTCGCGCCGCTTGAAGGATTGGTGGCTGACGGCAAGGCGGTGCCGGGCTTCTCCAATGAGGATTTGAAGGGCCGCGTCACAGTGGTGAATGTGTGGGCGTCGTGGTGCGGCCCGTGCCGCCAGGAGCATCCGCTGTTGGTCAATCTCGCCAAGGACCCGTCCATCCGTGTGGTCGGCATCAACCAGCGCGACAACCCGGACAACGCCCGCCGCTTCCTCGGCTCCCTCGGCAACCCTTACGCCGCAGTCGGCATCGATCCGAACGGCCGCGCCTCCATCGACTGGGGTGTCTATGGCGTGCCGGAAACCTTCATCGTCGGCCCCGACGGCACCATCCGTCACAAGCATATCGGGCCGCTGACGCCGGAGAATTTTTCGGCGTTCAGGGGCAAGTTGCGGCTGGTATCGATGAAATAGTGTTATATCTCTCTGACAGGTGTGTTGGAGAGTTCTAGGATGTCAGCTGAGCTGAAGGATTCAGGAAATCCTGAGCGGCGCTACTTCTTTCGCAGACTTAAAATGCTAGGCTTTGCCGCTATCGGGATCGCTGTTGCGTTGCTGTTCCTGTTCTTGGCGTATGATATTTCTGATCCTGACTGGTTTCCCACTGCCAAGCGGTCGCGGAACAGATTTTTCAGTGAAATTTTAGTTTCTCTGCCGCCATGGGGGCGTGCAGCAATCATTGCGAGTTTCGCATTAATTTTACTCTCTATCTCAGTACAGATACTTTTCCATGCTTGCGATAGAAAGCCTGATTTTACCATTGGCCCCGATGGTATCAGCCGAAATATGCTCTTTCGGTTTCGAAGAATATCTTGGCCCGAGCTTCAAATGGTAAGGCTTCAGGAGAAGAAGATTTTATTTGGAGGCCAAAGAGCATCCGGGTCAGCACGAAAGGCCATCCTGATCGAATTTGATTCTAAGTTTTTCAGCGGTGAGAGGGACGAGGTGCTTGATCTGGTCCGCTATTATCGTCCGGACCTCAATATCGAGCAGCCTTCCATCCTCTCTTAACTGCCAAATCCCGCGCGCTTGAGCCGGTTAATCGCCACGTCCAGCGCCGAGAGGAAGGCCGAACGGTCCTTGGCCGAAAACGGCTTCGGCCCGCCGGTCACGTCGCCCATGGCGCGCAGATCCTCCATCAGGTTGCGGGTGGCGAGCGCCATGCCGATGGAGGCCTGCGTGAAGGGCTTTCCCGTGGGACCGATCACGTCGGCGCCGGCTGTCACGCAGCGGTGGGCGAGAGGAATGTCGGCGGTGATCACGACGGCGCCGCGCCCGGCGCGCTCGGCGATCCAGTCGTCGGCCGCATCGAAGCCTGAGCTCACCACCACGCGCTCGATCAGAGGGTCCTGCGGCACCTGGAGGAAGGAATTCGACACCACGAACACCTTCACCCGATGGCGCTCGGCGACCTTGTAGATTTCCGCCTTCACCGGGCAGGCATCCGCATCCACATAGACGGTAATCGGCTGGAAGCTCTCGCTCATGGACCATATATTCCTGTGAGGCGCGAGGATGCGGCCAAGGTTAAACAGCAGTTCATCGTGGCGTAACGGATCCGTAATGGGCGCTGGGGCAGTCCAGTGACATAGTGCATTAACCCGCCGGCGAGCAAAAGGAAGCCTGTGACCCCTCGATCCCGTACCCGTGCCGCCCTGGGCCTCATCAACAATCTGCGCACGACGCCGGTCCTGAGCGATGCCACCCACCGGCTGATCCGCGAGGCCGATACCGGGGCGCTGCAGCGGGCCGGCATGGCCCGCATGGTCACGGCCGGGCTGCTGCTGCTGGCCGTTGTGCTCACGACGGCAGGCATCGATCTCTCCAACCCCATGGCGTCCAAGCAGATCCAGGCCGCCGAGCTGACCCTGGTGCTGTTCGGGGCCCTGGGATGGGCCGGAGCCTGGCTCGCCTCGAAACGGATCGCCATCGAGAAGCTGCCGGTGATCACCGCCATCCTCGATGCCTTCCTGGTCCTCGGCAATCTCGCCTTCAGCCACTGGGGCGTGGGGATCCCGGGCAGCCTCTTTGCGGCGTTTCCGGTAGCCTGGGTGGTGCCGATCACCATGGCGGCAGCCGCCATCCACTACCAGCCCCGGCTCCAGGCCTTCGTGGCCGCCGTCTACGTGATCGGCCTGTCGCTCCTCGCCTTCAGCGGCGACTGGATCAGCCCGGCGCAGCGCCAGCAGGATCTCGCCGAAATCGAGGGCCTGTTCTCGACTCAGGCGAATGTGGTGCGCATCGTCATGGTCTTCGCTGCCGCCCTGATCCTGATCCTCGTGGCGCGCCAGGGCCGGCTCATGCTGGAGCGGGCCGTGCGGGAGACTACACTGCGCGCAAATCTTACCCGCTACCTGCCGAGCGAACTCGCCCCCATCCTCACCGATCAGGCCTTCGCCTCCTTACGCCAGGGACGACGCATTCCGGTGACCGTGATGTTCGTGGACATCCGCGCCTCGACCACCTTCGGCGAGACCATGGAGCCGGTCCAGCTTGCTATCTTCATCACGTCCTTCCGCCGCCGGGTCTTAAGGGCGGCCTCACGCCACGGCGGCGTCATCGACAAGTTCACCGGCGACGGCGCGCTCATCCTCTTTGGGGTGCCGGGCGCGCAGGACGGCGATGCCCGGCGCGCGCTCGCCTGCGGGCGCACCCTTCTGACGCTCATCGAGCGCTGGAACGCCAAGCGCCGCTTCGACCCGCCGGTACGGCTCGGCATCGGCATCCATACGGGCGACGTGTTCTGCGGCGTGGTGGGCGACGAGAGCCGGCTCGAATTCACCGTGGTCGGCGAGACCGTCAACATCGCGTCCCGCATCGAGCAGGCGACGAAAGCCGCGGATTGCGAGCTTCTCGCCTCGCAGGAGACCATTGTTGCGGCCGGCGAGGAGGATCTCTGGACGGAGGTGGAGTGCGATCCGCTGCCTGGGGTGACGCGCAGGATGGTGCTGATGAAGCCGGTGGGGTGAGGGTATGCACACTCCGCCGTCATGGCCGGGCTCGTCCCGGCCATCCACGTCTTAATAAACGCAGCGGGTCAAAGACGTGGATCCCCGGACCAAGTCCGGGGATGACGTCGCGGATATCAGGCCTCTTCCGCCTTCTTGATTTCGTGCTTCAGCAGCAGCGGCGTCTGGGCGAGCGCGAACGCGATGGTGAGCGGCATGATGCCGAAGACCTTGAAGCTGACCCAGAAATCGGTGGTCTGCGTGCGCCAGACGATCTCGTTGATCGCCGCCAGCGCGAAGAAGAACAGCGCCCAGCGCAAGGTGAGCTTGCGCCAGCCCTCCTCGGTGAGATCGAACACGCTGTCGAGCACGATCTGCAGCAGGGGCTTGCGGAAATAGAGGCCTCCGAGCAGCACGAGCCCGAACAGGGTGTTCACGATGGTGGGCTTGAGCTTGATGAAAGTCTCGTCCTGCAGGAAGAGCGTCAGCCCGCCGAACACCACCACGACGATGCCGGACACCACCGGCATGATCGGCAGCTTGCGGGTGAGCCCGTAGCTGATGCCGAGCGCGATCACCGTCGCCACGATGAAGACACCCGTGGCGGCGAAGATGCGCTGGTCCTGCGCGAAGCCGAAACGGTCGCCATAGGCGTTGCCGATGAAGAACAGGGCCAGCGGCCCGAGTTCGAGGGCGAGCTTGAGAAGG
This sequence comes from Microvirga sp. CF3062, assembly GCF_036314045.1. Lineage (NCBI taxonomy): Bacteria > Pseudomonadati > Pseudomonadota > Alphaproteobacteria > Hyphomicrobiales > Methylobacteriaceae > Microvirga > Microvirga sp. CF3062. The sequence goes on from NZ_JAYGGN010000005.1 coordinate 30,603, forward strand.
GGAGGCAGGCGTTTTTCGTCGGTCATGAGGTTGCTTCTAACCCGGCAATGGCTTTGGCGAAATCCCGTGCGGTGAAAGGTTCCAGGTCCTCCACCCCCTCGCCGACGCCAATGAAGTGAACAGGCAGGCGGAATTTTTCCGCCAGCGCCACCAGGATGCCGCCCCGCGCCGTGCCGTCGAGCTTGGTCATCACGAGGCCGGTGACGCCGGCTGCCTTCTGGAACAGCTCGACCTGGCTGATGGCATTCTGGCCGACAGTCGCGTCGAGCACGAGGAGCGTGGCATGGGGCGCGCTCGGGTCGAACTTCTTGACAACGCGCACGATCTTCTCGAGCTCGGCCATGAGCCCGGCCTTGTTCTGCAGGCGGCCTGCCGTGTCGATGAGCAGCACATCGCTGCCGTTGGCCTTCGCCTCCTGCAGGGCGTCATAGGCGAGGCCTGCCGCATCCGCCCCCTGCTCGCGGGACAGCACCGGCGCACCGACCCGTTCGCCCCACACCTTCAGCTGCTCGATAGCGGCGGCCCGGAAGGTGTCGCCGGCCGCCAGCATCACCTTCAAACCCTGTTGCCGGAACTTCTGGGAGAGCTTGCCGATGGTGGTGGTCTTGCCCGCCCCGTTCACGCCGATCATCAGAATGACGAAAGGCTTTTGCGATCGGTCGACGATGAGCGGCTGGGCCACGGGCTGGAGCGTCTTCTCCACCTCGCTAGCGAGAATCGCCTTCACCTCCTGGGGCGAGATCTCCTTGTTATAGCGCCCCGAGGAAATCGCCTCCGTGATCCGCATGGCGGTGGGCACGCCGAGATCGGCTTGGACCAACGCGTCCTCCAGCTCCTCGAGGGTCGCGGCATCGAGCTTGCGCTTTGTGAAGAGGCCGGTGACGCTGTCGGAGAGCGACGAGGAGGTGCGGCGCATGCCGTCCGTCAGCCGCTGCCACCAGCCGTGAGCCGCGGCCGGCTTCCCGTCAGGAGCGATCTCAGCGGGAGCAGGTTCAGGAGAGGCCAAGTCCGCTGCAGTGATGTCCGGGCGCAGCTCGGGACCGTGCTCGGTCACGATGCGCGGCAGTGGCTCCTGCGGGTTGGTGCCCTCCGGGTCGAGACCTTCGATGGGCTGTAGATCGGCGCCTGCCAGCTCCGGCGGGGTCTTGTTCTCGCCCGGCGTGTCGGGAGAGGCCGTGGTCACCGTCGACGGAGCGGCCGCGAGATCGTCCGCGCCGGTCGTGGGCGGAGAGGGCATTGCTTCGGGCTCGCCGCCGGCCTGCGGGGTTTCCTGCGTGGGTGTAGCGGGTGCTTCAGCCTTGCGCCCGAACAGACGGGAGAGGAATCCGGGCTTGTCGGGCTTCGTGTCGGCCATGAGTGTTACTGTGCCTTATGAATGCTGTGCTTGATTTAATGCGTTCGCCTCGATAGCCGAGGCACCATGAATGCGGAAGAGATAGTAAGCCGATTGCTGTATCGCGATGCCCTGATGCTCGTGATCGACAAACCGGCCGGTTTGCCGGTGCATCCGGGCCCCAAGGGCGGCGAGACCCTGTTTCATCATCTCGACGCCTTGCGTTTCGGTCTGCCTCGCCGCCCGGAGGCCGCCCACCGCCTCGACAAGGACACGTCGGGCTGCCTGATTCTCGGTCGGCATCCGAAGGCCATCGCGCGGTTGAACGAGATGTTCAAGCGGGCTGAGATCGACAAGGTCTACTGGGCCTTGGTCGAGGGCGGGCCGGAGGCCGACGAGGGCACGATCGACCTGCCGCTCGCCCCTAAATCGCCGGATCGCGGCTGGTGGATGAAGGTGGACCCGAAGGGCCAGCCTTCGCTGACGCAATGGCGGGTGCTGGGGCGCACCCACACCTCCCCCTTGAGGGGGGAGGTCGCACCGGAGGTGCGGGAGGGGGTGGGAAACGCGACTTCCCCGAACGTTGCGCTGCCACCCCACCCCGGATCGCTCACGCGCTCCGACCCTCCCCCTCAAGGGGAGGATAAGAAGCGCCTCACTCTGCTCGAACTGCGCCCGATCACCGGCCGCACCCATCAGCTGCGCGTCCATTGCCAAGCCTCAGGCTTTCCGATTCTCGGCGATCCGATCTACGGCACGGCTCCACGGTTCGGTGGACCGGGCCTGCACCTGCACGCCCGCAGCGTCACGGTGCCGCTCTATCCGAAGAAGCCGCCGATCCTCGTGGAGGCTCCGGTGCCGGCGCATATGCGCGAGCGGGTGGAGGCATGCGGTGTCATCCCGGACGACGGCGCCGATCCGGGATCGGTGGCAGGATAGGGCACTGTCATTCCGGGCGCCGAAGGCGAGCCCGGAATCCATAAACACGACGCCTCAAGAACAGAGCAATCAGCATCGTGCCTCTTTCTGCATCGTCAGCGGTTATGGATCCCGGGCTCCGCTGCGCGGCCCCGGGATGACACTGGAATGGTCTCGCGATCCCGGATCTCCGCTGACGCTCCGTCCGGGATGACGATGCGGTTACGACGCCAGCAGCTCCTTGCCGTCGTGACCGGCAATCATTACAGGCATGATCTCGCCACGCGTCACCGGCTTGGCGAAGCGCACCGGCGTGAACGCTTCCGTGCGGCCGAGCTGGTTCGCCTCGATCAGCACGTTGCGTCTAGCGCCAACCTCTCCGGCGAGGTGCTTGAGCAACGCAGCGTCGCCTTTTTCGCGCAACCGTCGCGCCCGGTCCTTCACCACATCGCGGGCCACCTGGGGCATGCGGGCTGCCGGGGTGCCGGGGCGGGGCGAGAACGGGAAGACATGGAGATGCGTCAGACCACACTCATCGACGATGTCGAGGGAGCGGGCGAACATCTCTTCCGTTTCCGTCGGAAAGCCCGCGATGATGTCGGCGCCGAAGATCATGTCGGGGCGAAGCCGCTTCACCTGCTCGCAGAACGCGATGGCATCGGCCCGCAGATGGCGGCGCTTCATGCGCTTCAACACCATGTCGTCGCCGGCCTGCAATGAGAGGTGCAGATGCGGCATCAGGCGGTGCTCGTTGGCGATCACGTCGAGGAGATCCTCGTCGGCCTCGACCGAGTCGATGGAGGAAATGCGCAGGCGCTCAAGCTCTGGCACATGGCGCAGCAGGCCCTTCACCAGGGTGCCGAGCTTCGGCTCGCCCGGCAGGTCCTTGCCGTAGCTGGTAATGTCGACGCCGGTGAGCACCACCTCGCGCGAGCCGTGCTCCACGAGGGTGCGCACCTGATCCACCACTACGCCCATGGGCACGGAGCGGGAATTGCCGCGACCGTAGGGGATGATGCAGAAGGTGCAGCGGTGGTCGCAGCCGTTCTGCACCTGCACGAAGGCGCGGGTGTGCCCGCGCAGGCCGTCGATGAGGTGCATGGCGGTTTCCTTGACCGCCATGATGTCGTTGACCAGAACCTTTTCTGATGTGCCGACGCCGAAATCGCGCATGCCGGCCCAGGTCTCGGCCTTCATCTTCTCGTGGTTGCCGACGACTTGGCTCACCTCCGGCATGGCAGCAAAAGTCTCGGGCTCCACTTGCGCCGCGCAGCCTGTCACGATGATGCGCGCACCCGGCTTCTCGCGGGCGATCCTGCGAATCGACTGGCGCGCCTGGCGCGTTGCCTCGCCGGTCACTGCACAGGTGTTGACGATCACGACCTCGCTTAAGCCCGCATCCTGCGCGTGGCGCTGCATGGCCTCCGATTCGTAGATGTTGAGGCGGCAGCCAAAGGTGACGACCTCCACCGCCATCAGGCCACCTCCGAGAAGAGGGTAGGCGAAAGGGTCCCTTCGTGCTCCAGCTCGGTCGGGCCGGTCATGAGCACATGGTCGTCGCTCTCGCGCCATTCGATGATGAGGTCGCCGCCGGGCAGCGCCACCACGGCCCTGCGGCCGGTGAGCCCCTTGCGGGCGGCCGCCATGAGCGTCGCACAGGCAGCCGATCCGCAGGCCCGGGTGGCGCCGGCGCCACGCTCCCAGACGCGTAAGCTAATGTGCTCGCGGCTCGTGACCTGAGCAAACGAGATGTTGGCGCGCTCCGGCAAGGCCGGGTCGTGCTCGAAAACAGGGCCGATGGTGGCAAGATCATAGGCCTCGGCATCCTCGACCCAGAAGATCACATGCGGGTTGCCCATGCTCACGGCCGACGGGCCGTGCAACTCGGGTGCCTCGGGCAGCCGGGTGTCGAGGGCGATGGTGCGGGTGTCCGGGTAGGGATCGCGCAGGGGGATCTCGTTCCAATTGAGCCGCGGCGGACCCATGTCGACGGTGAAGACCCGGTCCGAGACGCGCTCCACGGGCAGCAGCCCGGCCTTGGTCTCGAGCACCAGGTCGTGGTCCACGGGGCGGCTCATGACGGGATCCGCCGTCATGGCCCAGGCGACGCAGCGGGTGCCGTTGCCGCAGGCGCCGGATTCCGAGCCGTCCGTGTTGTAGATCCGCATGTATGCGTCGGTGCCCGGGGTCACGGGATCGTGCAGCACCATGAGCTGGTCGAAGCGCGAGCGCGGGTCGGACGCGATGGCGCGCGCCTCCGCCGGACTCACCCGGAGGGAGGAGCCGCGCAGGTCCAGCACGGTGATCTCGTTGCCGAGACCGTTCATCTTCAGGAAGCGGCTGTTCGAAAGAGCACTCATGCGGCCGTATATGGATGAAAACGCTGGAAATCGCGAGGGGGATCGGAAAGCCCTGCGGCAATAGAGGCTAGAAGGCCGCAAAGATCCGGGGAATGCTGGTGGCGATGATGATCAGGCCGACGCCGATCATCAGGGGGCGAGTCGGAAGGCGGCTCACCACCAGGCCGCCAAGCGGTGCGGCCAGCACGCCGCCGACGATCAGGCCTGCTGCCGAACTCAGCTCGGACCAGCCCAGGGTGATAATGAAGGTGGCCGAGATGACGGTTGTGACCAGGAACTCGGTCAGGTTCGTCGAGCCGATCACCTGCCGGGGCGCATGGCCCCGGCCGATCAGGGAGCTCGTGACGATGGGCCCCCATCCGCCCCCGCCCATGGCGTCGAGCAGGCCGCCGCCCGCCCCGATCCAGGGCACCATCCAGTCGCGCACTTGCCTGGGCCAGAGAGGCCGGAAGGCCTTGAAGAGGATGTAGAGGCCGATCGCCAGGAGATAGGCCGACACCACGGGCTGGATGGTCTTGGCGTCGATGTTGGCGAGAATGAAGGCCCCGATGCCGCCGCCGATCATGCCGGCCGGCGCCAGACGGGCCACGAGGCGCCAGTTCACGTTGCGGTGGACCACGTGAGAGGTGCCGGACGCGGCCGTGGTGAAGATCTCCGTCACATGGGTGACGGCGCTGGCGGTGGCGGGCGGCACCCCAAAGGCAAGCAGGCTCGTGGTGGAGAGCACCCCGAAGGCCATGCCGAGCGCCCCATCGACGAGCTGGGCCCCGAAGCCGATCAGCGCAAAGATCAGAAACTCTTCCGTCATGGGTAAGCCCAAGGGTGAGGAGACGAAGCACGAGCATAAAGCATCGGCCCCAGCTTCCGTCAGGGCATCGTGCTGTCAATCAGACCAATTGTTGGGCAGCCCCTGCTGCAATCCGCCTCTCCTCGACGGATTGTGGATACTCTCGCGGCTGCTTCGAAAGCCTTCTATGTTGCTGCAAGGTATCTTTTCATGATTCGCGGGTAAGGCGTTCTTCTGATGCGGCTGCACTACTCTCATCCTGTCCTCGTCCTGGCCCTCTGCACCGGTGTGGCGCTGGCGCAGACGCCCCCTCCGGCAAGCCCGCCAGCAGCAGCAATCGAGGTGCCGGCGCCCCCGACCGCTCCCGCTGCACCACCCTCGGCGGCTCCGGCCACTCCGGAACCAGCACCGCAGGCCCAGACGCCTCCGGCTCCCGCGACGGCTCAGCCCGCTCCGACGAATCCGGCTCCCGCCAGCCCGGCGCCGGTGCAGGAGGCAGGCCGCACGACTCTGTTTCCAAACCCGAGCGACCCGACCGGGGTGGAGGAGGGCGTGCTCATGTCCAAGGATACGGTGATGCTCGCCGGCATCAGCACCTGGGACGAGGCCTACGACAACCTGAAGAACGCCTTCGCGAAGATCGACGGCGAGATGAAGAAGGCCGGGATCGCGCCCGCGGGCCGGCCGCTCACGATTTTCGTGGACACCGACGACAACGGCTTCAAGTACGAGGCGATGGTGCCGATCACGAAGGTGCCGGAGGGCAAGACCGAGCTCACCCCCGAGATCAAGTTCGGCCGCACGCCGGAGGGCAAATCCTTCCGCTTCGTGCACAAGGACGCCTATGACGAGATCGACGGCACCTACGAGACGATCACGGCCTATCTCGACATCAAGGAGATCGTGGCCAAGGATGCGTTCATCGAGGAATACGTGAGCGATTTTACGGATTCGCAGGACACCAATTTCGAGGTGAACATCTACGTTCAACCGAAGGAATGACACTCGCGATGATCGCGCTCTTCGACCTCGACGGGACCCTGACGGACCCGAAAACGGGCTTCACGCGCTCGCTCCAGTACGCCTTGGACAAACTGGGCCGCCCTGTTCCGGAAGCGGACGACCTCACCTGGATGATTGGCCCGCCGATATTTGCAGGATTCACGCAGCTTCTGGGCGGGCCTGACGAGGTGCAGGAGGCCGTGCGCCTCTATCGCGAACGCTACGGCAATGTCGGCCTGTTCGAGAACGACGTCTATGCGGGCATCCCGGCCTTGCTTCAGCATCTGCAGGAGAAAGGCATCCGCCTCTATGTGGCGACCTCGAAGCTCCAAGTGTTTGCGCGGCGGATCCTCGACCATTTCGAGCTGTCGCGGTTCTTCTCCGGGATCTACGGCTCGGAACTCGACAACCGCAACGCGGACAAGCGCGATCTCATTCGGCACATCCTTGACCGGGAGCGCTTCGACCCGGCGGGCGCCGTCATGATCGGCGACCGGGAGCACGACGCCATCGGGGCGAAGGCCAATGGGCTTGCCTCCATCGGTGTAACCTGGGGCTACGGCTCGCGGCAGGAACTCCACGATGCCGGCGTCGCCTGCCTCGTGGATGCTCCGCAGGAGCTCGCGGAGCCGATCCTCACACGGACGGCGACCATGCCTCGCCGGGCCGCAACGCCCTGAATCGTTCCCCCGGGATCTCGGCCGTTTGCAGAGCGACGGCCAGTTCCTGCAGCGGTTCCTCGACACCCTCATCGGTGAGCCGGAACGTGCCCCAGTGGTGCCCTAGCGCCTGCTCGGCCTCGACGATGCGCAGCACCTTCACGGCATCGTCCGGGTTCATGTGCTGCGGCTCCATGAACCATCGCGGCTCGTAGGCGCCGATGGGCAGATGCGCGAGGCGCGGCTTGCCGAAGCGCTCGCGCACGGCGTGGAAGATTTTTCCGTCGCCGAACCCCGTATCGCCGATGTGGTAGATCACGCCCTCCGGAGTCGTGAGCACGAAGGCGCACCAGAGCGCCATGCGCCGGTCGTTGATGCCGCGCGCCGACCAGTGATAGGCGGGCTCGAGATGCGCCACGACGCCGTTGCCGAGATCGACCGAGCCGCCCCAGTCCCGCGTCTCGACCGGGATCTCCGGGTGCTCGGCCCGGATCACCGCGTCGTTGCCGAGCGGCGCCACGAATTTTGGACGGTGCCGCTGCCAGAGTCGGCCCAAGGTCTCGATGTCGAGATGGTCGTAATGGTTGTGGGTGATCAGCACCACGTGGATCGGCGGAAGGTCCTCGAAGGCGATGCCCGGCGGGTTGACCCGCGTGGGTCCGGCGAAGGAAACGGGGCTCGCCCTCTCGGAGAAAACCGGATCGGTGAGAATGTTGAGCCCCGCCACTTGGATCAGGAACGAGGCGTGGCCGATCAGCGCGCTACGCAGGCCCGCCACCTCCGCCGGAGGCTTGTCCCGGAAGGGGCTCGGGAAGCTCTCCGGCCAGTCCTTGCGCCCACCCTGGAGCCGCCAGCGGGCAAGCTCGAGCAGGCCCTTGTCCTGCGGCTGGCCGGGCGTGAAGAACCGCACGCCATCGAAATGGTCGCTGACCGGGCCGTCGTAGTAGCGGTTCTTCGAGCGCGCTGCGGTGATCCAGCCCAGCGCCCCGGTGGCGGCGATGACGGGAAGGCCAAGCGCTTTGAGCAGGGTGCGGCGGTTCATCGGTGCAGGGTTCCTCGGCGAAGCTTTAAGCGTGGGGACGCCAAGGCGGATCGGCAAGGGTTCAGGTCTCATCACCTTGGCGTCATCCTGGACGGCAAAGCCGATCCGGGATCGGGTGTATGACGAGTAAGGTGTTTCCCTCCCCCTTGTGGGGAGAGCCAGGGTGGGGGTGCCGGCGCCAAACCTTGATAGGCTATCGCTCACACCCCCACCTCCAACTCCTCCCCACAAGGGGGAGGAGGGCTAGTGGCGCTCTTCCCGTCGAGCGATCCCGGATCTCCGCTGCGCTGCGTCCGGGATGACGGTCTCGCGAGCCCAAGGCTCCCGATCTTCAGGCCTTTTCCTTGACTCTTGCGCCCTTTTCCCTTATCGGCTGACCGCAAATCTGTAGAGCGAGCCCTTTTTGAGCCGCCGCCCAGCCCGAGAGGCTGGAGGTCAACGTCCGACAGCGCGATGCGCCCTCGGGCGCGCTTTCCTTTGGGTTTCGCGTTGGGATGGTAGCGGATGACGGACAAGACCTTGCGCATCGAGGACGCGATCAACGAGACCTGCCCGTGGTCGGGGAAACCGATCGCGGCGGATTCGCTCACCCTCTATCGCGGCGAGGTGGTCGGCTTCTGCAATACAGGCTGCCGCGACAAGTTCGAGGCGGCCATCCGCCACTTTGAAAAGGCCCTTGAGGATCGCGATGTACCACTCATCGCAAAAGGGATTGAGTGACCATGTTCGAAGGCCTTTCCGACAAGCTTTCCAATATCCTCAGCGGGCTGACGCGCCGCGGCGCTTTGACGGAAGAGGATGTCAACGCGGCCCTGCGTGAGGTCCGCCGCGCCCTGCTCGAGGCCGACGTCGCCCTGGAGGTCGTGCGCTCGTTCACCGACAAGGTGCGTGCCCGCGCGGTCGGCGCCGAGGTGGTGAAGTCGGTCTCGCCGGGCCAGCAGGTGGTCAAGATCGTCCACGACCAGCTCGTGGAGATGCTGGGCGCTGATGCGGAGGTGATCAGCCTCAACGCGGTTCCGCCCGTCGGCATCCTCATGGTCGGTTTGCAGGGCTCGGGCAAGACCACCACCACGGCCAAGATCGCCCGGCGCCTGAAGGATCGCGAGAACCGTCGCGTGCTCATGGCGTCCCTCGACACCCGCCGCCCGGCCGCCCAGGAGCAGCTTGCCATACTCGGCAAGCAGGTTGGCGTCGACACGCTGCCGATCGTGGCCGGCCAATCGGCGGTGCAGATCGCCCGGCGCGCCATGGAGGCGGCGCGGCTCGGTGGCTACGACGTGGTCATGCTCGACACCGCCGGCCGCGTCACCGTGGACGAGGCCCTGATGGTGGAGGCCGCTGAAGTGCGCGCCGCCACCGGCCCGCACGAGGTGCTGCTCGTCGCCGACGCGCTCACCGGCCAGGACGCAGTCAACACCGCGCGCGCCTTCGACCAGCGTCTCGGCGTCACCGGCATCGTGCTGACCCGCATGGACGGCGATGCCCGCGGCGGCGCTGCTCTGTCGATGCGCGCCGTCACCGGCAAGCCGATCAAGCTCATCGGCACCGGCGAGAAGGTCGATGCGCTGGAGGAGTTCCATCCCTCGCGCGTCGCCAACCGCATCCTCGGCATGGGCGACATCGTCTCGCTCGTGGAAAAGGCCGCCGAGAATTTCGATGCCGAAAAAGCCCAGCGCATGGCCGACAAGATGCGCAAGGGCAAGTTCGATCTCGACGACCTGCGCGACCAGCTTAGCCAGATGGAAAAGATCGGCGGCATCGGCGGCATGCTCGGCATGCTGCCCGGCATCGCAAAGATGAAGTCGCAGCTCGAGAGCGCCAATCTCGACGACCGGGTCATCAAGCGCCAGCGCGCCATCATCGATTCCATGACGCCTTCCGAGCGCCGCAATCCGGACGTCCTGAAAGCCTCGCGCAAGAAGCGCATCGCGGCAGGCTCCGGCGTGAAGGTCGAGGACGTCAATAAGCTGCTCAAGATGCACCGCCAGATGGCCGACATGATGAAGATGATGGGCGGCGGCAAGGGCAAGGGCATGGCCGGCCAGCTCGGCAAGATGTTCGGAATCGGCGGCGGTGGCGGCATGGGCGGCATGCCCCAGCCTAGCCCTGAGCAGATCGAAGCCCTGCAGAAGCAGATGGGCGGCAAGCTGCCCGACTTCCCCGGCGGCGCTGGCGGTCTTCCGGCCATGCCGAAGGGCGTGCCGGGTCTTCCGGGCTTGGGTAGCGGCAAGATCCCCGGCCTGCCGGGCATCGGCGGCTTCCCGTTCGGGAAGAAGAAATGAATTTTTACGACTGGTTCGTAAATAAAAGCCAAGTTGACTTCGGCAACTTAGCTGTCGGCCTAGCAACAGCAATACTAGCTATTGTGACGTTGGTTGTATCTTTGAAGAATATCAAGAGCAATCATTCTTATAAAATTGCGGATTTCCGCAGACATTGGATTGAGGAGCTGCGGGTAAAGGTAGCTAGGTTCTCAGTTCTTTATAATGAGCTTGAGATGAAAGTCTCAGGTACATTTGACAGAGATGGAATTAAGCAAAAATATTGGAAGGTTGGAAATCCAGAAGACGAAGAAAAACGTAAAGAAATGACAGAGATTGTCTATCACATCACTCTTATGCTCAATCCAAGAGAGAAGATGCATAAAGATCTTGTAGATATGATGAACAATTACTTGGCACTTGATGTTGATGCCAATCTCAGAGAATTCCACGATCTCGCACGCCAGATCATGAAGGCTGAATGGGATCGTGTAAAAAGCCACTAAATCAGGACACCAAAAGGAGTATCCCATGTCCCTGAAGATCCGTCTCACCCGTGGTGGTGCGAAGAAGCGTCCCTACTACCGCATCGTCGTGGCCGACTCGCGCTCCCCGCGCGATGGCCGCTTCATCGAGAAGGTCGGCACCTACGACCCGATGAAGCCGAAGGATGACGCCGGCCGCGTCGTTCTCGACAACGAAAAGATCCAGGCCTGGCTCGCCAAGGGCGCCCAGCCGACCGATCGCGTCCTGCGCTTCCTCGATGCCGCTGGCCTCATGAAGCGTCCGGCCCGCAACAACCCGCAGAAGGCCGTCCCGGGCAAGAAGTCCCAGGAGCGCGCCGACGCCAGGGCCGCTGCGGCTGCCGCTCCCGCCGGCGAAGGCGAGGCTGCGTAAGCATCCCAATGAAGCGGGGGCGTTCAGACAGGCAAACCCTTCGCCCTCTCCCCTCTGCGGGAGAGGGTGGCCCTCGCGTCAGCGAGGGCCGGGAGAGGGGCCGTGCTCAGTCGAAGAACGCCCCCTCTCCCGGCTCGCTCCGCTCGCCACCCTCCCCCGCACAGGGGGGAGGGAGCGCGGCGGCGCCTATCCGAAACGACCTCGTCCTCGTGGGCGAGTTCGGTCGCGCCCATGGCCTCAAGGGCGAGGTGCGGCTGAAATCCCATACGGGCGATCCGCAGGCGATTGCCGATTACAGGCCGCTCATCGCAAATAACGGCCGAACCCATTCCCTCAAGAGCGTGCGCACCGCCCCCGGCGGCGCCCCCGATCTGCTCATCGCCATCGTCGACGGCATCACGACACGCGAGGCCGCGGAAGCCCTCAACCGCGTGCAGCTCCATGTGGAGCGTGACAAGCTTCCTCAGCCCGACGAGGAAGACGAATTTCTGCTGGCCGACCTGATCGGCCTGTCGGTCCAGACCGAAGCCGGCGACATCATCGGCACCGTGGTGGCGGTGCCGAATTACGGCGGCGGTGACCTTCTGGAAATCGCGCCCGCGCAAAAGGGCCCCACTGCGCTTCTGCCCTTCACTAAAGCCTTCGTGCCTGTAGTGGACATCGCGGCAAAGCGCATTGTGGCGGCACCGCCCGACGACCTGTTCGAGCCTGCGAAGCCTGCTCCCAATTCCGAGGATGAGGCGTGAGCTTTTCCGCCACTATCCTGACCCTCTATCCGGACATGTTTCCGGGACCGCTCGGGATGTCGCTCTCCGGCGATGCGCTGGCGCGCGGTGTGTGGTCGCTTGACGCGAAGAACATCCGCGACCACGGCCTCGGTCGTCACCGCACCGTCGACGACACGCCGGCCGGCGGCGGTCCCGGCATGGTGATCCGCTGCGACGTGCTGGCTGCCGCCATCGATGCGAATGTTCCCGAGAACGATCCGCGCCCGAAGCTTTTGATGAGCCCGCGCGGCCGGCCGCTCACTCAAAGTTATGTGCGCGAGCTTGCCGCCGGCCCGGGCGTCGTCATCGTCTGCGGTCGGTTCGAGGGCGTTGACGAGCGCGTGATCGAGGCACGCGGCCTGCAAGAGATTTCGATCGGCGACTATGTGCTCTCCGGCGGCGAGATGGCCGCGATGATCGTGCTCGATTCGTGCGTGCGGCTTCTGCCCGGCGTCATGGGCAAGGAAGCGTCGGGCACGGAGGAAAGCTTCGAGTCGAACCGCCTCGAATACCCGCATTACACGCGCCCCCGTGAGTGGGAAGGACGGCCCATTCCCGACGTTCTGCTCTCCGGCAACCATGCCATGATCGAGCGCTGGCGCCGTGAGGAATCCGAACGCATCACCCGCGAACGGCGGCCGGATTTGTTGGAACTCTGAAGCGGCTCGTTTAGTGGGCGTCCGAAGGACCCGATGCGGGCTCATGCGGAACGTCGAATGCGGCCCGTGAATTAATGAGGCGGGGTACTTGATCATGGGAGATCGACATGGTCAGCCGCATCCTTCTTGGCACGACACTTGCCTTCATTTCCGTCAGTCCCGGCTTGGCCGGACCCTGCACGCAACGGCTCGCTGAGTTGGAAAAGTCCATCTCGGCGCGGCAGGAGGGGGCAGGCCCTGCGCTCGATGCGCCCGCAACGACAGGTTCTGCAGCCCAGGGCTCGTCCTCGGCCTCAGGGCAGGGTGTGAACGTCACGGCCCAGAGCCAGGGCCATAACCAGGCCATGCAGATGATCCAGCAGGCGAAGCAACTCGACCAGCAGGGCAAGGAAGCCGAATGCATGGACATGGCCGGCAAGGCCCAGTCCATGGCGCCGCCGGCCATCAAGTAAGCAGCAGGATTGTCTCGATATTGATGCCGCCGTGGACCGGTGAAGCACGGCGGTGTCGAGCGCCCTCACGTCTTGGCGGGACGTGCGTGCTGCCCCATGCCGAAGCGGCTCATGCGAAGCCGCCACTTGAGGTTCACTCCGGCGCTGCCGAGCAAGATCAGCCCGATGCCGCTCCATTGGCCGAGCGACAGGTCACGGCCATAGGCCAGGTAATCCACGAGAATGGCAACCGCCGGATAAGTGAACGAGAGCACGGCGATCATCGGCGTCGGCAGCTTCTGGAGCGCCGCGTAGAGCAGGATGTACATGATGCCGGTGTGCACCACACCGAGCACCGCGAGATACCCCCATTGCAGGGACGCTGTCGGCAGGCTGGAGAAGTCCGCCAGCGGCAAGAGCATCAGGGTGCCGAGCATGGCTTGCACGAGCGCGATCACGTGCGGCGGGAGGCCCTTGAGATGCCGGACGATGATCGAGGTCACCGCATAGAGGAAGGCCGCGCCCAAGGCCTGCAGCAGCCCCGTTACGTAGCCGCTGCTCCAGTCAAGGCCGCCGGCTTCGACCTGGGTGATCATGAGTATCCCTACGAAGGCGAGGGCGATGAAGCCGAGCGCGTCGCCCGTCGGACGCTCCCCGAACAGGATCATCCCGAGCAGGATCAGGAAGAACGGCTGGGTGTTGTAGACGGCCGTCGCGATCGAAATCGAGGCGTGTTCGTAGGACGAGAACAGCAGTACCCAGTTGAGCACGATGGCCGCGCCGCTCAACGTTGCGAGCATCAGCGTCCGGGTCGAGAACGGCCAGGGCGTGAGCATGCCCTTCGCCCAGCAATAGGCGAACAGGCTCAAAGCCCCGAACAGGCAGCGGAAGAACACCACGTTCCAGACACTCTGGCCGGATTCGACCACGAAGTACCCGATGGTGCCCGAGAGCGCCATGGCGGCGATCATCTCCAGCCGTCCTGAAAACTTAACTTGCGATCTCATGGCTGCGCCTCCTGCGATGAGGGCAGAACTTTATCTTTTGCCGGGATCAGCGTACTTTCAGGATCGAAAGCAGTTTGAACGTTCGACATTCGAAGCAATGGCAGTTTCAGCAAAGAACCTTAAAAGCAGAAATGCTGCTCTGGACGAGATCGACCAGGCCCTGATCGGGCTCTTGAGCGACAACGCCAGGCTATCCCATGCGGAACTCGCCCGAAGCGTCGGCCTCTCACCCCCGAGCGTTGCCGAGCGGCTGCGGCGGCTGGAGGAGGACGCCGTGGTAAAGGCCTATACGGTCGAACTCGACCCGAAGGCCCTGGGCTACACGCTGACGGCCATCGTGCGCATCCGGCCCCTGGCGGGGCAGCTGCATCACGTGGAAAAGCTTCTGATCGAGAGCCCCGAGGTCATCGAGTGCGATAAGGTCACGGGTGACGATTGCTTCGTGGCGCGCTATCTCCTGCGCTCCATCGACGAGCTCGACCCGATCCTGGAGCGGATCGCGCAACGGGCGCAGACCAGCACGTCCATCGTCAAGGCATCGCCCGTCAAGCGAAGGCTGCCGCCCATTCGCTGAACTGGAGCCGGCATTACGAGCGTGCGCCTGCTTCGAGCCTCGCCCCGAAGGTCTTCAGGTATTTCATGCCCGTATCGCACATGATTGTCACGACGGTGGCATCCGGCCCCAGCTTTTCCGCGAGCCGCAGGGCCGCGTTGACGTTGGCCCCGGTGGAGGTGCCGGCGAACAGGCCTTCCTCGCGGGCGAGACGGAATGCCATACCCATGGCGTCTTCTGTCGACACGCGCTCGATGCCGTCGGCAATGGTCTCCTGCCAGAGCGGCACCACATAGCCTGCGCCGATGCCGTCGATCTTGTGCGCGCCGGACGGGCCGCCGGAGAGAACCGCGGATTCGGCAGGCTCGACGGCCACAATCCGGATGTCGCCGCGATAATGCCGTAGGCGCTCGGCAATGCCGCGTAAGGAAGCCGCCGTTCCAACGCTCTGGACGAAGCCGTCGATGCGGCCTCCCGTCTGCTCCCGGATCTCGTCCGCCATGCAGTGGTAGGCTGCGAGCTGGTCCCGGTTCTTCATCTGATCGGTCCAGAAGGAACCCTTCGCTTCCGCGAAGATGCGGGCCTGCTCGATCATGTCCTTGGTGAGCTTTTCGGTCATACGCCCGCTGTCGCTCTCCACGATGTGAAGCGTCGCGCCAAGGAGCCGCATGTGGTCGAGTTTTTCGCGGGAGAAGGCATCCGAGGTCACGACGTCGAGCGGATATCCCTTCACGGCGCAGACGAGCGCCAGCGACACCCCCGTGCTGCCGCCGGTATATTCGACGACCGAGCCGCCGGGTTTGAGGCGCCCGTCGTCCTCCGCCGCCTCGATCATGGCGAGCGCCATGCGGTCCTTCATGCTGCCGGTGGGATTCTCGTTCTCCAGTTTCAGCAGAATGCGGGCACCGCTGGACGGCACGACGTGGCGCAGAGCGATTATCGAGGTATTGCCGATGCGGTCGAGAATGGTGCAGGGCTGTGCGGTCATGGGTGTTGTCCGAAAAGGTGCATTCTCGTTAGAGCGGCGAAGGCTCCCCGTCAGGTCCGGAATCCGGACTTCCCGACCCTTGGCCGCCATGGTAGCGCTTCACCCATGGCAGAGTATGGTCAGTTCTGTTCCGTGGCCCGCGCCCATGAGGCCATCGGCGGGCGCTGGACCCTTCTCGTGGTGCGCGAGCTTCTCTGCGGCAGCCGCCGCTTCAACGACATCCGCCGCGGCATCCCGCGCATCTCCCGCACCATGCTGTCCGAGCGTCTGCAAGCGTTGGTCTATGTCGGGGCAGTGTCGCGCATCGAAGGCGAGCATGGCCCCGAATATGCGCTCACCGAAGCGGGCCGGGAGCTGATGGGCATTGTGAGCGCTCTAGGCATGTGGGGTCAGCGCTGGCTGCCGCGGCAGGCTGCGGACGAGGATCTCGATCTCGAGCCGGTCCTCGTTGACATGCAGCGGCGGGCGCGCGTTGAGGCCTTGCCCAAGGAGCCCCTCGTTGTCCGCTTCGAGATCGAAGGTCAGCCAAGGCCGCGCTTCCTGCTACTGAAGCAGGCCGAAGTCTCGCTCTGCACGCAGAATCCCGGCTTCCCGGAGCCGCTGCGCATCCGCACCCGCCTGCCCGCGCTGGTCGCCTGGTGGCGGGGCGACGTGAGCTTTGTCGAGGCGCAGCGGATGGGGCTTAAGGTGGAAGGACCGCGCGCGCTCGCAAAGGCGTTTCCAGACTGGTTCGACCGCTATCCGTTTGCCGGGATCGGACCCGTCTCGGGCTTGTAGGCTCGACAATCCCTCTAAACTCCTGTATAGGCGCGGCCTCAACTTAAAACAGGACGCCGAAATCCAGCGGGTCCGGGGCTTGCCCTGAGGCCACGCAACGGCAGGAGTACAGACATGAACCTTATTCAGCAGATCGAGCAAGAGCAGATCGCCAAGCTCGCCAAGACCATTCCGGATTTCCAGCCCGGCGACACCGTCATCGTCAACGTGAAGGTGAAGGAAGGCGAGCGTTCGCGTATCCAGGCCTATGAGGGCGTCTGCATCGCCCGTTCGGGTGGCGGTCTCCAGGAGAGCTTCACGGTCCGCAAGATCTCCTACGGCGAAGGCGTCGAGCGCGTGTTCCCGGTCTATTCGCCGAACGTCGACTCGATCAAGGTCGTACGCCGCGGTGCCGTCCGCCGCGCCAAGCTGTACTACCTGCGCGACCGTCGCGGCAAGTCGGCCCGTATCACCGAGCGCGTCGAGAAGAAGACCCAGGCCGCAGCCGAGTAAGGCTCTCAGCTCAAGGCAAAGTTTCCGAAAGCGCAGTGCAAACCGCGCTTTTTTGCTGTTGGAGCAAGCTTTGCGGAAAGTGCGGCGCGACAAAAATATTATTGCGCGTTGCACCAGCTCTGCTATGCGATCGTTTCAAGGCGGTGTGCGCTCAGAGCATCTTCTCTCGAGGGCGGCAAACCGCTAAACACGTTGAAACCATCCTTATCGAGACCGTTGGAAGAGCACCATGGCCAAAGCCCGCACCCTCTATGACAAGATCTGGGACGATCACGTCGTCGATCGGCAGGATGACGGGACGTGCCTTCTCTACATCGACCGTCACCTCGTCCATGAGGTGACCAGCCCCCAGGCCTTCGAGGGCCTGCGTCTGACTGGCCGTCAGGTGCGCCAGCCCCACAAGACGCTTGCCGTCGTCGACCATAACGTGCCGACCTCGGACCGCTCGCACGGCATCGAGGATCCTGAAGCCGCGACCCAGGTGGCGGCTCTCGCACAGAACGCCAAGGATTTCGGCGTCGAGTATTTTAACGAGCTCGACACCCGCCAGGGCATCGTCCACGTGGTCGGACCGGAGCAGGGCTTTACGCTCCCCGGCATGACCATCGTGTGCGGCGACAGCCACACCTCGACCCATGGCGCCTTCGGTTCGCTCGCCCACGGCATCGGCACGTCGGAGGTCGAGCACGTGCTCGCGACGCAGACGCTGATCCAGAAGAAGGCCAAGAACATGCGCGTGACCGTCGACGGGCAGCTGCCCGCCGGTGTCACGGCCAAGGACATCATCCTCGCCATCATCGGCGAGATCGGCACCGCCGGCGGCACCGGCCATGTGATCGAATATGCGGGCGAGGCCATCCGGTCGCTCTCGATGGAAGGCCGCATGACGATCTGCAACATGTCGATCGAGGGCGGTGCCCGCGCCGGCATGGTGGCGCCCGACGAGAAGACCTATGCCTATCTCAAAGGCAAGCCCAAGGCGCCGCAGGGCGAGGCCTGGGATACGGCCGTGCGCTACTGGGACAGCCTTCGCACCGACGAGGGCGCGTTCTTCGACTCCGAGATCCGCCTCGACGCTGCCAATCTTCCGCCCATCGTCACCTGGGGCACCAGCCCTGAGGACGTGGTCTCGGTCGCCGGCGTCGTGCCGAACCCGGACGACATCCAGGACGAGAACAAGCGCCGCTCCAAGTGGCGCGCGCTGGAATATATGGGCCTCACTCCCGGCACGAAGATCACCGACATCGCGCTCGACCGCGTGTTCATTGGCTCCTGCACCAATGGGCGCATCGAGGACCTGCGGGAAGTGGCCAAGGTCGTCGAAGGCAAGCGCGTGGCGGGAACCGTCAGCGCCATGATCGTGCCCGGCTCCGGCATCGTGAAGATGCAGGCCGAGGCGGAAGGGCTCGACAAGATCTTCAAGGAAGCCGGCTTCGACTGGCGCGAGCCCGGCTGCTCCATGTGCCTGGCCATGAACGCCGACCGGCTCGCGCCGGGCGAGCGCTGCGCCTCCACGTCGAACCGCAATTTCGAGGGCCGTCAGGGCTTCAAGGGCCGCACCCATCTCGTCTCGCCCGCCATGGCGGCGGCGGCGGCGATTGCGGGCCGCTTCGTGGACATCCGCACTTTTTGATATAGTATTCGGCCATGACATACCGCTCATGGCCGATCCTTCTCTTCGCTCTGATCCTCGTCCCTGTGTCTGGCGGGGACGCTCTCGCTCAAAAGCGTGATGACGCTGCCAGAAAGCACGCCTGGGAATGTAGTAAGAAGCAGATCGAGTTCGAGCGAACCCTCGGCACGCTGCGGCAGTATCCGGATGCCGAGATCCGGTTTTACCTCGCCAACAAGTCCGGGACAAAGCCCGATTACCCGGTGTGCTATAACAGGCGTGAAAGACTGAAACGAGAGAGTGAGATTGCTCAGTGGAGACAGTCGAACTTTCCTGAATGCCGAGCTGTGTTCCGCGAACGCGAAGCCAAGTTGGACAGGGACGCGAAAGAACGGGGCAGACCGCGCAAATCAATTCAGCAGCAAATTTCTGAATACAACGAAGCTTGCTCGCATACGATGGCGGGCACGCTCTGACTGACAAACGAAAAGGCCGTGGCTCAGACGAGCCACGGCCTTTTTTATTAGAAAAGCTTGTAGATCTTAGTCCACGTAGACCCGGCGGCCGGCCACAACCTGGCGGCAGCGCTCGACCGGGCGACGGACGACCACGCCGTTCCGGCGCACGCGCTCTTCCATCACCGTGCGGCACACCGTGCGGGTGCGGGCAGGACTGACCACGCGGCGCTCGATGATGCGCTCGCGATACTCCGGCCGATTCTGCTCCAGGCGAACGCCGCCAGGGCCGATCCGCACATCAACACCCTGAGCCGACGCCGTGCCGGCGCCGAGGAAAGTCAACCCGGCTACAGCCAGGACACCGAGAATCGTACGCATTGTTGCCTCTTCAAGAATTGGTTATTCGAGGCTGTTAACGGCTGAGCCTCCGAGGCGTTCCGTTGCGAAGCGGCTCTTGAGTCGCCATGGTGAAGCCAATGTTAAGCCGGGAGCAAGCGATGAATGACCGCGAGCGGGAAGCCCGCGAGGCCTCTGAGGCTCGCGAGGCGCTGGAGCGCGTGCAGCGGGACACGGAGACGCTGGGCTCCTCCGCGCTCGCCCGCATGGGCCGTCGGGCCGGAGATCATTTTGGTGCCAAGGACGCCATGGACCCGGATGGCGGCACCGACCCGATCGAGCTCTGGGGCCGGCGCATCGGGCGCATTCTGTCCCTGATCGGCGTCGTGATCCTCGGTTTCTGGCTCCTCGTTCAGCTCGATATCCTCTAGGCCATGACCGATCCCGCCAATCTCCAGGCCCCCTCCCTCAGCGACATGGAAACCCTGGCGCAGGACGCCTATGCCCGCCTGCCGGAGGCGTTTCGCGCCCTGTGCGAGGGGGTGGTGATCCGGGTCGAGGATTTTCCCGATGACGAGACCATGCGCGAGATGGGCTGCGAGACGCCTTTCGATCTCTTGGGCCTCTTTCGCGGCATCGGCCTCGCCCAGGGCGGCGCCATGATGCAGACTGGCCAATTCCCCAACATGGTCTGGCTCTACCGCCGCCCGATTCTCGACTATTGGGCCGAGCACGAGGAAACCTTGGGCCATATTGTCACCCACGTGCTCGTCCACGAGATCGGCCACCATTTCGGCCTTTCCGACGAGGACATGGAAGCCATCGAGGCTGCTGCAGGATAATTCCTGGCCACACTTGCTTATCGGTGAAGCCCACACATAGATCAGAACGCCTTTCGGTTCACCCCGCAGAGTATAGCAGCGCTCAACGACGTGGCCGCTTTCCTGGCTCTGGATGATTTCGGGCCTAAAGGGCCTCACGGCTTGCCCGATGATATGGCGGCCAAGTCCGTCGATTGCATCATTCTCGCAGGCAATTGCGTTCTCGAGACAGCCGAGGGGGCCTTTCGTGCCGTGAAGGGTGGCGTTGGCCCAAACCTCCTGATCACGGGCGGCATCGGCCATGCAACGGAGGTTCTGCGCCGGAAGATCGAAGCCCACCCGATCTACCGTGCCGTCCTTACCGAGGCGCGATCCGAGGCTCATATCCTGGCAGACATCGCCGAGCGATTCTGGAGCATCGATCGATCAAGCATTCTCATCGAGCCGGATTCCACCAACAGCGGCGAGAACGCCCGGTTTTCACGCAAGGTCCTGGAGGACGCGGGCCTGCCCGTAAGAAGGATCCTGCTCATTCAGGACCCGACCATGCAAAGGCGGGCCGACGCCACGTTCCGCAAGATCTGGAGCGACTATCCCAGCCTGTCGATCCTCAACTGGCCAACCTTCACGCCTTGCGTTTGCTTAGTGGGGGAGGAACTTCAATTCGATCTGAGCGGGGTTACAGGATTGTGGTCGATGGACCGCTTCCTCTCCCTCGTCATGGGAGAGATTCCCCGACTGCGCGACGACCCTCATGGGTATGGCCCCAAAGGCAAGGGGTTCATCGTTCATGTCGATATCCCTGCTCGCATCGAGGATGCCTACACCCATCTGACCGCTGGCCTGGCGGGAGATCTCGGCCGCCGCTCGGTCTCCATGCGGCCATCGTTGACCTAGTCGTGGCGCCTAGGCTTTGGTAAGAGGTTCCTGAAGCGGCCCGGCTGCCGCCTGAAGGAATGAGACCATGGACAAGTTCACCGTGCTGGAAAGCGTCGCGGCGCCGCTGCGGATCATCAATATCGATACCGATATGATCATCCCCAAGCAGTACCTGAAGACGATCAAGCGCACGGGGCTTGGCACCGGCCTCTTCTCCGAGATGCGCTACCGCGAGGACGGCTCGGAGAACCCGGACTTCGTCCTCAACCAGCCGGCCTACCGCAATGCCAAGATCCTGGTGGCGGGCGACAATTTCGGCTGCGGCTCGTCGCGCGAGCATGCCCCCTGGGCGCTGCTCGATTTCGGCATCCGCTGCGTGATCTCCACGAGCTTCGCCGACATCTTCTACAACAACTGCTTCCAGAACGGGATCCTGCCGATCACGGTCTCTCCGGAAGACCTGGAGAAGCTCTTCGACGATGCCAGCCGCGGCAGCAACGCCACGCTGACCATCGACCTGGAGAACCAGGAGATCCGCGGTCCCGACGGCGGCAAGATCACGTTCGATATCGACCCGTTCAAGAAGCACTGCATGCTCAACGGCCTCGACGGCATCGGGCTCACCATGGAAAAGGCCACAGCCATCGACACCTTCGAAAAGAAGCTCTCGGAGCGCGCCTGGGCCTGAGCTATCATCCTCATGGAGTTGAGGGTGAACGATGACGACAGCCAAGCCAAGGGTTCTCGATCGCGCCGATTGGGCGACGCATCCCAGCCTTTTCTGGAAGGGCCACGTGGAAGGACACACCCTCGGCACCGGCGCGACCGTGCTCTTCTATTCCACGGAAGAGGTCGGTGGCGGTCCGAAATGGCACGTCCACCCCTATGACGAGATCTTCATCATCCGCGAGGGGCGGGCGCTCTTCACCGTGGGGGACGAGCGCTTCGAGTGCCAGACGGGTCAGGTCGTTTTCGGCCCGGCCCATGTCCCGCACAAGTTCGTCAATCTCGGCCCGGGGCGGCTGGAGACCACCGACATTCATGTGAGCGACCGTTGGATCCAGGCCAATCTGCCCGATCCGGAGATCGAGGCCAGCTGAGCCGAGCCCCGGTCATGACGAAAGCGTGAGGTGCGGCCCCGTTTTCACAAGATTAACCAAATTCCCTGCAATCTGCGCGGCATGAAACAATTTCTTGCCCCCACTCTCCTCGTTCTCGCTGCGCTGACCGCCGCCTCGCCGGCTGCCGCTCAGGCCGATTTCGGCTCCTGCCTCGCCGTTCTGAAATCCCAGGCAGCCGCCAAGGGCATCTCCGGCCAGGCTTTCGATGCCGCCACCCGCGGCCTCACCCCGGATCTGACGATCCTCGACCTCATGAGCAACCAGCCGGAGTTCAAGACGGCGATCTGGGATTATCTCGCCGCCCTCGTCGACGACGAGCGGGTGCAGGACGGCCGGACCGCCATGCGTCAATGGGGACAGGCTCTTGCTGCCGCAGAGGCGCGCTTCGGCGTTGACCGCCACGCGATTGCGGGTGTCTGGGGTGTCGAGTCGAATTTCGGCAAGGACATCGGCGGCCGGCCCCTCGTGCAGTCGCTCACGACGCTTGTCTGCTATGCACCCCGCCGCAATGAGTATTTCAAGGGCGAGCTGATGGCGACGCTCAAGATCGTGCAGGACGGTGACATCAATCCGGCCAATCTGCGCGGCTCCTGGGCCGGCGCCTTCGGCCACACCCAGTTCATGCCCTCCACCTTCCAGCGGCTTGCCGTCGACGGTGACGGCGACGGGCGGCGCGACATCATGGCCTCGGTGCCGGATGCGGTGCATTCCACGGCCAACTTCCTCAATAAAGCCGGCTGGGTGAACGGGCTGCCCTGGGGCTACGAGGTGCGCCTGCCGACGAACTTCAACTCCGGCCTCGCCGGGCGCAAGAACAAGAAGCCGCTGAGCACCTGGGCCGCCATGGGCGTGCGCCGTGTCGACGGGCGTCCGCTCGAGGGCAATTATGCCGCCGGCATTCTCATTCCGGCCGGCGCGAATGGCCCGGCCTTCGTCGTCACCAAGAACTTCGATGCGGTCTATTCTTACAACGCTGCCGAATCCTATGGGCTGGCCATTGCGCTGCTCGGCGACCGGCTGAAAGGTTTGCCCGGCATCCAGGCTGCCTGGCCCACAGACGATCCGCCTCTGTCGCGCGCCCAGCGCCGCGAGCTGCAGACCCTCCTCACCGCCCGCGGCTATGATGTGGGCGAGCCGGACGGAAAGATCGGTTCAAAGACCCGTGAAGCCATCAAGGACGTGGAGCGCCGCATCGGCCTCGAGCCGCGCGGCCGGCCCGGTGGCAAGGTGCTGCAGGCATTGCGCGGCTAAATTTCCGCCGCTCATCGGCTAGCTTGCGGTGGCGATGCGTTTGGAGTTGAACTGCTCCCATGCTCATCGCCATTCTCACCGATATCCACGGCAACCGCGAAGCGCTCTCGGCTTGCCTTGCTCATGCGCGCCTGCTCAAGGTCGACCGCTTTGTCTTCCTGGGCGATTACGTCGGCTACGGGGCCGATCCGGCCTGGGTGGTCGACACGGTCAGGACCATGGTGGACCAGGGCGCCGTCGCGCTGCTGGGCAACCACGATGCGGCCATCGATGGTTCCGACGAGGACATGAACGGCACGGCCCGGCAGGCGATCCGCTGGACCCGCGGCCAGCTCGGGCCCGAGCAGTGCCGGTTCCTGGCCGATCTTCCGCTCATCCACGAGGACGGGAACGTTCTCTATGTCCATGCCAACGGCTATGCCCCGCGCAACTGGGACTACATGGACGGGCCCATGGAGGCGATTGCGCATTTCTCCCGCGTCGAGGCCCACATCACCTTCTGCGGCCACGTGCATGTGCCCATGCTCTACCACATGAGCACCACCGCGAAGGTGGGCACCTTCTCGCCGGTGGCGAACAACGACATCCCGCTGCTGCCGACCCGCACGTGGCTCGCCGTCATCGGCGCCGTCGGCCAGCCGCGGGACGGAGTGGCGGCGGCGAACTACGCGGTCTTCGACACGGCCCGCCAGAATCTGCGTTACCTGCGCGTGCCCTACGACACGGCCACGGCTGCCCGCAAGGTGCGGGAGGCAGGGCTCCCTGAAAAGCTCGCGCTGCGCCTCGAACAGGGCCGCTGACGCATGCGCTGGCGTCTTGAGCCCGGCATGGTGATCGATGGTTTCACGTTGCAGGAGCACGTGAGCACCGGCGGCATGGCGCTGCTCTGGAGCGTAACCCGAGAGGGCGACCCGACGCTGCTCATGATGAAGATCCCGCTGCTCCTCGACAGCGACGATCCGCTGCCCATCGTGTGCTTCGAGACCGAGCAGATGATCATGCCGCGCCTCACCGGCCCACATGTGCCGCGCTTCGTCGCGGCAGGTCCCCTCGATCCGATGCCCTACATCGTCATGGAGCAGATTCCGGGCGAGTCCCTGAAAGCGCGCTTGGACGATGTGCCACTGCCTTGGCCGGAAGTCGTTGCCATCGGGGTGAAGGTGGCCAATGCCCTGCATGACCTGCATCTGCAGAAGGTCATTCATCTCGACATCAAGCCGAGCAACGTGATGATCCGCGAGACCGGCGAGGCCGTGCTGATCGATTACGGTTTCGCCCGGCACGAGCAACTGCCCGATCTTTTGGCCGAGGAGTTCCGCGAGCCCTTCGGCACTACGCCGTACATGGCGCCCGAGCAGGTGCTGCAGGACCGGGCTGATCCGCGCAGCGACCTCTTTGCGCTCGGCGTCATGCTTTATTTCTTCGTCACCGGCGAGCGTCCCTTCGGCAATCCGCGCGGCGGGCAGATCCGCCGCCGCCTGTGGCGCGATCCGGTGCCGCCGCGGGCACTGCGTCCCGATTGCCTACCTTGGCTGCAGGAGATCATCCTGCGCTGCCTAGAGGTCGACCCCCAGGATCGCTACGCGACGGCCGCCCAACTCGCCCTCGACCTGGACAACCCCGACCAGATCAAGCTCACCGAGCGCGCTAAGCGGTTAGCTCGTGACAGCGGGATGAAGACCTTTCGGCGCTGGCTCAAGGCGCGGAAGGCGCAACCGCTTGAGACGCCCAACATTGCCGGACATCTCTCCCGCGCGCCCATCCTGCTCGCCGCCGTGGATCTCTCGCCCGGCAGCGAGGATCTGGCCGAATCCTTGCGCCTGATGGTCGAACGCATCCTGTCCATTGAGAGCGAAGCGCGCATCGCCTGCGTCAACATCCTGAAAACCTCGCGCATCGCCGTCGACATCCTGGAGGACGCGGAGGGCAACAGCCTCCATGTCCAACGCCTCGTGCAGCTCAAGCATTGGGCCTCGTCCCTGGACATCCCGAAGGAGCGGATCTCCTACAGCGTGCTGGAGGCGCCCGATCCGGCGGCGGCGCTGGTCGACTATGCCCGTCACAACAATGTCGACCACATCGTCATCGGCGCACGGGCCTCCTCGGCGCTCAGGCGCTACCTAGGGAGCGTCTCGTCCCAAGTGGTGGCGGAGGCGCCGTGCTCGGTCACGGTGGTGCGGACGCCCAAGGACCGCCGAGAAGCGAACGGCTGACCGGCTTTTCCTTCAGTTTTTGTTCATGTCACACGACTTGTCCGCGGTGCAGAGCCTTGCAGGCTATGGAGGCCCATTGCTACGCTTGCCGCAACATCAGGGAATCGCTCATGACACGCCAGCTTCTTTCCTCCGGTTCGCCCATGGAGAAGACATTCGGGTACTCGCGCGCCGTCGTGCAGGATCCCTGGGTCTTCATGTCTGGCACGACCGGTTATGATTATGAAACCATGCAGATACCGGACGATGTGCTGCAGCAGACGCGCAATTGCTGGAAGACAATCGAGCATTACCTCAAGGAGGCTGGATCCAGCCTCAAGGATATCGTCCGCGTGACCTATTATGCGACTGATGAGGCCGACGCCGAGGCGATCTCCAGGGTCTGTGGGGAGATTCTCCACGATATCCGTCCAGCCTCGACCTTTCTGGTGATCAAATCGCTTTTCCTCCCCGAGATGAAGATCGAGATCGAGGTCACGGCTTTGAAAGGCTCCGCCTAACGGCCAACGCGATGAACGCTTGCCAAGCGGCCTGTTCGGCCTTTTAAGAGCCCTGCATTCGATCACAGCAGAACAGGGGTCTTCCCATGGCAACGCACAAGCTTCTCCTTCTCCCCGGCGACGGTATCGGCCCGGAGGTCATGCGCGAGGTCGAGAAGATCGTGGGCTGGTTCCGCAAGCGGGGCGTGGGCTTCGAGACCGAGACGGACCTCGTCGGCGGCTCGGCCTATGACGCCCACGGGGCGGCGATTTCGGAAGACGCCATGAAGCTGGCTCAAGCGGCCGACGCGGTGCTCTTTGGCGCGGTCGGCGGCGCGAAATGGGACAGCGTGCCTTATGCGGTGCGCCCCGAGGCCGGCCTCCTGCGCCTGCGCAAGGATCTCGGCCTCTTTGCGAATCTCCGCCCCGCGATCTGCTACCCGGCGCTGGCGGACGCTTCCTCGCTCAAGCGCGAGGTGGTGGAAGGCCTCGACATCATGATCGTGCGCGAGCTCACCGGCGGCGTCTATTTCGGCGAGCCGAAGGAGATCGTGACCCTGGAGGACGGCTCCCAGCGCGCGGTCGACACGCAGATCTATCACACGCATGAGGTCGAGCGCATTACACGCGTCGCCTTCGACCTCGCCAAGAAGCGCCGCAACAAGGTCTCGTCGGCGGAAAAATTCAACGTGATGAAGACCGGCGTGTTCTGGCGTCAGGTGGTCACGCGCATCCACAAGGCGGAGTTCTCCGACGTCGCGCTCGAGCATGTGCTCGCCGACAACTGCGCCATGCAGCTCGTGCGCTGGCCGAAGCAGTTCGACGTGATCGTCACCGACAACCTCTTTGGCGATATCTTATCGGATATCGCGGCGATGCTCACCGGCTCGCTCGGCATGCTGCCCTCCGCGTCGCTCGGCGCCGAGGATCCGGCCACGGGTCAGCGCAAGGCGCTCTACGAGCCGGTCCACGGCTCGGCGCCGGACATCGCCGGCAAGGGACTGGCCAACCCCATCGCGATGATCGGCTCCTTCGGCATGGCCTTGCGCTATTCCTTCGGCCTGCTCGACGAGGCGGATCGTCTCGACAAGGCGATTGCCAACGTGCTCGCCTCCGGCACCCGCACCAAGGACATCGCAGGCCCCGGCATGAACGCGGTCGGCACGCAGGATGTGGGTGACGCCATCGTCAAGGAGCTGGAAGCGCTCGCATAAAACGACGAAAGCCCCGGAGCGTTCCGGGGCTTTCGTCCTGAGAGGAATCGGTCAGCGAAGCGAACCCGTCGTCTCGATATCCGAGAACGGGTTGCGCGCGCCCACGAACGGCCCACCGATCGGATCGGGCAGGGAGCCCTCGCCGAAGCGGTCGCGCTGATGGTTCCAGGGCGGGTTTGTCATGTAGGACAGCATGGGCTGGGTGGCATAGCGGTTGAGCGTGCCCGGCTGGGCCACGGGGCCCGGATCGAGGAAGCTGCGGGGCTGCACGCGGAGAACGAGGGGACGGTCCTGTGCCTGCGCATCCGCCACCATCGGGACGGTCGTCAGCGCAGCCAGCGAGGCCAGACCCAGAAGGGCGAAGCGGCGCATGGGGTAACCTCCGGAAAGGGCGCCCGATCTCGTCATCGGTGCGCCGGCGTTGTTACGCTTGAACACTGTCAGAACAAGCCGGACCCTTTACATTGGTTCCTTCGAATCATGGTGTTCACCGCAAGGTGAGAAGGACAATGAGCGATGCAGCACAGGGGTGACGAGCGGGAAGGCCTCGAAGGCAAGGACGGCTTGAGCCTGCTCGGCGACGTGCCCCTCGTGGCCGAGACGCCCGAGGAGCTTCTCGACGACGAGACGACGCCGGTTGCGCGCTTTTTCGTGCGCAACAACGGCCTTCTCCCTGAGCCGGTGACGGATGCTGACAACTGGACCTTCACAATCGACGGCGAGGTGGAGCGCCCGCTGAGTCTTTCGCTCGCAGATCTGAAGAGCCGCTTCCCGCACAAGACCTTGCGCATGGTGCTCGAATGCGGCGGCAACGGTCGCTCCTTCTTCGAGCCGAAGGCCGAGGGCAATCCCTGGACCCATGGCGGCGTCGGCTGCGCGGAATGGACGGGCGTGTCGTTGGGCGACGTGCTGCGGGAAGCGGGCCTGAAGGGGAGCGCGCTCTTCACCGGCCATTTCGGGGCCGATCCCGACAAGTACGGCAGCCGTGAGCAGCAGGCCATGTCCCGCGGGGTGCCCATCGCCAAGGCCCTGGAAGAGCACACGCTCCTGGTCTGGGCCATGAACGGCGAGACGCTGCCTTTCATCCATGGCGGCCCTTTGCGCCTTATCGTGCCGGGCTGGCCCGGTTCCTTGAGCCAGAAATGGCTCAAGCGCATCTGGATCCGCGACCGGGAACATGACGGGCCCGGCATGACCGGCCTGTCTTATCGCATGCCGGTTCGCCCCCTGGCTCCTGGCGCTGACGGCAAGCACGTCGCGACCCGCGTTCTCGAATCGATGCCCGTGCGCAGCATCGTCACGGCGCCGGCGGACGGCGGCCGTTATCCTGCGGGCACGCGCACCATCGACGTTCGTGGTGCTGCCTGGGCGGGAGACGATGAGGTGGTGCGGGTCGAAATAACCCTCGACGGCGGAGCGACCTGGGTCGAGGCCGCGATGACGCCGCCGCGCAACCGCTACGACTGGACGCGCTGGCAGGTGTCTCTGACCCTACCAGATGACGGCTTCTACGAGATCTTTGCCCGGGCGACGGATTCACAAGGACGGGCGCAGCCCTTCCGCGCCGCGAACTGGAATCCGAACGGCTACGGCTGCAACACCATGCACCGGGTGGCGGTTACGGTCGGGCCGGAGGCTTGACGGCAACAGACGCCGTGCGGGCAGCCGGTCCGCAGGCCTCGCTCCGGCTGCGCTCGGCCCGCACGAAGAGCGCCTTCAGGGGTGGGCTGGCGGCGGCCGCGGGGGTGATGCCGTCGATGAAGCAGGCAAGCTGCGCGTCGTCGGGCGCGGAGGAGCCGCAGAGCCAGCCCTGAAAGCTGAAATCAGCGTCCGCATCCGCGAACCGGAAGGCCTGACACGCCTGCTCGCCGTTGGCCGCCAGGGTCAGGGGAGCGGCCTCCAGGGAGCCGAATTTCGTCGAAACCGTCCGGCCCAGGCCCTGATGCGCCACGGCCAGGCCGGCGCGGGCAGCCCGGCGCACGATATCGATGTAGAAGCTTCCCGCAGTCTCAGGTGCGCCCTGCATCAGGGACACCTGAGCATAGCGGAAATCCCCGAATCGGCCGAGGACTAGCGTGTCCTCACGCGCTCCGTTCGTGTGCTGACGCGCCTCCATGGCGATGGGGGCAGAGGCACCCGCGAGGGCATAAGGGGCAGGGGAGGCAGAAACCGGCTTCCAGGCTGGCGCAGGGGTGACCAGGACGGAGGAGGGCACCTCCTTCGATCGCTCGGCAGGCCGGCCCGAGGGCTCCAGCTGCAGGGCGAGATAAGCAAGGCCCGCGATGCTGCCGACAGACATCAGGGCCACGCGCAGCCAGGAGGGGCGCCTGCGTTTCAGGCGACGAGCCGGGCGCTCGTCGACCCAGTCGGCGAGATCCTCCTCGTCCCATTCGGCATAGCCTGCCCTCGGCATCGCGCCACCACTCACGTCCGCTGATCACGTCGTCACCACGTTCTACCGTGACACTGGCCAGGGTTCGAAAGGTTTTGCTAAGCAAGGTAAACCGAAGGTTAATCCGTCAGAGACCCTATGCTCCAGACCATCGTCCGCCTTGCCACCCTCGAGGATGCTGCCGACGTTGCAGCTTTGGTCCGTGCGGTGGACCTGCACTATGTTGGCCCGGAGGTCGCGCAACCCCTCGCGCCGACAGTTGCCATGGTCGAGCGCTCCATGCGGGAGGCGGAAGGAACGCGCTACGCGCTGGCCTTTCGGGAGGGGCGCGCCGTGGGCCTCGCCTGCTTCGCCGTGCTGCGGCCAGGCTTCAAGTTGTCAGGGCTTCTCTTCGTTAAGGAGCTTTTCGTCGATAGTCATTCCCGAGGCCAGGAGGTGGGCGCCCTGCTGATGCGCTGGCTGGCGGGCTATTCCCGGTCGCAGGGCATCACGCGGATCGATCTTACCACGGATGGCACCAACACGGGCGCTCAGACGTTCTACGAGCGCCTCGGGGCCGAGCGGATGAACAAGGTCTTCTACCGGTTCAATCTCTCGACCGATGTGCTGACGGGCGATTGAACGCGCTGAGCCCAAGGAAACGCTTGACGAAAGCGTGTCTTTGGTGTGTTTCTGGCGCGATCAAAGCCGCAACCAGGCTTTGGATGGACGATGGCAATGGCGCTGCTCACCCAGACGACGAGCAAAACGAAAACCGCCACAACGGCTGTGAAAACAGCCGAATAAGCCTCGTCGTCCCCGGTCCTCTCTCCCACGGGGCGAGAGGCAACACCCGAATAGGGTTTTTGCGTTTTCCGGGGAGAGCCACAACAGGAGAAGATCGATGGGTTTCAAGATCGCCGTCGTCGGTGCGACCGGCAATGTGGGCCGCGAGATGCTGAGCATCCTCGCCGAGCGGGCCTTCCCGGCCGATGAGGTGGTGGCGCTCGCCTCCCGCCGCAGTCAGGGTTCGGAGGTCTCCTACGGTGACAAGATCCTTAAGACGAAGACCCTCGATACCTATGACTTCTCCGATGTCGATATCTGCCTCATGTCGGCTGGCGGCGAAGTCTCGAAGGAGTGGTCGCCGAAGATCGCCGCTCAGGGCGCCGTCGTAATCGACAACTCCTCCGCCTGGCGCTACGACCAGGACGTGCCGCTGGTGGTGCCGGAGGTGAACGCCGAGGCCCTGCGCGAGATCAAGAAGGGCATCGTGGCCAACCCGAACTGCTCTACGGCCCAGCTCGTGGTGGCCCTCAAGCCGCTCCATGACCGCGCCACCATCAAGCGCGTGGTGGTGGCCACCTACCAGTCCGTTTCCGGCGCCGGCAAGGACGGCATGGACGAGCTCGACCGCCAGACGAAGGCGCTCTACTCGCTCCACGACGTGCAGCAGAAGAAGTTCCCCAAGCGCATCGCCTTCAACCTGATCCCGCAGATCGACGTGTTCATGGAGGACGGGTACACGAAGGAAGAGTGGAAGATGATGGTCGAGACCAAGAAGATTCTCGACCCGAAGATCAAGCTCACCGCCACCTGCGTGCGCGTGCCGGTCTTCATCGGCCATTCGGAAGCCGTGAACGTGGAATTCGAGAACCCGATCAGCGCCGACGAGGCCCGCGACATCCTGCGGTCTTCGCCCGGCATCATGGTAATCGATAAGCACGAGCCCGGCGGCTACATCACCCCGCACGAGGCAGCCGGCGAGGATGCCACCTACATCTCCCGCATCCGCGAGGACATCACGGTGGAGAACGGCCTGTCCTTCTGGTGCGTGTCCGACAACCTGCGCAAGGGCGCGGCGCTAAACGCAATCCAGATTGCGGAATCAATGGTCAATCGCGGCCTGCTGAAGGCGAAGAAGCAGGCGGCTTGATTGCCAAACAATTGAAAGGCCGCCTTCGGGCGGCCTTTTCGTTTATAGCGCCCCTGCGTCCCGCGCGGCAAACATCGACACGCGCGCCGGCATATCTTCCACCGCCTGCCTGAACTCTCCCGTTTCCGGATCGCGTACCAGCAGAACGCCGCTGGCTACGCCGAAATAGGCGCCGTGGAGCTGCAGCTTGCCGCGCTCCACCAGGATGCGCACGCATGGGAACGTCATCAGGTTCTTGAGGCTGTTCTCGATAGCGGCGAGTTCCAGTCGCGGCAGGTATTCTTCCAGGTTCCCGTCATGCGGACCGAGCCGTTCGCCGGCCGGCTTGATCAGGGTCATCCAGCGGCCGATGAAATCGCCCGGCGAGAGCGGTGCGGTGTCGTCGGCAAAGGCGCGAACACCGCCGCAGCGGGCGTGGCCCAGCACCACGATGTGCTTCACGCGCAGGGCCTGGACGGCGAATTCCAACGCCGCGGACGTGCCGTGATAATCGCCGCCCGTCTCGTAGGGCGGAACGAGATTGGCCACATTGCGCACCACGAACAGCTCGCCCGGGCTCGCGTCAAAAATCACCTCCGGCGACACGCGGCTGTCGCAGCAGCCGATCACCATCACCTCCGGCGACTGGCCCTTTTCGGCAAGCGCCTCGAAACGGCTCTTCTCGCTTGGAAAGCGCCCGTCGAGAAAGGCGCGGTATCCTTCGGTCAGGCGGGTCGGGAACATGGGTCGTCCTTGCGATTACGGATGCACGAGTTCGGCGAGCTTCTGGAGTTCGACGTTCGCCCCGCACAGGAGCACGCCGATTCTTTCACCTGAGCTTGGCATATAGGCGCCCGACATCAGCGCCGCCAGAGCCGCAGCGCCGCCAGGCTCGGAGGCGATGCGGTAGTCGCGCCAGAGCGTCCGCTGGGCATCGCGGATTGCAGCGTCCGTGACGAGCGCCACGTGATCGACCGTCTTACGGCAGACCTCATAGACCAGATCGCCGGTGTTCTTGGCGCCGAGCGAATCGGCGGCCACCGAATCGATCTCCACGTCGACCGGTCCTCCGGCTTGAAGCGCTGCATGGAGCGCCTGCGAGCCTTCCGGCTCCACACCCACCACCTTCACGCGGCCCGCCCACCAGCTCGCCACGCCGCTGATGAGCCCGCCGCCGCCGACCGCGACGAGCACCGTGTCGAGAGCCGTGCTGTCCTGCTCCCATTCGAGCGCCGCCGTGCCCTGGCCGATCATGGTGCTTGCCGCCGCGAAGGGATGGATGCGCAGGGCGCCGCTCTCCGCAACGTATCGGTCGCAGGCCTCCTGAGCGTCCGCATAGCGCGCCCCGCCGATCACCACCTCGGCCCCGTGCGAGCGGATGACCGCGATCTTCGCAGGGCTCGAGATCTCAGGCACGAAGATGCGGGCCTTCACGCCAACTTGCCTTGCCGCATAGGCCACGGCCGCGCCATGGTTGCCGCCGGAGGCGGCCGCCACGCCGGAGGCGGGCACCTCCTGCGACAGGAGGGCGTTGAAGGCGCCGCGCGTTTTGAACGAGCCCGCGTGCTGCAGGAATTCCAGCTTCAGGCTCACCGGCCCATCATGGCCGAAGGCCCTGTCCTGGTGCAGGACAGGCGTGCGGCGCACGTGTGGGGCAATGCGAGCGTGGGCGGCTTCGATCTCGGCGCGGGTTATGGTCATGGGCGCAGCGTCCAGATGGCGACCGGCAGGCCGTGGGCATCGCGGCCGGGCGGGTCGGGAAAGGGTTGTCCTCCACCTCTCGCGATATCGAGCGCCACGGTCAACCCCGCCAGCGCATCGAGCAAGTCATCTGCGGCTGCGCCACGGGGCGGGGATGCGTGAATCAGGCCCTCGGGCAGGAGACCAGACCCTGCGAGAAGCTCGCGCCGCAGGGTCATGCCCGGCGCATAAGGCGTGCCCTTGACTTTCTTCGGCTGGTCGAGCGCCTTCCGTCCGTTGAGGGCCCAGAAGGCGAGCTCGGGATGCACCTCATACGCGCGCGACACCAGTTCAGGCCGGGCGTGCAGCAGGGCATCGATCTCGCGGATCTTGGGGAAGATCGCGAAGCCCTGGCGCGAGACTTTGCGCGGTGGCTCGGAGGTGGCGGCGGCAATCGTGCAGGCTTCTCCATAGTCCTCAGCCTCGACGGCGCGGCGCGAGGGGATGGCGAAGACGGAGGATTGCCGCCCGCCGAGCAGCGGACGAATGAGCTGTTCGGGCTGGCGACCCGATCCCTCCGTGCGCTCCGGCAGGCCGATGGGCATGTCGACGGCGATCACCGCTGGCTGTTCAGGCGCATCGGCGATGCCGGCCAGCGTCGGCGCCGTCATGATGCGATAGGTGTGCGGATCGTTCGCTCTCATCAGCACCGCGATCCATCTAGCCCTGCAGCCATCCACCCTGCAACCCACATTCTTCAGCCTCTCTTCAGTCGCAGAACAGGCGCTTTGCCCAGGATAACACCCGCCGCGTCATCCTTGGGCTTGTCCCGGGGATCCACGTCTTACGCCGCCGTGGCTCCAAAGACGTGGATGGCCGGAACAAGTCCGGCCATGACGAACTGGTTGAGATGGCCCTGTTCCTGAACTCGAACCACGATTAAAACCGATCCGCCTCATGAGGAAGACGCCATGACTCCCATCCGCCCGCGCCGCAGCGCGCTCTACATGCCGGGCTCCAATGCCAGAGCCATCGAGAAGGCGAAGACGCTGGCCACGGACGTGGTGATCTTCGATCTCGAGGACGCTGTGGTGCCTGATGCGAAGGCACAGGCGCGCGAGCAGGTCTGCGCGGCTGTGCGGGCCGGTGGTTACGGGAAACGGGAGTTGGTCATTCGCATCAATGCCCTCGAGACCGCCTGGGGCGAGGCCGATCTCGCGGCTGCCATTGCAGCCGCACCCGATGCGATTCTCGTGCCGAAGGTCTCATCAGTTGAGATGCTCGCGGCGGTAGGCCTGCGTCTGCGCAGGCTCGGGGCCGCGGAGCGCATCCGCGTCTGGGCGATGATCGAGACGCCGCTCGCAATCCTGAATGCGGAATTGATCGCAAGCGCGGCCCACGATGTCGACACACGCCTGGCTTGCTTTGTCATGGGGACCAACGATCTGGCGAAGGACACCCGCGCCCGCCTGCTGCCCGGGCGTGCGGCGATGCTTCCCTGGCTCATGACAGCGCTTGCAGCCGCACGGGCGCATGGCATCGACATTCTCGACGGGGTCTACAACAGCCTCTCCGATGCGGAGGGCTTCCGCGCCGAATGCGAGCAGGGCCGCGATAGCGGCTTCGACGGCAAGACGCTGATCCATCCGGATCAGATTGCCGCCGCCAACGAAATCTTCGCGCCGTCAGCGGAGGAGGTCACGAGCGCCCGCGCCCTTGTGGCGGCGTTCGAGCAGCCGGAGAATGCGGGCAAAGGAGCGATCAGCCTCAACGGCCGCATGGTCGAGCGGCTGCATGCGGAGATGGCCACGCGCGTGCTGGCGCTGGCGGAGGCGATTGGAAAACGAAGATAGTTTTAGCGTCATCCCGGACGGCGAAGTCGATCCGGGATCGTTGAACGGGTGTGGCGCTGAAGCCCTCCTCCCCCTTGTGGGGAGGAGTTGGAGGTGGGGGTGTGAGCGATAGCCTATGCAGGTCTGGAGCCAGCACCCCCACCCTAGCCCTCCCCACAAGGGGGAGGGAAACATGTGCCCTATCCTGCTCGCGATCCCGGATCTCCGCTGCGCTTTGTCCGGGATGACACCGAGAAAAGGCTCAATCCGCCAACTGCCGCGCCTCTTCCGGCAGCATGATGG
Organism: Microvirga sp. CF3062; assembly: GCF_036314045.1. NCBI lineage: Bacteria > Pseudomonadati > Pseudomonadota > Alphaproteobacteria > Hyphomicrobiales > Methylobacteriaceae > Microvirga > Microvirga sp. CF3062. The sequence continues at coordinate 66,021 of NZ_JAYGGN010000005.1, forward strand.
GGATGCCGTCGCGGATCGGGTAGGCGAGCTTGGCCCGGCGGCTGATCAGTTCCTGGCGGCTCGCGTCGTATTCCAGCGTTTCCTTGGTGAGCGGGCAGACGAGAAGCTCCAGGAGCTTGGGGTCGATCCGCGTCGCCTCCACCGCTTGAGGTGTATCGGGCACCATTGTCGTGTTTCCTATTGCATGGTCGATTCGGAGCCGGCGCCGCTGCGGGCGAGCTCGATCTCTGTGAGCGCGATGAGCACCTCCGCCCGCGACTTGAGATTGGGCGCCTCCAGCAGCGCCTGCTTCTCGCGCACGCCGAACGGGCTCATCATGCACAAAGCATTCACCAGGGCCTCGTTGGGCGCCTCCTCGATGCCGCGCCAGTCGACCTTCACATGCACTGCGTTGACGAAGTCGCGCAGGGCTTTGACCACACCGGCCCGGTCGACCTCGGTCTCGCCGGCGCGGGCCGTGAAGTCGGACGCGAAGGGCTCGAAGCTCACGCGGCAGCGGCGAAACAGATCGATGGGCGGCAGCTCCTCCTCGATGCGGAAACGCCCGATGCCGATCAGCGTGATCAGATAGCGGCCGTCGCCGGACTCGGCGAACTGGGTGATGCGGCCGGCACAGCCGACCCGGTAGAGCTTCGGCGCCGTCGCGTTGGGATCGTTGTCCGCGTCGGGCTGCACCATGCCGATGATGCGATCGGTCTTGAGCGCCTCATCCACCATCGCGAGATAGCGCGGCTCGAAGATGTTGAGCGGCATCTGCCCGCGCGGGAGAAGAAGCGCGCCGGGAAGGGGAAAGACCGGGATGACCGACGGGCAATCCTCCGGCCCTCGGTATGCCGCGTTCATTCCCATTCCGATCTCCCCAAACTTATGGCGCGTCAGGAGAACAGGAGCGAGGAGAGCCTCCGCCGCCCTGCCAGCGTCATCTCGTCCATCGGGCCCCAGGCCTCGAAGAACTGAACGAGCTGCTTGCGCGCGCCGTCATCGTTCCAATTGCGGTCGCGCCGGACGATTTCAAGGAGGTGATCGACAGCTTCTCCGCGCCGCCCGCGGGCGTTCAACCCGATGGCGAGATCGAACCGCGCCTGATAGTCCGCTGGATCTGCCTCGACCTGCCGCTGCAAGTCTGCGAGATCGCCGAGCGAACCTGCCTGCTCGGCGAGTTCGATAGCCGCGCGGGCACCGGCGATGGCCGGATCGTTGGCCTTCGCCTGGGGCGCCATAGCGAGGAAGCGCTTGGCGCCTTCCAGATCGTTCACCTCTACATGAAGCTTCACGAGGGCGGCGAGCGCTGCCACGTTCTCGGGATCCTGCGAGAGGACGGCAGCGTAGAGTTCGGCGGCCCCGCCCATGTCGCCGGCGGCCGTCAGGCTGTCGGCCTCGGCCAGGATTTCTTCGACGGCGCTGGGACCCAGCGGCCCCACGAGGCGCTCGATGAAACCCTTGATCTGGCTTTCCGGCAGTGCGCCCATGAAGCCGTCCACCGGCTGGCCGCGCTGAAAGGCGAACACGGCGGGAATCGACTGCACGCCGAGCTGGCCGGCGATCTGCGGATGATCGTCGATGTTCATCTTCACGAGCTTCACCTTGCCGCCGGCGGCGCGCACGGCCTTTTCCAGGATCGGGGTGAGCTGCTTGCAGGGGCCGCACCAGGGCGCCCAGAAATCCACGAGCACCGGCTGCTGCATGGACTCGGTCAGCACGTCCTGGCGGAATGCCGCCGTGGTGGTGTCCTTCACCAGATCGTCGGAGGGGGCGGGGTTGTCGGAGAGCATGCGATCCTCGAAGCGAGAGAAGAACTTCCGTTAAATGGGAGCTTGAGCGTTGTCTGACAATTCCGCCGGCGGCTCCGGCAGGCGCAGGATCAGCGGATCGTGTCCCGTGGCGCGCAGGAACGCGACCAGATCCTCCCGCGACACGCCCGTGGTCATGGAATTGACCAGCGGGTGAAAGTTCACCCGCTCGTGCTCCATCAGGTTGGCGTCGAGCACCATGGTGACTTTGCCTTCCGTATCGTTCACCACTGCGAAGGCCGTGACCGAGCCGGGCTCGACCCCGAGCAGGGCGCGCAGCTGCTCGGCGGAGCCGAAGGACAGGCGGCCCGAGGCGCCGAGGGCCTCATGGGTGCGCTTGAGGTCGATGGGGGTGTCGTGCTTGGCGGAGATCAGGAAGAAGCGGCCCTTCTTGTCCTTCACGAACAGGTTCTTGGAATGGGCTCCCGGCACCTGCTCCTTGACGGATTTCGATTCGGCCACCGTGAAGACGGGCTCATGCTCCACCGTCTCGGTCTTGATGCCGAGCGAGGACAAGCGATCCAGGAGTTCCTGCGGGGACAGATGGGCCAAGATGATCCTCCAAACCTGATCGGCTTCTAGAGCATCGGACCCAAAAGTGGAAACCACTTTTGGGATCCATCCGATGCTCACTTTCCTAAGCAGCGCATCGTTCGGAGCGGAAAACCGGACCCACTTTTCCGCACGATGCGCTAGCGACCGGATGAAGCAGGCTCAAGGGTTTCGCGGAAAAGTTCTGCGGGACCCTCTTGCAATGCGCGCTGTTTTGAGGCAAATCACGGGCCTCGCAACGATGTCTCGGCATCGCGGAGCGCGGGTGTAGCTCAGGGGTAGAGCACAACCTTGCCAAGGTTGGGGTCGAGGGTTCGAATCCCTTCGCCCGCTCCAATTTCTCTCAAATTCGAGAGTTTCACGAAGGCCCGCCATCCGGCGGGCTTTTCGTTTTTAACTTCCCTCAAGACCTCGTCTAAGCCTTAGGCCTCGCTTCGAAAAACCATTGGGCTTATATCTCGGCAAAACCGGGAGGGACCCCATGGCTGACGCACGGCACCTGAGCATCTTGAAGGAACTCGAGCGCAAGGTGCTCTGGCTGTCCACCTGGACCATCCACAACGCCAATCATCTGCGTCCCAACGAGGACGGCATGAAGATCGGCGGGCACCAGGCTTCTTCCGCCTCCCTCTCGACCATCTTGGCAGCGCTCTACTTCTCGGTACTGCGTCCGGAGGACCGGGTGGCGGTCAAGCCCCATGCCAGCCCGATCTACCACGGGATTCAGTACCTTTTCGGCCGCCAGACCCGCGAGAAGCTGGAGAATTTCCGCGGCTACAAGGGAGCCCAGTCCTATCCGTCGCGCACCAAGGACATCGATGACGTGGATTTCTCCACCGGCTCGGTGGGTCTGGGCGTCGCCCAGACGCTGTTTGCCAGCCTCGTGCAGGATTACGTGAAGGCCCACGGCTGGGCGAAGGACAAGCCTGAAGGCCGCATGATCTCGCTCGTGGGCGATGCGGAGATGGACGAGGGCAACATCTTCGAGGCGCTGCTCGAGGGTTGGAAGCACGGCATCCGCAACACGTGGTGGATCATCGACTACAATCGTCAGAGCCTCGATGCGGTCATCCGCGAAGGCTTGTGGGAGCGCTTCGAGGCGCTGTTCCGCAATTTCGGCTGGGACGTGGTGATCCTCAAGCACGGCTCCCTGATGCAGGAGGCCTTTAAGGAGCCCGGCGGCGAGCGCCTGCGCGACTGGATCGATACCTGCCCGAACCAGCTCTACTCGGCCCTGACCTACCAAGGCGGGGCCGCCTGGAGGAAGCGCCTCCTGGACGATCTCGGCGATCAGGGGCCGGTGACCCGCCTCATCGAGAGGCGCTCGGACGAGGAGCTGGCCGAGCTAATGGCCAATCTCGGCGGCCACGACCTGCCGAGCCTGCTCGACGCCTTCGAGAAGGCGAGACAGCACGACCGGCCGGTCTGCTTCCTGGCCTACACGATCAAGGGCTTCGGCCTGCCGCTCGCCGGCCACAAAGACAACCATTCCGGCATGCTGACGCCGACCCAGATGGGGGCCTGGCAGAAGACGCAAGGCGTGCGCCCCGGCCACGAATGGGACAGGTTCGAGGGGATGAAGGTCCCTCAGGCCGAGATCGAGCGGTTCCTGGCCGCGGTGCCGTTTATTCAGAAGGGTACGCGGCGCTACACCGCCCCGGCCGTGCCGGTGCCCGAAAAGCTCGCCTTCCCGGCTAATCCGGCCATGTCGACCCAGCAGGGCTTCGGGTTCATCCTCAACGAGCTGGCGCGCCAGGACAGCGCTCTCGCCTCGCGCATTGTCACCACGGCGCCGGACGTGACGGTCTCGACCAATCTCGGCGCCTGGGTGAACCGGCGCGGGCTCTATGCCCGCGAGAGCCTGGTCGACACCTTCAAGAAGGAGCGGATTCCCTCGACCTACAACTGGGAATTCTCGCCGTCCGGCCAGCATATCGAGCTCGGCATAGCCGAGATGAACCTGTTTATCGTGCTCTCGGCCCTAGGCCTGTCGCATTCCCTCTTCGGCGAGCGCATCCTGCCCATCGGCACGCTCTACGACCCGTTCATCTATCGTGGCGCCGATGCCCTGAACTATGCCTGCTACCAGGATGCCCGCTTCATGATCGTCGCCACGCCATCCGGCGTAACGCTGGCGCCGGAGGGCGGCGCACACCAGTCCATCGGCACGCCGCTGGTCGGCATGGCGCAGGATGGCCTGGCCTCCTTCGAGCCCGCCTTCGTGGACGAGCTTGCCGTCATCATGCGCTGGGCCTTCGACTACATGCAGCGCGAGGGTGGCGAGCCCGACGAGAAAACCTGGCTGCGCGACGAGACCGGCGGCTCGGTCTATCTGCGCCTGTCCACCCGCACGCTCGAACAGCCGCAGCGTGAAATGACGCCGGAGCTGGCCGACGACGTCAGAGCAGGCGCCTATTGGCTGCGCAAGCCCGGGCCGAACGCTCAGGTGGTCGTCGCCTATACGGGTGCGGTGGCGCCGGAAGCGATCGAGGCGGTGGGCCTCATGGCCGAGGACCGCCGCGACATCGGGCTGCTCGCCATCACCTCGGCCGACCGGCTCAATGCGGGCTGGACGGCGGCGCAGCGCGCGCGCGAGCGTGGCCTTGTCCGTGCAAGGTCCCATGTGGAGCGCCTGCTCGCCGATGTGCCGCCCCATTGCGGCTTGGTGACGGTGATCGACGGCCATCCTGCGATGCTTGCCTGGATGGGCTCGGTCATGGGCCACCGCACCCGCTCGCTCGGGGTGGAGCATTTCGGCCAGACCGGTACGGTGAAGGATCTCTATCGCCACTTCGGCATCGACGCGCAGGGCATCATCGCGGCGGCCGAGATGATAGCCCCCGGCCGCCCGATCCGACATTTGAAGGCGGTCTGACCGGCCTACGGAACCATTGTTACAATGCCGGCGCCGCTCTGCGAGCGGCAAAGCGGCGCTGAGGCCCTGCAAGCATTTCGAAAGATTTGCGGCTGAACGGTTCACATGGTAACCGCGGGCCTCCAAAATAGGGATTTCACAGAGTCCATGGCGTCCAAGAGCATCCTTCGGGGGGACACCCTTCCCTTGATCAGCCGTCTGTGGCGGGACTGGATGCGTCCGCACAGGAAGACGCTGGCCGTGGTGCTCGTGCTGGTCGCCCTGGTGTCCGGCGCGACGGGGCTCTACCCGATCCTGATCAAGGCGGCTTTTGACGCCTTCGACAGCAAGGATGCGCAGGCCATCATGCTGGCGCCGCTATTCGTGATCGCCGTGACCTCCGTGAAGGGCTTCTCGCTGCTCGCGCTCACGGTCCTCACCAACAAGGCGGTGACCCGAATCGAGGCCGACATGCAGACGGCTCTCTACGGCCACATGATCGAGGCCGATCTCTCCCAGATCGATCGCGAGAGCCCGGCGGCGCTCACCCAGCGCTTCACCACGGATTTTGCCTTCATCCGCGAGGCGCTCACCCGCCTGTCGACGGTGTTCCTGCGGGAAACGACGACCCTCATGGCCTTGATCGCCGCCATGCTCTGGATCGACCCGGTGCTGACCATCGTGGCGGCCGTAATCGCGCCCTTCTTCGCCTATCCGGTCAACAAGATCGGCCGGAGGCTGCGCCAGGTTGCCGCCTCGACCCAGGAGCAGACCGGCGTGATGGCGAGCCTCATCACCGAGAGCCTTGCCGGCACCCGCATCGCCAAGACCTATGGGCTTGAGCGCTATCTGAAGGCCAAAGCCGCCAAGACCTTCGACGATGTGCGCGGCCTCAAGATGAAGGCGGCCAATGCCCGCGGGCGGATGGATCCGGTGCTTGAGACGGGCGGCGGCCTCGCCGTGGCCATTGTCCTGATCCTGATCGGTCAGCGCATTCTCTCCGGTGCCAGCACCGTGGGCGATTTCACCGGTTTCGTCACTGCGCTGGTCATGGCGGCGCATCCGGTCCGGGCGCTCGGCAATCTCAACGCCATCGTCCAGGAGGCCGCCGCCGCCTTGCAGCGCACCTTCGACGTGATGGATCAGGCCCCCGGAATCCAGGATAAGCCGGGTGCCGAGCCGCTGCGGCTGACGGGCGGCGAGATCCGGTTCGCGGACTTGTCCTTCTCCTACGACGGAGAGGCGGCGGCACTCGATCACGTCAATCTCGTGGCCGGGGCCGGGCAGACGACGGCTCTGGTCGGCCGATCCGGCTCGGGCAAGTCGACGCTCCTGTCCCTCGTGCCGCGCCTCTACGATTCGACCCGGGGCTCCGTCCTGATCGACGGGCAGGACGTGCGGGACGTCTCCCTGGCGAGCCTCCGGCAGGCTGTTGCTGTGGTGAGCCAGGACGTGATTCTCTTCGACGACACGATCCGGGCCAACATCGCCTTCGGCCGGTCCGGCGCCTCCGACGAGGAGATCGTGAATGCCGCAAAGGCGGCAGCGGCCCACGACTTCATCATGAGAATGCCGGAGGGCTACGACACGGTGGTCGGGCCGGGCGGCGGCCGAATGTCGGGCGGCGAGCGCCAGCGCATTTCGCTCGCCCGCGCCTTCCTGAAGGACGCGCCGATCCTGCTCCTCGACGAGGCGACGAGCGCCCTCGATTCCGAATCGGAGCGGCTGGTGCAGGATGCCATCCGCAAGCTCATGAAGGGCCGCACCACCCTGGTGATCGCCCACCGCCTCTCGACGGTCCGCAATGCGGAGAAGATTGTCGTGATGGAAGGTGGGCGGGTTGCGGAAACAGGGTCCCACGAGGCTCTCATCGCCAAGGCGGGCGCCTATGCCCGCCTGCACCGCCTGCAGCTGTCCGACGACAGCGAGCCCAGCCTGGCGGTGTCCTGAGGCCTACTCGCGCCGCATGATCCTGTCGACGAGAAGATGGGACCAGAAGCCGTATCGGAAATTCCGCTCCAGATCGTCCGCGTCGTAGCGGGTCTCGATCCAGGTGAGGAATGGAATGCCCTTGGCTTCGCCTTCGCGCCGGTAGAGGTCGAAGAACTCGTCCAGGATGCCGGTCTTCGAGAACCGGAAATGGCCGAAGCGCATGGACAATTGCCGTTGGGCCTCGTCGATGGACTTGCCCTCATAGACCACGAGGTAGAGGGCGGCCACGAAGCCTGCCCGGTCCGCGCCCGACTTGCAGTGCAGAACCGCCGGATACTCGATGGTGTCGAAGAATTTCTTGGCGGAGAGCAGGGTCTCCCGGTCCGGTGCGCCGCGGGAGCGCACCACGAACTCCTCCAGGTGGATGCCGAGCCGCTCGCAGGCCTCCTTCTGGAGCTGCCAGGAGCCGTGCTCCCGGCCGCCGCGCAGGTTGATGATGGTCCGGATGCCTTCGCTTTTAAGGGCGGCGATCTGGTGCGGTGCCGGCTGGGCCGAGCGCCAGAGCCGGTCCGTGACCGGGTGCTTGTTCAGGTAGAAGAGGCGGAAAACGCCATGATCGGCAATCAGCATATGGGTCCAGGCGCGCAGGCGCCCCCGCAGCCCCTCGATGGGTCTGTCCCATCGGGCGATCCGGGCCATGCGGCGGGCATAGCGGATTTCAGGCTTGAGGAACCTGTTGAGCACGTCGATCCAGCAATCAGTTTCTGTGTAAGATCATTCGGTTTAAACCCGAAGGCGGCCCTTATCGACGATGGGAGCCGAATAATCAATCGGCTGCTTCCTATGCCGTTGCCGCAGGGAAAGTTCCCGCTCTCCCGGCCAAGCCGATTCGGCTAGACGCAACCAATCGGTTGCCGGTCCGGCGCCTGTCGTGTAAGGGGTGCGCTTCGAAACAACCCTCGTCGACGAAATGAGCGTCTGGACACCGGGCCTTCCCAAGCGTGCCGGCGCCGCATCGTTGAGACCAACAAGCACTTCAGGAGAGCGGCGTCATGTCGTCCACCTTCGAGACCGTCGCCGGCATCATTTCGGAGACCGCCGATATCCCGCGCGAGCAGATCACGCCCGAGAGCCATGCCATCGAGGATCTGGGCATCGACTCGCTCGCCTTCCTGGACATCGCGTTCGCGATCGACAAGGCCTTCGGGATCAAGCTGCCGCTGGAGCAGTGGACCCAGGAAGTGAACGAGGGCAAGGCTCCGGCCGAGGAATACTTCGTCCTGAAGAACCTCGTGGCGCGCATCGACGCGCTGGTGGCCGCCAAGCAGGCCTGATACTTCAAAAGCTCCATCCCGGAGGGTAGGCCTTGAGGGGCTCGTCGGGATGGTAGGCGCGACGCAGCCCTCCTCCCCCTTGTGGGGAGGAGTTGGAGGTGGGGGTGTAAGCGTCACGCTGGTCCAGTTCATCGCTGGCACCCCCGCCCCTAGCCCCTCCCCACAAGGGGGAGGGGGACAGGTTCCGCAAAACCATGCGCCTCGAATATTTTGAAATGATCGACCAGGTGACGGCCCTCGACCGCGAGACTAAGCGGATCGAGGTGTCCTCCGTGGTCCCCCAGGAAAGCCCGGTCTTTGAAGGGCATTTTCCCGGCCACCCTCTCGTGCCCGGCGTTCTCCTCACCGAGACCATGGCCCAGGCCTCGGGCTATCTCGTGCTCGGCCTCATGGGTTTCACCCACATGCCGTTCCTGATGGGCGTCGACAAGGCGCGCTTTCGCACCTTCGTCGGACCGGGTACGGTGCTCACCGTCTCGGCGCAGTTGGAACATGAGGGCTCCGGCTATGCTGTGACCAAGGCCAGGATCACGGCCGAGGGCAAGCCGATCTGCGATGCGGAGCTGCGCTTCCGGATCATGCCCTTCCCCGAAGGCATGGACGGCCTGATGCGCGCGCAAGCCAAGCGCATCGGTCTCCTGGAGGAGAGTGTCTGATGCGGGATGTCGTCATTACGGGAGTGGGCCTCGTCTCCTCTGCCGGAGAAGGCCTGGAGGCGCATCTGGCGGCCCTTGCCGGCGGCACCTCGAACACGGATGCGGCCACCTTTGAGCCTTTCCCGGTCCACCCGGCGGTTTCGCTCGAATGGGACCGGCAGATCCCCAAAAAATCCGACCAGCGCCAGATGGAACCCTGGCAGAAGCTCGGCTGCTACGCGGCGGGCCTCGCCCTCGACTCTGCAGGCGCCAAGGAAGACGCAGCCCTCAAGGGCCGCATGCAGCTCATCGTCTCGGCCGGCGGCGGCGAGCGGGATTACGCGGTCGATGGGCAGATCCTCACCGGACTGCGCAAAGCCGACAATCCGGGCGTCTTCCTCAACGAGCGCCTGATGGGCGATTTGCGCCCGACCCTCTTTCTCGCGCAGCTTTCCAACCTGCTCGCCGGCAACATCTCCATCGTCCATGGGGTCACGGGCGCCTCACGCACCTTCATGGGCGAGGAATCGAGCGGCGTCGATGCCATCCGCATCGCCCGCGAGCGCATCGCCTCAGGCCAGGACGACATCTTTCTCGTCGGCGGCTCCTACAATGCCGAGCGTCCTGACGTGCTCCTCATCTACGAGATGGGCGGCTTCCTCTGGAAGAAGCCCTATACTTCAGTCTGGGAGCGTCCCGCACAGGGCGGCGGCATGATCCTCGGATCGGGAGGCTGCTTCCTGGTGCTCGAATCCCGCGAACATGCGGCTTCGCGCGGCGCAAAACCACTCGCTGCCATAGCGGGCGTCGCCTCCGACCGCTCTCGTCGCGAGCCGGGCAGCATCGAAGGCTCACTTCACGGCCTGTCGCGGCAGCTAGAGGCCAAGCCCGATGTCGTGATCTCCGGCGCCACCGGCATCAAGGGAATCACGGATGAGGAGCAGGCGGCGCTCAAGGACATCGCGCCGGGTGCCGCCATCCATTCGACCGGAGATCTCGTCGGCCATACCATGGAGGCCCAGGCACCCATCGGCGTCGCGCTGGCCGCGGGCCTGATCGCTCAGGGCGGGCTGAGCGAGGCGCTCGTCACCTCCATCGGACATTGGCGCGGCGAAGGCGCCATCCGGCTCACCAAGGCTTGAGGAGAAGGCTATGGCGCTTCGCGATAAACAGGGCCGCCCGCTCGTCGCCGTCACCGGCATGGGCGTGGTCACGTCTCTCGGCCAGGGCAAGGATGACACCTGGGCTGCTCTGACGGCCGGCAAATCCGGCATTCACCGCATCGAACGCTTCCCTACGGAGGGCCTGCGCACCACGATTGCCGGCACCATCGACTCGGTCGATGTGGAGCCCTTCTGCGCCCCCATGCTGTCCGAGCGGCTCGCCATGCTGGCGGCCGAGGAGGCGGTGGGCCAGTCAGGCTTGGCGTCCAGCGATTTCCCGGGCGCACTGTTCATCGCCGTGCCGCCCGTCGAGATGGAATGGCCGCAGCGCGAGGCCTTGGCCAAGGCCTCGGGGCAGGACGGTGACGTCACCTACAAGGATTTGCTGAAGGCAGCGGCCTCGGGCGAGTTCAAGCCCTGGCATGATCTCTTCATCTTCGGCACGGTGGCTGATCGCGTCGCCGACCGCTTCGGCACCAGGGGTTCGCCGATCTCGCTCTCGACCGCCTGCTCGTCCGGCGCCACCGCAATCCAGCTCGGCGTCGAGGCGATCCGTCGCGGCGAGACCGATGCCGCGCTGTGCATCGGCACCGACGGCTCGGTGAACCCGGAATCGCTCATCCGCTTCTCGCTGCTCTCGGCGCTCTCGACCCAGAACGAGAACCCGGAAGGCGCCTCAAAACCCTTCTCCAAGAACCGCGACGGCTTCGTCATGGGCGAGGGCGGCGCGGCGCTCGTGCTGGAGAATGCGGAGGCTGCGAAGGCGCGCGGCGCCACAATCCTCGGCTATGTGCTCGGCTGCGGCGAGAAGGGCGATGGCTTCCACCGCACCCGCTCGTCCCCGGACGGCATGCCGGCCATCACGGCGATCCGCGAGGCTCTAGCCGATGCGGGTCTCTCGCCCGACGACATCGATTATGTCAACGCTCATGGCACCTCGACGCCGGAGAACGACAAGATGGAGGCCATGAGCTGCACCGCCGTGTTCGGCGAGCGCATGGCCAACGTTCCGATCTCGTCGAACAAGTCGATGATCGGCCATACGCTCACGGCCGCCGGCGCCGTCGAGGCGGTGATGTCGCTCATGACCATCGGCACCGGCCGCATCGCGCCGACCATCAACTATCAGGTGCCCGATCCCGCGATCCCGCTCGATGTGGTGCCTAACGTCGCCCGCGACGCGAAGGTCGATTACGTGCTCTCCAACTCCTTCGGCTTCGGCGGCCAGAACACCTGCCTCGTCTTCGGGGCTGAGCCGAAAGGGGCTTAAGTCATGACTCGGGTTCTGGTGACGGGCGGCGGCAAGGGCGTAGGCGCCGCCATCGTGCGGGCGCTTGTGGCGGCCGGCCACGATGTCGACTTCACTTACCGCTCATCCGGTGACGCCGCCAAGGCGCTCAGCCAGGAGCTGATGCAGGCCAATCCCGGCCGCACCGTCACGGCCCATGAGATCGATCTCGCCGACAAGGCCGCTCTCGACGCCTTCTGCGAGACCATCGAGGGCGAGAGCTTCTTCGGGCTCATTCACAATGCCGGCCAGCCCTACGATGCGCTTGCCGCCATGATGCAGCAGGACAAGGCCGAAGCCGCCATGCAGGTGAACTTCTGGTCGCTCACCCGCATCGCCAAGGCGCTCATGCGCGGCATGATCCGCGCCAAGCAGGGGCGCATCGTCGCCATCGGCTCGGTGGCGGCGCTCCAGGGCAATCCCGGCAACGCGGCCTATGCGGCCTCGAAGGGCGCGCTGATCTCCTATTGCCGCACCCTCGCGGTGGAGACAGCCAAGCGCAATGTGACGGTCAACGTGATCGCCCCGGGCTTCATCGACACGGACATGATGGCGCCCTACGCGGCCTATCGCGACAACATGGAAAAGCAGATCCCCGCCGGGCGCTTCGCCAAGCCGGAGGAGATCGCGGGCCTCGCGGCTTTCCTCCTGAGCGAGCCCGCCGCCTACATCACCGGCACGGTGCTGCCCATCGACGGCGGCCTCACGTCGATGCTCGGGGTGCATCGGTAGGGCGAAGGTAGCGCAGCATGAGAGCGGCCCACCAGCCGGCGCTCATGCCGGTTCCGAGACCGGCGACGGCATAAGGCAGGGTCGACCGAAGGCTCTCCTCGACCAGGTCACGGTTGAGGGCCATCGAAACTTCGATGGCATAGCGTATCCCGAACAGGATGAGGCCGGTCACGAGCCAGAACGCGGTGCCGGGCATGTGGATGAGCCCTTGCGTCCGGTCGATGCCGATCCGCAGAACCATCGCCCAGGCCGCCCCGGTCCCGAGCCCCAGGAGACAACCCGCCAGCCAGAGCGGGAGAATGTCGGCAAGGCGCGCCGAGTTGAGGAGCGTGCCGAGCGCCACGGCCAGGAAGATCCCAGGAACAAGGCTGAGTCGGGCAGGGCTTCTGCGACCGGGGCGCATGGCCGTCATGCCAAGATAGACGATCAGCACGAGAATGCCCCAAACCCACAGAGGGGTGCCGCTGATGATCGAGAGGACAGATTGCACGTGCGCATCTCCAATCCGAAAGCTATATCATCATACAGCGCTGAGAGAGGAAATCTGCCGCTGACCTCTCATTCCGACTCTGTCCCTTGAGCGGCAATAACGAGAAATTTCGCCTAGCCAGGAGCCTTCATGACCCGGTTCATGTGCGTTCAGTGCGGCACCCAGTTCGCCGAGACATCTGCACCGCCTTCCTCATGCCTGATCTGTGAAGATGAGCGCCAGTATGTACGCTGGTCCGGGCAGGAATGGATGACCGTCGAGGATCTGAAGGCGACACACCGCAATGTCTTCACTGACGAAGGCAGCCTCACGGGCATCGGGGTCGTGCCCGATTTCGCCATCGGGCAGCGGGCGCTCGCGATTCCTGCGGGAGATGGCGCCATCCTGTGGGATTGCGTATCCCTGGTGACGCAGGAGGCGGTCGAGAGGATCCGCCGCATGGGCGGTCTCAAGGCCATGGCGATCTCGCATCCGCATTTCTACGCCGCGCAGGCCGAGTGGAGTGAAGCCTTCGGCGGCGTGCCGGTCTATCTGCATGGGGATGACCGTCCGTGGGTCATGAACCCGCATGAGGCGATCCGGTTCTGGGCAGGCGAAACCCTGGAGGTTGCGCCGGGCTTCACGCTGATCCGCACCGGCGGGCATTTCGAGGGCAGCACGGTGCTGCATCATGCAGCCGGAGCGGACGGCCGGGACGACTTGTTCGTGGGTGATACGCTCTCGGTTCTCCAGGATCGCCGCCACGTCAGCTTCATGCGCAGCTATCCCAATCTCATTCCGCTCAACCGCGCGGCCGTCGAGCGGATCGACGCAGCCCTGGCGCCTTTCCCGTTCGAGCGGATCTTCGGGACCTCCGCACAGCGAAGCATCCTGCAAGGCGGAAAGGCGGCTGTGGCCCGGTCGGTCGAGCGCTATCTGGCGGCGATCCGCGACTGAAGGCGCGGCGAAAGGCGCGACGCGCTTGTCATTCCGACGCCCGACCTTTAATCCGCCTCCATCAGTTTCTCCCATCATGGCTAGGCTCGTCCTGGCCATCCACGTCTTTGCTCCGCAAGGGCTGGATCCCGAAACAAGTCCGGGGATGATGACGACAAGGATTTCAAACTATGCGCTCCCTCCAGCTTTTCGGCGACCGTGACCTCCGCATCACCGAGATCGATGCCCCGCCGCCGCCTGCCGCCGGCGAGGTGCAGGTGCGGGTGAAGGCGCTGGCGCTCAACTACCTCGATGTCTGGGGTTTTCGCGGCATGGCCTTTGCCAAGCGCAAGATGCCCCAGGCGGTGGGCGTCGAGGCCTCGGGCGAGATCGCCGCGGTGGGCGAGGGCGTCACGCGCTTCAAGGCGGGCGATCCGGTCACGATGTACGGGGCTGAGACCTGCGGCCATTGCGCAGCCTGCCGGAAGGGCTGGGGCAATCTGTGCGAGAACGTCGCCGGCATCATGGGCTTCCACATCGACGGCTTTGCCCGCGAGCTCATCAACCGGCCGGAGCGGCTCGTGATTCCGGTGCCGAAGGGTGTTTCCTTCGAGCAGGCGGCCTGCGCGCCCATCGGCTTCGGCACCGTGCAGCACATGCTCTTCGACAACGCCAAGCTGGAGCCCGGCGAGTCCATCCTCGTCCATGCCGGCGGATCGGGCATCGGCACGGCGGCGATCAAGATGGCCAAGGCCATCGGTTGCACCGTCTACACCACCGTGGGCGACGACGAGAAGGGCGAGAAGGCGAAGGCCTTGGGCGCCGATTATGTCGTCAACTACCGCACCGAGCGCTTCGAGGGCGAGGTGCGCCAGTTGACGAAGCGCAAGGGCGTCGACGTGGTGTTCGAGCATGTGGGCGCCGAGACCTGGAACGGTTCGCTGCTCTGCCTCAAGCGCGGCGGACGCCTCGTCACCTGCGGGTCCACCTCGGGTGTCTCCACCACCATGAACCTGATGCAGCTCTTCCAGCAGCAATACCGGATCTTCGGCTCCTTCGGCTGCCGGATCGAGAACATCAGCCAGTCGCTGGACAAGATGGCCCAGGGCATGACACCGGTGATCGACGCCGTCTTCCCGCTCGACGAGTTCCAGCAGGGGCTTGAGCGGCTCGAGGGCCGCAAGGTCTTCGGCAAGGTGGTCGTGACGTTCTGAGCCGCAAGCCCGCCTCTGGAACAATGGGCCGCGACCGCAGACCTTGACGAAATCGTCTCCTCGCGAAAAGACGCGGGGAGTTTTCTTTTCAGGCCAGGATTCAAAAGAACGTGCAGCAGCCCCATCGCCCCCGCAGCCTCGTCTCGCGCCTCACCGAGACGATCATGGTCGGCGTCGTGCGCGGCGTCTTCGGCCTGGCGCGGGCGCTGGGGCCTGAGCGCTCCGGTGCCGTAGGCGCTGCGATCACGCGCATCTTCGGCCCCCTGCTCAAGGCACACAAGACAGCTCTGAACAACATCCGCGCCGTCTATCCCGAGAAATCCGAAGCCGAGGTGAAGGCTTTGGCGCTCGCCGCCTGGGACAATCTCGGTCGCACGGGCGCCGAATATCCGCATCTCGGCCGCCTGTTCGATTTCAATCCCGACAGCGATGTTCCCGGCCGCACCGAGGTCGACGGCATCGACCACTTCCTCGAGCTGCGCGATGACGGCAGGCCCGGCCTCATCTTCTCGGCGCATTTTGCAAACTGGGAGCTGCCGGCGATCTGCGCCGCCCGCTTCGGGCTCGACACCACGGCGGTGTTCCGCGCGCCCAACGATCCGGCCATCGCCCGCGTGCTGCACGAGATCCGCAGCGAGACCATGGGCAATCTGGAAGCGGCCCGCCAGGGCGCTGCTTTCGCCATGCAGGGAGCGCTGGAGAAGGGCGGCCATCTCGGCATGCTCATCGACCAGCATTTCACCCGCGGGGTGATCGTCAACTTCATGGGTCGCCCGGCGCTCGTGAACCCGATCCTGGGAAAATTCGCCCGCCGCTTCGACTGCCCGGTCCACGGGGTGCGGGTGATCCGTTTGCCTAATCACCGCTTCCGCCTTCAGCTCACCCCACCTCTCGATCTGCCGCGCGATCCGGACGGACAGATCAACGTGCAGGGCGCCATGCAGGCTATGACTTCCGTGGTGGAGGAATGGGTGCGGGAATACCCTGAGCAATGGCTGTGGATGCATCGCCGCTGGCGGGTGCCTGCAACCGCTCAAGGTAACGTGAGTTCACCTTGAGGCGGAATTCATGTTCCATGGCGGCATCATGGTGTTTCGATTGAAAGCGATCCTGGCGGCCCTTGCATTTGCCGCTTGCCTGCAGCCCGCTCTGGCGGAACCACCCCGTGCGGTGGTCGAACTCTTCACCAGCCAGGGCTGCTCCTCTTGCCCACCGGCGGACGAGTTGCTGGTCGAGTATTCCCGCCAGCCGGACATCGTGGCCCTGTCATTGCCGGTCAATTATTGGGATTATCTCGGCTGGAAGGACACGCTGGCCCATGTGGCCTTCACCGAGCGCCAGAAGGCCTATGCCCATTCCCGCAGCGACCGGCAGGTCTTCACGCCGCAGATGATCGTCAACGGCAAGAAATCCTCCATCGGGTCCGACCGGGCGCAAGTCGAGAAGGCGATCCAGTACACCACCAAGGGACGCAAGGCCCTGCCGGTGAACGTGATCATTACCGAGCAGAACGGCGCGGTCTCGATCGCCATCGAGGAGACGCCTGACACCGCGCAACGCGAGGCCGAGATCTGGATCCTGCCGGTGCTGAAATCGCAGACGGTGCCGATCGAGCGCGGCGAGAACCGGGGCAAGACCATCACCTACGCCAATGTGGTGCGCGGCCTGAACCGAGTCGGCGACTGGCGCGGCGGCTCCGCCCGCTTCGAGGTGCCGCTCGAAATGGCCCGCAAGGGTGGCGACGCCTATGTGGTGCTCCTGCAGGGCACGGATGCGACCCGGCCCGGCCTCATCCTGGGTGCTGCGAAAGGTCCCGGCCTCTAATCGAGAAGAATGACCTTGTTGGGCAGCTCGTCCACGTCGTCGCGGCGGGGAGGGGCGTGCTCAGCGAGGATTGCGCCAACGCGCCGGATGGCCTGCTCTAGACCCTCGATCATTTGCTCGTTTCGGATCGCCGCCGTCAGGTCCGCCACGATACCGGCCCAGGTCTCTGGATCAACTTTGTCCGCAATCCCTGTGTCGGCCAGGATCTCTGCATGATGCTCGGCCAGCGCCAGATAGATCAGTACGCCGGTCTTCTCCCGCGTGCGGGTGAGCCCGCGCCGCAGGAACTCGCGCGAGGCCGCCTCGTGCGCCTGAGTGTGTTTGATGGAACGCGGCACCAGGGCGAAGCGCAGCTTCGGCCAGGAGAGCGCGAGGCTTGAAGCCAGTGCCACGGCAAGCTGGATCAAAAAGACGCGCGAGGTGCTGATGTCGGTCAGCCAGATCAGCGGCCAGGGCGTGACGAGCGCCGCGAGCATCGCCCAGAGCAGCGGGACGGCACGATAATGCCCGGCCTGCTCGGCGATCACGAGAACGATCTCGCCGGAGGTCTCGTCCTCCACGTCACCGATTACGTTCGCCAGCCGAGCCTGTTCGTCGCTTGAGATCATCTACCAGCTCCCCGAAGCGCCGCCACCGCCTGACGAGCCCCCTCCGCCCGAGAAGCCGCCCCCGCCGGACCATCCTCCTCCTCCACCGCCTCCCCACCCGCCGGTGGTGACGATCCACGGGCCATGACGACCGCGCTTGATACCCTGCCTGCGGCTCGCACCCATCAGGCGCGCAATCAGGAAGAACAGGATCAGCAGGATGATGAAGGCGATCACCGGATCGATGACGGTGGTGCTGTCCTCGCGTACTTCAGCGCGGCGCTGCCATTCCTCCGCGTCCCCCGTGAGGATCGACAGCATGGCGTCGACACCCGCATCAATGCCGCCTACGAAATTGCCCTTCTGGAACTGGGGCGCAATGGCCGTGGCGATGATGA
This sequence comes from Microvirga sp. CF3062, assembly GCF_036314045.1. Classification (NCBI taxonomy): domain Bacteria; kingdom Pseudomonadati; phylum Pseudomonadota; class Alphaproteobacteria; order Hyphomicrobiales; family Methylobacteriaceae; genus Microvirga; species Microvirga sp. CF3062. The sequence continues at coordinate 83,729 of NZ_JAYGGN010000005.1, forward strand.
TCTTCGACAGGGCATCGGTGAGAGCGCCCTCCAGCCCGTAGCCCACCTCGATGCGCACCTTGCGCTCCTGCGGCGCCACGAGGAGCAGGGCGCCGTTGTCCTTGCTCTTCTGGCCGAGCTGCCAGTGCCGGAACAGGCGGTTGGCATAATCCTCGATCTCATAGCCTTCCAGCGAGCGCAGGGTCGCGACCACCACCTGGTCCGTGGTCTTGTCCTCATGTGACTTCAGCTTCGCCTCGAGTGCCGCCCGTTCTTCAGGCTTCAGGAGGTTCGCTGCATCGACCACACGGCCGGTGAGGGGCGGGAAAGCCTGGGCGAGGGCGGGGAGGGAGAAGAGGAGAGTGAGGAGAAAGACGAGGATGGCGATGAAGGATGCAGTCGTGCCCTTCTCCCTCTTGAGGGGAGGAGTTGGAGGTCGGGGTGTAAGCGCTTTCCTGAAATCAGATTGGCTCTGGCACCCCCACCCGGCCGCTTTCGCGGCTGCCACTCCCCACAAGGGGGAGGGGATTCCCGGTGCTGCCATCATCCCGTCAGAACTTCACCGGCGGCGGGCGGTCCGATCCAGCGGTGGCGGTGAACGTCTCCATGGGCTTGGCCTCCGGATAGAGAATGCCGGCGATCCAGCGGCCCGGGATCGTGCGCAGCTCCGTGTTGTAGGCCTGAACGGTCGAGATGTAGTCGCGCCGCGCCACGGCGATGCGGTTCTCCGTGCCCTCCAGCTGCGATTGCAGGGCCAGGAAGTTGGCGTTGGATTTCAGCTCCGGGTAGCGCTCGACGGTGGCGAGCAAGCGGCCCAGTGCGCCGGAGAGCTGGTTCTGCGCCTCCTGGAACTGCCTGAATTTTTCCGGATCGGTGACGGTGGAAGCGTCAACCTGCACCTGTGTAGCCCGAGCGCGGGCTTCCGTGACCTGGGTCAGCACTTCGCGCTCCTGCTGGGCGAAGCCCTTCACGGTCTCGACGAGGTTCGGGATGAGATCGGCCCGGCGCTGGTACTGGTTCTGCACCTCGCTCCAGGCGGCCTTGGCCTGCTCCTCCAGGGTCGGGACATTGTTGATGCCGCAGGCGGACAATCCGAACGCCAGGATCAGGCCTGTCAGGCCTAAGCGGATCCGGGCGGTTGAGAGCAATGCCGTCATGTCTGTCCTTCTCGCGGCTCTTGTTTCTTCTTACCCGCCGGATCAACACATGGAGCAGGGGCGGCGTTTCAACAAGCGCCTTTCGGGTAGCAGTGCACACAGGATTGAGTCATGATCCCACGGCCTTAGCGATAAGATTCGATCCATGACCTTCCTGCCCGACGTCAGCACCCTGCTCACCTACTCCCTTGCCGCCATCCTGCTGTTCATCACACCGGGTCCGGACATGAGCCTCTCCCTGGCCAAGACCATGGCAGGCGGACGCAAGGCCGGCATGGCCGCGATGCTGGGTGCGATGGCGGGCTGCGGCGTCCACACGGTGCTCGCGGCGCTCGGCCTCTCCGCGCTGCTCGCCGCTTCTGTGACCGCCTTCACGGTGCTGAAAGTCGTCGGCGCGCTCTACCTGTTGTGGATGGCGTTCGATGCCGTACGCCATGGCTCGGCCCTAAGCGTGAAGGATGAAGGCCGGGCGGAGATCCCGTTCTGGAAGACCTTCTTCCTGGGAGTGGGCATTAATCTCACAAACCCGAAGGTCGTGCTGTTCTTCGTGACCTTCCTGCCGCAATTCGTGGATTCGGCCGATCCCCATGCGGCCGACAAGCTCCTGTTCCTGGGGCTCTACTTCATCGTGCTCACGGCCCCCATGGGCATCCTGATGATTCTCGGCGCCGACAAGGTGATCGCGCTCCTGCGCGGCCGGCCGAAGCTCATGCGGGGAATCGATTATTCCTTCGCCGGCCTGTTCTCGGTCTTCGCCATCAAGATCCTGACGACATCGGCTCGGTAGGTTCCTTTCGCCTCGGCTCGCGCCCGCCGATAATCGCCCAATAGACGAGGCCGGCCACGGCACCGGTCAGGCCCAGCACGAAGCTCACATGCAGCTCCTCGGGGCTGGCGATCCGCGCCTGGCCGCGCAGGATCCACGGCACCGCCGCCGTCAGCACGGCTGTGGCGATCACATGCCAGAGGAGGCTGCGCATCCCCAGCACCTCGCTGACGATGGCGACCAGCAGCGGTGGGAAGATCAGCAGCGTGAACATGATCCGGCCGACCGCCAGGAAGGCGTCCTCCACGATAGGTCCGGGATCCTCGGCCGCAAACACCGCATCGAGCAGCGACCAGAAGCCGACGAAGAGCGTATCGCCGGTCAGCAGCGCCATCACCGGATCGACCATGGAGGCAATGAGGAAGAATGTGCCGCTCGCGCCGATGGCGATGAGGAGCGCGAAGGGGATGAGGAGAAGCCAGCGGATCATTTCCCTCAACCAAACTTAGGGTATGTAGCTGATGTTGGATCTTGCGACCTCAACACCCATTCCCCTGCCTTCTAGCGCGAGTTCAATCGCATAGGCTACTTTCGATTGGTCTCTCTGTGGCCCAACGATAATGCGCTTGATTGGTAGAGTACCTGTATTATCGAAGAGATGAATGTACGGAACAGGCTGACCATTGCGGTAACGGAAGTGAATCTCCTTCTGTGCGCGCAGGGGGTATTCTGCGGCTGCTTCCTTACGCATATAAGGAGCAATTATTCTAACTTCCCGCTCTTCACGAAATCCTATGCTTTTTAGGGTAGGTAAAGTAATCGCAATCGTATTGTACATTTTATGCATGCGCTCATTGTAAAGAATTTCTGATTCCTTTGAGCGCTCGATCATATGGCGAGTAATGGCTGTCGCGACACCTTCGATCTCTTTCAAATCTAGAGTCTCTTGATAGCGGTCGTACTTAATGTCTCTAAGAGATATGTGTGAGAAGGCGTATTCTTCGGCTTCTCTAATGATCAGTTCTTTGAGTTTTTCCTCATCAAATTCTAGTGCGCAACCACCAAGTGACCCATACCCACGCCATTGTGACAGAAGGCCATCAACATACTGATCTGAATTCTCTTCGTGGCGACAAAACGAAGTGAGAAAGATTGGTGTTGTGCTATTAGTAACTCGCTTAGCTACATCAAATAGCGTGCGAGCTTCTTTGAGGTAAGTATGATCGCCAAACTCTTTGAGTACATTGCTATTAAGGTGTCCGCTTTTGATATATTTTTGATACTCTTCTCTGAACTCTTTTTCAAAAAGTGGGATTATAAGATCGGCGGCTTGTGAAAGCTCATTAGGATCGTTCAGGTATTGATAGTGAGTAGCAAAAAGGAGCGATGACTGGAGAATGCCAATCGCTCCTTGATTTGAGGTGTAATGAAAGAGGCTACTCACAGTTAAGCCATCCAGCTTCTACGAACTTTACTCCCCGTCCCGCACCGCATACACGCCTTCGGCCCCGATGCCCTGTTCGGCCATCATGCGGGCGCGGGCGCGCAGCTTTTCGGTCTCGCTCTTAAGCTGGCCGCAGGCGGCCAGGATATCGCGGCCGCGGGGGGTGCGGACCGGCGAGGCGTAGCCGGCGCGATAGACGATCTCGGAGAAGCGCTCGATCCGCTCCCAGTCCGAGCACTCGTATTTCGACCCGGGCCAGGGATTGAACGGGATCAGGTTGATCTTGGCCGGGATGCCCTTGAGCAGCTGTACGAGCTTGCGCGCATCGGCATCGGAATCGTTCACGCCCTTCAGCATCACGTACTCGAACGTGATGCGACGCGCGTTCGACAGGCCCGGATAGCCGCGGCAGGCATCGAGCAGCTGCTCGATGTCGTATTTGCGGTTGATCGGAACCAGCTCGTCGCGCAGCTCGTCGCGCACGGCGTGGAGCGAGATCGCCAGCATGGTGTTGGCTTCCGCACCGAGACGCTCCATCTGCGGCACGACGCCGGAGGTGGAGACCGTGATGCGCCGGCGCGACAGGCTAAGGCCCTCGCCGTCCGACATCACCTCGATGGCGGCCACCACGTTGTCGGTGTTGTAGAGCGGCTCGCCCATGCCCATGAACACGATGTTGGACACGAAGCGGCTGCCGTCGTTGGGAACGAACGCGCCTTCCGGCGGCGTAGCGCCGGGCCAATCGCCGATGCAATCGCGGGCAACGATCAGCTGCGCAACGATCTCAGCCGAGGTCAGGTTGCGCACGAGGCGCTGGGTGCCGGTGTGGCAGAAGGAGCAGGTGAGCGTGCAGCCGACCTGGCTCGACACGCAGAGCGTGCCGCGGTCGACCTCTGGGATATACACGCACTCGATCTCCGCGCCCTTGTCGAGGGGGCCGGTGGAGGCCATGCGGATCAGCCACTTGCGGGTGCCGTCCTTCGAGACCTGCTCGGAGACCACCATGGGGCGGGCAAGGGTATAGGCGGCTGCCAGCTTGGCGCGCAGCTCCTTGCCCATGTTGGTCATCTCGGCGAAGTCCTTGGCGCCCCGGAAGTAGATCCAGTGCCAAAGCTGGGCCACGCGCATCTTGAGCTCGCGCTCGGGCACGCCGATGGCGGACAGCGAATCCTTCAGCTGGTCGCGGGTGAGGCCGACGAGCGAGGCGCCGCCGGGGGCCGCTCCCGCGGCCACGGTCACCTCAGCGGTCTTTTCGATGAACCCGGCCGCGCGCGCGGCATCGCTGACGGCCCGAGGGGCCGCATTGGGGTTGCGCTTGGCGATGTCGAGCACCGTCGCCATGGGAGATCATGCCTTCGTTGTTGGGAGTTCGGCGGTCTTATAACACGATTGCGCCGGAAAAGTGAGCGTCTAAACGCAAAATCCGGGCCTCAGGCCCGGAAGATGCTTATCGGAGTGCCGATTTACAACCGTGCGGCAGTCTTAAGACGCGCATTCCTTGCGGGCGTGCTCCAGGGCCTTGTTGAAGCCGTTGAGGGAATAGCGGTCAGTCAGGTTCGAGCCGCGGGCCGACTGCGTTTTCACCGTCATGGTGCCGCTCCTCGCCATGGTGGCGATGGCCTGGCCTTCCTCGGCCGGATTCTTCAGCCAAGCGTTGGTGGCCTTGGCCAGGAGGGCGTAGGACGTGTTGCCCACGGAAACCTCGGCGGGACCGTTCTCCTTGGCCGTGAAGCCGAACTCGAACGCCACCTCGTTCTTCACGTTCTCCGCCGGGCGGAAGGAAACGAAGAGATACGCCGGATCCCGGGTGACGGTCTTGGGCGTCCAATCCTTCGGGCGGCTCAGCGCGTAGCAGATTTTCGAGCGACCGTTCTGGGCCATGTAGACCTCCCAATCGCCATAGGAGGTCACAAGCGAACCGCCGGGGCTTGCGGCCCTGGCAGGCTTGGCCGTGCTGGCAGCAGCCGCCGCTCCGGCTGCCGCAGCAGCAGGCTTGGCCGGTGTGGTCTTGGCCGTGGAGGGCGCGGCGGCGGAAGGCTTGGCCTTCGGGTCTGGCTTGGTAGCCGGCTTGGCCGGGGTCGAGCGGGTCGAGGGCTGCGTCGAACGCTGGGCCTGAGCCAGGGCTGCAGGTCCGGTTCCGATGACGACGAGGGCGGAGAGGATGCCTGCGGCGATGCCGCGCTGGAAAGATGCAGATGTCATGGGGCGGGACGATACAAGCCGATGGTTAAGAACTTTTCACCACCTCCGTTAAGACGGCGCCGGCTGGTTGGCGATGCGTCGAAACGTGGCGGTTGCTGCAAGGATGCCGGTTTAGGCTGAACGGTAACCCAATAAAAAGGGCCGCCGAAGCGACCCGTTCAGTATCCTTTAAAGCTTGTTCGTTTTTAAAAAGTTGGAGGAGTTGAAATCACTTTGACGCTAACGGAATCATTTATATCGATATAAAATAATATTGCAATAAGTATATATTCTTCATTTGTCTGGACATGCCGCAAAGTTTTCAAGCTTAGATTAAGGCAATCGCCAGCGTTTTTCTGGCCTTTTCCTTGTGCTCTTCCGTAATTGAACCGGCCACCTGGGTGATGGCGGCGGCGAGCACCGCCGCGTCGTCGGCAAAGCCGATCAGCGGCAGGAGGTCGGCAATCGCATCGGTCGGGAACACGAAATAGGCGATGGCTCCGATGAGAATCAGCTTCACGCGACTCGGGGTCGAGGGGTCGGTGGCGCAATAATAGGCCGCCACGAGATCCTCTGCGAACGGGATCTTGCCAGCCACGCGCTTGAACTTCTCCCAGAAGCGGCGCTTGAGGCCCTCCTCGTCGCGGGTCGCCTCGCGCATGGCCTCCATCTCGGCCTTGGTGAAAGGCTTCACGAAGGGTTCGCTCATCCGGTCTGCTCCTTCCATGGTCTGCGTTCCCGTTCGTTCGAGGATACCTTAAGACGTGTCCCTACACAGGGAGAAAAGCGATGAAGCTCGACAAAATGATGGCAGCCATCGTCACCGGAGGCGCTTCGGGTCTCGGTGAGGCCACGGCCCGCATGCTCGCGGCCAACGGCGCGAAGGTGGCCATTCTGGATATGAACGCGGAACGCGGCGGCGAGGTTGCCCGCGACATCGGCGCCGTCTTCTGCAAGGCCGACGTGACCGACGAGGCCTCCATCGATTCGGCGCTGGCCGAAGCGCGGGCGGCGAACGGCATCGAGCGCATCCTCGTAAACTGCGCCGGCATCGCGCCGGGCAAGCGCACAGTGGCGAAGAAGCGCGAGACCGGCGAGCTGATCGCGCACGACCTGGCGAGCTTCCGCCGCGCGGTGGAGATCAACCTCATCGGCACCTACGCGATGATTTCCAAATGCGCCGCCGCCATGGCGGGCTTGGATCCCGTGACGCCCGATGGCGGGCGCGGCGTCATCGTCAACACCTCGTCGGTCGCCGCGCAGGACGGTCAGATCGGACAGGCGGCTTATTCCGCCTCCAAGGGCGGCGTTCTCGGGCTGACGCTCCCAGTCGCCCGCGATCTCTCGGGCTTCGGCATCCGGGTGATGACCATCATGCCGGGCCTTTTCCACACGCCGCTCTTCGAGGGCATCGCCGAGGATTACCGCAAGGCGCTGGAGGCCAACGTGCCGTTCCCCTCGCGCCTCGGACGGCCCGAGGAATATGCGAATCTTGTCAAGGCCATAATCGAGAACGACATGCTCAACGGCGAAGGCATCCGCCTGGACGGCGCGTTGCGCATGCAGCCGAAGTAAAAGCCTTTAAGACACCTCGCCCCGGTTCTCGGGAAAGCTCCTGAGATCCGGGGTGCAGAGCCAGCGCTCGCGGCGCTTGGTCCAAGCCTCGTAGGTCGGCGTGAAGAGGTTCGGCTCGTCGAAGGCGCCGAGCTTGATTTCAATCTCGTCACCAGCATCCCGGTCGAACACCTGCGAGCCACAGACGGGGCAGAAGCAGCGCTCGGATTCCGGCGTGGCGGACCAGCCTTTCGTTTCGCCCGTGATCGTCACCTGATCGACGGGGTAGATCACGAAGGCGTTGAAGGCTGCGCCGCTGATCTTGCGGCAGGTCATGCAATGGCACAGGCCCACGCGCTTCGGTTCGCCTCTGGTCTTGAACGTCAGCTGACCGCAGGCGCAGCCGCCTGTCAGGATGCGCATCTCAGCCATGGCCTACCTCTTCGTCAATCCGGCCGCCATCTGGTCCATGCGCTGCGCCAGCTCGACGTCGCGGCGCGTGAGGCCCTTGGCGTCGTGGGTCGCGAGGGTGACCTCGACCCGGTTGTAGGTGTTCGACCACTCGGGGTGATGGTTCATGGCCTCGGCCGCGAGCGCCACGCGGGTCATCCAGCTGAAGGCGGAGCCGAAATCGTCGAAGACATAGCGCTTGGTGATCGCATCGCGGCCTTCGACCATCGCCCAGCCGTCGAGGGCGGGCAGGAGTTCGTGGCGTTCGGTCTCGGACAATCGGGGCATGATCCGGCTTCACCTTGAGAAAAGATTTGCTCTAGTCATGAAGCGGCAGGGTGTGTTTTCAAGGGGCTCAGGGAATAGCCAGCAGCCGAATGAGCCCCAGGCTGATCGCGATCAGCACCAGCAGCGAGAGTGTCACCGCGAGCGTCACCCGCCCGCCGACCCTGCCCAGCACCTTGAGGTCGACGCCAAGGCCCAGTGCCGCCATCGAGATCACGGTGAGAAACGTGGTGACCGGCATCACGATCTGCAGGAGCGCTTCGGGAATGGCGCCGAGCGAGCGCAGCAGCGCGAGGCCCAGGAAGCCGACGATGAACCAGGGCACGAGGCGGCTGAAGGCCAGCCTCGTTTTCGGCCCTTCCGCGTGCCGGCCCGCCAAGACCGACAGCGCGATTACCACCGGACCCAGCATCAACACGCGCACGAGCTTCACGAGGGTGCCGAGCTGCGTGCTGACGAGGCCGACCGGCATGGTGGCGGCGAGCACCTGCGGCACCGCATAGACGGTGAGCCCTGCGAGCACTCCGTACTGCGTCATCGACAGGCCGATGAGCGGCACCAGCAGGGGCAGGGCGAGCACCACGATCACGCCGAGAATGGCCGTAAACGCGATTGCAGAGGCCACATCCGCAGGCTTGGCGCCGATGACCGGTGCGACCGCCGCTATCGCCGAGTTGCCGCAGATCGCGTTGCCGCAGGCGACCAGCACCGCCATGCGCTTGGGCAGCTTAAGCATCCGCCCGAGGGCGTAGCCGGCGCCGAGAGCCAAGGCCACCACGACGGCGATGCCGAGGATGAGCCCAAGGCCCGCATCCAGCACTGCTTGAAAGCTGATCGAGGCGCCGAGCAGCATTACGGCGATTTCAAGCAGGGTCTTGGCGGAGAAGCCGATGCCGGGAGCCCAGCGCCGGTCTGGTGTCCACAGGGTGCACAGGATGGTGCCGAGCAGGATTGCAATCACGAGGGCTTCGAGCCAGGGCCGACCGGTCCAATGCTCCTCGATCAGCTGCAGGCCCATGGCAGCGAGCGCGACGCCTGCGCAAAGGGCGATACCCGGCGCCAGTTGCGCGATGCGGTTGCGGATCATGGGAGTGGTTCAGTCCTGCTCGTCGTTGAGGAGGGGCTATTCGCAAGGCATGACGGATGCAAGCGCGAAACTAGCAAGTGTCATTCCGGGGCGAGCGCGGCGAGGGCCCGGAATCCATAAACACGACATCTCAGGAAAAGCGAGCAGCGTTGCATTCATTGCTGCACTGCTAGCGGTTATGGATTCCGGGCTCGCCTGCGGCGCCCGGAATGACAGCAGAAAACGACTCGAAAAACTATCCCCCAAACCCATCCTCGATCGCGCGCCAATCCTGCGTCAGCATGAACGACTCGCGGTCGATGACGATGAAGCAGCCGCCGCCGGGATGCTGTGGGCGGCTTTCCTTCCCGATCTCCACTGTCTGCAGATGGGCCGTCAGTAGGCAGCCGACGCCGCCGTGGGACACGATGACGATGTCGCCGGAGGTCTCGTCCTCCCGAAGAATACGGCTCACAGCCTTTACGATGCGCGTCTGCGCGTCGATGGCGCGCTCCCAGCCGCGGATGCTCTCGTGGGGGCGGCCGAAGAATTCGCGTACCACCTCCCAGAATTCCGGCGGGGCGATGAAGCCCGTGGACGAGCGGCCGTTCTCGCCAAGGTCTTCGTCCGTCGCATAGGACAGCCCAAGCCGCCTCGCCACGATGGCGCCACCATCCCGCGCTTTCCGCTCGGTGCTCGCATAAATGGCGGTCACATCACGGTCTGCGAGCAACTCCACGAACCGCTCCATGCGGGCGCGCCCGATAGGGTTCAGGGGCCATTCGGTGATCGGCTGGTGCGGGTCGATGACCACTTCCGGATGGGTGATGAAGATGAGCGAAGCCATAAGTTCGGCTGTAACGCTCTTTCCTTGAGCCGTCGAGGCCTAGCTCAAGGGATAGGCTGCTTCGATCACGTAGGGGCCGCCGCCCACGGAGGCTCGGGAGGAATAGAGCACGAAGCGGTGCGCCGTGAAGGTGAGCTTGGGGAAGTGGCCGCGGGTTGCGATGTAGTTCGCGACATCAATGGGGGAGGCCTGCTTCAGGCGCGCCAGGGTGATGTGCGGCGTGAACTTGCGCGTCTCGGGAGCAAGGCCGACTTGGCGCAGGAGGCGCTCCTGTTCTCCCTGCAACTCGTTCAACTCGCCATTGCCGGAGGTGCGGGCGAAGACCGCCCGGGGCTTTGAGCCCCCAAAACTGTCGAGCCCGTCGATGGTGATGCTAAGCGGAGCGCGTTGGCGCCTCTCGCCGAGGATAGACGCGACATCATCGGCCATGCGCTCGTCGATGTCGCCGATGAAGCGCAGGGTGATGTGGTAATTCTCGGGCTCGACCCAGCGCGCCCCCGGAAGCCCGCCGCGAAAGCTCGACAGCGCCAAGCCGATCTCGGCCGGGATCTCGATGCCGGTGAACAGACGTGGCATGCGGCACCTCCCAGGGCTTGCTGATGCCACCTCAGACGATTGGTGGCCGGGTTTGTTCCGGTTGAAATCTCTACGCCGTCATGCCCGCAACAAGTGCGGGCATGACGGTCGAGGATGATCAAGGGCACGGATTGCAGTGCTCGACGTGGATCGCGTCGATGCGCTTCTCCAGCTCCGGCGTGATCGTCACCTCGATGGAGGCGATGTCGGTCTTCAGCTGCTCCATGGAGGTGGCGCCGATGATGTTGGACGTGAGGAAGGAGCGGGAATTGACGAAGGCGAGCGCCATCTGGGCCGGATCGAGGCCGAATTCCTTCGCGAGTGCGATGTATTTGCGGATCGCGGCTTCTGCTGTCGGGTTCTCGTAGCGCTGGCCGCGGCCGAACAGGGTTGTGCGCGTCCCGGCCGGGCGGGCACCATCGAGGTACTTGCCGGTGAGATAGCCTTGAGCGAGCGGCGAGTAGGCCAGCAGGCTCACATTCTCCTGCATGGTCACTTCGGCGAGTGCCACCTCATAGGTGCGGTTGAGGAGGTTATAGGCATTCTGGATCGACTGCACCCGCGCCAGGCCCTTGGCGTCCGCATGCTTGAGGAAGGTCATGGTGCCCCAGGCGCTCTCGTTGGAGAGGCCGAAATGCCGGATCTTTCCAGCCTTCACCAGGTCGGTCATGATCTCGACCGTCTCGGCGATGGGATGGGACTGGCCTTCCTGATGGCGGAAGATCGTCGGGTTCGAGCCCCAGGGCATGGGGCGGTCGGGCCAGTGGATCTGGTAGAGGTCGATATAGTCGGTCTGGAGCCGCTTGAGGCTCTTGTTCACCGCCTCCTCGATCTGCTTGCGCGAAAGCTCGCCTTTGGAGCCGTCATCCCGATACCAGGTGCTATCGGAACGGCCGATCACCTTCGATGCGAGGATCACTTTGTCGCGGGAGCCGCGGGCCTTGAACCAGGAGCCGATGATCCGCTCCGTAGACCCTTGCGTCTCAGGCTTGGGCGGGATCGAATAGAGCTCGGCAGTGTCGAAGAAGTTGACGCCCTGGTCGAGGGCATAATCCATCTGCGCATGGCCCTCGGCCTCCGTGTTCTGCTGGCCCCAGGTCATGGTGCCGAGGCAGATGAGGCTGACATTGAGATCCGTGCGGCCGAGGCGGCGGTATTCCATAGGGTTAAGCTCCTCGCGACGGTGCGATCCGCCGCGTTCAGGCAAGAAGGGGAGCGCTAAAGGGATCAGCGCTGGGCAATGCGGGCGAGAAAGCTCTCGACGCTCGGCAGGATGCGCTCGACGATGATCTCCACGCCCTTGGCCGTCGGATGCAGGCCGTCGGGCAGGTTGAGGGATCGCTCGCCGGCGACTCCGTCCAGGAAAAATGGATAGAGCACAAGGTCGTGCTTCTTCGCAATGTCCTGATGGATCGGATCGAATTTCGCGATGTAGTCCGGGCCGAGATTGCGCGAGGCATACATGCCGGCGAGCATCACCGGGATGTTGCGACTTTTAAGCCGCTCCACAATGGTCTCGAGATTTTTCCGGGTAAGCGCCGGGTTTAAGCCGCGCAGCATGTCATTGGCGCCGAGCTCCAGGATCACCCCGTCGGTGCCGTCGGGTACGGACCAGTCGAGCCGGTCGAGCCCGCCGGATGAGGTGTCGCCGGAGACGCCCGCGTTAGTGATCTCCACCTTGTAGCCCTTGGCTTTGAGCGCCCGCTCCAGCACCACCGGAAAGGCCGCCTCCTGGGGCAGATTATAGCCTGCGCTCAGGCTGTCTCCCAGGGCCACGAGGCGGATCGGCCCGCCTTGTGCCTGGGCCGAGGGAAGGGGGGCGATCAGGGCAAGGGCCGCCGCACACGCAAAAATGATCGTCATGAATGGGCCGGATTGGCGCTTCATCGATAGGCTTCCCATCTATGCCGGACTAGAACCGGGTAAATTTCAAGTTTCCAACAGATCGGGTGAACGGGCATGCAGGACAAGGCCATCGCGCTGCACGATGTCGATTTGAGCCTCGGGCGCGGGGCCGCACGGGTGCATATCCTCAAGGGAATTTCCCTCGATATCCCCAAAGGCGAGGCCGTGGGGCTCGTCGGGCCTTCGGGCTCGGGCAAGTCGACCCTGCTCATGACCATGGCAGGGCTTGAGCGCCCCGATTCGGGAAAAGTGATCGTCGACGGCACCGACCTGTCGGGCCTCGATGAGGATGCGCTGGCGCGCTTTCGCGGCCGCCGCATCGGCATCGTGTTCCAGTCCTTCCACCTCGTGCCCACCATGACGGCCCTGGAAAACGTCGCGCTGCCCCTGGAGCTAGCCGGCGATGACGATGCTTTCGAGCGCGCGGAAGCCGAACTGCAGGCCGTGGGCCTGGGGTCTCGTCTGCATCATTACCCGGCGCAGCTCTCCGGTGGCGAGCAGCAGCGCGTGGCCATTGCCCGCGCCATCGTGCCCAATCCGGCAATCCTCGTGGCCGACGAGCCCACCGGCAACCTCGACGAAAACACGGGCGGGTCCATCATCGACCTGCTCTTCGCCCTCAAGCGCGACCGGGGCGCGACCCTGGTGCTCGTGACCCACGATCTCAACCTCGCCCGCCTCTGCGACCGCATGGTGCGCCTGCGCTCCGGGCAGCTGGAGGCCGATGCCGCCTCGGCTGTGGCTTGAGGACAAGCACATGCACGGCACCCTCCCGGCCACACCGCAGAAGCGCTCTTCTTCGTCCCGCCTGCCGCTCCTGCTGCGCTTGGCTTTCCGCGAGCTTCGCGCGGGGCTTAAAGGCTTCGGCATCTTCCTCGCCTGCATCGCGCTCGGCGTCGCGGCGATTGCGAGCGTCTCGTCCCTGTCTCGTTCGCTCACCGAGGGAATTTCGAGCGAGGGACGCCGGATCCTCGGCGGCGATATGGCCTTCTCCCTGCTCCAGCGCGAAGCTGGCGCGCCCGAGCGCGCCTTCCTCGAATCCCAAGGCCGGGTCAACATCATCGCCACCATGCGGGCCATGGCCATTGCCGGTGATAAGGGCTCCGGACTGGTTGAAATGAAGGCGGTCGACGGGGGCTATCCCACCGTTGGCACCCTTGAGACCGACCCGCAATTGCCGCCCGCCGAGCTCTTTGCCGAACGCGACGGCGCCTTCGGGGCGGCGGTGGATCCAGCGCTGCTCGCACGGCTCGACCTCAAGATCGGCGACCGGGTGACGGTGGGCGCCGCAAACGTGGAGCTGAGGGCGAGCCTCGTGTCCGAGCCCGACAAGATCGCCGACGGCATCGGCTTCGGACCGCGGCTTTTGCTCTCGCAGCAGGCGTTGCAGGCCACGGGGCTTGTGCAGCCCGGCAGCCTCGTGCGCTGGACCTATCGGCTCACCCTTCCACCTGAGCAATCGACCGAGGAGGGGCTGACCCGGATCGAGGCGGAAGCGGGCCGTGTCCTGCCCGAGGCGGGCTGGAACATCCGCACGCGTCTCAATGCCGATCCGCGCTTTGCCCGCAACATCGAGCGCTTCACCCAGTTCCTCACGCTCGTCGGCCTCACGGCGCTGCTCGTGGGCGGCGTTGGCGTCGCCAATGCGGTGCGCGGCTTCGTCGATCGCAAGCGTGGCTCCATTGCCACCTTGAAAAGCCTCGGCGCGCCAGGTGGGCAGGTGGTGATGCTCTACCTCACCCAGGTGATGCTGATCGCCATCGTGGGCATCGGGATAGGCCTGGCCTTTGGGGCAGCCCTGCCGTTCGTAATTACCGGACTTTTCGGCCATCTCCTGCCGATCCCGATCCAGCCGACGCTGGCCTGGAGCGAACTCGGGATCGCGCTGCTCTACGGGGCGCTCACCGCGCTGGTCTTCGCCATCGCGCCTTTGGGCCGAGCCCATGACGTGCCGGTCTCCGGGCTTTTCCGCGACCAGATCGACCCGGAGCGGCGCTGGCCGCGCAAGCGCTATGTCACGGCGCTTACGCTATCCGTCGTGGCCCTCGTCGGGCTGTCGGTGCTGGCGGCCTATGACCGGCGGGTTGCCCTGATGTTCGTCGCTGCCGCAGCCGGTTCCTTCGTGCTCCTGCATCTTGTCGCCCTTGGGATCATGGCGCTTGCCCGCCGCCTGCCGCGTCCCAGAAGCACCTCGCCGCGGCTGGCGCTTGCCAACATCCACCGACCCGGCGCGCTCACGCCGTCCCTGGTGCTGTCGCTGGGCCTCGGCATCACGCTTCTGGTCACGCTCGCGCTCATCGACACCAACCTGACGCGCCAGCTGACGCAAAGCCTGCCGCAGAAGGCACCCAGCTTCTTCTTCCTCGACATCCCGAACCAGCAGGCCGATGCCTTCGAAGGCTTCCTCAGGCAGCAGACCTCGGAGGCGCAGATCGAACGTGTGCCCATGATGCGCGGCCGTCTCGTAACCCTGGGCGGCCGGCCCGTCGCCGAGGTCAAGGCGCCCGAGGACGTGTCCTGGGTGCTTGAGGGCGACCGCGGCATCACCTATGCCAGGACGCCGCCGGAAGGCTCGAAAATCGTGCAGGGCGAGTGGTGGCCCGAGGACTATCGCGGCAGGCCGCTGGTCTCCTTCGACCGGAGGATAGCCGAGGGCCTGGGGCTGAAGATCGGCGACGAGATCACCGTCAACGTGCTAGGGCGCAACATCTCCGCCACCATCGCCAACCTGCGCGAGGTGGAATGGCGCTCCATGGGCATCAACTTCGTCATGGTGTTCTCGCCCAACGCTTTCGCGGGCGCGCCGCACACGCATCTGGCCACCGTCACCTTCCCGAACGGTTCCGACGCCGCCCTCGATACCAAGATCCTGCGCAGCTCCGCACAGGCCTATCCCATGGTCACGAGCGTGCGGGTCAAGGATGCCCTGGAGGCGGTGAACGACGTGGTCTCGCAGCTCGTCATGGCGATTCGCGGCGCAAGCTCCATCGCGCTGATCGCGAGCCTCCTGGTGCTTGCGGGCGCCTTGGCGGCCGGCCACCGAGCGCGGCTCTACGATGCCGTGGTGCTCAAGACGCTGGGCGCCACCCGCGCCCGGCTGCTCTCGGCTTATGCGCTCGAATACGGGCTGCTGGGCTTGGCGACGGCAATTTTTGGCCTGCTAGCCGGCTCGCTCGCTGCCTACTTTATCGTCGAGCGTGTCATGAACCTAAGCTTTACCTTAGATTTGTCGGGCGCCATCCTGGCTTCAGCCTTGGCCGTTCTGGTCAGCGTCGGATTAGGCCTGGTGGGAACCTGGCGGATCTTAAGTCAAAAGCCGGCGCAGTATTTGAGAAACCTTTAAGGGCCCTGGAGGCAGCCGCGTTATAAAGAAGCGCGAAAAGCTTTGTGAGGAGCAGCAGCAACTCTGCTCTTCCCTTTTCTTGCTTCACGAAGAATTGAAGCTTGACCTTGCCTCTTGCGAAAAAAGGGCAGACCTCTCATATTTCACGTGTCGCCCGAATTGCGGCGACCGAGGGCTGAATCCAGCCTTTCGAGGGAACAACGGGACACCGTGAGAAAGGACTCCGATGCAACCGTATGAGCAAAACCAAAACGCCTATGGCACCGGCTTTGCCCGGACGGCGGCTCAGGTCGATCAAGGCCTGCGCGCCTTCATGCTCGGCGTCTACAACAACATGGTCCTGGGCCTAGGCATCTCGGCCCTGGTCGCGCTCGGCATCAACATGCTGGCCACCACGAGCGATCCGTCGCAAGCGGTTGCCCGGATGGGTGGTGTCGGCCTGACCCAGTTCGGCGCGACCCTGTATGGCTCGCCCCTGATGTGGGTTGTGGCGCTGGCACCTCTGGCCTTCATCTTCTTCTTCACGTTCCGGATGGACCGGATGTCGGCGGCCGCAGCTCGCGGCACCTTCTTCGCTTTTGCGGCGGTGATGGGTGCTTCGCTCTCGACGCTTCTCATCCGCTATACCGGCGGGAGCGTTGTGCAGGTGTTCTTCATCACGGCAGCGGCTTTCGGCTCGCTGTCGCTCTGGGGCTACACCACGAACCGCAGCCTGTCCGGCATGGGCTCGTTCCTGATGATGGGCCTCGTCGGCCTCATCCTGGCTTCCATCGTGAACATCTTCGTCGCGTCGAGCATGCTGCAGTTCGGCATCTCGGTGATCGGCGTGCTGATCTTCGCAGGCCTCACCGCCTACGACACGCAGAAGCTGAAGGAGATGTACCTGTACGGCAACTTCGACCAGGAAGCCGCCGCCAAGGTCTCCGTGTTCGGCGCCCTGACGCTGTACCTGGACTTCATCAACATGTTCCAGTTCCTCCTGGCTCTCGTGGGCAACCGCAACGAGTAACAGAGGACGGAGCAGATGCTCTTTGAAAGCCCCGGCCCAAAGCCGGGGCTTTTTGTTTGTTCGTTGCGTCGCGTAAAGCGTGGCATTACGACTGGTTCATGAGCTTCGTCATCCGACCCTCCCTTGAGAGCGACCTCCCTGCCATCACGGCGATCTATGCCCATGCGGTGACGCATGGCACGGCCTCGTTCGAACTCGATCCCCCATCACAAGCCGAGATGGCTCGTCGCCGCGATGCGATCCTGGAGGGCGGCTATCCCTATCTCGTGGCCGAACAAGGCGGGAAGCTTCTGGGCTATGCCTATGCGGGCGCCTACCGCACGCGCCCTGCCTATCGCTCCACTGTCGAGGATTCGATCTATGTCGCTCCGTCCGCACAGGGACAGGGCGTTGGACGCGCGCTCCTTGTGGCGCTGATCGAGCAATGCGAGGCCCTGGATTTCCGCCTCATGGTGGCCGTCATCGGCGACGAGGAATCGCATGGCTCCATCGCCTTGCACAGAAGCCACGGCTTCGAGCCTGTCGGGATCTTCAAGGGGGTCGGCTACAAGCACGGGCGCTGGCTTTCCACTGTGCTGATGCAGCGGCCTCTCGGACCCGGCACAACCGAGCCGCCGACACGGCCGCTTTCAGCCGGTTAAGCGGACACCACCTTGGGCTTGTCGAGAACCCGCAAGACCCGGTCGAGTTCGTGCCCGCGCTTGAGGATCAGGCCCGTCGAGACGATGACCGCATACGCGCCCTGCTTCCTGGCGAGCTTCGGGTCTTTCTCTATGCGGTAGAGGGGCACTTCCGACGTGCGGCGGAAGATGGAAAAAACGGCTTTGTCCGGCATGAAGTCGATCGCGTAATCGCGCCATTCGCCAGCCGCCACCATGCGGCCGTAGAGGTTGAGAATGGCCTGCAACTCGGAGCGGTCGAAGGACACCTGTTTCGGCGCGGCGGGGAAGGGTACGATATGGGCCGTGCCCTGGCTCGAGCCGCCGCGCAGCGGCTCCGCGATGTCACCTTCGCTCATGACGCCTCCCATGGCTGTTAACATACCCTGATGATGGGCGCAGGCGGCTAACGGATCAACCCGTTAGGACACAATGAATCACCGCTTCCTTTGCAAATCTTATTCCTGCCTCATTCGTGCCGAATTGGAGCCGCACTGAACTCCGTTAATGCTCAAGTTGCCTCGACGGCCCGGCTCATCGAACGGCTTGGACACGTCAGCCCCCCAGCCCTCCGGGTCATTTGGAGAGCCGGGCCACGTCGAGACACAAGGCTGCCTTACGGGGCAGCCTTTTCTTTTTGTCGCTAACGAGCGACGCAAGAGTTCATACTCCCTCTACGTCATGGCCGGGCCTGTCCCGGCCATCTCGATACAGAGAGGCGTGGCGGTCCACTAATCGAGATCACCGGCACAAGGCCGGTGATGACAGAGGAGGATCAGAAGATCCTCAAAATCCCGACAACACGATCTTGCCGCGCGTGCGATTGCTCTCGATCAGCGCATGTGCCCGCCTGAGATTCGCCGCATTGATCGGCCCGATCACATCCGAGAGTGTCGTCCTGATCGTTCCCGCATCCACCAGGCGCGAGGCCTCAGTCAGGATCTCGTGCTGGCGCTCCATGTCGGCCGTTTGGAACGTCGAGCGGGTGAACATGGATTCCCAGTGAATCGACACGCTCTTTCCCTTCAGCAGGCTGATGTCGAGCGGCGCCTTCGGGTCATCGATGAGCGCGAAGCGGCCCTGAGGCGCGATGACCTTGGCGATCTCCGGAAAATGCGTGTCCGTATGGGTGATCGAGAACACAAAGGCCGGTGCGCCGATCCCGAGGGCTTCGACCTGAGCAGCGAGGGGCTGGCTGTGATCGATCACATGGTGGGCCCCGAGTTCTTGGGCCCAGGCCCGGGTTTCGGGACGCGAGGCCGTGGCGATTACGGTGAGGTCCGTCAGGCGGCGCGCCAGTTGAAGGGCGACAGAACCCACGCCGCCGGCCGCGCCTACGATCAGAAGGGCATTGGCCGCACCCTTGACCGGACGCTTCACGTCGAGCCGGTCGAACAGGGTCTCCCAGGCGGTGAGCGTGGTCAGCGGCAGCGCAGCCGCCTCCTCGAAGCTGAGGGACTTTGGCTTTGCCCCCACCAGCCGCTCGTCGACGATGTGAAATTCCGCATTGGTTCCGGGCCGGGTGATGGCGCCGGCATAGAACACCTCGTCGCCGTCCTTGAACAGCGAGACCCCTGAGCCCACGCCGCGCACGATGCCGGCGGCGTCAAAACCCAGCACCTTCACGCCGCCCGCCTCTGCTTGAGCCCGCATGCGGACCTTGGTGTCGACCGGGTTCAGGGACACCGCCTTGATCTCGACCAGAAGGTCGCGCGGCCCTGGATCAGGGCGGGGGAGTTCGACGTCGATGAGGGAGGAATCCTGGTCGATGGGAAGGGATTGCTGATAGCCGACGGCGCGCATGGCTTGTCTCCTGTTGACGAACTCATAGTTGAGCATAGTGTTTGAGGCCGCAAGAACGCACAAAAACAGCCCATAGGGTCAAAAAGGATACCGTGATGCCGAGGGTGTCTTCGAAGGTTCCGGGGGTTCAAGGATGCGCGGTCGAACGCACGCTCAGCCTCATCGACGGCAAGTGGAAGATCGTCGTGCTCTACAAGCTCCTGCGCGGGACGCTCCGCTTCAACGAGCTGCGCCGGCTCATTCCCAATGTCACCCAGCGCATGCTCACGCATCAGCTGCGTGAGCTGGAAGCCGACGGGCTCATCATCCGCACGGTCTATGCCCAGGTGCCGCCCCGGGTCGAATATTCCCTGTCGGCCCGCGGGCGGAGCCTCGAGCCGGTGCTTATGGCCATGAAGGAATGGGGCGACACGAATCTTTCGTCTCCGGAGGCTCAGGCAGCATAATATGTCTGTGCGCTGCAATAACTTAACCCTACACGGCGCGGAGCAGCAGGGTGTCCTTGCACGGCCTGCCGCTCTGTGGCAACGCTCCCGCGACAACAACGATAAACAACGACGATAAAAGAGGATGCGCGCATGAAGCTGGATACACCGACCAGCGGAAGCGAGTTGACGGCAGAAGCCGTCGCCGTGCTGGAAGCCGGAAACAAGGCCACCCCTCCAACCTTCGTGCGCGACTTGTACGGGCGGGTGCCGTCCGAGGATCTCGCCTTCTACTCGCCCAAGTCCTTGGCGGATCTCGCAGCGGAAGCCTTCGAGCATCTCAAGGCCTCCCGCACTGCTGATGGCGCGGATGTCCGCCTCCTCGACGTGGAGGTCGAGCGCGACGGCCGGCACCAGGACGTGACGGTGCTTGAGATCGTCAACGATAACATGCCCTTCCTGCTCGATTCGACCCTGGCCGAGATCGTCGACCAGGGCTACGACCCCCTTCTCGTGGCCCATCCGATCCTCGCCGTGGAGCGCGATTCCGGCGGTGCCCTCGTGCGCCTCGTAGGCGAGGCCACGGCGGCCCTGCGGCTCGGCGTGAAACGCGAGAGCTTTATCCATATTCACCTGCCCCGCATCGACGACCCGGAGACCCGCACCGGAATCATCGAGGCCATGCGGCGGGTCCACAACGACGTGTCGCTGGCGGTGCATGACTGGCCGGGCATGCGCGCCCGCGTCACCGAGATCGTGCACAACTACCGCCTCAACCCGCCGCCGCTTCCAGACGACGAGGTTAAGGAGGCCATCGCCTTCCTCGACTGGATCGCGCGGGACAATTTCACCTTCTTAGGGCTTCGCGAATACCGCCTGCCGTCCGGCGACACCGCCGCCGATCCGGTGGAGGGTTCAGGTTTGGGCCTCTTGCGCGACCCGAGCGTGCGCGTGCTGCGCCGTGGGCGCGAGCTGGTTTCCATGTCGCCGGAAATCCGCGCCTTCCTGGCACGCCCGCAGGCGCTCATCATCACGAAGGCGAATGTGAAGTCCCGCGTCCATCGCCGGGCGCATCTCGATTACATCGGCGTGAAACTCTTCGACGGCAATGGCCATCTGCAGGGCGAGCTGCGCATCGTCGGCCTGTTCACCGCAAGCGCCTACACCAACACCACGGGCGAGGTGCCGTATCTGCGCCACAAGGTGGCGAAAGTCACGGCCCGTGCGGGCTTCGACCCGTCGAGCTATGCCGGCCGCGCGCTTCTCAACGTGCTCGAGAATTATCCGCGCGACGAGCTGTTCCAGATCGACGAGGACACGCTTTACCATTTTGCCATCGACATCATGAATTTGTCGGAGCGTCCGCGGGTGCGTGTGCTGGCGCGCGCCGACGAATTCGACCGTTTCGTGTCGGTGCTCGTCTTCGTGCCCAAGGACCGGTACGATACGCAGGCCCGCCTGCGCATCGGCCAGTTCCTCGCCGGCATCTATGAGGGGCGCGTCTCCGCCTCCTATCCGTCCTATCCGGAAGGCCCGCTCGCGCGCACCCATTACATCATCGGCCGCGACGAGGGGCAGACCCCGCAGGTTACCCGCGAGACCCTGGAAAAGGGCATCTCCGCCATCGTGCGCACCTGGAGCGATGCTCTGCGCGATGCGCTCAACGCCTCTGTCGGCGGCGCAAAGGCGCGCGCGCTCGCATCGCGCTACGGCGAGGCGTTCAGCGCCGCTTATCGTGAGGCCTTCGGGGCCGAGCAGGTGATCCAGGACATCAGCCTGCTGGAACAGCTCTCGGAGGCGCGCCCCCGCGCGGTCGATCTCTACCGCCGCGAAGGCGATGGCGAGACCCGCGTGAACCTGAAGGTGTTCTCGCTCAACCAATCGCTGCCGCTGTCGGATCGCGTGCCGCTCTTGGAGAATCTCGGTTTCCGCGTGGTGAACGAGCGAACCTATCGCGTGGCCTTCACGGGCGCGGACCGGGTGTGGCTCCACGATATGACTCTGGAGCGCGCCGCAGGCGGAACAATCCGGATCGATGAGATCCAGGCGCTCATCGAGGCGGCGCTGCTCGCCCTGTTCCGGGGACTTGCGGAATCCGACGGCTTCAACCGTCTGGTGCTCGAAGCCGGTCTTGGCTGGCGCGATGTCGCCATGATCCGGGCCTTCGGCCGCTACTTGCGCCAGATCCAGGTCACCTATTCGCAGGACTACATCGCCGGAACGCTCGCGCGGCACGGCGCAATCGTGGCCGATCTCGTGAAGCTCTTCTATGCCCGCTTCGACCCCCGCCACGAGCAGGGCCGCACGGCCGCCGAGGCTGTGATCCGCGAGCGGATCGAAGAGCAGCTGAAGCAGGTCACGAGTCTCGACGACGACCGGATCCTGCATCGCTTCATCAACCTGATCGACGCTGCGACCCGCACCAATTTCTTCCAGCTCGAGGACAATGGCCTGCCGCGCCAGACCATCGCGTTCAAGTTCGAATGCGCCAAGGTGGAAGGGCTGCCGCTGCCCCGGCCCCTCTACGAGATCTTCGTCTATTCGCCCCGTGTGGAAGGCGTGCACCTGCGCTTCGGCAAGGTGGCGCGCGGCGGCTTGCGCTGGTCCGACCGGCCGCAGGATTTCCGCACCGAGGTGCTGGGCCTCGTGAAGGCGCAGCAGGTTAAGAACGCCGTCATCGTGCCGGTGGGCGCCAAGGGCGGCTTCGTGCCGAAGCTCCTGCCGCCCGCGAGCGACCGGCAGGCCTGGTTGGCCGAGGGCACCGAGAGCTACCGCATCTTCGTGCGCACGATGCTCCAGCTCACCGACAACATCATGGGTGACAGCATCGTCCCGCCGCCGGACACGGTGCGCCACGACGGCGACGATCCCTATCTCGTGGTCGCCGCCGACAAGGGCACGGCCACCTTCTCCGATACGGCCAACGCGCTCTCCATCGAGAAGGGTCATTGGCTCGGCGATGCTTTCGCATCCGGTGGCAGCCAGGGCTACGACCACAAGAAGATGGGCATCACGGCCCGTGGCGCCTGGGAAGCGGTCAAGCGCCACTTCCGTGAGATCGACATCGACACCCAGACCACTCCGGTGACGGTGGCGGGCGTGGGCGACATGTCCGGCGACGTGTTCGGCAATGGCATGCTCCTGTCACGCGCCCTCAAGCTCGTGGCAGCCTTCGACCATCGCGACATCTTCCTCGATCCGAACCCGGATCCGGAAGCGACTTATCTCGAGCGCGAGCGCCTGTTCAATCTACCCCGCTCCAGCTGGCAGGATTACGACAAGGCGCTGATCTCGAAGGGCGGCGGCGTGTTCTCGCGCAATGCCAAATCGATCCCGCTCTCGGCCGAGGTGCGAGCACTGCTCGACCTCGACAAGCCGGAAGCCACGCCCGCAGAGGTGATGAACGCCATCCTGAAAGCCCGTGTCGACCTGCTCTGGTTCGGCGGCATCGGCACCTATGTCCGCGCATCAAGCGAAACCGACGAGCAGGTGGGGGATCGCGCCAACGATCCGATCCGCATCACCGGACCCGACGTGCGCGCCAAGGTGATCGGCGAGGGTGCCAATCTGGGCATGACCCAGCGCGGGCGCATCGAGGCGGCGCAGAAGGGTGTGCGCATCAACACGGATGCCATCGACAATTCGGCAGGCGTGAACACCTCCGACGTGGAGGTGAACATCAAGATTGCGCTCACCACGCCGGAGCGTGACGGACGCCTCTCGGACGAGCAGCGCAATACGTTGCTTGCCGACATGACTGAGGATGTCGCAGCCCTCGTGCTGCGCAACAACTACCTGCAGTCCCTGGCGCTCTCGCTCTCCGAGCAGCGGGGGCTTGCCGATCTTGGTTTCGCGCGCCGGCTCATGCACATGCTGGAGGCGCAAGGCCGCCTCAACCGTGCGGTGGAATACCTGCCCGACGACAGCACGCTCACTGAGCGCGCCCGCCGCGGCGAGGCGCTGACGCGGCCGGAGCTTGCGGTGCTGCTGGCTTATGCCAAGCTCTCGCTGCATGACGCCCTGCTCGACAGCCCCGTGCCGGACGATCCGTATCTCGGCAAAGAGCTCGAGCGCTACTTCCCGGCCGGGATGCGCGAGCGCTTTCCCGATGCGATCGCAAGCCATCGCCTGCGGCGCGAGATCATCGCCACGCAGCTCGCCAACGCCATCATCAACCGCGGCGGCCCGACCATGGTGGCCCGCCTCGTGGACCAGACCGGCGCGGATGCGCCGACCATCGCGGCGGCCTACGCGGCAACCCGCGATTCCTTTGGCCTGGTCGAGCTGAACGCCGCTATCGATGCCCTCGATGGCATTGTGCCGGGCCGGGTGCAGCTGCGCCTCTACGGCGAATTGCAGGATCTGCTCATGAACCGGATCGTCTGGTTCATCCGCAACGTGGACTTCGCCAACCACTCCCTTGACCAGGTCATCGGCACTTACCGGGCCGGCATTGCTGAAGTCGAGCAGAGCCTCGGCGACGCACTCTCGCCTGAAGCCAAGACGGTGTGGGAGGCGCGCACGAAGGCGCTGGTGGATGAGGGTGTTCCCGAGGACCTGGCACGGCGGATCGCGTCGCTGCCCGATCTCGTGGCGGCGCCCGATATCGTGCAGACGGCGCACAAGACGGACAAGCCGGTGTCTGAGATCGCCTGCACCCACTTCGCGCTCGAGGCCTCCTTCCGTCTCGGCGCGCTCATCGGTGCCGCGCAGGAGATCAGCGTCAGCGATTACTTCGACCGCCTGGCGCTGGACCGCGCCATCGACAGCATCGCCTATGCCCATCGCGGCCTGACCGCTGAGGTGTCCTCTCATGACGCATCCGGCGTCGAGGCGGTGCGTGCCTGGGGCGAGAAGCGCGGTACGGATGTCAACCGCATCCGGAGCGCGGTCGACGGCATCGTCTCGTCGGGCCTGACCCTGTCGAAGATCACGGTTGCGGCAAGCCTCCTCGGTGATCTTGCGCGGACGACCTGAACCTTTACGAGCCCTCCTCCCCCTTGTGGGGAAGAGTTGGACGGGGGGTGATACAAATGGGTGAAAACCTTCGTCATGGCCGGGCTTGTCCCGGCCATCCCGCTTCGGTGAGGCTCAGCGCTCCACATAACCGAGATCACCGGCACAAGGCCGGTGATGACAGGGGATCGAAACGCTAAAGTAGACATCAGAATCCAGTGAGACACATCAATCCCCTCGCGCCTTCACGAAAGGCCTCGCGTCCCGCGATCCTGGGCTGGCTGCTGTTCGACTGGGCGTGTCAGCCCTTCTTCACCCTCGTCACCACCTTCGTGTTCGCACCCTATTTCGCCTCTGCCCTGGCCTCCGATCCGGTGAGCGGTCAGAGCCTCTGGGGCTATGCGACGGCGGCGGCCGGGCTCGTCCTCGCCGTTCTCTCGCCGGTGCTCGGCTCCATCGCCGATGCCACAGGGCCGAAGAAGCCCTGGATCGCATCCTGCGGCCTCGTGCTGGTCATCGCGTCCATTGCGCTCTGGTACGCTGCGCCCGGGCAGCCCAATGCCATCGCAATCGCCCTGATCGGCTTTGCCTTCGGGACGGTCGCCGTGGAAGTGGCGGCGGTGTTCAACAATGCCATGATCCCGCATCTCGTGCCGCCGGAGCGCTACGGGCGCCTTTCGGGCACCGGCTGGGCGATGGGCTATTGCGGCGGGCTAGTGTCGCTCTTGATCGTGCTGGGCTTTCTTGCCGCCGATCCCGCGTCGATGAAGACCGTCTTCGGCCTGGATCCGCTCTTCGGTCTCGATCCATCAACACGCGAAGGTGACCGCGTCACGGGTCCGTTCTCGGCCCTGTGGTTCTTTGTCTTCGTGCTGCCGCTCTTTCTGCTCACGCCGGATGTTCCACGCTCAGGCATGAGCCTTGAGGAAGCGGCGCGGAAGGGGCTCTCGCAGGTCAGGAACACCATCGCGGATGCACGTCGCCACCCGAGCGTCGGGCGCTTCCTTCTGGCCAACATGGTCTATCAGGATGCGCTCGTGGCGCTCTTCGCCTTCGGGGGCATCTACGGGGCCGGCGTGTTCGGCTGGCAGGCCATCGAGCTCGGGCTGTTCGGCATCATGCTGACGATCACCGGCACCATCGGCGCGCTGATCGGCGGATGGCTCGACGACCGCATCGGCGCGAAACCCGTGATCCTCGGGGCGATCGTCATCCTGGCGCTCGTCTGCGCCGGCATTCTGTCGCTGGGGCGCGACCACATCTTCTTCGTGTTTCCGACCGCACCGCCGGCATCGGACGATGGCCTCTACGGCTCCGCGCCGGAAAAGGTGTTCGTGCTGCTCGGTCTCGTCATCGGCTCCGTCGCCGGCCCGCTTCAGGCGTCCTCGCGCAGCCTGCTCGCGCGGCTGGTTCCGGCGCAAGAGGCAGGCCGCTATTTCGGCCTGCTGGCGCTCTCCGGAAAAGTCACGTCGTTCCTCGCCCCGCTCGCCGTTGCGGTCGCCACCGCGATCTTCCAGACTCAAAGCGCAGGACCGGCGGTGCTGATCCTGTTCCTGCTCGTAGGATTCTGGCTGCTGAGCGGTGTAAAGCGCGCGTGAAACTCCCCCCTGTCACCCCCGCCTTCGCGGGGATGACAGGGGAGGGGACTACTCCAATGTCACCGCCGTGCCGCTGACCGTCACCATCATCATGCCTTCGTTCTTGCCGATGGCCCCGTAATCCATGTGAACGCCGACGATGGCTTGGGCACCAAGGCGCTTTGCCTCGTCGATCATCTCCTCCAGGGCCGTGTCGCGCCCGTCGCGCAAAACCCGCTCGTAGGAGCCGGAGCGCCCGCCGACCACGTCGCGGATGGAAGCAAAGAAATCGCGGAACACGTTGGCGCCGAGAATGGCCTCACCCGAGACGATGCCGCGATATGAAGCGATGCGACGGCCTTCGATAGTGGGCGTGGTGGTGACGATCATGTGCTTCTCCTTTGCTCTGTCCAATATGGGAAGGCTGAGGAGAAACGTCATCCCGGACGGCGTGAGCCGATCCGGGATGACGCTGTTGTCAATGCCTGAAATGCCGGTGGCCCGTGAACACCATGGCCAGCCCCGCCTCATCAGCGGCCTTGATCACCTCGTCGTCGCGCATGGAGCCGCCGGGCTGGATGACGGCGGTCGCGCCGGCTTCAGCTGCGGCGAGCAGGCCGTCCGCGAAGGGGAAGAAGGCGTCTGAGGCCACCACAGAGCCTTTGGCCAGCGTTTCCGGCAGGCTGGCGGCCTTTGCCGCTTCCGCAGCCTTCCAGGCGGCGATGCGGGAGGAATCGACGCGGCTCATCTGGCCGGCGCCGATGCCCACGGTGGCGAGGTCCTTCGCATAGACGATGGCATTCGATTTTACGTGCTTGGCGACCCGGAAGGCGAAGCGCAAATCGGCGAGCTCCTGCTCCGTCGGTGCGCGCTTCGTCACGACCTTGAGGTCCATGGCATCGACCACGGCGTTGTCCCGGTTCTGCGCCAGGAAGCCGCCAGCGACCGTGCGAAGCATCAGGCCCGGTGCACGCGGATCGGGCAGGGAGCCGGCGAGAAGCAGGCGCAGGTTCTTCTTGGCGGCGACGATCGCAATCGCCTCCTCGCTCGCATCGGGCGCGATGATCACCTCGGTGAAGATCTCGGTGATGGCCTTGGCCGCCTCCGCATCGAGCGGGCGGTTCATGGCAACGATCCCCCCGAAGGCCGATACCGGATCACAGCGCAACGCCTTCTCGTAGGCCTCGCGAAGGCTCGCGCCTTCCGCCACGCCGCAGGGATTGGCGTGCTTGACGATTACGATAGCGGCCGAGCGATTCGGATCGAACTCGGCCACGGCCTCATAGGCCGCATCGGTGTCATTGATGTTGTTGTATGAGAGCTGCTTGCCCTGCACCTGACGGGCGGTGGCGACGCCGGGGCGGTTCTCCGGCGTACGGTAGAAGGCGGCGCTCTGGTGCGGGTTCTCGCCGTAGCGCATCACTTCGGCAATCGAGCCGCCGAGCGCGCGGAACGGCGGTGTGGCCTCGCCGAGCTCGTTAGCGAACCAGTTGGAGATCGCCGCGTCATAGGCGGCCGTGCGCGAGTATGCTTTCTGCGCCAGCCGGCGCCGCAGGGTGAGCGTCACCGATCCGTCGTATTGCGCGAGATCGTCGAGAACGGATGCATAATCGGCGCCGTCCACCACCACGGCCACGTCGCCGTGGTTCTTGGCCGCCGCACGGATCATGGCGGGGCCGCCGATATCGATGTTCTCGATGCAGTCGTCATGGGGTTTTCCCGCCGCGACCGTGGCCTCGAAGGGATAGAGGTTCACCACCAGCAGGTCGATGGCCTGGATGCCATGCGCCAGCATGGCCGCCTGATGCTCCGGGTTGGACCGGATCGCGAGCAGGCCGCCATGGACGGCTGGGTGCAGCGACTTCACGCGCCCATCCATCATTTCCGGAAAGCCCGTGAGCTCGCTCACATCCTTCACGGGCAGGCCCGCCTCGCTCAGTGCCTTATGTGTGCCGCCGGTGGAGACCAGCTCGATGCCGCGCTCAACGAGCGCGCGAGCGAAGTCCACGAGACCCGTCTTGTCGGATACGGAAAGCAGAGCACGGGTGACACGCTTCAGGTCGCTCGGCATGGCGGCCGCTCCCTTCGAGGAAAAAGATGCGGGCGCGATAGCACGGTGGGGCAGGGATGGGAACAGGGGAGGGGCTGAGTTTCAGGCCACTCCTTACGCAGTGCCGGGCAAATCCCTTGTCGCTGGTCATCGACATTCCACCGGGCCTGAACAGCGCCATTCATCTGCCAGAGCCCTCTCGATCATATCGGCACGCTCCGCCACACTGACCTTAGGCAAGATGGAAACCTTGTACCCAAGCATTGGGTAGGCTTCCAGCAAGCGGGCGTATTCAGCTTCCGCTGCTTCCATGTTGTGACGCCGCTCTGGATCATTGACGTATATTTCCGGCCAGGGAGGCGTGAGGAACACAGTTTGGTGGTAGCGATGCGGCTGGGCGAGCGAAGTGAGAATTGGCTCGTTGGTCAGGTGCTGTAGAAAAGACGCAGCGTCCACCAAGCTCCTGTCAAAGAACACCCACCCATCCAGAGCAGCAGCTGCTGCTCGATCTTCGAGGGCCATAGCGATGGCACGGCGAGAAAAGGCCCATTCATCTTTCCAGGGAAGCGCCGTCCCTCCTTCTTGCAATTCCTGTTTGACGATCCGTCGGCCAGGCTCCTCCACAATAGGGTGCCCACGCCTGCCAAGCTCGGCCAGCAAGGTGGATTTGCCCCCGCCCGAACAGCCGGAGATGACGACAAACCGCTACATTCACCCTCTTGCATTCATGAGATCGCGACCGTTTCCATCAATGGCCACATAGAGATGCAGCCTATCAGCGCATTTGCTTCACATCCAAAAGCTTGGCGGACGATATAACTTCTGCTAGGACTTCTGTCATGATCAACCGCATGTCCCGCCTTACCCATCAATTCACGTACCTCAAAGGGTGCGGGGGATGGGTATTGCGCTGATGCGTGCGTGATCATTCCCGAGGACCCTCCCGAGGCGGGTAGGGTCCTGACGTTCTCTGCTCTCCTCGCGTCGATTGTGGAGAGCAAGCATGAACACACATTTATCTGCGCCGAAACATAAGCTCCGATTCCGTCAAGCCATTCTCACGGTCAGGAACGCTGCATCTTGGGCGACGGGACTTGTCGCGTGGTGGAAGCGTTTCACCTACCAGCGGGCTTTGCAGAGGTTTGATCATCTCAACGATTATACGCTGCGTGACATCGGCCTGTGGCGCGAGCCCGAAAGCCGAGTCGATGAATGGTGGATGATGAATCCGCCGCCTTGAGAAAACGAGAACTGTAAGGCCTCAGGGGATATAGAGCCCCTGAGGCTGCTCGGTGCCTTTGAGGAAAACACATGGGTGCGGTAGCACGATGAGTGCTGGACAACCGATAGAAGCGCGAGCTGGCTTTACTCTGTCTGCCACCAATCAATGCGCCAGCCCCGCAGAGCCGAGAGTAGCGCGAATATACCGTAAGGAAGAACTACCCAGTAGGGGCTGGATGTCGGAAACCACTTCGCCGGGGCTGAGTTCAGAAGTGCAATTCCTATCCCTAAAAAGATAACCATTGTTAGCAGGAAGTGCATTCTTTTGCCGACGCTGTGCCGTCCATCGTAGGGATGGATTCCCCGCTCACCTCTCCAGAACACGATAGCTAGAGCTACACACATCACAACAGGCATGACGTCAGAGAACAGGCCTTGTCGATGCATCCAGAACGCCAGGATCACGACAGAGGCTGTGATCCCATACCATGAGCGTTCATGAGCCTGATCTTTGGAGGGGGCAGGCCTGCTGAATTCTTTGATAAAGCCCCACAGCCTATCCATGCTCATGCTCCCCTAGTTACATTATAGGAGAAGATAAACCCGAAAATTTCATAAGTGCATAGTCAGAGGATTCTTGATCCTATTCAAATCAGCTCCGCCTGCTCCTGTGGCTGGTTCGGCTCGAACGTGCGCGCCAGGCGCTCGAATCGCCAGCGCACCGTCGGGGTCTCGCTCGGGCGAACGGTCAGGACGATCTGCTCCGTACGGCGCATGCCGTCGGCTGTGGCGAGGAACACGCTGTCCTCGATCTCCGCCTCGATGGGAACCGCCGAGAACTGCCAGGCCTCCCGGTTCGGCAGCACCAGCATGACCACGCGGCCGCCTTGTGCGCGGCTCGCCTTGATGCCAGGCGCGAGATGGAAGCGGATGATGGCTTGCGCGCTGCCGGAATGTCCGCCCTGGCCCCCTTCGCTCCAGAAATTGTCCTCGCCTTCCAGCACGTTGCCCTTGGGCGCCAGCTGCCAGCGCCGCTCGTGGGTGATCCCGAAACGGGGCTTGTAGCCGTCATGGCTGGCGCTCAGGAGCTGCGCGTGCTCGCGCTCGCTGCGCTCCGCCGCGACACGCTGGGGGCCATTCAGGACGACAGGACCGACGCGGCGCACGATCCAGGCCGAGACCCGGCGCTGCAGCCAGTTGCCTTTCTTATCGACGATCTGGCAGGACGAGATGTCGTTGATCGAGGCGGTGGAATGCGCCGCCGTCGAGCGCGAGGCCTGGATAATCGGATTGCTGGCGATCTGCGGCATGCCGCAATTGACCACGATGCGCTGCGCAGCGCTCGAGAACTCGAACGACAGGCAGCTCGCGCAAGCCTCCTGGGACAGAGGCCGCGGTGGTGATGCGCCCACATCGGCGACCAGCAGCGTGCGCCCGGCCTCCAGCCGCTCATAGCCCGAATGGGGCGCATGATGGATCGGCTGGCTGCGCATGTCGTCATAGGTGAGCAGCGTCGCCAGATGGTCCGCCGCCGTCACGCCCATGCCGTTGAAATGCGACAGCGTGCCGTCCCCGTGCCGGAACAGGCGCACCATCGGCAGCATGCGGTCGACGGAGCGCAGGAGCGCCTCGGGCGTGTCGACCTCGCGGCTGGCGAACATCTGGCGCAAGGGCAGAAGGTCGAACAGCAGCTCGACAACGACGCGCGGGTTGCGGCTTACATGCCCGCCATCGGCCAGGATCTGCCGGTCGAGCTCCCGTGACAGCAGGCGGCTGGCGCGCCTCAAGGTGCGGTCGAGGCCTTCGCAGCATAGGCCGGCATAACAGAGGGCGATGGCTGCCATGAGCTGCTGATAGGGCATGGCGCCGGCGCGGGCCTGTCGCTCCAGAATGCGTACATGCTGCCCGATGATGCGCAGGAAACGCTGGTAGAAGGCGTGGTCGGCGCCTTCCAGGATCAGCGGCGACTGGCTGATGAAGGACATGAGCCGGCGCGCCGTGATTTCGGTGCTGCAGGCAAGCCGCTTGTCGCCGAGCTTGGAGGTGACGAACTCATCCACCAAAGAGCGGGCATTGGCCTGGGCCAGCGCCGTGCCGGCGGCGCGCAGGTGTCGCAGCCAGCCGAATCCGTAGAGCGCCTCGCCCCAGGCGCGGCTCGGCGGGTTGTAGGCGAAGGGCGAACGACCGCCCGTGGTGATGGCGCGGCCTGAGAAGGCGAAGAAGCCGGAATAGATGTCGGTCGCGATGGTGGGGTCGGCGGTGCGCAGGTCCTGCGGCGCGAAGAGCAGCCGCGTCGGCACGGGCGCGCTGGAGAGCCTGGACAGGCTCCAGACCATGCTCTCACGCGTGGCGCGGCCTGCCTCCCGAGCGGCAAGCCTGTACAAACGCCAGCGATCCGGCCCGAAATCCACCCGTGGCGCTCCTCTTGTTCTGAATCCCTGCCAGCTTAAGAGAGGAGTTCCTGCTGACCGGTTAACAACCGGTAAGGGACGATTCACCATCGTCACGAAGCGTTGTGCATAAACCGTGCGACAAAGAACCCGTCGAGGCCGCTGCGATCATGGTCTGCCAGCGCCAATTGGCTCGGCAGGGTGCGAAGATCGCCCTCCGGGGTGATGCATTCCGCAAAACCGCCGATCTCGTCGGGCGTGACGGGCACGCGCACGAACTCGGGATGACGCGCCAGGAAGGCTTCTGCCTGCCGCTCACCTTCCTCCGCCTCCAGGGAACAGGTGCAATAGACCAGCCGCCCGCCGGGTTTCAGCAGGCTTGCCGCCTTGTCGAGGAGCCGGCTCTGGAGGCCTGCCAGCTTGCGGATGTCCTCTTCACTCTTCGTCCAGGCCACGTCCGGGTGGCGGCGGATGGTGCCGGTGGCAGAACACGGGGCATCGAGCAGGATCGCGTCGAAGGGCCCGGCATCGAGCTTTTCCGCATCGATGGCGCGGGTCTCGGCCTTCAGCTTCAGGCGGGCGAGGTTTTCATCGAGCCGCTGCAGACGCTTGGCCGAACGGTCGACGGCGAGCACCTCGGCGCCGGCGGTGGCCAATTGTGCGGTCTTGCCACCGGGCGCGGCGCAGAGATCCGCGATGCGCTCGCCGGGCTTTGCCTGCAGCAGGCGGGCCGGCAGGGCGGCGGCTGCATCCTGCACCCACCATTCACCGGCCTCGAAGCCAGGAAGATCACGGATGGCGGTGCGCTCTTTAAGCCGAATGCTGCCGGTGGGCAGGAGAACGCCACCCAGACGCTCAGCCCAGGATTCCGGATCGGACTTCACCGTCAGGTCGACGGAGGCGAGCGAGCGATGAGCTTCGGCAATCCTTGTGGCGAGAGGCTCGCCGTATTGTGCGATCCAGCGCTCCTCGAGCCAGGTGGGCGTGTCGAGCCAAGGATCGTCCTGGGCCAGAATCGCCTCGCGCTCGCGCGCCACACGGCGCAGGACGGCGTTGATGAAGCCGCCGGCGTGATGGAGCTTGGGGTCGCTTTGCGCCAGCTGCACGGCACTGTCGACGACGGCATGGTCCGGCACGTCGAGAAACAGGATCTGCGCCGCCCCGGTGGCGAGCAGGTGCATTAGGCGCTCGTCCTTCGGCGGCTTGTTGAGCCGCTCCCTCAGCGCGTGCCCGACGGTGCCGAGGCGCCGGAAGGTCACGATGGCGATGGCCCGCGCCAGCGCCTCATCGCGACCCGACAGGTTCTCCGCCCGGGCGAGTTCCTCCATCACGTCGTCGAGCGGCACGCGCCGCTTGAGGGTTTCCGTGACCGCCATCCAGGCGAGGCGGCGGGGCCCTAGGCCCGATTGTTCGTCCGATTGATTCAAGATTTATCCCCAGGGCCCGCGGCGAGTGCCGGTCGAGCCCCCAGTGGATCCCCATGGACCCGATGAATTCTGCGTGAAGAAGCCGCTTTGCGGCACGGAGCCACTCTCCTGCGCCAAAGCGTGGAGCGCCGCAATCCGGTTTTCCGTCGCGGGATGGGTGGAGAACAGGTTGTCCACGCCTTGGCCCGAGAGCGGGTTGATGATGAACAGCGAGGCGGTTGCCGGGCGGCGCTCCGCATCGGGGTTCGGAATCTGCGCCACGCCACCGGCGATGCGGGCGAGCGCCGAGGCCAGCGCCAGGGGCTGGCCGGAGATTTCGGCGCCCATCCGGTCGGCGTCGTATTCCCGCGAGCGGCTGATCGCCATCTGGATGATCATGGCGGCAATCGGCGCGAGCAGGGCAGTGGCCAGCATGATGATGGGGTTCGGGCGCTCGTCGCCACGCCCGCCGAAGAGAAAGCCGAACTGGGCCAGGGTCGCGATGGCGCCGGCAACGGTCGCGCTGACCGTCATGATCAGCGTGTCGCGGTTCTTGATGTGGGCCAGCTCATGCGCCATCACGCCGGCAATCTCGTCGCGGGAGAGCATGTGCAGCAGGCCCGTGGTGGCGGCCACTGCCGCATTTTCCGGGTTGCGCCCGGTGGCAAACGCATTGGGCTGCGGGTTGTCGATGAGATAGACCCGCGGCATGGGAAGCCCCGCACGCTGGCTGAGATCGCGCACCATGTACACGAGCTCGGGCGCGGTGCGCTCGTCCACCTCGACGGCGTGATGGGCGGCGAGCGCCAGCCGGTCCGAGTTCCAATAGGCGAAAAGGTTGGTGGCAAGGCCAAAGCCCAGCGCAATCATCATGCCGGTGCCGCCGCCCAGGAAATAGCCGACGATTCCGAACAGGGCCATCAGGCCTGCCAGCAGCATTCCGGTCTTGACGGTGTTCATCGGGGTCTCCACCTCGTGGTCAACACGACATCATCCTTCAACCCCTATGTGGGAACGGTCCAGCTCCCTCCCAAGAGGGGCTTGGATCTGGCATAAGGCAACCCATGAGCACGAACGAACACCCCATTGAAGGCGCGGCTCCCGGCAAGCCCCTGTCACCCGCGGCCCAGCGGGCGCTTGAGGAAGCGGCCCAGCGCCGCCTCGAGATCGACGCCCGCGCGGCCGAGATCGCCAAGCAGAAGGAACTCCAGGGCCGCGGCGGCCTCGAGCCCGTCCGCTACGAGGACTGGGAAGTGAAGGGGCTGGCGAGCGACTTTTAGAAAATTTTCGGGTCTCATGTCACATCCGGCTGCCCTGTCTCGTCTTACCATCGTCAGCAACACGACAATGAGGACCAAGACGATGAAAGCCCGGTTGATTCCCTTCGAAGTCGCCCCCCAAGCTCTGAAGCCGATGATCGAGCTGGAGAAGACCCTGAAGAACAGCGGTCTGGAGCTTAAGCTCATCGAGCTGGTAAAGACCCGCGCCTCGCAGATCAACGGTTGCGCCTATTGCATCCACATGCACACCAAGGATACCCGCGCCAACGGCGAGACCGAAGAGCGGCTCTATCTCCTGAGCGCTTGGCGGGAATCCCCGCTCTACAGCGACCGCGAGCGGGCGGCGCTCGCGTGGGCCGAGGCCCTGACGCTTGTGGCCGAGACCCACGCTCCCGATGAGGATTATGCGGAACTTAAGCAGCACTTCACCCCCGCCGAGCAGGTCAACCTGACCCTGCTGATCGGCGCGATCAACGCCTGGAACCGTCTGGCCATCGGCTTCCGGTCCGTCCATCCGGTCGAGGCGAACCGTGCTGCCGCCTGACGACGCGGCGGACCGGTTCCAGCCCCTCAGGCCGGGGCTGGTCCGCCTCGCCTACCGCATGCTCGGCTCCATCGCGGAAGCCGAGGATGTGGTGCAGGAGGCCTATATCCGCTGGCACCAGACGGACCGCACCATGATCCGCGAGCCCGGCGCCTTCCTGTCCAGGACGGTCACGCGCCTGTGCCTCGACATCCTGAAATCGGCACGCGTGAAGCGCGAGACTTATATAGGGCCCTGGCTGCCCGAACCGGTTCTGGAAGCGGACGGGGAGGAGGATAGGGCCGAGGACCTCTCCCTGACCCTGATGATGGCGCTTGAGCGGCTCTCGCCTCTGGAGCGCGCGGCCTTTCTCCTGCACGACGTGTTCGGGCTCGGTTTCGACGAGGTTGCCACGACCCTTGATCGCGACCCGGCCGCCTGCCGCCAGCTCGCTGCCCGGGCCCGCAAGAACGTGCGTGCGGAAAGACCGCGTTATGCCGTCGACCGTGAGGAAGGCGAGCGCATGACCAACGCCTTCTTCGCCGCCTCGCGCAGCGGCGACCTGTCCGGGCTGCGCAATCTCCTAGCCGAAAACGTCGTCTCCTACACGGATGGCGGCGGCATCCGGAATGCGGCGCTCAATCCGTTGTTCGGTTTCCGCCGGGTCGCCGGCCTGTTCCTGGGCGTGGCGCGCAAGAGCGGAGGCGAGTTGCCGACGGTTCTCTACAAAGGCCCGATCAACGGGCTGCCGGGCTTCGTCACTCTCGAACAGGACGGCATGGTGCAGACCACCGCGCTCGACATCGAGGACAGCCGCATCGTCGGAGTCTATATCGTCCGCAATCCCGAAAAGCTCCGGCACCTGGCGGATCTGGCGCACTAGAGCATCGGACCAAAAGTGGATCTGCACTTTTGGATCCGCGCGATGCACTAAAGGACGGTCGACAATTCAATATTCATGCAACGGAAAGGTTGTTACGTCCGTAGCCTCCCGCTACTTTGGCCCGGGGGAGAGGCTCATGGTTGAAGCGGGCGAGACGGCACGGCTTGGAATGTTCCGGGAGCTGCTGAGCGATGCGCATAGAGCGCTCGATCTCCAGTTCGGCTTCGAGCTGTGGGACGGCTCAACGATTCCGGCGGACCTGCCGTCCTATGCCATGCGTCTCGTGATCCGGCGCGAGAGCGTGATCGCGGCCCTCCTGCGTCGCCCGAACCTGGATACCGCGCTGAATGCCTATGTGGCCGGGCTGCTGGATCTCAAGAACGGCACGATCTTCGATCTGGCCGACCAGCGCCCGCAAAAAATCGGGCGCCGCCTGAAAACGGTGAGCAAGCTCAAGGCCCTGAAGACCGCCTATCACTTCCTGCGCGCGCCTTCCCGCATGCCGCGCCCGCTGGCGCGGGTCGAGGAAAAGGCTGACGCCCGCGATGGCAGGCCGCAGACCAACAAGCGCAACGTCGCCTACCATTACGACGTCTCGAACGCGTTCTACCAACTCTTCCTCGACCCGGAGATGGTCTATACCTGCGCTTACTTTCAGCCGAATTGGCACGACGACATCGCCCGGGCTCAGCGCGACAAGCTCGACATGATCTGCCGCAAGCTGCGGCTCAAACCCAATGATCGCCTGCTCGACATCGGCTGCGGCTGGGGGGCGCTCATCTGCCATGCGGCGCAGCATTACGGCGTCAAGGCCACGGGCGTGACGCTGTCCGAGGAGCAGGCCGCTCTGGCACGGGAAAAGATCGCGCGATTGGGCCTGCAGGACCGGGTCGAGGTTCTGCTGAAAGACTTCACTCAGATCGAGGGCGAGTTCGACAAGATCTCCTCCATCGGCATGTTCGAGCAGGTGGGGATCGCCAATTATCCCTCCTATTTCACTGCCGTGCATCGCCTGCTGCGCCCGCGCGGGCTCTATCTCCACCACACCATCGCGCGGCGAGCCAAGCGCAGCGAACGCGCGTTCCGCAAGCTCAAGCCCGAATACAAGGCGCTGACCCGCTACATCTTCCCCGGCGGCGAGCTCGATCATTTGGGCATGTCGATTTCCAACCTGGAGCGACACGGCTTCGAGGTGCACGACGTCGAGGCCTGGCGCGAGCATTACCAGCGCACCACGCGCCTGTGGTGGGAGAACCTCAACGCACGCCGGAAAGAAGCAGAGGCGCTCGTCGGACCGGAGAAGACCCGCATGTGGCTGCTCTACCTCGCCGGCTGCTCGCTCGCCTTCGAGCGCGGCGCGGTGGGCGTGAACCAGACGCTGGCCTCCAAGCGCACGCGAGGGCCATCAGGCCTGCCGCCGAGCCGTGCGGATCTCTACGCCTCGTCCGGCTCAAGCCAGCCCTGATAGCGGACAAGCGGGCCGACCCAAGGCAGCGCAATCGCGACATCGAAGCGATAGCGGCCTTCCTCATCAGCATAGGCTCTTGCCGGAGCCTGCGGGGCCAGGCGAAGAGGAAGCCGTAAGGGTCCAAGCTTCCAGCCCACGACCGTCAGCGTAAAACCGGCCGGATCGGGCGCGACCTCGAGCATGAAATCGAACGGGCCGAACCGTTCGTAGATGCACCCGGCCACATCGGCAGCGCGAAATGTGCTGCGAAAGGTCGAGCCTCCAAATCGGCGGATCCAGATCTCCCGGTGGCCGTGACGCTTCAGGGAAATGTCGGCGGCGGTATCCGGCGTGCCTGCCGGAAACCCGAACAGGCGAGCCAGAAGCTTTGTCGACCAGCTCCGCGCACCATCGATGCTGGCGCGGCCCAGGAGGTGCATCGGTGCATGAGTATGCACCTTTCGCACGATCGGCGGCAGGACCTCGACCCGAGCCCCAAGAGCCCTCTCGAAAAGACTGTCGGCTTCCGGCCAGCGAACGTCGCGCCGGGTCGCAATGCGGAAGCGGCCGAATTCCTGCTCGATGACATCAAGAGTCAGAAGCTCGCTCGCGATCTTCGCACCTTTCGCCTGCACGCGGCCCTGGAGCAGCCCGCGAAGGAGCGCGAGCGCCGGAAGCACGGGAATGTTCGGCCCGTCGCCGGCCTCCGCCACCAGGGACCACGTGGCGCGGACGGCACATCCGTTCGCATCCACGCCCGACACATCCACGCTCATGCCGCCGCGATCCGTGCCTAACCGCTCGAACAATGATGCGATCTTCTGCAAGGGAGCAGCACATGGCCGGAGCGAGCGGATCAGGCCAGAGCGGACGGGAAGAGTGAGCGCCCAAAGCCCGAGATGGAGGATCGACAATTCGAGGCCCGCCCGGAAGCGCACCGTGCGGACGGATGAATAGCGGGCGGGAAGAAGATCGAGATCCGGCGTCTCGCACAGGGAAAGCCAACGTGGTCCAAGCCCCGGCATGTCCCGCTTCACGAGTTCGCCCCAGCCCGGCCTCGTGGTCCACCGCCCGTCGAGCCAGATCCGCACAGGCTGCCCGGCATAGGCCAGAATAGCCTCCACCACCGACAGGCCGCGAGGTGCGCGGTTGCCCGGCGAGATAGCGATGGCGATCTCATCGACCTGTCGCCATCCATCCGTCAGGGCCGACACGGCCGCGCCGGACAGGGCCGGGGTCGAGCTTGCGCCGGTCGCGGCCAGCACGCCTGCCTCCCGGGCTGCCGCATCAAGGTTTTTGAAGCAGCCTACGAAATCGCGTGCATCCGCTAGGTCGATGTAATGGCAGCCTGCCGCAATCGCCGCCTTGGCCAGATGGGGATGGGCGTTCTGGAAGGGGCCTGCCGCATCGACGACGCAGAAGGGTTTCAGGTGCTGAAGGGTGTCGAACGCTTGGTCGCGATCAAGCGCGACGGCCTCGATCCTATCGTTTCCATAAAGCTGCCTCAGAGTGTCGATGAGGTCTGCGTAACGATAGGGCCTTCGCCCAGCGACGATCACCGTCGCATCCGTTGTCTCGAGCAAACCCTCGACGAGCCTGTGCCCGAAAGCACCCGCACCGCCAACGACCAGAATGCAGGGCTTCATGGGGAGCCCTCTTGCTGGGAGCGGTCAAGGAGACGGGCTGCAAGCTCCGGCGTCGGCAGCAGGCAGGCCTCGTCGCGCCCGAACCACGCATAGCGGTTGCGGGCGATCAGGTCATAGAGCTTGTCGCGCAGGCCTCTCGGGACGAGCGTCAGCACACGTGTCCATCGCACTCCGCGCAGATGACGCATCACCATCAGGGCGGCGTCGGATTTGAAATAGGCCACACCGTCGAGGATGGCCGCATTGGTCTGCGGATTGTCGGGGTCGATGCCGAACACCTCGGCCAGCCGGCGTCCTTGCGGAGACTGGATCGATACGAACCGGAAGCGGCCGGCCTCATCGCGCCGGATGATGAACCGTGTCCAGGACGTACACAGGACGCATACGCCGTCGAACAGGATCAGGTGATCCGTCCAGCCGGGAGCCGCCTGGGGAATCCAGCGGGGGCGCGCGTCGGAGAAACAGGGTTTCATCCCCTCCAGGTGTAGCGGAACTTGCTTTTAATCGTAAAGGTCTCTCACGGCACCACCACCACCCGTGTGCCGACGCCCACCTGATCGTAGAGGTGCACGATGTCCTCGTTGAGCATGCGGATGCAGCCGTAGGATGCATAAGTTCCGATGGAGCTCGGGCGGTTGGTGCCGTGGATGGCGTATTCGTCGAGGTTGAGGGTCAGCGCCCGTGCGCCCATGGGGTTGTTGGGCGCACCGCCGGGGATCACGTCGGGCAGGCGCGGGTTGTCGCGCTTCACCTCTGCCGGCGGCGACCAGGCAGGCCGCACGTATTTGCCGTCGATCTGCGCCTCGCCGAACCACTGCTTGCCCGGCTTGCCCACGGCCACCCGGTAGCGCAGAGCCGTTCCGTCGCCGCGCACATAATAAAGCCGGCGCTCGGCCGTCCTGATCACGATGGTGCCGGGCGATACGCTGGCCTGAAAGGGCACGACCTCGCGGGCGGAGGCTGCCGTGGTGACGGCAATGCCGATGATGGTGGCGGCGAAGGCGGCAAGGATGCGCATGTCTCGAACCCTCCTGCGGATAAGCTGAGGGTGAGACGCGATAGATAAGGCTACGGTTCCAGGGGCTGGAAAATGACACTCTCTGCGTCATCCCCGGACTTGTTCCGGGGATCCACGTCTTGAGCCCTTGAAACGTGGATGGCCGGGACGAGCCCGGCCATGACGTAGAGTATCAGGAAACGATCAAGCCGCCTGCGTGCGCTTGTTCTGCCTGTTCGTGATCAGGTCGTCGACCACATTGGGATCGGCCAGAGTGGAAGTGTCGCCCAGCGAGCCGAACTCGTCCTCGGCGATCTTGCGCAGGATGCGGCGCATGATCTTGCCGGAGCGCGTCTTGGGCAGGCTCGGGGCGAACTGGATCAGGTCGGGAGACGCGATGGGGCCGATTTCTTTGCGCACCCAGGCCACCAGCTCCTTGCGCAGCTCTTCCGACGGCTCCTCGCCTGTCATCAGGGTCACATAGGCG
This sequence comes from Microvirga sp. CF3062, assembly GCF_036314045.1. Classification (NCBI taxonomy): domain Bacteria; kingdom Pseudomonadati; phylum Pseudomonadota; class Alphaproteobacteria; order Hyphomicrobiales; family Methylobacteriaceae; genus Microvirga; species Microvirga sp. CF3062. The sequence goes on from NZ_JAYGGN010000005.1 coordinate 124,041, forward strand.
TAGATGCCCTGGCCCTTGATGTCGTGCGGGTAGCCCACGACGGCCGCTTCCGACACCTTCGGATGCGCGACGAGGGCGGATTCCACCTCCGCCGTGCCCATGCGGTGGCCGGACACGTTGATCACGTCGTCCACGCGGCCGGTGATCCAGTAATAGCCGTCCGCATCGCGGCGGCAGCCGTCGCCGGTGAAATACTTGCCCGGATAGGTGGAGAAGTAGGTCTGCACGAAGCGCTCGTGGTCGCCATAGACCGTGCGCATCTGGCCTGGCCAAGAATCGGCGATCACCAGATTGCCCTCGGCGGCACCCTCGAGCACCTTGCCTTCCGCGTCCACCACTTGCGGCTGCACGCCGAAGAAGGGCTTCGTGGCCGAACCAGGCTTGAGCTTGGTGGCGCCGGGCAGCGGCGAGATCAGGATGCCGCCGGTCTCCGTCTGCCACCAGGTATCGACGATCGGGCAGCGGCTGTCGCCGACTACCCGGTGATACCATTCCCAGGCTTCCGGGTTGATCGGCTCGCCGACGGAGCCCAGCAGGCGCAACGACTTGCGCGCGGTCTTCTTCACCGGCTCCTCGCCCGCCTGCATGAGCGAGCGGATGGCGGTCGGAGCGGTGTAGAAGATGTTGACCTGGTGCTTGTCGATCACCTCCCAGAAGCGGGAGATCGACGGATAGGTGGGCACGCCCTCGAACATGAGCGTGGTGGCGCCGTTCGCGAGCGGTCCGTAGAGAATGTAGGAGTGGCCCGTCACCCAACCCACGTCGGCGGTGCACCAGTAGATGTCGCCGTCGTGATAGTCGAACACATATTGGTGCGTCATCGCCGCATGAACGAGATAGCCGCCGGTGGTGTGCAGCACGCCCTTCGGAGTGCCGGTCGAGCCTGAGGTGTAGAGGATGAACAGCGGATCCTCCGCGTTCATTTCCTCATAGGGGCACTCGTCGGAGACCTGTGCCGCCGCCTCGTCGTAATAGACATCGCGGCCCGGCAGCATGTTCACCGTTCCACCTGTGCGGCGCACCACCAGCACGTGGTCGACCACGCCCGCGCCGACACGCTCGAGCGCCGCGTCCACGTTCACCTTCAGCGGAACTTTCCGGCCTCCGCGCAGGCCTTCGTCGGCCGTGATGATGAAGGCGGATTTCGCGTCCTGGATGCGGCTCGCGAGCGAATCCGGCGAGAAGCCGCCGAACACCACCGAGTGGATCGCGCCGAGCCGCGCGCAGGCCAGCATGGCATAGGCGGCTTCCGGGATCATCGGCATGTAGATCGTGACGCGGTCGCCCTTGGCGACGCCGCGGTTGCGCATGATGTTGGCCATGCGGTTCACTTCCGCATGCAGCTCGCGGTAGGTGATCTTTTTCGACTCGGACGGGTCGTCGCCTTCCCAGATGATGGCGACCTGATCGCCGCGGGTATGGAGATGCCGGTCGACGCAGTTATAGGCCACGTTGGTGACGCCGTCCTCGAACCAGCGGATCGCCACGTTCTCGGGGCCGAAATTGGTGTTCTTGATCCGGGTCGGGGCCTTGAACCAGTGAATGCGCTTGGCTTCCTCGGCCCAGAACGCCTCCGGGTCCTTGATCGAAGCCTCGTACTTGGCCCGGTAGCCTGCCTCGTCCAGATAGGCGCGGTGGGTCCACTCGGACGGCACGTCGTAGATCTTCTCTTCCATGGCGCTTCTCCCAGACGCATGCCTGATGAATTTAGCGCTAGATTTACGGAAAGAGCCAGGGGTCGGGCAAGCGGGACCGGGATCGGACTTTGGTCTTTGCTCCTTTTGGGGCATGGCCGGGCGGCGAGCCCTGCACCCCAATGCGCTCCCCACGTCATCCTCGGGCTTGTCCCGGGGATCCACGTCTTCTGCTGCGGTTTGAAGACGTGGGTGGCCGGAACAAGCCCGGCCATGACGGTGAGGATGTCATCCACGGCGCACGAAGTGCGGGAACGGGATCAATGCCTGCCGCAAGGCTGAGGCCTACTCAGGCACGTACCGCGGGTAGGTGGTCTTGCTGGCCCTCGCAAAGGCGAGGTCGATCTCCACGGTGGCATAGGGCGCCTCCGGGGTTGTCTCGGCCAGCACGTTGCCCTCCGGGTCCACCACCCAACCGAGCCCGCCGCAATTGGCCTTGTATCCTTCAGGCGCCCACAGGTTGGACGACAGGCAATAGGCGCCCGAGCAGACGGCTGCCGCCTGCCCGCCGGCCAGCCACTTGCGGGTGGATCCATGCGGCGTCGCCCGTGGGACGCACAGGAGATCGGCACGGCCGGCCGCGTAACGGCGCGCCCATTCGAAGAACCACATCTCGGTGCAGATCTGCACGCCGATGCGCATGCCCAGCGCCCGCGCGATGTCGAAGGTGCCCGGACCGCGCTCGTACCAGGTATGCTCGTAGTAGCCTTCCTCGTCGGGAAGGTAGTATTTCTGGTGCACGGGAGCGGCGCCGGTGCCTTCCGTCCAGACATAGGCCTCGTTGCGCCGGCTGCCGTGAGGCATGACGATGGGCCGTGTGCCCATGACGGCTTTGGCGTTCAAGGCGGACATGCGCGCGATGCGCTCGTCATGCGCGGCCACCGCCTTCTGCCACTGAGCGGCATCCGGCTTAGGGTCGGCCGCCAGCCACTCGCCGAAGCACATCTCCGGCACCAGCAGGAAATCCGACGCCTCCTTCGCCACATGCGCGGCAAGGCCCTTCAAGGCCTCATCCAGGTGATCCGGGCGGCAGTCGATCTGACAGACGGTGACTTTCATGGCCTCGACGTCCCTTTCTCTCCACGGCAGTTGCAAGTTTAGCGCCGCCTGCCGTCTTTTTTACAATCCGCCCATCCGGCACACGATGGCCCATTCCTCGTCCGTCACCGGCTGCACCGAGAGGCGGGAGTTGTTGATGAGGATCATCTTTTCGAGGCCGGGCTGCTTCTTGATGTCGTCGAGCGTCACTGGCTTGGGGAAGGCCTTCATGGCCTTGATGTCGACCATGCCGAACTTGCCCGTCTCGTCCGTGTGGTCTGGGTAGTATTCTTTAATCACCTCGACGATGCCGACGACGGCCTTGCCCTCGTTGGAATGGTAGAAGAAGCCCTGCTCACCCAGCTTCATGGCCATCAGGTTCTGCTTGGCGACATGATTGCGCACGCCGTTCCAATGGGTGCCCTTGGCGCTTTGCGCGACTTGGGCCTCCCAGGACCAGACGGAGGGTTCGGACTTGTAGAGCCAGTGGGCCATGTTCTGCTTACCCCTTTATCTGCAACGCGAAATCTTTGGGTTTCGCTTTAGTGCTCGGACTTGATCGGACGGTTCATCAGCGCATCGACCGCTTGATCGAGATTCCATGCGCCGTTCAGAATCTGGTCGACAGCTTCCGCAATCGGCATGTCGATGCCTTTGGCGCGCGCCAGCGTCACGAGGGCGCTCGCAGTGGCGGCCCCCTCGACCAGCTTGCCGCCGGAAGCGTCTTCGACGCTCAGGCCCTGGCCGAGACGCTGGCCGAAGGCGAAGTTGCGCGACTGCGCCGTTGAGCAGGTGAGCACGAGGTCGCCAAGACCGGAGAGGCCCATGAGGGTTTCCGCTTCGCCGCCATAGGCACGGGCAAAGCGCAGGAGTTCGGCGAAGCCGCGGGCGATCAGCGCCGCCTTGGCGCTCTCGCCGAGGCCCTTGCCCGCCACCGCCCCGCAGGCGATGGCCAGCACGTTCTTGGCCGCGCCGCCGATCTCAACGCCGCGCACATCGCCCCGGTGATAGACGCGGAACGTCGGGCCGGAGAGGGCATTCGCCAACTCCTCGGCCAGCACCGCGTCCCGGCAGGCCAGTGTCACGGCGGTGGGCAGGCCGCGCGCAACGTCATGGGCGAAGCTGGGGCCCGACAGCACGGCCACGGGTGCGCCGGGGCGCTCCTCCTCGACCACGTTGCAGAGAAAGGCTCCGCTCCCGCGCTCAATGCCCTTGGCACAGAGCACCAGGGGCGTTGCGGTCGGCAGCACGCGGGCCAGCGCCGCCGTCACCTCCCGGGTGGTCTGCGCAGGCGTGACGAGGAGGACGGCGCGGGTTGAGGCGAGCGCGTTCAGATCGGCGGTGGATCTGATCCGCTCGTGCAGGGGCACGCCCGGCAGGCAGCGCTCATTCGTGCGCGTGGCTGCCAACGCCTCAGCCTGTTCGGGCGAGCGCATCCAGAGCACCACGTCGTTGCCGGCGGCGGCCGCCGCGTTGGCGAGCGCCGTCCCCCAGGCTCCGGCTCCGGCAATGCCGATCGTTTGAGTCTGCACCGTCATGTCACAACTTGCCGGTCGATGCTCTCACCCGCCGACCTCATCCTGAGGAGGCGCGATAGCGCCGTCTCGAAGGAGGATCCAGAACGCACTGGAATCTTCTTCGAGACGCAGCTGCGCTGCTCCTCAGGATGAGGTGAAAGGATGATAAGCCTACTTCTCAGAACGACCATGTCGTTCACGCCTTCGCTCCGGCCTCGTCGCGGCTGGTGTCGAGCGGCCAGCGGGCGCGGGCCGGCGCTCCAATATCGTCGATGAGGCCAAGCCGCATGCGCTCGAGTCCCGCCCAGGCGATCATCGCTCCGTTGTCGCCGCACAGGTGCAGGGGCGGCGCCACGAGCTTGAGGCCGGCCTCAACGGCGAGCCGCTGCAGCCCCTGGCGCATGCCCTGGTTGGCGGCAACGCCGCCCGCCACCACGAGAGCTGCCGGATGGCCAGCGATCTCACGGAAGGCGCGAAGCCCCACGCGGGTGCGGTCGACCACCACGTCGACGACGGCGGCCTGGAAGCTGGCGCAGAGATCCGAAATGTCGCTGGCGGTGAGCGGCGCGATTTTCTCCGCCTCGATCCGCACGGCCGTCTTCAGGCCGGAGAGCGAGAAGTTTGGTTCTTTCCGGCCCTGCATCGGGCGCGGGAAGGCGAAGCGCTCCGGATTTCCCTTCACGGCCTCGCGCTCCACATGCGGGCCACCTGGATATCCCAGTCCCAGCATCTTGGCGACCTTGTCGAAGGCTTCGCCGATGGCGTCGTCGATGGTGGTGCCGATGCGCACGTAATCGCCGACGCCGCGCACCGCCACGAGCTGCGTGTGGCCGCCGGAGGCGAGCAGCAACAGGTAGGGAAAACCGATGCCGTCCGTGAGCCGCGCGGTGAGCGCATGGGCCTCGAGATGGTTCACCGCCATCAGGGGTTTTCGGGTCACGAGCGCGATGGCTTTTGCCGTGGTCAAGCCCACCAGCACGCCGCCGATGAGGCCGGGGCCCGCCGCCACCGCGATGCCGTCGATGTCCTTCACGGAGCAGTTCGCGTTCTTCAGCGCGCGTGCGATCAGCCGGTCGATCACCTCCACATGGGCGCGCGCCGCGATCTCCGGCACCACGCCGCCATAGCGGGCGTGCTCTGCGATCTGGCTCAAAACCTCGTTGGAGAGGATCTCGCCCCGTCCGTCGAAACCCAGTCCTACCACGGCGGCCGCGGTTTCGTCGCAGGTGGTCTCGATGCCTAGAATGCGCATGATCGTTGGCCGCTCGATTTAAGGTGTTGTCCGGGGTTTCGGCCCGGCGCTCCTCCCCCTATAGTCCGCCGCGCCGCACAAGATCAAACCCGTAACGCGAAACGCAGGAGAACTCGGGCAGAATGGCCTCTTCATCGACCCTGGTCATCGGTACGCGAGGAAGCCCCTTGGCTCTCGCGCAGGCTCATGAGACGCAAGACAGGCTGGTCGCCGCCCGTGGCTGGACCGTGGAGCACCTGCCCCTGTCGATCATCAAAACCACGGGCGATGCCATTCAGGACCGACCCCTGTCGGAGGCCGGCGGCAAGGGGCTTTTTACCAAGGAGCTCGACATCGCGCTGCTGGAAGGCTCCATCGATCTCGCGGTGCATTCCGCCAAGGACCTGCCGACGACCCTGCCGGAGGGCATCGTGATCGCCGGCTTCCTGCCGCGCGAGGACGTGCGCGACGCCTTCATCAGCCACCGCTTCAAGAGCCTCCAGGATCTGCCGCAAGGGGCCGTCGTGGGCTCGGCCTCCCTGCGGCGCCAGGCTCAAGTTCGGCGCCTGCGGCCGGATCTCCAGGTCACGCTCCTGCGCGGCAACGTGCAGACGCGGCTCGCCAAACTCGAACGCGGCGAGGTCGACGCGACGTTGCTCGCCATGGCGGGCCTGCGCCGCCTCGGCCTCACCGACCATGTGACCACGGTGCTGGAAACGGACGACTTCCTGCCTGCGGTCGGACAGGGCGCCATCGCCATCGCGATCCGGGCCGAGGACGAGCAGGTGCGGGAAGTTCTTCAACCCATCCTCGATGCGCCGACCGGCCATGCGCTCGCCGCCGAGCGGGCCTTCTTGACCATCCTCGACGGCTCCTGCCGCACGCCTATTGCCGGGCACGCGCGGCTGATCGGCGGCGAACTCGAATTCCGCGGTCTCGTGCTGCGCCCGGACGGCTCGGAGAGCCTGGAGGCCATGCGCCGCGGCTCACTGGGCGATGCGGCGGCTCTCGGGCGCGATGCCGGCAGCGAACTGCGCGCGCGCATGCCGGTCGATTTCCTCAAAGCCTGATGCGGTTCCTCGTCACCCGCTCAATGGACGATGCCGTCCGCACGGCGGAAAAACTCGCGAGCCGCGGCCATGAAGCATGCCTTGCGCCTGTGACCCGGATCGTCCCGACCGGCGATCCGATGCCGCTCGATTCGTACGATGCCCTGATCGTCACCAGCGCCCATGCGGAGGCGGCCCTCGCCAGCCTCGACCGAATGAGACCTGTCTTCGCCGTGGGCGAGCGCACGGCCGAACCGGTACGTGCGGCAGGCTTTCCCGACATCACCGTGGCGGAGGGCGATGCGGTCTCCCTGGTGCGGCTGATTCGCGGCACCCTGGCGCCCGGCCTGACCCTGCTGCACGTAACGGCGCGCCATCACAAGGACGAGCCGGCAGCCTCCTTGAGGGCTGCCGGGTTCACCATCCTGCAATGGGAGGCCTACGAAGCCGAGGCCGTCGAGACGTTGCCGGACAATGCCGTCGAGGCTCTCCGCTCTGGCCAAATCGCCGCCGCGCTCCATTATTCCCGGAGGAGCGCGGATCTCGTGATCCGGCTGGCAGGGGAGGCGGGTCTGGCATCGCGCCTCCTGGGGCTTCCCCATCTCTGCCTGTCGGCCGATGTGGCCGCGCCCCTGAGATTGGCAGGCGCCACGACCCTTGTGGCGGAGGAGCCGTCGGAAGAAGCGCTGCTCGGACTTCTCGATCGGGTCTCATGACCTTGGCCGTGACTTCGGATACGATCCCCACCGGGGATCTTTGTCGTAAGGAGAGGATCATGGCCCCATGGGTCTGCCGTTCGTGGACAATCACCGGCTCTTGAGGGAACGAAACCTGAGCGCCCAAGCTTGCCTCAATTGCCTATCACACTGCCCTTTTGAAGACCTCGCCCCAGAGAAATCTTTCCCTGGCGACCCTGCAAGAGAGACCCGTGACCGATTCATCTGACCCCCGACGCTCGAAATCCTCCCGCAAGAAGCCCTCGCGCGAGCCGGCCACCATCGACCTGAAGGCCTTCGTGATCGACGATGGTAGCGTTCGGGCCAATCCCGAGGCTGCCGCCCAGGAGACGGTCGGCCAGGATACTCTTGGCCAGGGTACCCTTGGGCAGGACACCATCGGTGAGGGGCTTCGCGCTTCGGAGACCCCCGACACAGATTCGGTGATGGGCTCGCAACCTGACGAGACCATTGCCAGCGGCAGCGAGCCCCCGGCCGAGGATGTGGTCGCGTCCCCGGAGGCCAGTCTCGACTCGGGCTCGGGCACCGACACGCTTCCCTCGGAAGCCTCCCTCGAGCAGATGGCAGGGCAGGATACCAGTTCAAGTGGCACCTCCTACCAGGACACTTCCACGGCGGAGACGCGGGCGGATGCCACGCCCCCGCCCGCTCCCGAGCGGCGGGGCTCCGCTGGCGCCCTCCTCGGATCCGGCCTCCTCGGTGGCCTCGTCGGCGCCGGGCTCGTCTACGGATTACAGACCTGGCGAGAGCCAGCTCCCGCACAGAGCGATCCGCGCATCGCTCAGCTCGAGCAGCGTGTGAATGCGCTGCGCCAGCAGCCGGCAGCACCCGCAGGTCAGGCGCAGGGCGATACCGGGGCACTCGAAGGACGCATTCAGGCCCTCGAAACCGCGAGGGGCGATCTCGACCAGCGGCTCCAGGCGATCCAGGGCACGGCCCAGCAGGCGGCGTCCCAGGCGCAGGAGGCCCTGAACCGTCCCGCACCGGAGGCGGCTCAGCCACAGGCCTCTTCCCAAAATGACGCGGCTCTGGCCGATCTCTCCACCCGCCTCGGAGCGCTGGATGAGCAGGTGCGTACGAGCGGGCAGAGCGCCACGAATGCAGCGAACATCACGCAGGAGCTCGACCGCCGTCTGGCGGACCTCGATCGTCGCTTCGGTGAACGGGAGCAGCGCTTCCAGGACACCGACCGGCGCCTTGCCGATCTCGACCGCCAACTGGCGGAAAGCAACCGGCGCCTTGTCGACACGGACCGTCGTTTCGGTGAGCAGGAGCAGCGCCTTGCCGCCCTGTCCCAGCAGGCGGCCGAGAACACCAGGAACGTTGCGACCGCGAGCCAGACCGGCACCCGCGTGGTGCTGGCCGGGCGCCTAAACGATGCCCTGCAGGGTGGCACCCCCTACCCGGAGGTGCTCGACGGGGTGAAGAAGGCTGGCACCGATCCGGCCCGGGTCGCGCCCCTCGAACCTTTCGCTCAAGGCGGTGCCCCGACCCCGGCCGAGCTGGCCCAGAGCTTCGAGCCCGTGGAGACGGCGATCCTGCGCGAGAGCCGCGGCCCGGCCGAGGGCTGGACCGACCGCATCCTGCGCATGGCCGACAAGGTGGTGACGGTCAGGCCCGTGAACGAACCCGGCGGCAGCGGCGTTCCTGCTCTTGTCACCCGCATCCGGCAGGCTCTGGAGCGCGGCGACGTGGTGGAGGCCGCCGCCGCCTGGGATGCCCTGCCGGAGCCGTCGCGGCAGCTGTCCGAGGAATGGGGGCGGCAGGTCAAGGCCGTCGCCGAGGCGCATCGGGCAGCTCAAGCGATCAGCTCTGATGCCCTCGCCACCCTCAACCGTACGACGCAATAAGAAAAGGATCAGCCTAGCATGTGGCGCGCTCTCGTCTTCATCGGTCTTCTCTGCGTCGCGGCCTTCGGCGCGGTCTGGCTGGCCGACCGGCCCGGTACGGTTCTGATCACCTTCGCGGGCTACGAGATCCGGATGTCGGTGGCGGTCGCCGCCATCGCGCTCGCAGGCCTCGCGCTCTTCCTGGCCCTGCTCTGGTCCCTGGTGTCGGGCATCCTGCACCTGCCCTCCCGCCTGACCTTCGCCTCAAAGGCGCGCCGCCGCTCCCGGGGCTACCAGGCCATTTCCCGCGGCATGGTGGCGGTGGGCGCGGGCGACACCATTGCGGCCCGCCGCTATGCCAACGAGGCCGAGCGTCTGCTCGGCCGCGAACCCCTGACGCTGCTGCTCAAGGCGCAGGCAGCCCAGGTTTCCGGCAACCGCGAGGCGGCCGAGGCCGCCTTCAGCCAGATGATGGAGGAGGACGAGACCCGTGTGCTCGGCCTTCGCGGCCTCTTCGTCGAGGCGCGGCGTCGGGGCGATGCAGGAGCAGCTCAGCAATTCGCCTCCGAGGCGGTCCGTCTGGCACCTGCCGCTGCCTGGGCGAGCGATGCAGTCCTCGAGGCACGCTGCGCGGATCACGACTGGCGCGGGGCCCTGGAGGCAGTCGAGCGGCGCGCGTCCCTCGGCCTCCTGAACAAGACCACGGCCAAACGCCACCGGGCTGTCCTGCTCACGGCCGATGCCCTGGAGCGGGTGGACCATGATCCCGACGGGGCGCTCAGAAGCGCTCAGGATGCAGTGCGGCTCGCGCCCGATCTCGTGCCGGCGGCGGCCATGTCCGGTCGTCTCCTGTCGCGCAAGGGCGATCTGCGCAGGGCCGCCAAGGTGGTGGAGACGGCTTGGCGCAGCCTGCCTCATCCGGACCTGGCGGACGTCTATCTCAACCTGCGCCCCGGCGATTCCGGCCTCGACCGGCTCAAGCGCGCCGAAACCCTCATGAAGCTTTCCGGCGGTGCGCCCGAAGGCCGGCTGGCGGTGGCCCGCGCAGCCCTTGAGGCGCGCGAGTTTGCCCGCGCCCGCGACGCCCTGGACCCGCTGCTGCAGGAGAGGCCGAGCATGCGCGTCTGCCTCCTCATGTCCGACCTGGAGCAGGCGGAGCACGGCTCCACGGGCAAGGGCCGCGAATGGCTCTCCCGCGCCACCCGCGCGCCGCGGGATCCGGCCTGGCTCGCCGACGGGATCGTGTCCGATCACTGGCTGCCGATCTCGCCCGTCACCGGCCGCCTCGACGCTTTCGTCTGGCAGGCGCCGCCGGACGTGCTGGTCGCCCCCGAACTCACCCTGCATGACGACGTGACGGCGGATCTCGACGACGAGCCGAGGCCGCTGCCGGCCGTGGTCACGTCCTCACCCGAAGTCGTGCCTGCTCCTGCGCCTGTCTCCGAACCTGTGGCCTCAAATGAGCCGGTGCCCGAGCCGGAAGACGATGTTCTGAAGAACGAGCTGAGAGCCGCCTTGAGTGATGAGCAGCCTGTAAGGCAGGAAACATCCCTGCCGCCACCGGGGCCCGTGATATTCCCCGCCACCCCTCCGGACGTGCCGAAGCCGAAGGAAGAAGCGGCTGCGCGCCGCAGCGTTTTTTCGGTCTGGTAGGGCCTTTCCGGCCTTTCCCGCCCTTGCCAAGCGGCAGGCGAGGGGGTAAGAGGTCGCCCTCTCGGATCGCAACATTTGCGATGCCGCAATAGCTCAGCTGGTAGAGCACCTCATTCGTAATGAGGGGGTCGGGGGTTCGAATCCCTCTTGCGGCACCATTCCCATCCTTAGCGCTTAACGTCGCTGGAGATGGGGAAGGAAGGGCAGGGGGCCATAGCTCAGCTGGGAGAGCGCTTGCATGGCATGCAAGAGGTCGGCGGTTCGATCCCGCCTGGCTCCACCATCCTGCCGAAGACTGAGACGGAGCGTGCGGGTGTAGCTCAGGGGTAGAGCACAACCTTGCCAAGGTTGGGGTCGAGGGTTCGAATCCCTTCGCCCGCTCCATTTCCTTAAACCAGGAAATTCATCGACAAGGCGCCTTCGGGCGCCTTTCGCGTTTTCAGGCCTGTCCATGAAAACGGACCCCTCTCGATGAGAAAGGGGCCCGCGGTGACTCGAGGTCACACGTCATTGACGTTCATCCGGTTAAACCGGTCAATTCTTCCAGTGATGTCGGGCCGAAAAATGCCTCGACGCTCAACGCATGATCGTGGAGGGAGTCATCAGCCCAGGCGAAATCGCTATGCGAGCCTCCATCCGTTCAGGCCGAGGCGGGTACCCGGCTCATCGGTTTGCGGAGTCGGCGCCTGGCAGGAACCCGCAAGGGAACGATGCCGATCCGCTCTTGTCGACGGGTGAGCCTCGAGGAGTGTGATCGCGACCCGTCAGTAGCTAAAGCCATTGGCGGGACGCTTGTTTCAGCGTAGCGGCAAAGAAAAAGACCCGGCAACGTTGCCGGGTCTTTTACCTTCCGCCGGAGAGAGGCGAATTTTAAGCGGCTTTGACGCCTTGGAGGAAGTCTGAGACCTCTCTGGAGAGGTCATTGGAGTGGCGGGAGAGCTCCTGAGCGGCACCCAGCACCTGAGAAGCCGCCGAGGTGGTCTCGCCTGCTCCCTGCTGCACGTCCACGATGCTGCCGGTCACCGCTTCCGTGCCGCGGGCGGCCTCCTGCACGTTGCGGGCGATCTCGGCAGTCGCCGCCCCCTGCTCCTCCATGGCGGCGGCTATCGAAGTCGAGATCTGGCTCATCTCAGTGATCGTGCGGGCAATCTCCTGAATGGCCGCCACCGTCTGTTGCGTGGCCTGCTGCACCGAGCCGATCTGGGCCGAGATCTCTTCGGTGGCCTTGGCCGTCTGGGAGGCCAGCTCCTTCACTTCCGTTGCCACCACGGCAAAGCCCTTGCCTGCTTCGCCCGCCCGCGCTGCCTCGATAGTCGCGTTGAGCGCCAGGAGGTTGGTCTGGCCTGCAATGGTGTTGATCAGCTGCACCACGTCGCCAATGCGGCTGGCGTTGGCGGCCAGGTCCTGCACGGCCGCATCGGTGCGGCGCGCACCCTGCACGGCCCGGTCGGCAATCTGCGAGGACTGCGCCACCTGAGAGGCGATCTCCCGGATGGAGATCGACAGCTCTTCCGTGGCCGCCGCCACCGTCTGCACGTTGGCCGAGGTCTGCTGGGCGGCCGACGAGACGGTGACCGACTGCTGGGTGGTCTGGCTGGCGACCGCCGTCATGGTCTGGGCGGTGGCCTCCATTTCGGTGGCAGCCGAGGACAGGCCCTGCGTCAGCGCCGACACGTTGCTCTCGAAGCGACGGGTGATCTGGTCAAGCATCTCGGCCCGGCGCATCTTGGTTTGGTTCTCGACTTCTTGTGCGGTGGTCAAGCGGCGAGCCTCAACAGCGTTGTCCTTGAACACCTGCAGCGAGCGGGCGAGCAGACCGACCTCATCCCGGCGCTCGGTGCCGGTAACGCTCACGTCCAGATCACCCTCGGCCAGACGACCCATTGCAGACGTCATGACATTCAATGGACGCGCAACGCCGTAGACCGCGATGGCTCCGAGCAGGCCGATCGCCAGAGTCAGGCCAACTGCGGAGGCGAGGATCAGCTGGGTAGAGGTGAAGGAGGCCAGATTGGCTGCATCCTGCTTCTCCTGCTCAAGAGCCACAGCGTTGGCTTCGGCGCGTTCGTCGAGGGCTCGGGAAGCCTTCTGGCGCAGGGTTCGTCCTTCGCCGCTCGAGAGCTTGAAGGCTTCTTCGCTCTCGTTGAGCTGGGCATGGGCAATGGTCCTGCCCATGATGGCGAAGTAGTCTTCGACGATCTTCTTCAAGTGCTCGTTTGTCGCGCGGCGCTGCGGAGTATCGGACAGCTCAATGAGAGCGTCCAGATCCTTCAGAGCCTCCGTCTTGGCTTCGCGGAAAGCCTGCTCATAGACGGCCATTTCCTGGAAGCGCGTCTCGATGATCAGGTTCTTCTCCTGGACCGCCGCTTCGTTGACGTGAGCCTTGATGTCCAGCGCCATGCTGCGCCGGGCCACATGCACATCGACGATCTGCCGGGTTTCCTCGGCGAGGCTGTCGAGCCCAGTCTTGGCAAAGAGGATGAGGCCAATGGTGACGGCGACCATCACGATCACCGGGATGGCCAGCTTTGTAATGATTTTGAGATTGTTCAAGGCGCGCATTCAATTTCAGTGGCCTGCCCGCATCGCCGCGGGAGGCGCGCGCCCCCACGACGCGCTTATCCAGGCTTGCTGTTTGTAGTCCGTAATGCTTGCATCAGCTATTACGGTTAATACCTATTCCTGAAGTAAGCCTTTGTTAATTCCTTTGAGAACCAAAGCAAAAATAAAGATCATTTATGATCTATTGATAGATCACTTCACGATCATGGCTTCTGCCTAGAGCACCACGATGCCGGAGTGCTTGGCCTTGTTGTCCGGCTCCACGTGGATCGTGATGAGCGCATCCTCCACATCGGCTTTGAGGGCGCGCTCCAGCCGGTCGCAGATGTCGTGCGCTTCAGTGACGCTCATGGCACCCGGCACGACGAGATGGAAGTCGATGAAGGTCATCCGGCCCGCATGGCGCGTGCGCAGATCGTGCGCTTCGATGGCACCTTCCGCATTAAGAGCGATGATCTCGCGCACGCGGATGAGCGTTGTTTCCGGCAGGGCCTCGTCCATGAGGCCGCCGATGCTCTCCTTGACCAGTCCCCATCCTGACCAAAGAATGTTGACAGCCACCATGGCGGCAAGCGCCGAGTCGAGCCAAGCCCATCCGGTGAGGGGCACGAGCAGGAGGCCGATGATGACCACCGCCGATGTGATCACATCGGTGAAAAGATGGCGCCCATCGGCCACGAGCGCCGGAGAACGCAGGCGCCGTCCGCGACGGATCAGGAGCCAGGACCAGACCGCGTTGATCACACCGGCAACCGCGTTGATGGCGAGGCCCTGCATCGGGGCATCGATCACCTTCGGCGACAGGAACCCGAAATAAGCTTCCCGCAGGATCGCAAGAGCCGCGACGATGATCAGCACGCCTTCGAGCACGGCTGAGAAATACTCCACCTTGTGGTGGCCATAAGGGTGATTGGCATCCGCCGGTGCGGCACTCAGGCGAACGGCCATGAAGGCCGCCACCGCCGTCACCACGTTGATGATGCTCTCCAGTGCGTCGGAATAGAGCGCAATGCTTCCCGTGATGTAATAGGCGGCATATTTCAGGACGAGAACAACGGTTCCGACGAATATGCTGCCGATGGCAAGTTTTTGAGTCTTGTCCATGGCGCGTCACTTAAAAAGCTGGCTCAGCGGGAAACAAGGCGACCTTATAGAGCGTGTGTCTTCAAGCGCAAGAACTTGTTTTTACTTGCAAATCGGTTGCAAGATCATGACGCGCGACAGAGCGGTCCGGAGAATTTCGAGCCTGTTCCGAGGTTGAGTGACCTCAACTTTTCAGAGTCGTGCCATCCCTTGATGCGGCCTTGCGGGAGTACATCACTCGGGGATCGCCGCCGCCTTCGCCATAAGCTTCTTGTAATAGGTCGACAGGGGCGGAGAGAGCGTCTGGCAATGCTGAACGAGTGCCAAGGCTTCCGCCCGCTTTCCCGCACCGATGGTGTCGAGGAGCGTGGGATGCAGCTCCGTCAGTTCCGCCAGCGCCGGATCCTTCTGATGCTGATCGGCCGGTGCCACGATGGTGAAGATCGCTGATTGCTCGCTGCGGCCTTTGACGGCGATGCGGTCGAGCTCGATGAGCACGAAGTGCTCCTGCAGGGCCTTCGCCGTGGCAGGTCCTAGCACGATCGAGACACCGTATTCCTTTGACAGGCTTTCCAAACGCGAGGCGAGGTTCACCGTATCGCCCAGGACGGAGTAATCGTAGCGCCAGCGCGATCCCACATTGCCGACCACACAGTCGCCGGTATTGATGCCGACACCGATGGCGAAGCGAGGGGCATCCTCACCCTGCTCCTGCCGCAGTTCCGCATTCAGGACCTTCACCGCCTCCAGCATGCGCATGGCGGCGCGTGCGGCCCGCAAGGGATGATCCGGGCTGGGCAGGGGCGCGTTCCAGAACGCCATCACGCAGTCGCCGATATATTTGTCGATGGTGCCGCCTTCCGCGAGCACTGCCTCCGAGAGCGGATCGAGGAGGCGGTTGATGAGCGTGGTCAGCCGCTCCGGCTCATCCTTCAGCTTCTCCGACAGGGTGGTGAAGCCGCGCACGTCGCAGAACAGGATGGAGAGGTTGCGGCGCTCGCCGCCGAGCTTCAGGGAGCTGGGATCGCGCGCCAGCTGCGCCACGAGATCCGGCGACAGGTAGCGCGAGAAGGCCTCCGACACTGTGCGGCGCAGATGGCGCTCGCGGGCATAGTCGAGGCCGAACCGCGCTCCGAACACCGCAAGCGCTGCGGCCATGGGCAAGGCAGGCGGCGCCCAGACCCGACCGAAGCGCAAAAGTGCCCAGGCTCCGATGATGAAGAAGGCAAGCACGGCAACGACGGACACGCCCGTGCGCCACGTGGCACCCTTGGTTGAGAAGGCAGCCGCCAGGAAGGCTCCAGCGATGATGAGGATCACCATCAGGGCGCGCGGAACCGGGAGCACGTAGAGCCCGTGCCGGAGATTGTCGAGAATGTTGGCCTGCACCTCCACGCCGGGCGTCAGGGTATTCGTCGTCAGCGTAAAGGGTGTCGGAAAAGCATCGGGAGTGCCGATATCGGCGGAGGTCGCCTGCTTCAGGCTCAAGCCGACCAGAACGATCTGGCCCTTGAAAAAGCCGGGCGGCAGGAAGTTCACCGGATCCAGCGCCTGATAATAGGAGACGCGAGGATAGGTGTAGGCCGGCCCGATATACTGGATCAGCGCTCCCTCGGGAGCAGCCGGTTTCGGTTCTCCCATCAGGCGAAGTGCCTCGCCGGCGAAGCTGTCCCGCATCTCCGGCATGCGGCGTAAGTAAGCATCCCCATCGAGGTGGACCGAGGCGACACCGGCTGCTGCTCCCGCATCGAGGAAAGGATCGAGCGGGCTGACCCGGGTGACCTGAACGCCCTGATTCAACATTGTGGTGACGTCGTCGGCCGCCAACACCACATCCGGGCCGAGCGCCTTGGCAAAGGCTGTGTCCGCCTCCTCCGTCGAAGGATCGGCAAAGACGATGTCGAAGGCGATGACTTTCGCGCCGGCCGCACGCAGGCTCTCGACGAGCTTTGCGTGGGTCTCTCGCGACCAGGGCCAACGTTGGCCGATTTCGCCGATAGACGGCTCATCGATAGCCACCAGGATGGCTCCCGGCTGTGCCGGGCCTGGAGGGGCGATCACCGAGAGAAGATCGTAGAGCCGCGCCTCGATGAGACGGAAGGGCTGGAAGAACAGAAACGGGATCAGCAGCGCCGCGATGATCCCGGCCATGGTGAAGTGGCGCCAGAGGGGTTCTCCGCCGCCATGGTCCCGTGCCGTCTCGGTGCCTTTCACCTCAGAACCTGGCTTTCACGCTCGCCTCGAAGGTGCGTCCCGGCCCCCGGATGTCGGTAGCCAGCTCGTAGTCCTCGTCGAGCATGTTGAGCACGCTGAGACCGAAGAGGAAGCGGCGATCCGCGGTTTCCCAGGTCAGTGCCGCATCGGCCGTCCAGTAATCGTCGATCTCACGCCCCTGCAGGTTGCCCGTGATGTCTCCGAGGAAGGTTCCTGCGAGGGTGAACCTGAGGCGGCTCGGATGGACGAAGGTGACGCCCGCGCGGGCGAACTTGCCGGCGACGAAGGGCACGTCGGCCCCCGGCGCCTCATCCGAGAGAATTTTTGACGAGATCGTCCCGATGGTGCCGAACACGCCGATGCCATGGGTCAGCCAGAGGTTGGCCGTTGCAGCGAACCGCTCGATGCGCGCCTTGCCGATGCCGATACCGTCGAAGCTGTAGGCGATCGGAAGGTTCAGGTCCTCCGCGTCCTGGCGCTGATACTCGACCGATGTGAAGACGTAAGGGGACCATTCCGCGTCCCAGCGCAGAGCTAGGGTTTTGGTTTCGCCGCCCAGCTGCGTGGGCAGGGCATTGGGCACCAAGCCGACTGTGGTCACGGGCGCCAGGGTAAACGGGATGGGAGATCCCGTGTCCTGGCGGTAGGCCGCACGGAGCCATTGCCCGTCGAAGGGTGAGACGCCGATCCCGACGCGCGGCGAAACCGCGTTATCGGCCGGCTGGCCCTCGACTTTGACCGTGCTGCGCTCGATGCCCGCCTGCGCCTCGAACCAGTCGAACGGGCGCCAGAAGACGTCGGCGTAGAGGCGGGTCGTGCGGAAGGTCGCGCTCGATCGCTCGTTGATGTCGGAGAAGTCGAACGTGTCCGTGGCTATGTTGTAGACGTAGGCTCGGCCTGCATCGCGGGTGATCGTACGACCCCTTTGTGCCTCAAACCCGTAATGCAGGGTCAGGTCCCCAAAGCCGATCATGTGGGACAGGGCGGCCGAGGCACCCTCAGTCCGGGTCCGTCGCCAGTTGTTGCCTCCGACGATGAAACCGGGGGAGATTTCAGCATTTGCCGTGTTCGTGAAGCTGCGGTTGATGGCGTTAATGCCGAAGACGGCACCGGTCAGAACGTTCCGGTCGCTGAAGCTGTGGCTCCAGCCTGCCCCGCCGAGCAGGGCGGCATTGTTCTGCGTCCCCTCGGCGAAGTTGGTCGGGGTGTTGATCGTGGCGATGGCCGGATCGTTGTTCGCTCCGGCCCCAAACACGAGAAAACGATCGGCCGCCGTGGGCGCCATGCCGATGAAGAAAGAGCCGCTATCGGCATTCTCCCGGTCGATGAGATCGCGTCCGTTCGTCTTGATGCGGCTTGCCGTGACGTTGAAGGAGGTTGGAACCGGCTCGTTCGAGAAACCCTGCACCGTTGCGTCCGCTCCCCAGCCGATGCGGCCGTTGTGATGCAGGAGCGAGCCCCCGACCTCCGCGTCGACGAAGGGCCGGCGATAGAAGTCGGGCCGTCCGATGCGGCCGGATACGGCCAGCGGATCGAAGAAGAGGCCCTGAATGGTGAGGTTGAGCGCCGAGAGATCCACGCCGACGCCGCTCTCGATATTCGAAACGTCCGGACGGCCCGTCACGAGGCCGGGCCGTTCCACGGCCGATTGGTCGAAGTAGCTCGACGCGTCGAACGGATCGAACACCCGGTCGCCATAGAAGCGGGACCACTCGTTGAGGTTCAGGAAGCGATAGGCCTGGGCCGGGTAGGAACCGCCATCCTTGTTGATGGCAATACCGGCGAAATCGCCGCCGCGCTGGCGGTAGCGGCGCAGGGTCTCGCGAGCCGCGAGCACGGCCTGATCCGCCTGATACTGATCGATGGCGATGCCGGTACGCACGCTCGAGACGGCGGGATCGTTCGGGTCGAGCCGATCCGCATTATCGAGGGCCTGGATCGCCAGCTCGTCGTCACCGTTCTGGTAATAGGAGGCGGCAGCCAGCAGCAGGCCCTGCGACAGGCCGGGATTGGCGGCCGACCCGGCGAGAATGGCCTCCAGACCTTTGACCGGCTCCCCTTTCTGCATCAGGTAGCGGCCTCGGGCGAGATAGGCCACATGGAAGCCGGGATCGAGGGCAAGCGCCTTGTCGATCATCGCGCCCGCTTCCTCCACCCGGTATTGGTCCAGCAGGAAGATCGCCAGGTTGGCATAGGCAACCGGGCTAAACGGATCTTCCGCAATGGCGCGGCGCATGGCTTCTTCAGCGGCAAGCGGTCGGTCCCGGTCGGATTCAAAAAGGCCGAGCGTGTTCCACAGGCCGGAATTGCCTGGAGCGATCTCGACGGCCCGGCGCAGGGCCTCGACCGCCGCATTGACCTCGCCGTCGATGTCGCCGCGGATGTTGCTGTCGGCCGCGATCACCTCGGGATTGTCCGGGTCGAGAGCCTTGGCTCTGGCGATGGAGACCCGCATCTCCTCGCGCCGGTTCAGGGCATAGGCAACCGTTGCAGCCGTCATGGCGATCCGCGCATCGTTCGGGAAGCGCTTCTCCGCTGCCCTCAGGACCTCGGCCGCGGCATTCAGATCCTGCTTGAAGGCAACCACATAGGCATGGGCCAAGGCCGCGAACGGATCGTTGCCCGGAGCCTTGGGTTCCGCGTAGATCCGGTTCGGATCGGACAGCGACTGGGTGATGTAGCGACCATAGGATGCCAGCACGCGCCGCTTGGGATCGAGACCGCGTTCGGCTTTCGCGAACAGAGCTGCGGCCTCGGACCAGCGGTGCTGCGATCCGAGAAGAGCCGCCTCGATCATGTCCGCGCGGGCGCGCTGAGAGACGCTCATGCGGCGGCTGCGGGCCTCGGCAAGCGCCTGCGCCGCAACGGCCCTGCCGTCATAGGACGGGGCGATCTCAGCAAGGGTCAGCCAATCCTCGACGGTGCGCGCCTGCGGAGCAACGGCTTTGATCCTAGTGCGCTCCGCTCTTAAGGACGGCCCCGTCAGCGGCGTGGTCGAGAGGGACGAGAAGGTCTCGCGCAGGCTCAGGTAGAAGAGCATCTGCTCGCGGTCGTTCGAGTTCGTGATCACGAACTTCGTCGGAGCCTGCCCGATCGACACGACGGCGCCCTCGCCCTGGCGGACCGTCACCGATCCCTGGGCATTGGTGAGCTCGACCACGCCTTCAAGCACGATGAGGGAGGTGCGGCCTCCCTCGACCGAGAGCGACCAATCGGTGCCGCGGATGGCCGCGACCGCTGCCGGCGTCTTGACGTCGACACCGGAGCCGCCGCGAGCCGCGCGCGCCCAGATATTGCCGCTCTGGAGGTTGAGCTGGGTGTTGCCGGCCTGGCCGCCGGCGACTTCATTGACAGTCAGGGTCGAGTTGCGGCCGACGCGGATCTGGGTCTGGTCGGAGAACAGGATCGCGAGATTGCCGATCTCGTTGGTGCGCAGGGTATCGCCACCGACCACGCTCTGCTGGATCGGGGCCGAGCGCCAGAGATCCTCGCGCACGAAGCGCATTTCCTCGCCGCCCTTGGCGGCCACGATGGCACCCGCCGCCGGGACAGGCCGCGCCACCGGAGTCTGGGCCTGCGCATGGACGAGGCTCAGCGCAAGGGCGCTCGTCGCGGTCAAAAGGCGGAGAGAATGTACAGACATGAAGGCCCAGCTTGATCGGAAGCTACCTGCTCTAACGTTACTAGAGCTTAGCAGCAAGAGCCTGGGATCAAAGCCGATTTACATCTCGTCCGGTGTGTTTTGGAACACAGGGTAAACATTGCAGCATATCGGCCACAGGTAGAGCCACGAAGTCGCAGCAGATTCGCTGAAATTAGGCCTTCTTGGTGCGGGCCATGAGAAGCTTCTGCTTCAGGTCGTGCTGGGCAAAAGGCTTCTGCAGAACCGGACGGTCGCGGAAGGTGTCGCGGATCCCGGCGCTGCCATAGCCCGTGGAGAACACGAACGGGATCGAACGCAGCGCCAGCGCCTCTGCCACCGGATAGATCGGCTCTCCGGCCACGTTCACGTCGAGAATGGCCAGATCGACCTGCTCGCGGGACACGGCCTCGAGGGCCGCAGACAGCCGGGCCGCGGGCCCGATTACCTCGCAGCCGAAGTCGAGAAGCATGTCTTCCAGCAGCAGGGAAATCGCAGCTTCGTCCTCGACGACAAGGATTCGAAGGCCATTGAGATCGCCGTCGCTCATTACGCTATCGGTCACGGTTTTGCTTTCTTTCAGGCAAGGCGCTGGTAGATTGTTCCCCAGAACACGGGACACATGCCCTGGATTTTTTCGACTTCAAGCCTTGAGACTCAGACGCTTCTATCACTTTTGCGCCTCCATGCAAAAGGCTCTGGAAATGCCCTGATCCATGATATCATTATAGAACAGGATCTTAGGGTTAGACAGGCCTATTTCCTAGATCCGAGGCCCTCTTGCGCAGGGCCAGGCTTGTCCTGAATAATCCGCTGATGGCCTCGCGTCTCCTCACCCGTCCTCCCGCTTACGTTTCCGTCTGGAATCCCAATCATGCCTAGGCGGCGATCCAGGGCACCGGTTCTCATTGTGCTGCATCAGGAGCATTCGACCCCTGGCCGGGTCGGACGCTTGCTCGTGGAGCGCGGCTATCCCCTCGACATACGCCGCCCCCGCTTCGGCGATCCGCTGCCGGAGACCCTCGCGGAGCACGCCGGCGCCGTCGTGTTCGGCGGGCCGATGAGCGCCAACGATCCGGACGAGTTCATCAAGCAGGAGATCGACTGGATCGAGGTGCCGCTGAAAGAGAACAAGCCCTATCTCGGCCTCTGCCTCGGCGCGCAGATGATGGCCAAGCACCTGGGCGCCAGCGTCTGGGCACATCCCGAGGGGCGAGCCGAAATCGGCTATTACCCACTCCTGCCCACAAAGGCCGGCGAGGCCCTGAGCACGGATTGGGGCGTCCCCTGGCCGAGCCATGTCTATCACTGGCATCGGGAGGGGTTCGATTGCCCCTCGGGCGCCGAGACCCTCGCCACCGGCGACGATTTCCCGACGCAGGCGATCCGAGTGGGCGAGAGGGCCTTCGGGCTTCAGTTCCACCCTGAGGTGACCCACGCCATGCTCTGCCGCTGGACGGTGGTCGCCGAGGAGCGCCTGTGCATGCCGGGCGCCCAGGACCGGGTGCGGCAGCTCGAGGGTCGTTATCAGCACGACCCGCATGTCTCCCGCTGGCTGGAGCGGTTCCTGGATCATTGGCTGTCCGAGAAGCAGTAGGAGCCACCTATGACGCCTCCCGTTCTGGTCAGCGAGCGCCTGTGTTTTAACCCCTGGGACGCGGAAGACTTTCCGCTGTTCGCATCGCTTCACGGTGACCCTGAGGTCCAGCACTTCCTGCAGATGGGTGATCCGCCCTGGAATGAGGCGTATCTTCGGGCCAAGTTCGAGGGTTTTCGAGCCGATTATGCGGCCCATGGCTGGACGAAGTTCAAGGTCACCGACCGGCAAGGGGCTTTCTTAGGCCGCGCAGGCTTCGGCTGGTTTCCGGAAACCGATGAGCTTGAGCTCGGCTATAGCTTCATGCGCCACCTCTGGGGCCATGGCTATGCGACCGAGGCCGCCCGGGCGCTGCTCGATTGGATCTACAGGGCCAAGCCCATCGATCACGTCATCGGGTTCGCGGTGGCCGAGCATGCAGCCTCCCGCCGCGTGCTCGAAAAGGCCGGGATGTCGTTTGCCGGCATCAGGGATGTCGATGGCATCCCCAACGCCTTCTATCGCCATACCCGGCCAACCTGAGGCACTTCGGTTTTAAGTTGCATCGAACTCAAAGGGTGAGATGCCGCGCTTCATCTCGTCCACAATCAGCGCATGCATCAGGGGCGGCGCCGCGCGTTGCGGGCAGGCGGCGCGTTCGCACAGGCGGCAGTTGATGCCGATCGGTGTGGCCTCGGCGGAGGACAGGTCGAGGCCGCGCGCATAGACGAGGCGATGGGCGTATTTCAGTTCGCAGCCGAGGCCGACCACGAATTGCGGATCGGGCGCTCCCCAGGGGTTGAAGGCGCGCTTGACCGTGCGGGCCATGGAGAACCAGCGCGAGCCGTCAGGCAGTTCGATGATTTGCGTCGCCACCTGGCCCGGTGTCCGGAACGTGGAATGCAGGTTCCAGAGCGGGCATGTGCCGCCGAACTGCGAGAACGGGAAGCGACCGGACGAGAAGCGCTTCGACACGTTGCCGGCCGAATCCACCCGCACCAGGAAGAAGGGAATGCCGCGGGCGCCGGGACGGGCAAGCGTCGTGAGGCGATGCGCCACCTGCTCGAAGCTGGCGCCGAAGCGGGCGCCCAGCACCTCCACGTCGTAGCCCAGTGCCTCCGCGGCCGCGTGGAACTTCGCATAGGGCATCATCAGGGCGCCGGCAAAATAATTGCCGAATGAGACCCGCAGCAGGCGCCGGGCCGGGCCGTCGGCCGGCTCCAGGCGTGCGGCGAGCGCATCGATGGCCTCACGCATTTCGGCGAAGGCCAATTGGTAGGCGGCCTGGAAGGTTCTGCCGGAAGGATCCACCAGTTCCGAAATCAGGAGCTGGCGCCGGTGGTGATCATAGCGGCGCAGCGCATCCGGCATCACGTCGATGGGCATCACCCGCACCCGGATGCCGTGCTTGGCGTGCAGGCGCTCGCCGATGGCGAAGAACAGATCGTGCCCGGTCATCGCAAGTTCCGACGCCAGCGCTTCGGCGGCCTCGTCGAGTTCCGGAAAATGGTTCTTCGCCTCGTGGATCAGCTCCCGCACCCGGTCGACCGGGTTGACCTGCGGTGCGTCCTCGGCGCGGTCGCGGTCGTTGAGGCTGGTCGTCACGACCTCCCGGGCGCCGCGCATGGCCTGATAGGCGCGGTAGAGGCGGTTGATGGCATCGACCAGGGAGGGAGCGCTCTCGATGGCCTCGCGCAATTCGAGACGAGCCACCGGCGTGCTTCGGAAGAGCGGGTCGGCGAAGACCTCCTCCAGCTCCGACACGGTGCGCTCGTGATCGTCGTTGGCGAACTCACGTGGATCCAGCTGATAGGCATGGGCGAGGCGGATGAGCACCTGCGCCGTGATGGGACGCTGGTTGCGCTCCATCAGGTTCAGGTAGCTCGGTGAGAGCCCGAGTTCCTCTGCCATGCGGGACTGGCTCATGTTGAGTTCGCGCCGCAGACGCTTCAGGCGGGGGCCGACGAAAAGCTTTCTGCTCTCATCCATATTGTAAATCTTTTTACAACTTTACACGAACTTGTTTGTCATAGGTTTACAAGGCCACTTTTCTTCGGAAATCCGTCGTTGAAACAATAGCCTCTTCGACGATTATTAAAGGAACGAGCCCTGCTGCATTGCAGCAATACTGGCCTGCAGGCGGGTTTTGTCAAGGAATGTAAACTGAAGGATTGAAGATGACCTCCCAGACGTCCCAGGCTTCGACCAACGACCTGATCCCTTCCGCCCCGAAGGGCCGCTTCGATGGCATCCGTCGCCCCTATTCGGCCGAGGACGTCCAGCGTCTGCGGGGTTCGGTGCAGATCGAGCACACCCTCGCCGAGCGCGGTGCCCAGCGCCTGTGGCAGCTGCTGCACGAGCGTCCCTACGTTCATTCGCTGGGTGCCATGACGGGCAACCAGGCCATGCAGATGGCCCGGGCCGGGCTCGAGGCGATCTATCTCTCCGGCTGGCAGGTGGCCGCCGACTCGAATGTGGCCGGTGCCATGTATCCCGACCAGTCGCTCTACCCGGCCAATTCCGGCCCGGAGCTGTGCCGCCGCATCAACCGCACCTTCCAGCGCGCCGACCAGATCGAGCATGCGGAGGGTGGCGCTGAGCGCGACTGGTTCCTGCCGATCGTGGCCGATGCCGAGGCCGGCTTCGGCGGGCCGCTCAACACCTTCGAGATCATGAAGGCCTATATCGAGGCCGGCGCCGCGGGCGTGCATTTCGAGGACCAGCTCGCCTCGGAAAAGAAGTGCGGCCATCTCGGCGGCAAGGTGCTGATCCCGACCTCGGCGCATGAGCGCAACCTGATCGCGGCGCGGCTCGCCGCCGACGTGATGGGCACCTCGACCCTGATCATGGCCCGCACGGACGCCGAGTCCGCCAAGCTCATCACCTCGGACGTGGACGAGCGCGACCGTCCGTTCATCGAGCCCGACAGCCGCACCCCGGAAGGCTTCTATCGCCTCAAGGACGGCACGGGCCTCGACCATTGCATCGCCCGCGGCCTAGCCTATGCGGAATTCGCCGACCTCCTGTGGTGGGAGACCTCGCACCCGGATCTCGACGATGCCCGCAAGTTCGCGGAAGCCGTCCACAAGCGCTATCCGGGCAAGCTGCTGGCCTATAACTGCTCGCCGTCCTTCAACTGGAAGAAGAAGCTGGATGACGCCACCATTGCCAAGTTCCAGCGCGAGCTCGGCGCCATGGGCTACAAGTTCCAGTTCGTGACCCTGGCCGGCTTCCACCAGCTCAACTACGGCATGTTCGACCTGGCGAGCGGCTACCGCGACCGCGGCATGGGTGCCTATTCGGAACTCCAGGCGGCCGAGTTCGCCGCAGAGACGAGCGGCTACACCGCCACCCGCCACCAGCGCGAGGTCGGCACCGGCTACTTCGACAAGGTCTCGGTGGTGATCACCGGCGGCAAGTCGTCCACCACGGCCATGGCCGAGTCGACCGAGACCGCACAGTTCCAGTCCGCCACCAAGCTTCAGGCGGCTGAGTGAGCCTCACGCAAACCTCAAACCCTTTGTACCAATGGAGAGTGACAATGAATACATCACGTTTCTGGGTTGTCGGTGGTGAGTACACCTCCTGCGATTGCGAAAAAATCGTCCAGGGCACCGAGCGGGTCGTCGGCCCCTTCGAGAGCCGCACCGAGGCCGAGCGCACCTGGCGCACCCTGTCCGAGGATCACCGGCCGCAGGCGCAGGTCCGCTTCACCATCGCCCAGGAGCCGCCTTCAATCCTGAGCGCCTGACGAGGCCATCGATAGCGCTCAAGGATAGGACCCGTCGCAGGCTCTTGAGTCTGCGGTGGGATCTTTTGCCATCACACTAAGTTTTTATCCTCCGGCCCAACTCTTCTTGAGACCCCCTCTGCCTAAATCGCCGGACTGTCCTAAAAACAGCAGGGCAAGGTTCCATAAGGGGGTTCACATGAAGTCCATGCTCAAACCGGCGGTGTTCGCTGTCGCCCTCGGGCTGGCGGCGATGGGTGCCGCCAGGGCCGATGTGGTCGTCTCGTCCAAGATCGACACGGAAGGCTCCGTTCTCGGCAACATCATCCTGCTCGCCCTCGATGCCAACGGCATCAAGACCCAGGACCGGATCCAGCTCGGTGCAACCCCGGTGGTGCGCAAGGCCCTCACCGCGGGCGAGATCGACATCTACCCCGAATATACCGGCAATGCGGGCTTCTTCTTCAACAAGGCGGACGACCCGGTCTGGAAGGACGCCGCCAAGGGCTTCGAGACCGCCAAGAAGCTCGATTACGACGCCAACAAGATCGTCTGGCTCGACCCGTCGCCAGCCAACAACACTTGGGCCATCGCGCTGCGCAAGGAAGTGGCCGATGCCAACAAGCTCAAGACCATGTCCGATTTCGGCCAGTGGATCGCAAAGGGCGGCAAGGTGGTGCTTGCCGCGTCCGCCGAGTTCGTGAACTCGGAAGCCGCCCTTCCGGCCTTCCAGAAAACTTACGATTTCCGCATGAAGCCCGAGCAGCTCATCGTGCTCTCCGGCGGCGACACGGCGGCCACCATCAAGGCGGCGGCCGAGCAGACCAACGGCGCCAACGCCGCCATGGTCTACGGCACCGACGGCGGCATCGCTCCCTCCGGCCTCGTGGTGCTGGCAGACGACAAGGGCGTCCAGCCCGTCTATGCGCCGGCTCCTATCGTGCGCGAGGCGGCCCTCAAGGAGAACCCGAAGATCGCCGAGATCCTGAAGCCCATCTTCGCCTCTCTCGATCTCGTCACCCTTCAGGGGCTGAATGCCCGGGTGCAGGTCGGCGGCGAGCCGGCGAAGGCGGTGGCGATGGATTACCTGAAGTCCAAGGGCTTCCTGAAGTAATCTGACGGCTCGATTCAAAGAAAGAGCTGCGCGACAAAGGCCGGACGCTTTGTGAACACGATCTCCTCCCGAACCACTGCGCCCGGCATGCCCATTCAGCGCCCCACCTTGCACCTGGACCGGCTCGGGAGCGTGATCGCCGGGCTCATCGGCATTGCGCTTTTCGCAAGCCCCTTCGTGACGTACCGTGCCAACCGCATCGTCTCGGGGGAAGGGCGCCTGCTCATCGATGCCTTGGCGCCGGCTGGAGCGCTCATCACCATCGTCGTGGTGCTTGCCGTCGCGCTCTGCGCGGTGCTGGCGCACAGACCGCTCGTCCGGCTGGCGGCAGCCTGCCTCGGGCTTGGCGTGATCTTTCCCACGGTCGGATTCTCCGCGGGCTTTGTCACGCCGGCGGGCAACACCTTCGCGCGCGTGTCGCCCGCCCTCGGCTTCTGGCTTCTCGCTCTGGCCTTTGCGCTCTTGGCCGCCGACGCGCTGACGCGCCTGCGTCTGGGACCTTGGGGGAGACTCGCGGCCCTAAGTTTAGCCGCGGGCGTGCTGGCGCTTCTGCTTCTCTCAGGAGCCTGGAACGATCTCTCCCTGATGAAGGAATATACGAACCGGGCGGAGAGCTTCTGGCGCGAGGCGCGCCAGCATCTGTGGCTCGCCTTCGGGTCGATGCTGGCCGCCTGTCTCGTCGGATTGCCGCTTGGCCTCGCAAGCCATCGCTTTCCTGCGCTGCGTACCGTGATCCTAAACGGGCTCGGCATTGTGCAGACGATCCCGAGCATCGCGCTCTTCGGCATCCTGATCGCGCCGCTGGGCTTTCTCGCGGCAAACGTGCCGCTCGCCGCAGCGCTCGGCATCCGCGGCATCGGCGCGGCGCCCGCCTTCATCGCACTGTTCCTCTACTCCCTGCTGCCGGTGGTGGCCAACACGATGGCGGGACTGAGCCAGGTGCCGGCCGACGTGACCGAAGCCGCGCGCGGCATGGGCCTATCGCGACGGCAGCGCCTCATGCAGATTGAGCTGCCGCTGGCACTTCCCGTGATTCTCGCGGGCATCCGCATCGTGCTGGTTCAGAACATGGGGCTCGCCACGATTGCTGCGCTGATCGGAGGAGGGGGCTTCGGCACTTTCGTGTTCCAAGGCATCGGCCAGACGGCGATCGACCTGGTGCTGCTCGGAGCCATTCCGACGGTGGTTCTATCCTTCGCCGCAGCCATCATCCTCGATGCGATCATCGACCTGACACAGCGGGGCGCCGCATGATCGAGATCGAGCATCTCAGCAAGCGCTATGGCGACAACATTGTCGTCGATGACGTGTCCTTCACGGTTGGCGAGGGTGAGATCGCGGTTGTCGTTGGCACCTCGGGGGCCGGCAAGTCGACTCTGCTGCGCATGATCAACCGGCTCGTCGTTCCGGATACAGGCCGCGTCCTCATCGATGGGCAGGACACGGCAACCATCCCGGAGGACGAGCTCCGCCATCGCATCGGCTATGTCATCCAGGGCTACGGATTGTTCCCGCATCGCACTGTTGCGGAGAACATCGCCACCGTCCCGCGTCTTCTCGGCTGGGACAGGCGGCGGATCGCAGCCCGCGTCGAGGAGCTGCTCGATCTGTTCCAGCTCGATCCGGGAGAGTTCGCCCGAAAATTTCCGCATCAATTGTCCGGCGGCCAGCAGCAGCGTGTGGGTGTCGCCCGCGCGCTTGCCGCGAAGCCCGCGCTTCTCCTGATGGACGAGCCTTTCGGATCGCTCGATCCCGTCATTCGCGGCAAGGCGCAGGACGATCTCCTGGCGATCCAGCGGCGGCTCGGCACCACCATCGTGCTCGTGACCCATGACATGAACGAAGCCTTTCATCTGGGTGACCGTATCGCCGTGATGGATCAGGCGCGTCTCCTGCAATACGCCACACCGGCGCAGCTGCTGACCCATCCGGCGGAAGCCTTCGTCGATCAGCTCGTGGGAACGGCGGAGCGGCCCTTCCGGCTGCTGTCCCTTGTGACGGTGAAGGATGCGATGGAGGTGGGTCACGCG
Organism: Microvirga sp. CF3062; assembly: GCF_036314045.1. Lineage (NCBI taxonomy): Bacteria > Pseudomonadati > Pseudomonadota > Alphaproteobacteria > Hyphomicrobiales > Methylobacteriaceae > Microvirga > Microvirga sp. CF3062. Next base: position 152,738 of record NZ_JAYGGN010000005.1, read on the forward strand.
GAAGGAGAGCCGATTATCGTGTCGGCGACCTTGCGCGATGCGCTGGCGCAGCTCATCTGGCGGGGCAAGCCCGCTTTGCCTGTGGCCGATGCAACTGGGGTTCCCGTCGGGCGCATCAGCGTCGAGGGCATCCTCAAGCACGGGCGCTCTCTCGCATGAGCACGCGTGCCGTCATCCTGCGCGCTGCGGCGCTGCTCCTGCTCATCGCTTTCGTAACAGTGCCGCAGCTTTTCGCCTTTGCGTTCGAGCCGCTGACCGCCAACAACGCACCGGCGATCTACAACCAGGGCAGCCTGCTTTCTCTCACCCTGTCGCATCTGCGCATCGTGTTCCTGGCCACATTCGCCAGCACCGCCCTGGCGGTTGCGCTCGGCATCTTCGTCACGCGGCCGAGCGGCCGCGAGTTCCTGCCGCTCTCGCGCAGCCTCGTGAATATCGGCCAAACCTTCCCGCCCATCGCCGTGCTGGCCATCGCTGTGCCGCTTGTGGGTTTCGGGGAAAAGCCCACCTTCATCGCGCTTTTTCTCTACGGCCTCCTGCCGATCTTCGAGAACACGCTGGCCGGCCTGACGGAGGTGTCGGCCCGCACGCTCGAGGCCGCCAGGGGCATGGGCATGAATGCCCGCCAGCGCCTGTGGCAGGTGGAGCTGCCGCTCGCCCTGCCTGTGATTCTGGCCGGCATCCGCCTCTCGGTCATCATCAGCCTCGGCACCGCCACCATCGGTTCGACCGTGGCGGCCAAGGGGCTGGGGGAGGTGATCATTGCGGGGCTTCAATCCAACAACGTCGCGTTCATCCTCCAGGGCGGATTGGTGGTTGCCTTGCTGGCGGTTCTGATCCACGACGGGCTTGGACTGGCCGAGCGGATCGCTGCCAAGAGGCTTGGCCGCCCCAACGACGAGACTGCATGACGATTCTGGCACGACTGAAAACCGAAACCCGGGCGGCCCACGACCGCATCGAGGCGGCGATGGATCTCGACCGCCGGATCACCTCACGCGATGGCTACCGCGACCTGCTGATCCGCTTCTACGGGTTCCACAAAGCCTGGGAAGAGGAAGCGGTCGGCCAAGCGCCCGACCAGGGCTTCTTCGAGCGCCGGCGCAAGACGCAGCACCTGGTCCGGGACCTTGAGGCTCTAGGACTAAAATCGGAAGACATCATCCGTTTGCCACAATGCCGGCCTCTGATGCCGCTGCCGGCGCCGGAGGCCGTGCTGGGGAGCATGTATGTGGTCGAAGGCTCCACCCTCGGCGGTGCCATCATTGCCCGTGAGGTGCAGCGCCGGCTTGGGCTCGACGCGGAGACGGGCTGCGCCTATTTCCGCAGCTACGGACGCAATATTGCGGCCATGTGGAAGTCGTTCGGCGCGGTGCTGCTGGAAGCGTCGTCGCCGGAGGCCGACGATGTGATCGTCGAGTCCGCACAGAAGACCTTTACCGTGATGCATGATTGGCTGTGCGAGACCCCATGAATCTGCAGACGCAAGACATCGACCTGACCGCCTGCGAGCGGGAGCCGATCCACATTCCGGGCAGCATCCAGCCGCACGGGATCCTTCTGGCGCTTCGGCTTTCCGACCGGACGCTCGCCTATGCCAGCGCCAACATCGCGGAGATCTTCGGGCTCGATCCGACTGACGCCCTGGGCCGGCCCTTCGCCGAGGTCCTGCCGGTTCTGAGCCGGGAACTCGAGGCACAGCTCGCGGATCCGCCGCCAGCCGGGACCACGCAGTATCTGCGCACGATTGAAATCTCCACGGCACAGGGCCAACGGACCTACGAGGCCGCAATCTCCCGCTCGGGTGAATGCGTGGTTCTTGAGCTGGAGGAAACACCCCTGGAGGCCGTCTCGAGTCTCGATTCGCTGTACCCTACCTTGCGCCGTTTCGTGGAACAGCTGCAGGGAGCCTCCAGCGTCGAGATCCTGTGTGGTCTCGCGGCACAGGACGTTCGCGGCATGACCGGGTTCGACCGGGTGCTGATCTATCGCTTCGACGAGCAATGGAACGGCACCGTCATCGCCGAGGATCGCAACGAGGTCCTGCCGTCCTATCTCGATCTGCGCTTTCCGGCCTCCGACATTCCGGCCCAGGCGCGAGAGCTCTACCGGCGCAACCGCCTGCGCATCATTTCGGATGCCAACTACACCCCGGTCCCGATCCAGTCGCGGGATCCTGCGCCGCTGGACTTGAGCGACTCGGTGCTGCGCAGCGTCTCCCCGGTGCATCTCGAATACATGCGCAACATGGGGACGCTTGCCTCCATGTCGATCTCGATCCTGCGCGACGGCAGGCTGTGGGGCCTGATCTCGTGCCACAGCAAGGAGCCGAAGCGGGTCTCGCTGCAGGTGCGCAACGCCTGCGATTTCCTCACCCAGATCTTCTCCCTGCAGCTCGAGGCGCGGGAGAACACAACGCTGGCTGAAAAGCGGGTGCGTCTCGGCGCCGTGCAGACGCGGCTCCTCGCCCATATGGCGGCGGAAGACCATTTCATCGCCGGTCTCATGAACAACCCTGACGACCTGATGCGTTTGGCGGGCGCCCAAGGTGCGGCTGTCCTCACGGAGGATCGTTGCTGGTGTCTGGGTGAGACGCCCAGCGAGGATCAGGTCAAAGGTCTGTTCGCCTGGCTCTCGGAGAACCACCAGGAAGATGTCTTTTCGACCGACTGCCTTTCGCAGGATTACCCTGCAGCCCGATCCTTCGCCGACCGGGCCAGCGGCCTTCTCTCGATCTCGATCTCGAAGGCCCGTCCCAGCTATGTGCTCTGGTTCCGCCCCGAGGTGGTCCAGACCGTGAAATGGGGCGGCAATCCGCAGAAGCCCGTGCAGGAAGAAGCCGGCACGGCGCGGCTCCACCCCCGCCGCTCCTTTGAGATCTGGAAGGAGACGGTGCGGGAGCGGTCCCTGCCTTGGGACCGGAGCGAGACCGAGGCGGTCAAGGAACTGCGCCACGCCATCGTGGGCATCGTGCTGCGCCGGGCCGAGGAGCTGGCGGCCATCTCCGAGGAGCTGCGCCGCAGCAACAAGGAGCTGGAGGCCTTCTCCTATTCTGTCTCTCACGACCTGCGTGCGCCGTTCCGGCACATCGTGGGCTTTTCCGAGCTCCTGAAGAAGCAGGAATCGAGTGAGCTCTCGGAGAGGGGCAGGCGCTACATCGACACCATCATCGATTCGGCCTACACGGCCGGAACACTCGTGGACAACCTGCTGCGCTTCTCGCAGATGGGCCGTACCGCCCTCAAGCCGCGGCGGATCGACATGAATTGCCTGATCGACGAGGTCCGGCAGCAGCTCACCGTACATGCGGCCGGTCGCCGGATCGAGTGGGTGATCGGCGACCTCCCCGAGGTGACGGCCGATCCGGTTCTGATCCGGCTGGTGTTTGAAAATCTTCTCGACAACGCCGTAAAATACACCCGCCCCCGGGAGAAGGCCCGCATCGAGATCGGCTCCACGCGCAACGGTGGGGAGACGGCGTTTTTCGTGCGCGACAACGGTGTCGGATTCGATATGAGGTATATCGACAAGCTCTTTGGTGTCTTCCAGCGGCTGCACCGGATGGAAGATTTCGAAGGGACTGGTATCGGGCTGGCCAATGTTCGCCGCATCGTCGAAAGACATGGGGGGCGGACCTGGGCCGAAGGCATCCTCGACCGGGGAGCGACTTTCTCCATTGCCCTGCCGGATGAAACAATGACTGAAGGAGCGGCGTGAATGCCGGATTTGAAACCGATTCTGCTGGTTGAGGACAACCCGAAGGATCTCGAACTGACGCTGGCGGCCCTCGAGCAGAGCCAGCTCGCCAATGAGGTCGTTATCGTGCGCGACGGTGCCGAAGCTCTCGATTTTCTCTATCGTCGCGGCGCGCATGAGAGCCGCAACACCAGCGACCCCGCAGTGGTCCTGCTCGATCTCAAGCTGCCAAAGGTCGACGGGCTTGAGGTGCTGGAGAAGGTGAAGGCCGATCCGCATCTCAGGCAGACGCCCGTCGTGATGCTCACCTCCTCGCGGGAGGAGAGCGACCTCCTGCGCAGCTATAAGCTCGGGGTGAATGCCTTCGTGGTGAAGCCGGTGGGCTTCCGCGAGTTCTTCGACGCGATCCAGGATCTCGGCGTGTTCTGGGCCATCCTCAACGAACCGCCGCCGCATCGCAACGGAGGGTAACGCCACCGATGAGCGTGCAGGCCCGTACTCAGTCCAGCCCAATGCTGCGCGTCCTCCTCCTGGAGGACAGCGCGCTCGATGCTGAGCTGGTGATGGAGGCTCTGGCCTCCGCCAACCTGACTGTTTCGGTGGAGCGCGTCGACACGGCGGCCGATTTCACGCGGGCGGTACAGGATGGGCGCTGGGACATCATTCTGGCCGATTACCGGCTTCCGGCCTTCGACGGATTGAGCGCGCTGGAAATCGTGCAGGCGCGGGCTCCCGGCACGCCTTTCGTGTTCGTGTCCGGAGCGCTCGGCGAGGAGGTGGCGGTCGAGGCGCTCAAGCGCGGCGCCACCGACTACGTGCTCAAGCACAGCCTCGACCGGCTTCCGGGCACGGTTCTGCGCGCCCTTTCCGAGGCCCGCGAACGGGCCGACAAGCGCCATGCGCAGGAGGCTCTTCAGGGGCTCCTCGATCGGCAGACGGCGCTTCTGCACGAACTCGATCACCGGGTGAAGAACAATCTCCAGCTTCTCCTGTCCCTGATCGGGATCGAGATCCGCCAGGCCGAGGACGATCAGGTGCGGCAGGTTCTCAGTCGCATGAGGGAGCGTCTGCAGGCGCTCGGCGCGGCGCATCGGGATCTCTACGACGGCAAGGGCGCGGCGCGCTTCGATGCGTCCAGCTTCGCCAAGGGGCTCTGCCAGGAGCTCACCGCCGCCTTGCCCGACGTGAGGATCGTACCGGAATTCGAGGTCGAGAACGTGGAGGTCGAGGCCGCCAAGGCGGCGCCCCTCGCGCTCCTGTTCAATGAGATCGTCGTCAATGCTCTCAGCCACGCCTACCGGGAACGCCATGGCAAGCTGAAGCTCACCTTACGCATTCGGGGCGGGGTTCTGCTGTTCCAGCTCTCCGACGACGCTTTCAGTCCCGACGAAAAGCAGGCGGCGCAGAACAGCGCGTCGGGAACCGTTCTCAAAGCTCTCTCGCGCCAGCTCGATGCCCAGGTGGAATGGCCGCCGGGCGAGCCGCCAACCCTCGTGCGCGTCACCATGCCGGCGCAGGACGTGGGTTAGCACCATGACGCGAGATCCCATGGACGGAATGAACACTGCGCAAACGGCCACGGGTCTTCCCGGAAGAGCCAGAACATCCCTGCGGCAGGTTTTGTGGGTGCTGGTGCTCGCCATCTCGCTGCCGATCATCCTCGTGGCGACAGGCGGCTTCTACTCAGGCTACAGGGCCGAGCAGCAGGCGATCGACCAGCGCATGCAGGAGACCGCCAGGGCCTTAAGCCTGCTGCTGGATCGGGAAATCGATAAATCTGTTTTGGCGCTGCGGGTTCTGTCCCAATCGCCAACCCTGGCCCATGGCGACTTCGAGGGCTTCTACAACCGGGTGAAGGATCTTGGTCTCGCGGATCCTTCCTGGATCGCTCTTTTCGAGCCGAGCGGGCGCGCCATCCTCAACACCCGCGTGCCTTACGGCGTTCACCTGCCGACCAGCAACCGCGCGGCTGTTCTTCGGCAGGTTCAGGAGACGCGCAGGCCGTACGTATCGGACCTCTATGTCGGGTCCCTGACGGGGCAGCGCCTCATCACCATCGATGTTCCCGTCGTCCTGAACGAGCAGGTGGGCTACATCCTGTCGCTCGCCATCACTCCCGAGGCATTTCAGAACATCATCCGCGACCAGAGGATCGTCGACGGCTGGAACGCGGCCGTGCTCGACCGCAGCAAGCGGATCGTGGCCCGATCGCGCGCGCCGGAACGGTTCGTCGGCCAGCCGGCCAGTGCCAACGTCCAGGAGGCCCTTGCTGCGTCCTCCGAGGGAGTCCTGCAGAGCGTCACCCTCGATGGCATCGCGGTTCGCACTTATTTCAGCCAATCGCCGGCCTATGGCTGGTCCTTCGTCATCAGCATCCCGACTTCGGAGCTGGCGCAGTCGATCGAGCGCTCGCTCTTCTGGCTCCTGATTCTGACCGGAGTCGTCCTCGTCGGTCTCCTCCTGGCAGCTCTTCTGTCGCGCGCGATTGCGAGACCCGTCGACCAGCTCGTTGCGGCAGCTCAGGCGCTCGGCCGCCGGGAGGACGTGTCCGGACCGGAGACCACGCAGGTTCTGGAATTCGACACGATCAAGACGGCGCTGGCAGAAGCGTCGGCGGATATTCGCCGGCATGAGCGGGACCGGGAGGATGTTCTGGCCCAGATGGCGGAGAGCGAGGCCCGCCTGCGCCTGGCACTCAATGCAGGGCATTTCGGCTCCTGGGAGTTCACGCCGGAGACAGGCACCTTCATCACCTCCGCAACCTGCCGGGCCAATTTCGGCCGCAGCCGCGACGAGCCGTTCTCTTATGCGGATCTGGTCTCGTCCATTCACCCCGACGACCGTGCCATGCAGGCCGAAGCCTTGGCGCAGGCGATTGCCAACAACACTGATCTCCATGTGGAGTATCGCGCGATCTGGCCCGATGGCAGCGAGCATTGGATCCGTATCAGCGGCCGGACGCGAAGTGGAAATAACGGTCAGCTCTCCATGGTCGGCGTCTCGCAGGAGATCACGGAGCGCAAGCTTGCCGACGAACGGCAGGCGCTTCTGCTGCACGAGTTGAATCATCGCGTGAAGAACACGCTGGCGACCGTGCAATCGGTGGCGTCGCTCACCCGCCGTTCGGCCGAGAACACCGATGCTGCGTCCTGGAACGCTTTCATGGATCGCCTGCACGGGCTCGCCAAGACCCACGATCTTCTGACGACCACTCAGTGGCAGGGCGCACTTCTGGAGGATGTGCTGAAGAACGAGCTCGATCCCTACCAGGATGTCATGCGTCAGCGCATCCGCCTGAAGGGGCCGAGGATCAATCTCCAGCCGAGTGCCGCGCTGGCCTTAGGGTTGGCCATCCACGAGATGGCGACGAACGCGGTCAAATACGGCAGCCTGTCGGTGCCGGAGGGAAGGGTTCACGTGATGTGGGCTGTCACGACCGGCAGCGCTCCGCCGTCCCTCCTCGTCGAGTGGGTCGAAAGCGGCGGTCCTCCGGTGAAGAAGCCAGAGCGCCAGGGTTTTGGTACCAAGCTCATCCAGCGCGGTCTGGCGCAGCAGCTCGGGGGCGAGATCAAGCTCGATTTCGCCCCGGCGGGCATTCGCTGCGTGATCACCTTCCCGATTGCCACCATGGTCACCGACCCGGACGATGCCGACGAGACCCGGCAGCGCTATGCGTCCTGAGGCGGTAGCACCGTCCTGCTTGACAGAAGGCCGTGGCTCCGGTGCTAAGCTGAACATCTCTGCTGTTCATCCGGTGCTTTTATGACGACCATTCGCGATAAGCTTGAAACCATCCTGGAGCGTCTGGACGCGCGGGCCGCCGACGAGCGGGTGTTCGTTCGCCTCTATCATGAGGCCGCCCGTGCGGCTGTCGACGCTGCCGATGCACGCCAGCATGCGGGCGTTTCCTTAGGCCCGCTCGATGGGGCGATCGTCTCCATCAAGGATCTGTTCGACGTAGCGGGCGAGACCACGCTCGCGGGCTCCATCGCCCTAAGAGACAGGCCGCCGGCAACGAAGGATGCAATCATCGTCCGCCGCCTTCGCCAGGCGGGCGCCGTCATCCTGGGCAAAACCAACATGGTCGAGTTCGCCTATTCGGGGCTCGGCCTCAACCCGCATTACGGCACGCCGGGCAATGCGGCCGATCCCCTGCGCATTCCGGGCGGCTCGTCCTCGGGCGCCGGTGTCACCGTCGCCGAAGGCACGAGCGAGATTTCCATCGGCAGCGACACGGGTGGTTCGGTGCGCATCCCCGCGGCGCTCAACGGCGTCGTTGGATTCAAGCCGACCGCCCATCGGGTGCCGCTCGACGGGGCGTTTCCCCTATCGCCGTCGCTGGACTCGGTCGGGCCGCTCGCGCGCTCCGTTCAGGACTGCGCCTCCACCGATGCCGTCATGGCCGGCGAAGACCCGTGGATCGTCAATCCTCATCCTCTGGCAGGATTGCGGATCGGCATTCCACGCGGGCGCCTGTTCTCGGACACGGAGCCCCTGGTGGAGCAGGCTTTTGAGGCGGCTCTGAGCCGCCTGTCGCAGGCTGGCGCGAAGATCGACGACCACAACATCGACGATCTGCTCACCGCCATGGCGGAGACCACCGCCGCGGCCTCGATCGCTTCCATCGAGGCCTCCGAGGTTCATGCGGACTGGCTGGAAACCAAGGCTGCGGAGATCGATCCGCGCGTAAGATGGTCGATTGCGCGCAGCAGCACCGTTCCTGCGCCGATCTATATCCGCATGATCTATCAGCGCCGGGCGCTTGTCGCCGCCATGGACGAGCGGCTGTCCCCAGTCGACGTGCTGGCGCTGCCGACAACGGCCATCTCGGCGCCCCTGATCGCGCCGCTGGAGGCCGACGACAGGCTCTACAACAAAACGGACTGGCACATCCTGCGCAACCCGATGTTCTGCAACCAGTTCGACCTCACGGCGATCTCGCTGCCCGTGGCCGGCTGCGAGCGCCCGGTGGGCTTCATGCTGGTGGCGCGCCACGGGCAGGATCGCCGGCTGCTGGAGATCGCAGCCGGGGTGGAGCGCAGCATTGGCCGGCTGACACAAGGGGCGCAGTTTCAGGAACAGATGGCGCGGGCGGAACTCTGACAGGCAGATGAGCCTGCTGACGTCCTGCCTGTCCGAGGCGAGAAAGATCGCGTACATCGAAGGCCGCTGGCACCGATGCCGCCAACAGGCGTTATGATCCTTCCTGCCAGCCTTGGAGAACCCTGAGTCGCATGATGCGCCAACTCTATCTCTGCCTGGGCTATGCAAGCCTCGCCCTTGGCGTGATCGGGATCTTTCTGCCGGTTTTGCCGACGACACCGTTCGTTCTTCTGGCTGTCTGGTTCTTTGCCCGGTCGAACCCGGCTCTGGCCGAGCGGCTCTACAACCATCCCCGTTTCGGCCATCTGCTGACCACGTGGCGCGATCAGAAGGCCATTCCGCGACGCGCCAAGATTTATGCCCTGAGCATGCTTGCGGCGTCATACGGTCTCATTCTGTGGCTGACGGAAAACGATACCCTGCTTTTCGTCCTCGCGATCATCATGGGGAGCGTTGCTCTCTACATCGCCACGCGCCCGGCGCCGCGTGAGAGGTTGGAGGACCGGATCCCGGAAGCCTGAGACGAGCGGGATCGAGGAATTTTCGCTTCTAGGTCATCGAGAAAGATGCTGACGACCCGGCACTTCTCGCATTTGGCCAAGGTTGCGCCATGTTGCGGTCACGGTTCCGGTTAGGCTGCTGGCCTCTTAACGAGGAGGAATGTCATGCGCAGTCTCAGTCTGTCGATTTTCCTGCTTGCCTCGGCCGCCATGATCGCGCCGCTTCTGATCGCCATGGCTTATGGCGCCAGCATCGTGACCTCGGCCCTGATGTTTCCCTGAAGTCTCGCCACGCTCTTATCGCCGAGCAGTTTGTTCAGCTCCGCGGATTCGCGATCTCCGCCGTCAGCTTCGGCAGTTCCTTGGTCATCCAATCGACCATCTGATCGCTCGTCTTCAGATGAGCCGGCATGGGGATGAAGGGACCGTGCGATTCATAGATCGCCGTGGGATCCTTAGGCCCCAGAATCGGATCGAGATCGTCCTCGATCTCCGGCGTGATGCTTCTGCTGCCGAACCAAGTCAGGAGCAGGAGGAGCATTCCGACAGCGCCCGCAAGGACGACCAGCAAGGATATCGCCAAGTCTGCCACCTGTTCCTTCCCTGCGATGAGAGGACCACATTGCCCGGCTTCGAGCTTACCATCGAACGATCTTTCTTCCAACGGTGCAAGCCGCAGCCTTGCGACATGATGTTGCCTGTTTGATGGCGGACTATTGAGATCTACAATCGTCGCATGAGCGGGCATGAGGCTCGCTCATGCGTAAGGGGGCGATGCGATCGATCCGGTTGCAGGGGAGGCGCTCATGCGAACCTATTACGTGTTTCGATCCGAGGCGGAGCCAGATCTGCGCGGCTTCACCGAGAACGCCACGGGCGAGGCCCTGCCGGCCGATCTGGGGCCTTGGGGGCTGACCCAGCAGATTGGCCCTGATGATGAGTGGAACCTCGGCATCAGCCGCGCCATCGTGGCGGCGGGAATCCTGGAGAACGGCTTCTATCTATGGGGCCCTGTCAGCCGTGCAAGCTCATCCCATCCGGTGATCGAAAGCGACCGGGTCGAAGGCACCGCCGTCTACGATCCGCACGCGCGGCAGATCGGCACGATCAAGCGTCTCCTGATCGAGAAAGTGAGCGGCCGCGTCCTCTATGTCGACGTGACCTTCGGGGGCTTCTTCGGTCTGGGCGTCCATCACCACACGGTTCCCTGGGACAAGCTCTCCTACGACAAGGAACTCGAAGGCTACCGCACCGATGTGACCGAAGCCCAGGTTCAGGGAGCGCCGGCCTTCTACGGCGACGATACGGTCTGGCCCGACCGCAGGCGCGAGCAGGAAATGCGCGACTACTGGCATGACGTCCCGCGAGGGCCGATCTGACATCGCGGCTCCGTTACATCCTGGAGGATCCCCATGATCACGCATGTGTTCAAAGTCGGCCAGGTCGTCAGGCCCCATCCATCGTGCCGCGCTCTTCCGCACGATATCTTCAGAATCCTGCGCCTGCTTCCGGCGACAGCCGGCGGCGTGCCGCTCTACTGCATCAAGAGCGAGGCGGAGATGATCGAACGCGTCGTCGAGCAAAATCAGATCGAGGCTGCGCCGCGTTGATGGGGTGCGACAGGATGCCGGGAAACCTGCAACGGCCGGGAACCTGCCTTAAGGCTTGGCCGTTGTCTCCCTGAATACCTTCGTTCCCTCTGGCAACTCGACGGCCTGACGGTCTATCCGCTCAGGCCTTTTCTTTGCGATGTCGGCTCGTCTCAGCTCTCCACGGGCGCGGATTGCAGATCCTGCATCAGCATGACTCTCTAGGCGGCCGTAGCCTGGTGGGTGATCGCCGGTGTCATCATGCGCCCGCGATTGATCAGAGTGGCAGCGCAGGTCGCAAGCGAGAGGGCAGCGCGATCCGAGCGCCGGGTCTGCAGGCAGATCACATAAAGCCGCATCACTTCGACTGTGACATAGTGAAAGGCTACATTGGACCCTTGGGCAAGTTTCATGCGCCGGGAGGCCGTATCGAGCTTGTCGAGGTAGAGTGCCTGCTCGGTCTGCTCCTCCGCCAGGAAGCCGCTCAAGCCTCCGAAGGTATCCTCGAAGTGCCCCCACAGGAGCGCCAAGTTCTTGGCGGCCTTGTCCTGATGGTCGGGCGCGAGCACCTTGAATTCCCCCAGGAGTTGCCAGATCGGGTCCTGTTCAAGGGCCTCGTCCTCTGCGGTCTTCACCAGTGGAACGAAGGGAAGCAATGTCCGTGCATTCGAAATCAGGATGGGACGCAGCCTGTCCCATTCGGCAAAGACTTTTGGAAGCACGATCAACGCGGTGGCCAGAGCCGTTTGATCGAGTGTCTTGCCGATGCAGCGAAGCACCGGGCGCGCCGCCTCGCCGTATTGCTCCAGGATTTTCCAGCGCAGATGGCACAGCCTGTAGACCTGTTCGAGTCTTTCGATGAGTTCATTGCGCGATTGATCGTCGGCAGACCAAGGAAAGGCAAAGTCGTTTCGGGACTGAGGTGAAGAGCTCATGAGGCTGACGATTCGATCCGCAAATCACTTCGGTGTAGCTCAGCTCATACAGGGCCAATCGCGGCAACTTTGAGGCTCCGGCACCAGAATAGAGCCATTGAGGCGAGCCAAGTGAACTTGCTTCACCGCGATAGGAATCTGAGCGCGTTTTAAATAGAAATTCCTCTATCGGGATCCGGATGCTGCTCCGACAGGAGCGCCTCGGAAAGGGACGCGCGGCATCATCCGCTCCGTCCCGATCTTGAACGGCGACGGTTCGTGCTTACGTTTCAGACAGACCCCTGATCCGGGCCCCTCTGACGCAGGAAGCGGTGGCTCTTGCGTGATGTCGGATCGTTCCCGATCCGGCCACCGGCACAGAGATGACCATGTTTCAAGAACTTCTAGCCTCCCTCGTCAGCCTGCTGATCGTCGATCCGATCCAGGCGGAGATGAGCGAGCGCCTTGCGCAGGCCGGGGCGCCTCAGGGGGTCATTGCGGATGTGAGAACCTGCGCCGAGGCCTCGCTGCCGGGGCTGGCCGATCGCGCCGTGGCCGAGCCCCTATGGGTTGTTTCGACAGCCCTGAATGTCTGGACCGGCCAGACCACTCCCGAAAGCATCCTCGGCAACACCCCTCAATGCGAGGCCGCTCTCAAGTCGGCACGTGTGTATCTGGAGAGCCGCGGGGCGTGATGATGCTCATCATCACCTGAGGATGGGCAGGTGAGGCCGGGACAGGGCGTGCCAGAGGGAACGCGGGCGCTCCGGATCAAGGAGTTCGTGATCTGTCAGTGCCTTCTCGGCATCGTTGATGTCTGGCGGATCGAACGGCCGAAGAGAGCGCCCAAGTCCCGAGAGCGCCTCGATCGCTGCGATCAGCGAACGCCGCTCGGCGATGGTGGCGGAGACCTGCTCCGGCGACACACCGAGATGCTCGGCCAGCAACCTGGCCCGAAAGCTCCGGATCACGTCGGCTACGGGCGTGTCGTCATCCGTCTCGAATGCGAGGTCGCACTCGGTGTCGTAGCCCATCGAGCGGTTGTTCAGGTTTGATGACCCCACCCGCAGCAGCCGGTCGTCCATGATCATGATCTTGGCGTGCACATAGATCGGCTGCTCGCCTGCCGTGACGGGCGTATAAACCCGCAGGCGCCCGAAGCGGTCGCTGCGCCGGAGCATGGCCAGGAGACGGGCCCGCGCCGAGCCCATGGCCTCCTCCTCAAGCCAGCCTTCAGCCGATTCAGGGTTGACGATCACGAACTCGGGTCCGTCCGGCTCACCCAGGCGTCGGGCAATGGCCTCCGCGACGGCCCGCGAGGCGAAATATTGACTCTCGAAGTAAACGCTCCGGCGAGCGGCTGCGATCGCGGCGAGGTAGAGCGCTTCGATCTCGCGCACCTCGGTCTGAGCGTCGTAGGCCGGGATGGTCCGGGCGATCGCGACCGCCACGTCGGCCATGTCGACGGGCAATCCGTCGGGCCAGGGATCCGAGCCGGCAGGCGGCGGCGCCAGGGCCTCTCCCGAGGCTCGCTTCCAGCGCTCACGGGCGTGGTCGCCAAGAGCCTTGGCCGCCGCTCCGCTGACCGCCGTGGTGGCGTCATGCCAAGGCCCGTAGGCACGCCGCGTGAAAGGGCGGCGACGGCGGGGATCGTCGTCCCGGTGCTCCGACGTATCCCAGCGATCGCCTGTCATGTCGATGCCGCCGCAGAAGGCGACAGCGTCGTCGATCACGACGATCTTGTGGTGGTGCGCCGCGCCGGGCGGATGGGCGCCATCGAGCTTGAAGGTGATGCGCTCATGCCAAGCCCATTGGGCCAGCCGGAAGAGGGTTGTGCCCCGCCCCAGGGCCTTCACCATGCCGAGGTCCCACTTCAGGATGTTGACGTGAAGATCCGGCTTGGTTTCGACAAGCCACGTCAGGAACGCCCCCAGCCGCCGGGGATATTCATCTGTCTGGTCTGTGGGGTCGAGATCGATGCGCGTATCGAAATCCCATCCGATCATGAGGATGGAATGCTGCGCCTTGAGCATGGCCGACTGAGCAGCCCGGAAGTAGTCGGCTGCATCGACGATGAGGGCAACGCGGTCGGCCTGCTCGATACGCCAGCATGTATGACCGGGCCGCAAAACTTGCACTGCTGCTCTCTCCATCGCCTTGCATGTTTGGTCCCTCAGGGCGAGCGTGGTCTTATCAAGGGTGCCTTGGCTTTAACCGGGTGCAGTCACCCGAGGTTCCGACGGGAAGCCGTGATCATGGATGTGAGAACCGCGCCGAGGCCTCGCTGCCCAGGCTTGCCGATCGTACCATAGCCGAACTCCTCTGAGTGGTGACCACAGCCTTGAACGTCTCGACCGGCCAGACCACCCCTGAAAGCGATCTCGGCAACACCCCTCAATGTGAGGCGGCCCTCAAGTCGGCACGCATCTATCTGGAGAGCTGCGGGGCGTGAGCGGACATGCGGCAAGTCGGTCCCGCGGGAGCGCGGGACCGATGCTAAGATGAGAGGCGAAGCCCAACCACTTTATCTCAGGTGAGCAGGCTACTCGTCAGTGCGCTGTCGCCGCATTCTCTTCGCCAGGTAAGGCAGAACTGGCGACTGTTGACTGGACTGGATCCGTCTTATGAGCCAATGGACGGGCCACTAGTGTCGGCTCGAAGGCCTGCATGAACGAATGCGGACGGTTGCGCAGATCCATCAGCGAACGCAATTCAGTCGCTGGCAGATCCATAGGCTTCGCATCCCTCCAGCGCCTGCGGAACTTGGGCTTTTGTGAAAAGAGCCCCCATTTGCTCTCTAATTCTTCTTCAACTTGCAAAATGATCCGTCCGGAAAAAGATTTCCGGAGATTAAAACGCCCCGTCAGAGCCATTGTTATGTCCTTTGATCTGGATCTTTGACCCAGAAGAACTCATAGCAACATAGTATCGCCAAAGCCTTAAGACACAAGGTAAACGCCGCAAATTCTGGCAAAGCGGCAGGCACCCTTACCCGATACTCCGGACGACCCCGCGCAACCGGAGCCCGGCCGGACGCTACTTGAGATGGGTGGAGCGCTCGTTGCATTCGCTGTGACACCGTTGTGCCGACTGCTAGGTGCGGTTGATAAGAGCTTTCTTCCGCCGACGTTTTTACTCGATTGTTAAAACTGCGAGTTGGAAAGCCGCCTAAATTCTCAAGAAAGGCTTGGTGGTGGGCGTAGTCCGATACGACTCAGTCTCCCCATCCATTTGCCTGTTCCGCCGGAAAATACAGGGAATGCAGCCGGTTTTCTGGGCAGTAAGGCAGCACCTGGTTCTAAAAACCTAAGACAGACCGGTACTTGACGATGGTTTCCCTGGATCTGAAAACAGGGAAAAGTTCGTGAGCAACAGGGAAACGGCGCATCAGCATCAGGCATTTCCACCACTTGCTCCATATGAATCTCTGCTGCGCTACTGCTCCGGTCGGGAGGCCGGATACCAGATCCGGCCTCCTAGATTTCACCGCTTAGTTCTCAGCCACCTGACGAGCTCGCCGCCCTCGTAGGTCCGGACCGGATTGCCCCGTTCCACCGAGATGCGGACCAGCCATTGCTGGAACTGCGCCGCATTACGGTCCCGCTCATGCACGGCGGCGATGAGCGCCCGCAGGCGCTCGACAGCGAGAACCTTGTTGCGGTGCTGAGAGCGCTCATCGCGTGCGACGACCGAGATCCCCGTAGGGCGATGAGTGGCACGAACAGCGCTTTCCGTCCGATTCTGATGCTGCCCGCCCGGGCCTCCAGCCCGCAGGGCCTCATAGGCGATTTCCGCTTCCTTGATCTCCGGCAGTTGAGGAGGCTGAGGCAGACGGCTGACCGAGACGAACCAGTTCTTCCGCTTGTGCCGCGGTCTCAGGCTACTCCGGGCCACCCACAGCACCGACCCTTCCCAGGAGCGGGCGAAAGCGTCAGCGGCTTCACCGTCGATGGAAACGAAGGTGGAGGCGCGTCCGTGCTCCATCTCCATGCCGAAGGCGAGGCCGTGTTCGGCTGCCTCCTCCCGCATCAGCTCGACGATATGCGCCATGGCTTCGCGGCACTCGGCGGGCCCGCGGCCCGCTGTCACGCAGAGAAGCACCGTGCTCATGAGTGCCTCCGTTCACTGGAACGGGAGGCATCCCGCGCTGTCTTGAAGGTGATGAGCGGGCGCATGATCGCAACCGTACGGCAGAGCCCGTGCGCCTCAAGATCTGCCACGACGCGGCGGATGTCCTTATAAGCCTCAGGCGCTTCCTCCACGAGGAGCTTGCGATCCATGCAGATGACGCGCCCGCCGAAGGCATTGCGCGTCAGCTTGTCGAGATCGCCGGCCTGCGTTCTCACGCGCTTTTCCATAGAGGCGCGGTCGTGCTTGCGGCCGGCTCCATGGGCGAGCGAGAACAAGGCACCCTCCGCCTGCGCGGCGAGCGGTTCGACCAGGTAGGTCACCGCTCCCCGCGAACCCGGGATGGGCAGGAGAGGGCAGTTGGACGAAGCCGCGCCCTTGCGGTGAAGGATGCTGTCTCCCTTACGCTCCGCGAAGTTATGGGGCGCATCGACGATCTCAGTGCCCTCTGTGCGTAGGGCCTCCATGGCCCTCTCGGCGATGACGCGCCGGTTGAGGGCCGCAAAGCGAAGAGCGATATCGTGCTCGTTCAGATAGGCGAGACCTCCTTCATTCAGAGCGATGCCATGAGCATGGCCGGGATGATGGCGCGAGAGCGTGTACGCTCCAAGCCCGCGCGAACCGGAATGGACCAGGATGTAGAGACCACCCTTAGTGATCCTCGCTCTCATGGCGGCGTCTTCATTGAGGATCTCGGCCACGGCCTGAACCTCGCAGAAGTGATTGCCGCCGCCGATGGTGCCGAGGCTTGGCGCGAAGAGACCCGCGTCGATCCCATGCTCATCGAGCAGGCTATTGCTATCTCCGTCCCATGGCCCTTCTAGAGCCAGCATGCGGTCTGCTGCCTTGTCGAGCTTGAGGCGATGCTCCTTCAGGTCGAGAGACCAGAACTGCATGCCGCAGCCGATATCCGTTCCGACCACGTCGGGATGAACGATACCTCGGCTGAGAGCGGCGCAGCCCACCGGACCGTTCATACCCGGATGGAGGTCCGGCATGCCGGAGACCGCCTCGATGCCCTTGCGGTCGGCGAGCTGTTCCAGCTGGCGAATTGCCGCTCCTTCGATCCAGGATTGCGGCGAAGTGAAAAGGCGGACGCGCCGATTGGCGCCCGCAGAAATGGGATTGCCCATGTGAGTTATCTTCGAAAGGGACGCTGCGCCCAAAGCGTGTGTTCGCTCAGGCGTGCGTCAAAGCTTCCAGTGCCATGAGAGGCAGGTGATGGTCAGCTTCTGGCCCTGACCGGGCAGCATGTCATCGTCATGGCTGTGCCCTTTCGAATTTTCAGGCCATTGAAAGGCCTATAAGTGCGAATATAGGATCGGGAGCAAATATCGGCTAGTGAATTTCTGCAACAGTGCAGCATGATCGCAAGTTCCATTCCCCTCATGAGAAACAGGGAGCTGACAGATCGGCATCAGGCATCTGGCGGATCACATAGCGACGGGGTTCAAGGCCTCCGAACACAATAAGATCGTTGGCACGAGCTTATTAAACTCTAAGAGAATTTTGAACGGTGTCTCTCGTCCGGCGCTACCCACATTTCAATAAAATCCAGCGGATCTACACTCTCCATCATCGCCCTGGCGAGCGTCAGACGCTCCTCTAGGCGGTGCCGACGCTCGCCGTTCGTACTCTTCAGACGTTCTTCCGCATCCGTGAAGAAGCGCTCGACGGTCATGGCTCTTCCCCATCTCTCGATAATTTCCGCAAGCTGTTGACGGCTATCGGTGAGAGCCTGAGCCGTCTTGCGGGCATCCTCCTGCCTTTCATAGCGCTCCCACTGTTCTTCCCACTCTTTTTTCCTCTTCGCCTCCGCAGCATCCTCGGCGTCCATGAGGCGTCGCAGATTGTTCTTGGAGGCCCTCAACGTCTCGACAATTCTTGGGATCAGCGTGCCAAGCAATTGCTGTTCCGTTTCCTGCCAGCTGACAGACCAATCGACGCCTTTTTTGGGTGAGTAGGCAACGACCCGAAAGCGCCCGCAGGGCATATCCTGCTCTGTTGTCCAAGAGTTCGTCAGCTGCCACGATTTGGCTGAACGTATGAGGGCGCTGTCCTCCCGATGGTAATCACCATCGAGGTACCGCATCGTCACTCGCTCGGTCATCTCCGTGAGAGCGAGGCCAATTGGTACCGTGCCGATATAAAAGACAGTCGGTCGGTCCGGAGCCCAGATGCGTCCTGAGCCGTAGCGGCCGTATCTGCGATCCTTTTGCTCCACCTCTTGTTCCCTAACATGGATGCGATGCAGATTTTCGGCAGCCTGAGCGATGTGAACTCGATATCCTTGTTCGTCGAGCGCCAAGTATAGGTCGTTAGCGATTGAGAGTGCGCGCAGCAACGCTTTTTCTGATGAAATCAGATCCGGCAGGATTCTCTTGTAGGGTCTGAGGAATTCGCCATTTTCAGCGTCTCGTGTTTTTCGAAAATGCTCTTCGACACCAAAAAGCAGCGGGTGGCGTGCCGGACGATGGGGTTTCGCGACGGGCCTTGTCTTGCGCGCGGATCCTTCTTCCGACGTTCGCTTTTTTCGCGGCTTAGCGACTGACGGTATGAGATCGATGGTTTCATCAGACGCCTCCGGCAACGTAGGCAGCTCTGCCGGAAGTCCGAGGGACTTGCGAGTCCAGTACCCCGACCCGGGATAAGGAACCTGATAGCGTTTGCAGATAGCTGCCAGCGCCGTGCCGGAAATTCCGAGCTCCGGTGCGACTTTGCTGAGAGGTTTGTCGCAAACCCGTTTATAAAGCTCAAGGCGTGTCATCTGCATAGCGAAAGGTCTCAACTCAATCATGACCTATATCGCACTGCCGGACCGCGCGGGATTCGAAACTTCGATATCGATACGATTCAGCTGCCAACGGCATCCGGTAATCCAGCTCCACGATAGCGGTACAAACATCTCCAATGGACAGTTCGTAAGATATTGATCTTACAGCTTTATGGAGCGGATCGACACAATCCTCTTAGAAACTGTAGCGCTTTCGTGAATCTGCTTGCATCTAAGCAATCAAGCCTCCAAGTGCTTGCTCCACAAATCGGCGAAGTGAATTTCGTGATCAAACAGCTCTACTGACATGGGCTCAGGTTCTGGCTCAACATGATCCTCCATTTCAAGCCTCAGCCGAGCGTGCAACTTTTGAAAAACATTGTCAGTTGGTCCGACCTCGTAGCGCGCCCTTGCAAATTGCGGCCAATTGGCGAGAGCCAGCATTTGATGCTTAGTCTCAAAACCATATCCCTTGAACCTCGCACCCGACCTTCCGACTCCAAAAAGGTAAACCTTGGTGATGTTAGGTGCATCTACGTCTCGAAGGCGAAGGGATTGCTTTAGCCCAAGATCGGACAAGCGAGTAAGCCATTCCTCGACGATAGATGCCCAATCGTCCATCCCTTGGACGAAGTTCTTAGCCTTGCTACGAAGCTGCCGCACATCATTTGTGTAAAAGTCCTGCCACTTGATCTGCAACAGCGCCAGTTCGCCAGACGTGCGGTCCAGTATTGCGCCATCAACATCTGTTGCAATCGCTCCTTCTTTACGGACCTTGATGTTTCCATTTACTCGCAGATACCGATCGCCCTGGAACAATCCGTAGATGTCAGCGCGCATCCAGTCTTCGCGTGGTTCTGAAATCCGATTCCGAATTGTTGGGTCACGCCATTCTTGGATTGTACGAACCGTATGAAACGGATTGCGCATGACACTCGCTACCGGCCTTAGGTCCATTCCATTACCCAAGTCGATCAGCAGTGGACGCAACGGCGTTGTATGTTTTGCCAACAACTCGGTGTCGCCTGTCTTCACTGACAGAGCATCCAGTGCCTGCGACGCAAGGCGCTCAGGAAGCCCTGAGTAATCGACAAGAGACTGGATCAGTTCAGAGCGGGGTTTCCAGATCGTCAAACTCTGGACCGGCGAGACCTCTGGCAACTGCTCACATGCGTGTAACGTAAAGGTCACATGCTTCATGTGAAAACTGGCAACGAAGGCAGCAACACCTGAAAGAACCTCGCCAGTTAACTCATTGAAG
This sequence comes from Microvirga sp. CF3062, assembly GCF_036314045.1. Classification (NCBI taxonomy): domain Bacteria; kingdom Pseudomonadati; phylum Pseudomonadota; class Alphaproteobacteria; order Hyphomicrobiales; family Methylobacteriaceae; genus Microvirga; species Microvirga sp. CF3062. The sequence continues at coordinate 172,702 of NZ_JAYGGN010000005.1, forward strand.
CGCAAGTCAGGGTGAATTCCGGCGTCACTCTGGGCAATACGGACGAAATGAGCCGCCTCAGCCAAGAAGTGGGCATCAACCTCTGGCAATGCCTTGTACGATGCCATTATGCCCGCACCAGAATCCCAAGGGTAAATCAGAGGCTGCATCAGGGACGGGAGATCGGACCTCTTCCAATGCTCCAGCGGGTTGAAGGACTTGCCGCCCCATATGCTCTTTTCCAAAGCCTCAAGGCGTTGAAACTCGAGCCTGTCCAAGAACTGCGTTGCGATAGCTTTGTCGGTCGTTTGCAGCCGATATCCGCCTCCGCTTCTCTCAACACGGAGAATGCCACAACGCACCATCTCAGCAGCCCGACGCAATAGTACACAGCAGCCAAGCCAGTAAAGCAATTCTGTTGCATACTCTTGAGTGACTTGAGTACTTCTCTTAAGCGGAAAGGCATCTGGAATGTGGAGAGATGTGGAGAGATGTGAAAAGAAGCGATGCTGCCAGATTCCACCCACTCTGGATCAAATCGAACGTAGGCTGAAACAGCCGCTTGTCCTCTGGCGCGACCTCTTGGTAGACACTACAGTAGTCGATTACGCGCGTCGCTTCGACGAATATGGAAAACCTATTGCTCTGATCTTCAGGAATACGTTCTGCCAAATCAGACAATGCTCGTTCGGCTATCGCCTCAAGTTCTGCGGCGATTGTAGTACGCTCATCACTGTTCAATTGCATGGAATGCACACAGCCGCACGGCACTTAGAGAAGGCATATTGGGAGCTTAATCAAACCGGTTCATGGGAGTTTGGCGTTCAGCCATCGCTTGTTTACTCAGAGAACATGCGACTGTAGGCAGGTTTGAAACTAGGATCCGCACGCTCTGCAAGGATCTCCATCACTTCAAAAACTCTGCTTATGTAGTCTTCATCCTTGTTGTAGTCTGCGATGGTGGACCTAACCCGCAAGTACATTTCCTCACTTGCGTACTTCCCCTAAGAGGTGAGAAGGATATCCAAGCCTCTTTTGACGCTCTCCTCATCACTGAGCGCATCCTTCGCCGACACCTGCAAAATTCCCGTTGTTCGATTTTGCTTCCACCAAGCCAGTCGTTCCAGGGCCCGGATTGCAGGGGGCCGACAGTAGTCCTCGTAGACAAGGACAGAGTACGCCACGAGCTTGAGCAGATCGTCGGTCACTTTGCTATTGATGAGATCGCCGAATTCGCGGCGAGCTGTCATGTAGTGTTTTGTCACAAAGCTATTTCGTCTACGTGCTCCAGGTCCACCTGAAAGCGGTATCTTGTTTGAAACGGCGTACAGAAAGGCGAGAATTGCAAGCCACAACTCGTTCCCGGCGGTCTCCAGATTTGGGATAAGAGAGCGATTAGGTACGATCAGATAGTGGTATGCCAGCGCAGCAGCGCTTATGCCGACGAGAGCATGGACTAGATATCTCGGCCAACTTATCAAGTTGTAGCGATTGAACAGGAAGATCACTCCGACGCGTACAAGATAGTAGTACGGAGCCACCATCACTATTCCGAGCCGCAGGACAGGTAGCCCCAGTGCAACGAAGATAGCGGAAAGGATAATGATAAAAACAGCCGGTGAGAGCGCGCGAATGAAAAAATTCAAAGCTACACTCTCATTCGGCTCCTCAAACAAGGTTGTACTGATATAGCCGAAATCGATGGCGTGCCTTCCGATCCAGTTGACCAGGAAGAACAGAGCGACAGCTAAGGCGATGTGCATGCCGAATAGCGGCCAGCTGAATTCAAACATTTTTTCCCCTTGTAACACGCGGCGCTCCAACAACCGGCAGGCCACGATTGATCTTTGGCATACTGACGTGAGAGGGCAACTCAGACATTCTTCGGCAGGCGAACGAACGGCTTAACTTATTGACCGGCCGCATTCGGTTATGGCTGCAAGTAAAGTCTCTGTCCGCAAAGGGCGCCAAGCGGACCTGGTAAGTCTGCCCTGCTCAGGTCTACTCCTTGCAAAAGCCAGCGTCATCTAAACGTCCTCTTTAGGTTAAGCTGCCGCTGGTTCCTCTGCATCAGCTAGCGCTCCCGCTTGGAACGCCGAAAACGAAACTGTCTTAGTCACGAGCCCGCGAAAATTCGTGTTCTTATGGACAGATGTAACACCAATTACGAGTTCCATCTCGGGGCCTATGAACATCGATGCAATAGGATCAGGCACGGAAACGAATGTCGATGAGTGCTTACTCCCCGTGGGACGTCTCGGAAGGTGGGCAAGAGTGATCGGTTTGGACGCGATCAGCCTTCGTGCGCCGCCCTCTTGAAGGGTGACCAAGTCGAAGAAAACCTTGGGCTCCAATGTATCGCCGTAGGCCTTGTTGTCGATACGGACATAGCGGCTACCGGCCTGTACCAGGAATACAATTTCGACATTCGGCCCACCGGCCATTCGGACAAGCCCACTGGCCAGCACGCCTCCCAGAAAAGTGGCGATTGCTGTAAGTATCGTCAGCGAGGTGCTACCGGTTGCGAGGCTTGCGATACCTGCAACGATGACAGCGGCTCCGGCGAGAGGCAGGAAAAATCGGCGCATGATCGGTCTTTCTGGATACCCTGTTGACAGGAATCCGAGGATATTACTTAAGGTTGTGGCGCCAAGCTTCTGAAGCAACGTAGTTGTGGAAAATCGATATGCCGCACCGCCTCAAACGCTCCGAGCTGTACGACCTCGTCTGGTCGGAGCCGATGCGGACGCTTGCAGCCCGTTTCGGTGTGTCCGACGTGGCGTTAGGGAAAGCTTGCCGGAAAGCCGACATTCCGTTGCCCGGACTGGGCTATTGGGCCAAGCGGCAGGCGGGCAAGCAAACGACTCAAATTGCGTTGCCGCCGCGCGGGATCGGCATGTCGGACGAGGTGTTCGTGGGCGGCAACCGCTATTCCTGGAATCCCGGGCCGACCGATCGGGAAATCCTCGGACCAGTTCCCCCGCCGCCCGCCTTCGAAGAAGCCGTTGACGACCTGCGTAAGCGTATTCAGCCCTTGGTCGGAACGGTCAGGGTCTCGAAGACCCATACGCATCCGCTCATTGCCAATCTGCTCGCGGAGGATGAGCGTCGGCGAGAGAGGCAGCGGGCCTCGTCCTATTCCTTTCCGTGGGATGCTCCCCTGTTCGAGACGCCTCTCCAGCGCCGTCGGCTGCGCATCCTCAACAGCCTCTTCCTGGCGCTCGCCCGGGCCGGGGCGAAGCCGTCGCTGAGAGGCAAGGAGACATTGGAGTTGGGGGTGCTCGTCGGCGAGCAGCATGTCGGCTTCACCCTCGAGGGACCGGCGGTTCGGCCGCAACCCCATCGCGGCAGGGCGCATCCCAAACTCAAGGAGAGCGAACTCCGGCTCGAGATCAAGTCGACTCGATACGACGAGGGCACGCGAGCCGCTTGGCAGGATTCGGATGCTGATACGGTGGAGAGCCACCTCACGGCGATCGTCGTCGAACTGCTTGTCGCCGGCGAGCTCCAGTACCGGGAGGCCTGTGAGTGGAGCTATAAGTGGCGCCTTGAGAGGAGAACCCAGCTGCAGGAAGAGGAGCGCAAGCGCAATGAGGAAGCCGAACGTAAGGAGCGCGAGCGGCTGGTCCAGCTCGAAAAGGCCCGCATCGATCGCCTGCTGGGCGAGGCCGCGGCTCTCAAGCAGGCCAATGATATCCGTACCTACGTCAGCGCCGTGGAAAAAGCGAATGCGTCTTCACCCGACCCTCTTTCTGCTGCCAAACTCGGGACATGGGCGAAGTGGGCCAGAGATCAGGCTGACCGGCTCGATCCCATCGCGACGGGACGGTTTCGAAAGGGAGTTGAGGATGGTGAGCCTAAGGTGGCGCCTTAACTACGGTGAAGCCGCCTCTCTCGTCTGCATCTCTCGTCAGAACACGTAGCGCATGTACCGATCTCTCCCTCCATCCAGCCTTGATGATTTTCTCAACCTCTCAGAGAAGCCTTGTGCTCGCATCAGCGTAGACCCCTCACATTCAGAAACAGATCCTAAAGCTTTAGAAACTTGCCGGGAGAGGGTGCGACAAGCATTGTCTTGTCCGGAAGGTGGATGGCCGATAGAAGCAATATTCCGGTTGCGGAAGATCGTGGAAACCGCAATCCACCTGGAACGGGCATCGATAGCACAGTGGCTTCTTCTCTGGGAGGTTTTTGAAGCCATAAGCGGCATGGATCGCTGCCGACCGATCTCCGACGTGGTGGCATGGAAGGAAGCATTGGATGCTGCAGCGACTTCCTTGAACCACTCGACCTTCCGACATTCGCTTCGAGCTAATACTCGCGAAGCAGCGGTAGCCGATGCTCTTCGAACTCTCAGTCGGAAGGGATATACCATCAGGGTCGATGGCCAAGGCGGCCGCTTGACCAGCCGAGGATACGAACAGGTTTGCGCTCGCATTGAGAAGAAAATTAAAAACGTGGGTGGCGCATATGCAGCCAACGCCCTTCTCAGCCTGATGCAGCAAGTCGGAAGGGTGCATGACGGTTCGTTACTTCACGCACGGACGCCGACCATGCTCGACGAACGATCAAAGTCCGGAACGCCGTGGCATTATATTTATACCCTTGCATTGAAGCATTTTGACGCTCCTCCGACAAAGGTCAATCCTCAATCGGTGCTGCAAGCGATGGAAGACTTGACTCGGTCTATGGCTGCGGCTCTCGATGTAGAGCCGCATAGCTCGTTCGAGAACATGAGCATTTCCGGAGCATCGGTTTCCGGTGTTCTTTACGACAGCGTCATCTACGACGAACTCTTTGCATTTCCGCAATGGCAGCCAGCTGCGGCAGAATCGCTTCTGCCGATGTGGTTGAGCGCTCTGCATGAAGAGGGTTGCAAGTTCCCGTTCGTTCCGGAGACGACCTGGAGTACTCTTGCAGATCGTCTTTTGACTCGTTCGCGTCCGAGTATGCTGGTTTCGATCAAGCCGTTAGACCTTACATCAACAGCATTATCTCCGGCTGAAGCGAGCAGGCTTCTGGAATTGATCGGCGCTTCAGCTGAGCAGTTGAACAGCGGGTATCGTACACCATCGGACAATGCCAAAAGGACGAGCACGCTCTACCCGGCTATCCGGACGAAACCGAACGAGTACGCCTTGCAACCTACCGGCATTGCTGCACGGGCTTTCTGCGAACGCCTTTATTCCCTGATGCGGGATGAGGCTGACGACGATCTTGAAAACAGAATGGGACGCGCTCTCGAGCGTCTTACCGCAAAGACACTAGAGAAGTTCGGCGCTTCTCCAACGATCGTGAACGGAATCTATGATGGCGAGAAACGCTCCGAGCATTTTGAGGTCGATATCGCCGTCGAAACTCCAGATCGAATCTTTCTCATAGAGTGTACGAAGAAGCCGCTCACGACGGCTGCCCGGGGCGGCAGTACGCTTCATGTCCTGAACGACCTTGAAGGAAGCTTCCTTAAACTCCTTCAGCAAGTTGCTCGCCATGAGGCGGTTCTCAGAACCAAAGGCGAGATCGTCTTCCGTGACGGGCAAGTCCTCAGGTTGAACGGACGCCCCGTTGAAAAGATCTGCGTAAGCCTTTTCGATCACGGATCCTTGCAGGATCGCAGCTTTACGATAAGTTTGATCGAGAGACTGGCGGGAACGCAACTGAGCGCCGATCACCCCAATGCCGCCTCTTCCATCATCCGAATGAACAAGAGACTGAAGCGCCTCAACGCGAGCCTAAACAGCATAATCGACGCAAGCTCGGACGCTCCGGACCGGGCCCTCTTCAGGTTCGCCATGTCGACATGGTGGCTTAGTATCGACCAGCTTTATTACCTCTGTCATAAGGGCGACGGGCTTTGGAACGGTTTGGAGCGCGTGAGACACCTGACGTCGCGAAGTGGCGATCTCATCTATGAAGTAAGGCGGGTATCTAATCTCAATCAGGTTGGCCAAGCTCTGTTCGAGGTCACTCGCAGCATGGATAGCCGTGCGATGTTGGAGCATTAAAGCCCGTAGTTCAAAGCTCGATTCACAGCCCCAGCGGGGCCCGCACCCTTATCGTGGGCGCGGACTATACAGCGTAATGTTTCCAGCATCCCCTTTAAAGCTCGCGGATGTTCGGCCAGAACATGTCGCTGTCATGGATGGCGCCTAAGAACGGCACCATGGAATCAATCTGATCGTCATGGCGCCCATAAGGAAATGACGACCGTTAGTTGGTGGAATTAATGGATCTCGTTCATGCTATTAAAGTTTAGCAGTAAAGTCTGTTGGGCTTGATGGAAAATTACTGAATACATAATTCGAGAAGAGCATTGCTGACTTTAAGTTCTGGCAACAGAATAATCAGCATAGATCTGAGAAGAGGGAGTGCACCCTTGGCCAGCGGTAAGACCAAAGTCTTGAAGAGATACACCTCGCTCAGCTCCGCGATGGACATGCTGTTCCGCAGGAAGCTGACGTTTCTCAGTCCCTCCTCGTGGCAGGACAAGAATGATACCGAGTACCTTGAGTATTATCGCAAGCGTAGGGGCTTCGACACAATCCATGCTCTATGCTTCACTGAGACGCCAGAGACGTTCCATCACTGGCAGGTATTTGCAGGCAACAATGAAGGGGTTTGCATTGAATTTTCGAAGGAGCTGCTGATAAAGAAGCTTCAGGAAGAGGAGTTCCAATACGGAAAAGTCGAGTATTTGAAGCTAGTGGAGCTTAAAGAGCTCGGGCGTCTTGAACTGAAAAGACTCCCTTACCTGAAAAGGTGGGGCTTTCGCGACGAAAAGGAATTCCGTGCCTTTAAAGGGGGGCATGAAATCGAAGCAGATTTGCCAAACATTGATATCGATTTGTCCTGGATACAGCAAATCAGGTTGAACCCGTGGCTGAAGGAAAATTTGGCCGATGGGATCAAGGTTGCTCTAAGAAGCTTTCCCGATTGCAACAAGTTAAAGGTGACACGCTCTTCCCTGACGGACAATGCGCAGTGGAAGCAAGAGGTCAAGCGCGCTATCGGAGGCATTCGCAGGCGGGGATAGGTTGCGCATAGCTCCAGCATGAAAAATGTCGAGATACCTTTGCAATTAGGCTGTGCAGAGTGTTGGAGGTAACCATTCCGCATCTTTCATCTCTACTCGATTGATACTCTAACATTCGCCTTAACAAATTGTGCGAAACGCTACGGAGAACCGTCGCCCCAACCAATCAGATCTGCTCCTATTGATCGGGCAGACAGTCGTGCTGCGAGCATCAAGGTGTCGAGCTGCCGCATTCGAATAAGCCGGTCGCCCCTGGCAGTCGGCTTTGGTCCTACACATGCAGCTTGCTCTTTCTGCGTAAGCTGAGGTTGGAAGACTATTACCTGTCGTTTGTAGTTCGACCCCAATTTTCGTGCCGCTGCGATGATTCCTTTTCGATCCGGAATTCTCTTTCCGTCATACCAGACCGCCCGAGCAATCTTCTTGTTACTGCCGGAATCGAGCGCGTCTGCCAGAATGACACGATCGAGATGGCGAAGGTTTTTAATAGCCTGACTCACAACGACTTCATAGTTCGCAACAGAAACTTGTCGGCGGACGCCGTTGGTTTTGGCGCCTTTTGCATGAATCAGCGTTACCGTTTCCGATGCGGGATCGATGTGGATAAAATCCGCAAGCTCCATCGAGCCGTCATCGCTGGCCAACCATCCTTTGGGAAAAGCTTTACGGACGACGTATCCGAATAGCGAGTTATCAATCGTCCCGTCTTTTTTCGCTTCGCCGATGCATTCAGCCAACGTTTTACCGCTATGCGGCTTCGGCTTCTCATCCTTCACAGCGTAGCCGGTGAGGTCGACGAATTCCCAGTCAAAGGGCTGATCCTGCCAGCCATTGCGGTAGACTTGATCGCCGGCAATCGTATAGCCGTCTTGATAATAAATTTTGAGCCAGCCTTTGCCGAGGACAATGTCCGCAAATTCGTCTCGCTTATCGGCTCCGGCCGGCGGTGTACTAATCCATTGATGCGCAATGATCGCCTTCTTCCCGAACGTGATTGTGAGTTCCATCTCGCCGATGATTTTACCCTGAACCCAAACGGTAGCAATAAGAGAGGCACCGGCGCCCGGCTTAACTTTAAAGGTACTTTCGTACGCCCAAGTCTGAGCCATATCACGCAGAGTGTCGTCCATTTCGGAGAGAAGTTCGGTTGGGACAATCGCAACTTCATAAGCGTCTTTGACGCCGGATAGAGTATTCAGACGTTGAGCGAGTGCTCGGAAGCCCTTCTGCGGTTGTGGAGGATTTGCTATGTGGTCCAGGATTGCTTCGAGCTCCCGAACGAAAACGTCCCACGTGCCGGGCCGGTTCAGCCAAATTCTACCGTGTTCAGGCGACGCACCGATGACGGTCGGTCGGGGCACACCCGCCATGTCTATAGGGACGGTCGTGCGCACGGCTTTGTAGAAATAGCTCTGATCCCCTAAGGGATCCAAAGCATCTTCAAGTGCAGGTCCTAAGAGCGCTTTTGCCGTAGCCTTGACTGAAGTTGGGATATGGATGCCGCTCAGCCACATGGCATTGGCATTGGTTCCGACAAAGCTCCGCTCTATAAGCTCCGAGCTCACAGGGTGAGCCGAGGTCAGTTTTCGGGCGATACGATCGCGTATCGCAGCTTCAGACGCACAAACGGCGACATGCGGGCCTTTGACAGCCACAACGATCAGCTCATAGATGGTATCCTGTAATGTGCCTGACGGTGCCCAAGAGGGGGTTGTCTCTCGACGATAGATACAGCATCGCAGTACGAGTCCATTTTCATATCGATTGGTCCCCGGATCGACAATCAGACGATTCTGACCGGTCGGCCAAACCATGCCCGGAAGTTCCTGCGAAATAGCGTCAAGTAGTCCGACGTCGGTGCTCGGGCCGGCTCCCGTCATCAGCAAAGGGCCGAGATAAGGTCTTAGATCGGTCAAGGGATATATCTGCACGACAGTCCGGGAGCAGGTGATGGCGGAGTTACTAGCGTAGCTGTTGGAACAATCCTCAAACATCATATTTCTGGCCCGCAGCAAAGCCCTTGCCCAGGAAGGTCAACGAACGAGCACAAATCTTACTCAAGCGAAAAAGGGTAAGCTTTAGGTCCGTCTTGTATATGATTTTTATGAATAAAAAATAGTATCAGTACATATTCGTTATAAAATTCTTGTAGAATATTTCTATTTTAACTATTTAAATATTAATTATAGTATACTAGAAAATATACAAAGGATCAGGCATAGGGTTGTGGATAAATTGAGAGATTGTTGTTTGACAAAGTAGGTATTTATACATACAGATGTGCTTACAGGGGGCGGTGATCAGATGCCGCCTCCGGCAGTCCGTACGAGCTTGAAGCTCGAGAGGGGCAGATAAGTCGAGCAACGAGCAGGGGTGACTTGATCGCCGCTGTATCCACGCCCGAGCTTTCATCTGCCTGCTAAATACGGATGATCGCGATGACGAGCGACACAAGAGTAAGGACGCGCGTGCGTCCTGCTGTAAACCCGACCAATCAAGTACCTTCCAACTCACCTTCTCTGCCGGTTCATCCGCTCAAGATTGAATACTTAGCGCCGAGCGATATTCACCCTGCATCCCGTCAAGTCAGGCAGCACAAGAAAGACAAGCTGCCCAAGCTCAAAGCTAACATCGAGCGCTTCGGCGTGATCGTTCCCATCCTGATTTCTTCTAATCGAGAGATCATTGACGGACATGCCGTCTGGCAGGCCGCGCAGGAGCTGGGACTGCCCACAATTCCGACCGTGATGCTGGGCCGTCTCACACAGGCTGAGCAGAGCGTGCTGCGGATCGCCTTGAACCGCTTACCGCAACTTGCCGAATGGGACGAAGGAGCGCTCAAGAAAGAGTTCGAGATCCTTTACAGTCTCGACATCGATTTGGCGCCACTCACAGGTTTCGACACGCCACAGATCGACTACTTCATGATGGCGTCAGATGCGCCTCATGAGCCTGATGCAGCCGACGAGCTGCCTGCCATCGATCCTCGTATTGCCCCGGTTACCCGACGCGGCGATCTCTTCCTATTCAAAGGAGGGCACCGGCTGAGTTGTGAGGATGCGCGAGACGGCATAGCTTATGCAGCCCTCATGGCCGGCGAGAAAGCTCATGTGGTATCTGCCGATCTTCCCTACGGCTGCGCGATCGAGGGCCACGTCAGCGGCTTAGGCAAACACAAGCACAAAAACTTCGTCATGGGGGCCGGTGAGATGAATGAGCCGGAACTCCAGGCCTTCTTCACGGACATCTTCCGGCAGTTGGCCGAGCATACGGTTGACGGCGCCATTCTCTTCAGCTTCGTCGATTTCCGCAGCCTCTATCCGATGCTGGCTGCAGGGCGTTCCGTGTTCACTGAGCTCAAGAACATCTGCACCTGGGACAAGGGCTCAGGTGGGATGGGGTCGCTGTACCGAAGTGCCAGCGAGTTTGCGACCGTGTGGAAGAACGGGCGCGCACCTCACCAGAATCATGTTCAACTCGGCAAGTTCGGAAGGTCGAGGACGACGGTATGGCAGGTTCCGGGACTGGCCCAGTTCGGCCGAGGCCGGGACGAGGCTCTTGCGAGTCACCCCACGAAGAAGCCGACAGCACTGATTATGGACTGCATCCTTGATGTGTCAAGCCGCGGCGACATCGTGCTCGATCCGACGGTGGGCAGCGGCACGACTCTGGCCGCGGCTCATAAGACGGGACGGCGCGGTTACGGCCTCGAACTGGATCCACTCTACTGCGACGTTGCCGTCAAGATGATGGAGGTCCTCACCGGCGAGCCGGCCGTTCATGCCGAGACGGGACTAACCTTCCAGGAACTGGCCGAGCGTCGTGCGGCTGATGCGGCTGATGCCGTGCAGGCAGCGTAAGGGAGGCTTCGATGGCGAAGAAAAAGAATGGGGGCGGCTCACGCCGCCCCACTGCCACCTATCCGGTGGGCTACGGCAAACCTCCCAAGGCAACGCAGTTCAAGCCGGGGCAGTCCGGCAATCCCAACGGACGTCCGCGCAAGACAGAGCCGACCTTAGATGAAGCGCTCTCAGCGATGATGGACGAGCCGATTACGATTAGCGAGCAGGGTCAACGACGGGTCGTGCCTTATCGTGATGCCCTAGTGCGGTCGTTGGCTGCCAAAGCTCTCAATGATGCTAAAGTCGGCTTGGCTCTGATGCGATACATGGACAGGACCTCGCTCGGTGGCTCACAAACATCAGGCGAGTATCCGGTGCAGGAGGAGGACGAGGAGATTCTCGGTCGCTGGAGGAAGCGCATAGTCGGCACACGGCGTTCTCCTGCGCATGAGGAGGGGAACGATGACTGATCAGGCACGCCTTCTCCGGGCCCTTCTGCGCAACGATCTGTCCTCGTTCGTGCAGAAGGTCTTTGCTCTCCTACAACCCGTGACGGTCTATCTGGACAACTGGCATATCCGTCACATCTGCTGGCAGCTCCAACGGGTTCTCCGAGATGAGAAGAGGCGGCTGGTTATCAATATGCCACCGCGATCCATGAAATCGATCATCGTCTCCATCGCCTTTGTCGCCTGGGCCATGGGACACGATCCCACACGACGCATCATCTGCGTCTCCTATGCCGAAGAGCTTGCCCGCAAGCTCTCCATCGACACCCGCACCGTTCTCGAGAGCGCCTGGTTTCGGGCGCTCTTTCCGGCCTTGCAGCTGACAGCCAAACGGCAGCGCAACCTGGAGCTCACCACGACCCTGCAGGGCTACCGCTTTGCCTCCGGTGTCGGCGGCTCCGTGCTGGGGCGGGGCGCCGATCTGATCGTCATCGACGATCCGATCAAAGCCATCGATGCCCTCTCTGAGGCCGGACGTCGCCATGTGGCGGAGTTCTACGGCAACACGCTCTCCACTCGCCTCAACGACAAGCAGACCGGCGCCATCGTCATCGTCATGCAGCGTCTGCACGAGGACGACCTCGTCGGCCATGTGCTCGCCAAGGAGGAGTGGGAGGTCGTATCCATCCCGGCCATTGCGACCGAGACGAAAGCCTATCAGCTCAGCGATGATCCGGACGATGTCTATATCCGCCCGGCCGGAGAGGTGCTGCACGAGGAGCGGGAGCCTCTGGACATCCTGGAGGCCATCCGCCGGGTGCAGGGCTCGTTGCTGTTTGCAGCCCAGTACCAGCAGAACCCGGTGCCGGCCGACGGCAACGTCATCCGCCGCGACTGGCTGCGCTTTTATGAGACAGCCCCGTCACGCTTCGACCGGGTAATCGTGTCCTGGGATACCGCCTCGACGCTCGAGGAGACCAGCGACTGGTCGGTGGGCACCGTCTGGGGTGCGGTCGGTCTCGATTACTACCTGATCGATCTGGTGCACGGCCGGTTCGAGAGCCCGGACCTGCGCCGGCAGATCATTGCGCTCAGTGCCAGGCACAATGCCGATGCCACCCTGATCGAGGACACTGAGCTCGGACGGGCCCTGGAGCAGGACCTGCGCCGCTCCGGTGAGCTGCGGGCTTTGCGGATGCGCCCGCGCTTCGACAAGCAGGCCCGCCTCCTGGCGCAGTCCGCCCGCTTCGAGGGGGGCCAAGTGTATCTGCCGCGGGAGGCCCCCTGGCTCGGGGACTACATCGCCGAGCTGCTGGCCTTCCCCAACGGCAGACACGATGATCAGGTCGACAGCACCTCGCAAGCGCTCACCTATCTCACCAACCGCTCGCTCGGAACACAGGACATTGTGCGGCGCGATCCGGTACGACGGGATGTGGTTCGCCGGAGCTGAGTGGATCTGTCTTTGTCGATCCCGCGCCTCATTGGGGCGCGGCATTGACCTCCACGACCGTCTTGTTGGTCAGGTCGTAGACGCACTTGACCCGGACGCGTTGCATCGCCCCATAGGCGTTTTGATACTTGGCTTCCGTCTCCACCAGACTGATCTGACCGGTGGCGAAAGACTTCTCAATCGGGAAGTATGTTTCAAAGGCGTAGAAGGGCAGATCGGCATCGCCGAAGCGGGCCAGCTTGCGGGCTGCCTGCTTGCAGGTGGTGTGGGCCTCTCTCATGCCCTGATAGGTGTCCACCAGCTGGTCTTGTGTGGTGCACTTCCGAAAGTCCTGCCGGCACGCCTCAACCGCCGGATCTTTCGGCTGTGGAGGGGCAGATTCCCATCCCCAGGTGAAGTACCCGACCGCCGCCAACCCTAAGGCGCCGAAGAGCACGAGCGTGAACGGCTCGCCGGCCGAAGAGCCTCGCACTATGCCCAGTAAGCCGCCGAAAAGGCTCAGGGCGCATACGCCAACAATGACCCACCAGACCGTTGTCATGAAAATCCCCCATTGAAGCCCCGGTTGCCGGGGTTCGGACACGTCGCTCTGTTACGCGGCGAAGTCCAGTGTTGTATCTAAATATCATATATCTATTTTTTGTATACGACAGCCATGCCCCTAGGCAACAGGCCTGTTTCCCTTGTTCCGGCCGCCCATGCCCTCGCATCACCGCTCCCGCCGTCATCAGCGCCTGGCCGAACTCTTGGCCCAGTACCGGCTTGTGGCCGGTCTCAAGCAGACCGATGTGGCGGAGGCCCTGGGCAAGTATCAGCCGCTGATCACCAGCATGGAGAACGGGCAGCGCCGGATCGATGTCGTCGAGCTGCTGGAGCTGGCCGAGATCATCGGCTTTGATCCGCACGAGGTGCTCGACGCGCTCATGAAGACGCCGAAGAAATAGCCGCATCTGACCGTCCTGATCACAACAGGACAAAAGCGGCCCGAACAAAGCACTGTTCTTGCTCTCATTGCGCTCGACTTCCCCGGCCCGGCACGCATCCATGGGACCGCCAACGACGCGGAGACAGACATGGGCAGCACACTTACCATCACCGAGAGCTTACGGGCCGCCAGCCGGCGGCTCGATACAGCCGCCGCCCTTGCACGGGGAGCGCTCACCTGCGCCGAAGGAGGAGCCGAGCCAGAGGCGGTGCGGATGACCCTGGAGCTTGATCTGGAAGTGTACCTCAGCGAGGCACAGACACTGCTCTCAGCGGTGACGCTGCTGCAGCGCATGAACTGGAAGCAAGAGCAAGGCGCCAGCGACAGCAGCTGATCCGACGCTCCGCAGGTCAGAGCAGGCAGAAGACGTGGTGTGCCCCGTGTGCGGGGCTTGAGGCAGTGGCGGCGCTGGTGCCGCCTCAAACCTCAAAGGATTGGTCACATGACCCGCACACCTAAACTCACCGACACCCAGCTCATGCTGCTCTCAGCCGCCTCTCAGCGCGATGATGGCCTGCTCGATATCGCCGCCCGGCTCAAGGGTAACACCCTGCAGAGTACCGCCGAGAACCTCCTCAAGAGCGGACTGGCTGAAGAAGTTGCGGTCGATCCCGATCAGCCGGCTTGGCGCTCGGATGAATGGGAGAGCCGGATCGGGCTGAAGATCACTGCAATCGGTTTGGCAGTTATTGGTGTAAGCCAGGACGGCGAAGGGGCTGAATCAGAGAACGCCACTCAGCCTGAAGAAGGGCAGGACCCGCATCAATCCGATGAACCGCATCAGCCCAGGCCTGAGCGACCCGGCACAAAACGTGCCCTGGTGATCTCCTTGCTGCAACGTGAGGAAGGAGCTGATCTCGACGATCTGATCCAGGCGACCGGGTGGCTGCCTCACACAACCCGCGCTGCTCTGACCGGGTTGCGTCAGAGGGGATATACGATCAGGAAACAGAAGGGAGCGCAGGGGCAAACGGTTTATTCGATCCAAGACGCTGAGCCGACTGATCCCGAAGGATGCGCCAACCGGGACGTGGCTCCTCTTGAGGCGGCCTAACCGTGATGAAGCAGGGCATAATTCGTCTCGACGGAGGAGCTGCCGGCCAATCGGCAGCTCCTACCGACCGCCAAGCGGCAAAGCAGCAGGAAGTGGAGAGCGAGCTTGCTGTTCTGGTGAGCGTGGATATTCATGAACTTCGGGTCCGCTGGCGGCGCCTCTTTCGAACCAAGGCGCCGGAGCATCTTTCGCGCGCATTGCTCGTTCGCATTCTCAGCTATCGCCTGCAGGCGGTTGCCTACGGCGATCTCGATCGTGAGAGCCTGCGCTTTCTGGATCGTATCGCCAGGCAGCATGCCGCCGGAAGCGACAAGCCCGTCCCGCCGGTTGCCGAGACCCTCAGCCTCAAACCCGGCACCGTCCTGATTCGGGAATACGACGGCGTGCTCCACCAAGCGACCGTGACGGGTGACGGCTTTGCCTGGAACGGGACGAGCTACAGGAGCCTGTCGGAGGTAGCTCGGGCGATTACCGGGACCCGCTGGAACGGGCCTCGCTTCTTCGGTCTACGAGACAGGAAGCCGAACATGCAAGCGGAGCAGGCGGCATGAGAGCATCGCCTAAACCTTCCTTTCGCTGTGCAATCTATACCCGTGTCTCGACCGATCACGGACTGGAGCAGGAGTTCAACTCGCTCGACGCGCAGCGGGAAGCCGCAGAGGCGTACATCAAGAGCCAGGCTCATGAGGGCTGGCAATGCCTGCCGGCTCAGTACAATGACGGCGGCTTCTCGGGCGGATCCATCGAGCGCCCGGCGCTGCAACAGATCCTGTCTGATATCCGATCCGGCCTCATCGACATCGTGATTGTCTACAAAGTCGACCGTCTGACCCGGTCCCTGGCTGACTTCGCTAAACTCGTCGAGCTCTTCGATCAGCATGATGTCTCATTCGTCTCAGTCACCCAGGCCTTCAACACCACAAGCAGCATGGGTCGCCTGACCCTCAACGTGTTGCTGTCCTTCGCGCAATTCGAACGAGAGGTCACGGGGGAACGCATCCGGGACAAGATCGCCGCATCCAAGAAGAAGGGACTCTGGATGGGCGGCGTCGTCCCTCTGGGGTATCGGGTGTACGAGCGGACGCTGGTCATCCATGAGGAGCATGCCGAGCTCGTCCGGACGCTTTATAGATCATATACGGCGTGCGGGAGCGTCCACGAGCTGAAGAAACAGCTGGACACGCAAGGCTGCCGCCTTCCCATCCGAACCGACGGAGCGGGTAAGCAGAGTGGCGGTGGTCTGTTCGGCCAGGGACATCTCTACAAGATTCTGTCGAACCCTCTATACATCGGTGAGATCGTTCATAAAGGGCAGCGGTATCCCGGACAGCATGAGGCTTTGATCGATCCGGCCTTATGGGAGGCCGTTCAACTGCGTCTCGCTGAGCAGGCTCAAGCATTCAAGAATCGTCGCAGGGCTTCGGATGCACTCCTGCTGGGGCGGCTGTTCGATGACCGGGGCAATGCCATGAGCCCGAGCTATGCCCAGAAGGGCAGCATCCGCTATCGTTATTATACCTCGCAGGCTCTCCTGCAGGGTCGTAAGGCTGAGGTCGGGTCCAGACCTAGAGTTCCAGCCGCTGAATTGGAACAGGTCGTTCTCGACCACCTCCGCAATTGCCCGCTCCCCTCCGGCGTGCCGCCGCTCACCAACCCCGACGGAAAACTCGAACTGATGGATACTCGCACCTTGATTGAAGCGCTTCTGGAGAAAGTTGTCGTCAGCAAGGGGAAGGTGGCCCTATCGTTCAAGTCAGAAGAGGGTAATGGGCAAAAGCCAATTGTCGCTGAGATCGATTGGAGTCCGAAACCCGGAACGCGTAAGCGGGAGATCATTCAGGCTGGATCGCAAAGTTCCCGCGCGATGCGCTCTGAGGCGAGAAGCAGGTTGCTCATTGCCCTGACTAAAGCCCGACAGTGGCTCGCCGAAATCATTGCTGATCCTGATGTGACCATGCAGACGATCGCGGATCGGGAGGGCTGCAGTGAGCGATCAGCTCGGATGACTCTCAACCTCGCCTTCCTGTCTCCGGAAATTGTGAGAGCCGTGATCGATGGCACTCTAGCCCGAGGCGCAGGTATGTCCGGGATGACGGATCTGCCAATCAGCTGGATTGATCAGATGAAGGTGATTTTGGAGCGCTAGTGAGGCAGTAAAAGCCTCAACTTGCTGGTTGCCTATGATGGAGCTCATGCCCACCAAAACTGAGTGGACTTAACTCCTCTGGTGCTCAGGAGAGGATTGCCGCCCTGGCAATAAAAGGAAAGCAATTTCAGTTGCTTAGTTCGTTGTCAATTATGTCCTGTGTAGCACCAATGTGTAACTATGTCGAGCCGTCCGGTGCTGATTGTAGACCGCCGAAACCCAGTTCAGTAAAGCAGCTTATTTGTGCGCATCTCCTCTAGCTTCAGGCTGAACAAAGCAAAAGAGGTTGCAAAATCTCATTATTTGCCATCTATTCCTATATCATCTTATGAGAACTCTTAGATCGAGGACTATCGAATGGCCAAGAACGAAAAAACCGGAAGCAAAGCAGGTAAAGCAGCCTCTAAGGTCTTGCGTGATGATCGGACAGGCAAAGACTCTAAAACAGCCGCAGGCTCCGCGCTTTCCCAACGACCCGATAAGAAGAAAAAATAGGCATAGCTGCCAAATCCAGTCTGCCACTGTGCCTCACGGATCGTGCTTTCCAAGGCGCACCTACTTCCTAAACCGAAGGTCGGAAGTTCGAGTCTTCCCGGGATCACCAGTATTTTCAGGCCTTCGAGAGAGCCGCGGTTACCTCTTGGTTACCAGCTTGGGAATCGACCGAAATCGGGCGGACGCCCCGAAGGGATTGCTCTATCTGTTTCGCGCTGATGCGGATATTGGCAAAGTGCAACTCGATTGCCATATTGTAACGTAAGCGGACTTAGGCTCGTCTTCGCTTCAGCTGCAAATCCACTTCGGTCATGCGAAGCCGCCACTCAAGCTCAGAAGGTGCGACCCGTGTCTATTCGGAAAAAGCAGCTTTAATTCGAATTAGGCCCTCACTCGTGAGTGAGTCGATCCTGAGAAGATTGTACCCTCCGGGCGAGACGCGCTTTGAGAAAACCAGGCGCACATACCCAGTGCTGGGAAGAGGGAGGAAAAAGAGGCCGTCGGTTTCTCCCGCAAGAAAGCAGCGGAGCCCAACATAGAAGCTTTCCTCGTATCCCTTGATGGCTCGCCGGATAACAGGGTGGATCACAAGAGTTGTCCGCTTGCGCTCGCAGACCTCTTCAACGGCATCGAAACTCAACACTGCTGAACCCCATCTCTGAGCGGCCAGTTGGCCTCACGGGTTCAACGCCGGTGATATGAATACGGTTCAGCTTCTTCTGAAGGATGAGCTTGCCTCAACCGGAGCATCAGGCTATCAACTCGAGTTAGCACTCCCATGCGTCGAGTGCTAAACGTGCTGCTCGGCGCAGACGAGTGCCCCCAATTCTGTATCGAGGAGGCACACCCATGAAGTTCCGTCCGCTGCACGACCGCGTTGTCGTCCGCCGCATCGAAGCCGAAGAGAAGACGGCCGGCGGCATCATCATCCCGGACACCGCCAAAGAGAAGCCGCAAGAGGGCGAGATCGTCGCCGTCGGCCCCGGCGCCCGTGACGAGAGCGGCAAGGTGGTTGCCCTCGACGTGAAGGCCGGCGACCGCGTCCTGTTCGGCAAGTGGTCCGGCACCGAGGTGCGCATCGATGGTCAGGATCTCCTGATCATGAAGGAATCCGACATCATGGGTGTGATCGAACAGTCCGCCGCGGCTCAGAAGGCGGCTTAAACAGCCCAGCCCGAACAGATAACAAATAACAGGAGTTCAGCTCATGGCTGCCAAAGACGTAAAATTCTCTACTGACGCACGCGATCGGATGCTGCGTGGTGTGGATATTCTGGCCAACGCCGTAAAGGTCACTCTTGGCCCGAAGGGCCGCAACGTGGTGCTGGAAAAGTCCTACGGCGCACCGCGCATCACCAAGGACGGCGTCACCGTCGCCAAGGAGATCGAGCTCGCCGACAAGTTCGAGAACATGGGCGCCCAGATGGTGCGTGAAGTGGCCTCGAAGGCGAGCGATGTGGCTGGTGACGGCACCACCACGGCGACCGTTCTGGCTCAGTCCATCGTCCGCGAGGGCGCCAAGGCGGTTGCTGCCGGCATGAACCCGATGGATCTCAAGCGCGGCATCGACTTGGCCGTGGCAGAGGCCGTGAAGGACATCCAGGCTCGCGCCAAGAAGGTGGCCTCGTCGGAAGAGATCGCCCAGGTCGGCACGATCTCGGCCAATGGCGATGCCTCTATCGGTGAGATGATTGCTCAGGCGATGCAGAAGGTCGGCAACGAGGGCGTGATCACGGTTGAAGAGGCCAAGACCGCCGAGACCGAACTCGATGTCGTGGAAGGCATGCAGTTCGACCGCGGCTATCTCTCGCCGTACTTCATCACCAACGCTGAGAAGATGGTGGCCGAGCTCGAGGATCCCTACATCCTCATCCACGAGAAGAAGCTCTCCTCCTTGCAGTCGCTCCTCCCGATCCTCGAGGCTGTGGTGCAGACCGGCAAGCCGCTGCTGATTGTGGCGGAAGACATCGAGGGCGAGGCTCTCGCCACTCTCGTGGTCAACAAGCTGCGTGGCGGCCTGAAGATTGCTGCCGTCAAGGCTCCCGGCTTCGGCGACCGCCGCAAGGCCATGCTCGAGGACATTGCGATCCTGACCGCCGGTCAGACGATCTCCGAAGACCTCGGCATCAAGCTCGAGAACGTCACCCTCGACATGCTTGGGCGTGCCAAGCGCATCCGCATCGATAAGGAAAGCACCACGATCATTGATGGCGCTGGTGCCACGGATGCCATTGAAGCTCGCGTTTCTCAGATCAAGGCGCAGATCGAGGAGACCACCTCGGACTATGACCGTGAGAAGCTCCAGGAGCGTCTGGCCAAGTTGGCCGGCGGCGTCGCGGTGATCCGCGTCGGCGGCTCGACCGAGGTCGAGGTCAAGGAGAAGAAGGATCGCGTTGACGATGCCATGCATGCCACCCGCGCTGCGGTGGAAGAGGGCATTGTTCCCGGCGGCGGCACGGCCCTGCTGCGCGCCAAGGGTGCTGTTGCGAAGCTCACCAGCGACAACCCGGACGTGAAGGCCGGCATCAAGATCGTGCTGCGTGCGCTCGAGGCTCCGATCCGCCAGATCGCCGAGAATGCTGGTGTCGAGGGCTCGATCGTGGTCGGCAAGATCACCGACAACACCGCGTCGGACACCTTCGGCTTCAACGCTCAGACCGAAGAGTTCGTCGACATGCTCCAGGCTGGTATCGTCGATCCGGCCAAGGTCGTCCGCACGGCTCTGCAGAATGCAGCATCGGTCGCTGGCCTCCTGGTCACCACTGAGGCCATGATCGCTGAGGCTCCGAAGAACGACGCTGCTCCGGCGATGCCGGGCGGTGGCGGCATGGGTGGCATGGGTGGCATGGGCGGCTTCTAAGCCCTTCCTTAATGCCGATAACAATGAGGGCCGCCCAATGGGCGGCCTTTTCCTTTAAGGTTCAGCGAAGCTAAAGAATCGCGTTTCATACTGCTTTGCGGGACGAAGGGGCTGCCCTTTGCCTTCATGAGCCGATGCAGCTCTAATCGCCAGTCGCGGCCTCGCTGCTCCATGGCATCAACATCTGAGACAAAACAGAGTATGGCCACACGAAAAGCTCGCCTAGAAGAGTTTGTCATTGACCGGACGCCCGCCTCTGGTCTTCAGGTTGAAGCCCTGGCTGAAGATCATGTGGGGACATACATCCTTCCATTCCGGTGTGAATACGCCAATGGGGCGTGGCGAAATGCGGAAATAGGCGAGGCGGTTCATGCCCATGTCCAGGGCTGGCGCGAGCTTCGACCTCAGCGCCAGAAGGGTACAAGGCCGCTCAGAGGACTTTAATGATCTAAAGGCTCCGAAAGCGGCATCCTCTGCGCATGGATCCGGCTCACATATCTTGACCAGCCTCATGGCTGAGAGATCGCCACACCACCTTTTGTTTCAGGCGGGTTCAGGGTTTCCTAAAGGGCTTCAACGTTCCCCTCTGGATCAGCAGGTGTTACACTCTGGGACGAGACCAGGAGAAGAATAGATGGCAAAGGGCGAACAACGCGGAAACCGCGAATCCAAAAAACCGAAGGCAGCAAAGCCGAAGACCAATGCCGCTGCGCCTTCTACAAAGGTATCGGTGAGCTCAAGCACTGGATCCAAGAAATAACGGCTCAATGAGCCCGTCCTGGGGTGGGGGATCTTTAGCTTTCATCAAGCACACGGATTTCTCGTTGCTTGCGACATATCAACGGGAGGTCGCAGCCTGGCGGTTACTCCGCGGTTGCAGTTTTTTGCCTGCACCGGCTTATGCGTGGCTTTGCTACGTTCTACGTCATTTCACGAATGTCCAAACGGCCCGAGCCTGACCGGGTCATTGAGCCCATGAACGGTGAATTTGCGCAACGAGCACCGTGACGAAGGCACCTCTCTGCTCGCATTCGTAAATCAGGTTCAGGACGTCCCTTGTGTCCCTACCAAGGCGATCAAGCCGAGTGACCACAAGCTCGTCGCCGGGACGTAGGAAGTCGAGGATGGTGGCAAGTTTGGTGCGGCCATCGCGGCTCGCCCCTGACACTTTCTCCGAACGGATGATCTCGCAGCCTTCGGCCTTGAGCTTCGCAAGCTGGGTGTCGAGATCTTGGTCAATTGTGCTGATGCGGGCGTAACCGATGCGGGCCATAGGTCACCTCAGGGTTTAGGCCCGACCGTAGCATTGTAACAATTAGGCTCGTCAACCTAGATGTGACAAGAAATGTGCGGCCCGAAGTGACATCACCTCAGGATATACCTTGATGTGCATGCTTTGCACCGAGGTTTCCGACACCGGCTGTCCGATTTTGAACCAAACTACAATTCGGGCTTTGGGGGGAATAGACCTTGCATTCTGAGGCGTCAGGCAAGTAGCGCAATGGACAAGATTTCAGCCGAGGCACGCAGCCGGAACATGGCGAAGATCGACGGGAAAAACACCAAGCCGGAGCTGCATGTCCGCAAGATGCTGCACAGTCTGGGATACCGGTATCGCCTGCATGTGCGCGGCCTTCCGGGGAGACCTGATATCGTGTTCCCGGCGCGGCGGAAGGTCGTTTTCGTACATGGCTGCTTCTGGCATCGGCATGAAGGCTGCCGGTACTCATACCATCCGAAATCGCGCCCGGAGTTCTGGGGCGCAAAGTTCGCTAGGAACGTCCAGCGCGATAGCGAAACGGCCGCCCGGCTGAAGGAGGCAGGCTGGGCGGTGCTGGTGGTCTGGGAATGCGATATCCGGGAGCGGCCGGCAGAGGTCGAGAGCCGACTGACTGCTTTCCTCGGCCCTCCGCGCCAAGCAGCAGAGCCTAAAGGTCAGCTGTCCGGCAGCAACTGACAGCTTCGGCATCCAAGGGGCTATGCCGCGCGACGCCTTCCTCCGTCGGAAGCCCGACGGCGCACTCCGCGGCGCTGGTCTCGCACTACTTGCCTGAGCACGCCGGCTACCACGTTCGCCAGCTGAACGGCCAGATAAGGCGGGACAGCATTCCCGACCTGCTCGTACTGCTGGGTACGTGTGCCCTCGAAGAAGTAATTGTCCGGAAATGTCTGGAGGCGTGCCGCCTCACGGACCGTCAGGCTGCGGCACTGCGCCGGATCGTAGTGAATATAATAATGCCCATCTTTGCGGATGTGCGACATGATCGTTGTGGCCGGTCTTGTGGCCACTTGGACGCGAAAGCGATCATGGAAGTCCCTGGACCCCGTCGGTTCGCCGCTGGCTGTCCGTACGTTCTCATGATGAGGCAGAAGTGACGGCGGAAAGTGGCGGATCTTCGGAGATACTCCCATGACCTCGCTGTAGGCCGCCGCAAAAAGATAACGCCCGAAATCCGAATCCATGTGATGCCGGGTCTCGTGCTGAATGACCCCTTTGAGCCGGTCATCACGGAGCCATCGCAGCAGCTCGCTTTTCGACCGACTGGGTAAGCCTTTGTACGCAAGGAAGGATCCGCCCCGATCCAGTTCCGGACTGAGACTGTTCCGTACGGTCCTGACGAGCTTCCGCACTGCGGTTGGCTCGATCTGTGCGATGGTCTCTTTCGGCAGAGAATCCCGTACAGCCTGAATCCATTGGTCGGCAGTATCGAAGCGTTCCTGACGCTGGCGGCTCTTTCCGCGTCCACTTCGACCGCTCCTCAGTGCCGGCAGATCGCCAATGACCTGACTGACGGTGACACGTTCCCTCCGCACAGGAAGCGGATCCGGCAGCACGTCAAGGTCGTTACGGATGCCCAGAAGAATGACGCGGTGACGTTCCTGAGGAACCCCGTGCCGTTCGGCATGAATAAGGTAGTCGTCCCGGGAGCAGGCACCTGTCGGACCATCAGGCCGTGTCGTGAACGAGTACAGCTGGTATCCCTCCCTTCGGCGGTCAGCGACTGCTTCCCAGCCTGCTGGAAGGTGCTCGTCACGAAGAGCTTCCCAGGGATTGCTCATGTCCCTGAGGATGCTGTCGAATATAAATACGGAGCCCTCTCCGCCATCCGGTTCACGGACAGGGACCTTGGATGTCAGAATGCCCTTGACGTTCTCCATCACGAACACTGCGGGCTGGTGGAGAGCCACAATCTCCAGGTACTCCCTGTAAAGAGTATGCTTCTCATCTCGGAAGAACTGTTCGCTCCGCTCCCGGCGACGGCGTTCCAGCTCCTGGTCGGGCAGTTCCATACGACGATCACGGCCGTTTCCCAAACGGCGCGACCTCCCGACAACAGAATAGGCCTGACACGGCGGCCCGCCCAGCAGGACCCAATAGGGGGCATCAGCGATGCGATGCCTGATCCGGCGATGCAGCTTGAAGAACCTTTCGTCGCCCTCATCGCCCAGCGCCGTCTGCCAGACCTCGGCCTGCGCCTGACGCCATTCGGGAAGCGCCTGCAGTCTCTCCAGCAAGCGGCGCCGGTCATCTGGGTCGGTGCTGCGGATATAGTGGTAGTACTCCTCCGGAACCGATCTTCCGTGGAAGTGACGGAAGAAGGCCCGCAGCCGAAGCGTTCTAACCGCAGCCTCGTCCTTCTCGATGGACAGGCGGACATCGTAGTGCAGCGGGTCATCGTAAAATGCGGAATGCCGGCTGAAACCCTCGCTTAGGCCTCCCGGACCGGCAAATAGGTCAATGATAGGGACTGTGATCGGAACAGGATTCATGATAAGTTGTCTATAGACGGTAACGGCTTTGCACACCAGGTCCGACAGCACCCGTTCATCACGGGCGCGGCCGTCCGGCCCGCGATGTCCACAGGGTCGTCCCGGTGCTGGTTATGCTGCGGCAGAGGAGGACTTCCGGTTGGTCCGCTCCTGCTTCACCTCAGGAATGCCATCGATCTGCGGGGAGTAGGTTGCATCCCTCACGGCAGCCCAGCAATCCTGCTTCTTTGCCCATTCCGATATCATTCTTCCGTTCGCGGTACGGTGAAGCACTTCATTAACCTCGTGCGCCCAGATCTTGGCCTGATCAAGCAGCTGGGACGAAACACTCTGCTCAAGCCAGATCCGGTCGAAATCGACCCTCTCGCCGATCAGGTGAGAGAGAAGAGCAACCGTGTAGGCGGCAATGTTGGCCTGAAACGCAGGAAACATCGGGCGCACAAGGCGATGAACGGCCTTGAACAGGATGGCCTTGCCGATCATCTGCTTGAAGGCAGTGACATCCGGAAGAGGAACTGCCGGCTGACCATCTTCACCTGCCAGCGTGTCCATGAACCGCTCGAAGTTCTTCTGAGAACCGAAACTCACCAGATCTGGTCTCTGTGCCCAAGCGTTCAGGTATTTGGCCAGATCTGTCTTGGAGATCTTTCTGGCTGTCGGGATCGTCTCCTTGATCTTCCGGAGACGCGCCGGGGTTGTTCCCTCCCGTGCCAGCATGACATTGTAGCTGCCCGCAGCCCGTTCATAGAACCATCGACTCACTCCGTCCGGACAGTAGGTGGCCAGCGCCAGCTTTTCGAGTTCGACGTGGAACGGCTTGTTTGCGGAAAGATCCGACAGCTTCACGGAATTCTGGCTGTTCGCATATCGCGATATGTCAGCAATAAGAGCCTCCTCCGCTGCCGAATCCTGCGAACGCAGAACAATCACCTTCACTGGCACCCGCACGCGACGCAGGTCCACGTCCGGGTTCTTCTTCTTTGTGAAGTACATGGAGGCTGTCGTCTGGCCACCGTTCACGATCTGCATGCCCTTGAGCCAGAGAATTCCAGGGCCGCCATCGGCCGTCGTGCCCAGCCGCGCCTCATCAGCGACCACGACAATTCCGTTGTTATAAGCCATGAAACGCTCGGGCGCCTCCCGGAGAGTGTCACGAATGCCCTTGTTCACCTTTCCCGCTGCGCTCAGGAAGGACCGGACGTTGGCTTCGAGTAGTCGCGCGCCGTACTTTTCGTAGATGAACCTCAGTGCCTCACCAGGAAACACGGTGAGAGCGTAGTCATAGTCGGACATTTCGCCCGGCACATAGACACAGGGCAGCGCCCCACCACAGACTTCCTCGAAACTGACGACCAGCTCATCCCGCGGCTTGCCCTCCGACCAGTGCCGGTGAAGCCGCTCGATGTCCATGACCTCGAGCCGAACTGTCTTGCCATTGACCTCTCGGGACTTGAAGTTCTTTGCCTTCGCCTGCCGGTCGGTAAGAACATAGATCCTGATCTGATCCAGGTTCGCGTAGCATTCCTGGATGGTCAGAACCAGCGTGTAGGCGTCGTTCGTCTCGTCCATTGTCGATGCCAAGCGGCCTTCAGCGCACTTTCCGAGAAACTTTACACACTGCTCCGCCGCAGTCTTCGTATCGGTATCGCTGACGGGAGCGATCTCGTCAGTTCCCTGATAGAGGCTGACGAAGAGGTCGAGCTGATCCGCTTCCTCGGAGACAGCATACCCGCTCAGCCGCAGGTTTGCGTTCCCGACCTTCGCGGAATAATGGCAGGGAATCGGATCAAAGGTCATGCCTATGTCCGCCATGTGCTGCATCACCAGCTCGGTGAATACCGATTCCGGATACGGATAGGCATCGCCGAGAGTGCCGAGCCGCTGCCCGATCTCAGCTCTCACCTCTGCCTGGGTCTGGGCGAGAAATTCATTTAGTTCCATCTTCAGATTACTCCCAGCTGGGTCAGAGCCTGTCCGAACGTCACACGCTCGATACGCAACAGATCAAGATCAAGGTCATAGTGGGCTCGCCGGATTTCGGCAGCTGTACTGCTGCGGGTGAGCCTCGGAAACGCGCCACTCACTGGGAAGAGCAGGACATCGGCAACTGCAAAGCGCCGTGTGTAACGGTCGGCAAATGAGTCGGCGTAGCCGGCTCGCATCAGCCGGATCGTGAACGAATCCGCTGCTGCAATTTCTCCGCACAGTTCCGATCTGACGCGGGACACGTAATCAGGCAGTGTCGCACCAGACCCTTGAAGCGACAGGCGGACGCCAGCCAGAAACAGAGGCTGGCGGAAGGCATCATCCAGCTGCTCAAGAGAGCTGATCCCTGCGGGGAAGCCCGTCTGCGCCACGGTCGATTTTACCTCGATGGCCCCTGCGCCCAGATAGAAGTCCTGGACGCCATCAAGCGGACCTTGCCAAGCTTCGACAACAGCATTCGGAGACAGGCCCGCCTTCAGCAGCTCGAGGAGGGCAACCAGTTCTCCACAGAGGCCGGTTTCAGCCTCAGAGCTGAGCAACTCCGCGCCGCCCCGCTGCATGAAGTCCTGCCAAGCCCGGATTCTGGCGAGCAGGATTTGAAGCAGCCTCTCATCATTCTGTCCGGCATTAGCCGCGAGCAGGCCTGCGATGTCCTCCACCATCATCGTGAACAGGTCGAGACTGGCTGCTCCGCGGCGTGAAAGCGAGATCCAGTTCCCAGTCATGCCGGATGAGCTGAACTTGACCGGCTCGACAGCAAAGCCTCTTCCCTGCGGGAGCTGCTCCATGGGCGGAATTCGGACTGTGTCAAAGCCGACGAGGATTGCCTCCTCGTTGGCGGGAAAGCGTCGCGCTGCGAGCAGTTTGGCCCGGCCAAGCGAGGCGAGTGGAATGGTCCGCCACCCGTCGCCGGTTCCACCACCCGCGAGCGCCCGCCATGCCGCGCCAAGGTCTTCCCCTCTACTCTGCGGAGCCATATTCGCTCTCCCAGAGGACGTTATTGACCTTGTATCTGACCTTGTGGCCGCTGCCGCTGCCCGGGAAGCTGATTCCGAAAGCGACTACCGGCGGAGTGTCCGGCGGGAAGCCGACGTCTGCGCTCTGCGGATCAAGCACATAAAGCAGCAGAAGACCTCGCTCCGGATGACCTTTCAGGCCCGGGCCTCCAAAGCCGCGGACCCTCCGGATTGCAGGACCATTCGGCACATCCGGCTCATCTCCGCTCTGCAGGCGGGCCGGGTCCAGTCGCGAAGCCTCCCGGGTCGCAGCAAGTGCAGCGGCCCACTCGGCCTCGTCGAGATCAATAGCCTCATCGCGTGGCGACAGCAGCCGCCCAATGGAGTAACGATCTCCGTCCTTGGACTTCTGCTGTCGCTTGAGCATTTGAATCGAAATATCCGCAGTTATTTCAGAAGGCTGGCCCTGTCCGCCCCCGATCAGCGCAACCGTCCAGTGAGTTAGTTCGCCCTGCGCGGACATCGACTGAATGAACTCGGCAAGCAGGGGGCTGTTGACCTTATACGCGTCGGAGTGGGTCCGGTATCTGAGAAGGAAGTCGGTCACGTCCGCTGCTGCAACGTTCTCCCACAGAAAACCTTGCCATGTCTGTTTCACACCACTGCGGATGCGTTCCGGATTGACCTCGTTGGGATCCCCTAACCTAGTCACCAGCTGCCGAAGAGCATCGCGGTTCTGTTCCAAAACCTTGGAGTTGCGGTGGAGAGCCACAGTCTCAACGAGGCTCCCGCTGAAGGAAAGCATCAGGTCCTTGGCGGCGCGCATCTTGAGACGGGATGTAACCAGCAGGACCGGGTGCGACTGTACCTTGAGTCCATACTCTCTTGGAGTTGCGCCGTTCGCCGCCATCAGATCGAACTCCTCCCGCAGCTCCTCTGCGGCATCGGCGATGTGACCAAACCAGTCGCGCAGCTCAGCGGTCGTATAAAGACGGCAAAGATCCAAGTAGCTAGGCCGATAGCCGAACCAGCGGCCCATTTGCATGAGTGTGTCGTACATGCGGGAGGCCCGCAGGAAATAACTGACGCACAGTCCCTCAAGCGTCAGTCCACGGGCAAGTTTGTCACCGCCAATGGCAATAACCTTGAGTCCGTTCGCTCCTCGGTCTGCGTAGTCGAGAGCGTCCTTGGCGGTTCCGTTAATCATACGGACTTCGATATCGGAGATCACATCAGGAAGGACCTCTACGATCTGTCCCCATGTCTCCTCACCAAGCGCCGCCAGCTCAGGATGCTCCTCAGAGATCCGCGCAGTAGCAACCCTGAAGTCCTTTTCCCAGAGCACCTTCAGGCGTGCCAGAACCTGCTCGTCATCAATGCGGCGGGTCAGCCGCTGGCGCAGCAGCCGTATATACTCCTGAACCTGCTGGTGGACCTTCGCCTGCACCACATTGAAGCGCGTGACATGCACTAGCATGGACGCATGATCGCTTCCCTGTCCGCGCAGATGACGGATCGCGCAGGTCAGCAGAAAGGCGGAGACTGCCTCTTCCAGCGACGGAGGCAGCGCATCCCGGCCATCGTACAGCGGATGATGTCCGTTTCTGTGCCCGTGGGGCATCCAGCCGCCGGTTCCATCTGCCGTGGTGTAGTCATCGACGGTCCTTACTAGTGGAAGCCCACCTTCACGACCATTGGGTGTGTTGAGTCCAAAGACCTTTGCCGGACCAATATAGTTGGAAGGGGCCGCGAGATTGATGATGAAGCTGGCAGGGAAGAGGTCCGGCCCCTCGTCACGTGTCTCGCCACGCTCATGGATGAAAATGTTGGCGAAGGGGGTTGCCGTATATCCGACATAGGCGGAGCGTGCGAAAGAATGCATGATCCGTCGTATCAGCCGATTGATGGCGGTGGGCTCATGTTCGTCATCAGGCTTGCCGTCCTCGCCGAAGAGCTGTTCTCCGGTGTCAACTGACGCATGATCCGCCTCATCATCGATCAGCAACAGTGGAAGATTTGTGACAATCTTTCTTCCGGTTGCAGCATCATGGCTGTTGGCTACATGATTCCTGATCCAGCGGTACAGACGGTCGAGAACGGTTTTGTTCTTCTTGATCACAAACAGCCATGGCCGCTGCTCGGGAGTGATGCCAAGATTGCGTGCGTTCCTGATGCTGAAATCGCCCGAGTTCGAGCGATTTGTGGCATAGTTCGGCCTGATCAGCGGATCCCCGTCAATCTCACCGACACCGATGATCTTGAGGTCCTCGGAATTGGGGTGAGTTTCGTAGCCAAGGAAGCCTTCATCGAGGCGGATCTGGGTCTGAGACCTGAGATTGTTGTGCAAGCCGGCCAAGACTATGATGATCTTGTAGCCGGCATCAGCCGCTTTGCAGATCAGCCCTGTGTAATTTCCTGTCTTGCCGGACTGCACATGACCCACAACCAGCCCACGCCGATCCCAGCTCCCGTCTCGATTCGGGTCTTCGAGCAGATCGAGAACAGCGTCGGTCGAGACGTCAAGAGCCTCAACTGCGCGGTAGGAGAGCTTTCTCTCAAGCCACTCACGATAGCGTTGCCAGTATCGCCAGTCCCGCTTCCGTGCTGCGTTCAGCCAAGGAACGTGACCGGCGTCGCTCTTCAGCGTTGAATCAAGGCCGATCCACAGGCTGAATCGCCGGATCAGCTCGTCGGTGACAGCCTCCCGGTCGAGGTCGGCACCCCATTTTGGCTGCATCCGGAGGACCAGATCGATCTTCTCCGAAATAAGGCCGGGGCCGATGGCCGACTTGTCCTCCTCGTCAAGAAGCAGCTCCTGAACAAACTTCACGACCCTCTGCTGTGTGTCACCTGCGCCAAAGGCCATTCCTGGGCTACTCCACTTTACTGAGCTGATCCGGAAGTGCAGCGACAAGATCCGGATAGTTATGAAACGGTTCGGTCTGCAGTAGCTGCTGCCGCGCATAGGCTGGCGACAGTCCCTTTCTGCGGACGAGATTTCTGAACATCACTTCGAGAACAGAACTGACCTCGCCGGGAGGATCGCCGGAGAAGCCTGTGCGGGGCGTTTCCTTCGCTTCCGCCGTGTCGAGCCAGATCCGCTGGACTGGGAGCGTCTCCTCGACAACGCGCAGCATCGCCCGAATGGTTGGAGCCAGATCGCCCGCGTCGTCCAGTACGGCCTTCACGGCCGGATGGAGCTCGTCGATGCGATAGCGCATGCCGCCCTTGAAGTGCTCAACCCGCCAGGCCTGTACGAGAGGTTGGCCGTCCCGCGCGCGTATGGCTCGGCCTCTGTGGGCGAAGACCCGCCGTGCCCGTTCCCTAGTGTCCTCCGCGAGCCGGGTCAACCGTTCCCGTATGGCGACGGGCGGCCGGGCTGTTGATTTACGGATATCGATCTTCCAGTCGGCATCCGCTGAATTTGGAATGTCCAGCCTGATCCGCGCCAGCCGGTGAGCCTCCTCCTTGGTCCAGGATCGGCCCTGTCCCAGTCCCAGCCAGCTGCCCGCCACCAGAAGACGCTCGTTCCTGTACACATAGAAGCCCTGCTGGGCTGTCCAGCCGTCCGGTCCGGCAGCTGAGTCATGCTCCTGCTGAGACAGGCGGTCCTTGTGGGGCAGGACGTGGCATTGAACCTCGATGGCCCCGACAGAGGTCGGGAGCGTCTCGACCGGCGAGGACCAAGTGGCGGAGTGGCCGCTGAGGAACGGATCCCAGGGAGCGACGTCCCGGCCGTTGATGCGGAGCCGTAGTCGCGGCCGCGGCCCGCCGAGATAGCGGTGGAATACCATGGCTAGGTGGCGCTCCACCCGGTCGATGAGGTTGAGGAAGTCCTGCTCGGTTGATCCGGGCGTCACAAGTCGGTCGAGCTGCTCCCAGAGCACCATAGTGCCGTGGGCGCTTTCGGTCAGATGGTCCACGAATCTTTCGGAGCCGGGCGCTGGTCCCTCAAGAAGATACCAGCCGTCATCCGGGCTGGCGGCAAGCACATCGAGATCCCAGCGGAGGCACTCTATCAAGCTGCCGGTACGCCGGCTCGCGACTGTCAGACGGCGGCACTGGGAGAATGAGGCAGTCTTCAGGCCGAGGCCGAAACGGCCGAGATCGTGCGCGGCTCGGTCGTCGAGTGGGCTTCTCTCTCCCAGCCGCATTGCGCGATCCAGCTCAGCCTCATTCATTCCATGGCCATTGTCACGGATTGTTACGCGGCTTGCCCGACTGGACCAGTCAAACTGCAG
The DNA here is from genome assembly GCF_036314045.1 of Microvirga sp. CF3062. Lineage (NCBI taxonomy): Bacteria > Pseudomonadati > Pseudomonadota > Alphaproteobacteria > Hyphomicrobiales > Methylobacteriaceae > Microvirga > Microvirga sp. CF3062. Next base: position 203,952 of record NZ_JAYGGN010000005.1, read on the forward strand.
ATCAACCTGGTCAGCTCCCGCGGCGATGCTGTTGTCGATCAGATCGGCAAGCGCAGTTCCGGCCGAGTAGCCGAGGCCCCGCAGCGCCTCGATCATTGCGCCTGCCCTGGGTGGCGCATGCCGCGCTTTGGAGATGGGTGTCATGGCTCGAGAAAGTCCCTGAGCAGTTTGGCTCTCACCGGATGTGCAAGTTTCTTGAGCGCCTTCGCCTCGATCTGGCGGATGCGTTCGCGTGTCACCGAGAACTGCTGACCGACCTCCTCGAGCGTGTGGTCGTCAGGCAGGTTCAGCCCCATGCGCATGCGAAGTACACGTTCAGCACGCGGCTCGAGATACAGCAGCATCTGCGTGAGAACGAACCGGAGGCTACGGTTTATGGCAATCTCCAAGGGAGGCGGACCGTGCCTGTATTCTGTCTGTCTGTCGATCTTCTGCAGTTCCTCCGCATCCGACAGATCATCCAGATTGACCATGTCCGCGTTGAGCATGATCATTCTTTTCACCTTCGCGAGAGGCAGGGCCAGAATTTCTGCCAGCTCATCCGGACGGGGTTCACAACCTGTCTCCTTAATGAGCGCATCTCTGGTACGGAGCAGCTTGTTCACTGCCTCGAACATGTGAACTGGCAGACGGATGGTGTGCGCGTTGTCTGCAATGAACCGGTGGATCGCCTGCTTGACCCACCACATCGCATAGGATGAGAATTTGTTGCCGCGTCTGTAATCGAACAGTTCCAGCGCACGCATGAGGCCGAGGTTCCCCTCCTGAATTACATCAGTGAGGGGAAGGTTGCGCCGATTGTGCCGTCTGGCCTGCCAGACTACAAGCTTCAGGTGCGCTCGAAGAATCCTTTCACGAGCACTCCGGGCTCTTGCAACGGCACTAAGAAAATCACGTGCTGCGCCATCGCGTCCGCTCCGGTTTGCGGCATCCGCGAGATGCTCAATGCTCCTCCAAGTCAGACCAAGACCGGTGATTTCAGCCTGTAGTTCCTGCTGCAGGCGGTTGAAAGCATCGGGTCTGCTAGCGGTCAGACGTTGCCTCAGCGTGCGTACTGCCTGCGTGCGACGGATAAATGTGTCCCGGCCCGTGCTTCCCGTATTGGTCTTGGCGGCATCACTAGACTCTGAGGGAACATCAGGGCTGTCAATGTCTTCGGCAGTCAGCTCCTCCCCTTCATCATCGGGATCATCGTCACCGGCGAGGTTCACGGCCCATTGCAGTGGCAGCTGCCCTGTTTCAACCTTTGCCGCCAATGAGACAAGTTCATCGAGCAGGAAAGGGCAGGAGGCGATCGCACGGTTCGCCTCATTCAGGCTCCGCTCCAATGTCAGGAACAGCGCGGTTTCCTTCTCGGCAGGCAGGGCGCAACCGGTGCCGACCTCGCGCAGGTACTGATTGAGTGGATCGCATCGTGCTGGATCGAGATCCTCAAAGAACGTGAAGGCCTGATCAAGGATCTCATCAGGTTCTTCATGACCGCCCCCATCGCTTGATGGCGTGATCTGATCGTGTTGATCCTCGACCCACTCATCAACGGCAACTCTGAGGTCGTCCAGAACAATCTGCAGCCGTGCTGCAAGGTCCTCATCCATGAGGCCGGTTTCAGGATCAGTGACCGCAGCCCAGAATCCCTCGACTGGAATGCTGCCTTGATCCAGTCCCACGCTGATAAGAAATCTGATCGCCGAGCGGGTCGCTGTGTAGGCAGGGTCCTGAAGCCGCCGTTCCTTTCTCACCTCCGGGAGACTGATCTCTATGTCAGACCAATCTTCATCCGTATCGACAGGCGCATGGACTGTAATGAGTGTCTGAGTGTCCCGAGCGGCCTTCAGTACCAGCGGGTCGTGATCAGGCGCGGGTGCGTCCTCCTCCGCTTCCCACCCCGAGAGATCTAACTCATCCTCATCAACCGGTGGCTCTGATCTAATGACCGGTTCAACTGGTTCAGATTTGGGTTCCTCCGCCACGGAAGCCGCATCGTCTGATGCTTCTGGTCGAATGACCAAGGCAGGCGGCTCGTAACGGGGTTCCTCTAGGATGACTGCGGCTTCCTCTGGCAGGTCCTTCTGACCTGAAAGGTAGTCGAGAAGCAGCAGCTCGGTATCGCGATGCCGGTTAGCCTGTGCCGCCTTCAGCGGGTCCTGCCCGGTTACGTCGGAAAGAAAGGGATCGGCACCTGCGTCGAGCAGCAGCCGGCAGATGGCTGTATGCCCCCGAGCCGCGGCCAAGAGAAGGGGGGACCGCCCCTTCTCGTCTTGAGCGTTTACATCAGTTCCCTTCCGGATGTGGAGGCGGACAGCAGTCTCGATGCCGGCCGCAATGGACATCTTGAAAAGAGGGCTGAGTCTGCGCCTCAGCTGAGCCGTCATCCCATGCATCGCAAATCTAGAAGACGGAGCTGAAGAGAGGTCTGGAGTCAGGAGTCCAAGTCTGTTCTACGGACCGATTGAGAATTTGACCGGGCGCGGAAATGCCAAGATCTATCGCAGAGACCTGCAGCCAAATCAGTACAGTGTGTTCTCCGCGCAAACGTCGGAAAATGTTAATCAGCCCCCATGACGTTATATTCACAGCTGCTCCACCCCCAAGGAGCAAAAAACCTGCTTCCCAGCAAACGTGTCAGAAAGACGGTATTTTGGTGCCAAGCTAGCGAAGCTGTGAACATTCTAGCAAGGAGATAATTGTCGCGCCGCATCATACATGGGTTGGGGTTGCTTTTGCGCACCACAAAGGTCGTCTGACAGGATTACATATGGCTGCCGCATGGAATAATGTTTCTAATGACTAATCTGTGCCTGAGTAGACGCTGTTGCGTTTGTGAGAGCCGCTGATGGATCAGTGCTCTAGAATTTAAGAAACTGCCGACAGCAACCCACCGCACCGGAATGGATAGGCGGGTGGTACTTCAGCACTCATCGAGCGACGACGGTTGCTTGCCACCCTGTCGCCGTCCTCACAACCGACGCTAGGAGCCTAATGCGTTTATGGCTCGACGGGGCTACACGGAAGTGCTACACAGGTCATCAGTGAACGCGACCTAAGTATCTGAAACTACGTGTTTTTTCTTACTAAGGTGACAATCCTCTCCTGAGCACCATTCCATTGCCTAGTGCAGTCCCGCCGACATGCCAGCCCGCATTGGAGGGCCACGCTGTGAAGTGCATCGCAGTAGAGATTGTTCTCAGCAGCTCAAGTAGGTTCTCCAGTTCTGTGGAGCACTAATGTGTGATGAAATCCGCGTCCGGCTTTGCGTGGCAGCAACAGGCCGCCATTAAGCGAGCGGAGTCTTCGATGTCCTTGAGGCTCAGCAGCTCACAGGGCGTATGCATGTAGCGCAGCGGCAACCAAGGAGCTTGTGGTCATGCGGCCCCGGTTTAGCTACGTATCGGCGGCCATTCCAACTCGCCACTCGCAGGTTCTGCATGTCCGAGGACGACCAGTAACAGCCAATACAGTCCGTAACAAAATGTGGGGCAAGGTGAGGGGTGCGCACCCGTATTTGCACTAAAAACACTTCAATTTCAATTGCTTAGCAGTGAAGAGTGGCGGAGAGGGGGAGATTCGAACTCCCGATACAGTTGCCCGTATGCCGCATTTCGAGTGCGGAGCATTCAACGATGCAAACCAGTCTCTGCATTCAATTAGTGAGTTGCCCGGAAAGCAAATGAAGACCGCCTGAGACGCAGGCGTTTTTCGGGCGCAGGGCGGCAGGTTTCTCGTGAGGTTTGACGTCTCTATAGACTGACTAGGCTAGATAACCCTTTGAGAATTACACCTAAATCTGGTATTCACCACATGTATATAGGAAAAAATGACTAGGTGGTGGAGCTGAGGGGAATCGAACCCCTGACCTCTGCAGTGCGATTGCAGCGCTCTCCCATCTGAGCTACAGCCCCGGTCGATTGAATCGAGCCAAGAGGCGCAAGTTTTAGGCCCGCCGGCTTTGGTCTGTCAATCGGCCGGAGGGAGGGCTTTCAGACCTCCTGGAGCGGGAAGTGGCTGTCTTGTGAAGCTGTTATGGGTTGTTCAGCCCCGCTTCAGTTGTTACATGAGCAACGCCGATCCCTGATAGGTTTCTCATGCGCGCTTTGATCTCCGTAATCCAGTTGGCCTTGCAATTTTATACCTATCTCCTCATCGCCTCTGCGATCCTGAGTTGGTTGGTGGCCTTCAATGTCGTCAATATACGCAATAATCTAGTGCGCTCGATTTGGACGTTTCTGGATGCCGTAACCGAACCGGCTTTGCGTCCAATTCGGAAACTCCTGCCTAATCTCGGGGGCGTAGACATTTCACCTATCATCCTGATCTTGATCATCATTTTTGCTCAGCAGCTGCTTGAGAACGCAAAGTACTATCTTCCTCCAGGGGCTCTTTAAGAAGGTTCAGCCTTGCCCTGGCGCATCCGCTCTGAGGGCCTCGAGGTCCGGTTTCGCGTGACGCCCCGGGGCGGGCGGGATGCCATCGACGGCATCGAGACGCTGTCGGACGGCCGGCCGGTGCTGAAGGTCCGGGTGAGGGCGTCCGGCGTCTGCTCGCCAAGGCCTTGAGGCTCCCGGCCTCGGCGGTGAGCCTGGAGGCGGGCGCCACCGCCCGACTGAAAACCTTTGTGATTTCGGGCGAGGTGGAAGCGTTAGCCGAAGCCCTTGCCGCCGTGACAGGACGAGAGAGCCCATGAGCGCCACGATCATCGACGGAAAAGCCTACGCCGAAGGCCTGCGCTCCCGCATTGCCGGGGCTGTGAGGACCTTGGGCCAGCAGGACGTAATCCCGGGGCTTGCCGTGGTGATCGTCGGCGAGGATCCGGCGAGCCAACTCTATGTGAAGAACAAGGCGCGACAGACCGTCGAGGTGGGCATGCGCTCCTTCGAGCATGTGCTTCCCGCCTCCACGGGCGAGGCGGAGCTTCTCGATCTTGTCGCCCGGCTCAATGCCGATCCGGCGGTGGATGGCATCCTCGTGCAGCTGCCGCTGCCGAAGCAGATCAACGCCCAGAAGGTCATCGAGGCCATCGATCCGACGAAGGACGTGGACGGGTTCCACCCGATCAATGCGGGCCGGCTCATGACTGGCGTGCCGGGCCTCGTCTCCTGCACGCCCTTAGGGTGCCTGCTGCTGGTGCAGTCGGTGCGCCGGGATCTCGCCGGGCTCAACGCGGTGGTAGTCGGGCGCTCCAACATCGTCGGCAAGCCCATGGCGCAACTGCTGATCGCCCAGAGCTGCACGGTGACGGTGGCCCATTCGAAGACCCGCGATCTTCGGCAAGCCTGCCGTAGCGCAGACATTCTCGTGGCTGCGGTTGGCCGGCCCGAGATGGTGCGCGGCGATTGGATCAAGCCTGGCGCCATCGTGATCGATGTGGGCATCAACCGGGTGCCGAATCCGGCTGCCGGCGAGGGCAAGACCAAGGTGGTGGGCGATGTGGCTTATGCGGAAGCGGCCGAAGTCGCTTCCGCCATCACGCCGGTGCCGGGCGGCGTCGGCCCGATGACCATCGGGTGCCTGCTGCGCAACACGCTGGAGGCCGCGTGCCTCCGGCGCGGGCTCACGATGCCGGAGGTAGATTTCGCCGCCTGATCAGTTCGCCGCGAAGCAGTAGAACAGACCCGCGCCGCCGGTGCCGCGCAGGGCGTCCTGGCTGCAGCCGCCCCGCGTCGCGTGCGACGAGTTCCAGGACTTGGCCGGCGGCGACTCGTCGAGGCCCATGCGGTCGTGGTGTCCCGTCATGGCGGCGCCCTCGGTGCCGCTCTTCGTCCAGTTGCCGCAGGTCATGTCTTGATTGCCCGCAAACGCCGTGCCGTCGGGTTGCGATCCGGTGAGGATGTCGTGCTGGTTCGGCTGATCGCCACGACCCTTCACCAACTCGCCCTTCTCGGTCAGCGCCGTCTGCTTGGTGATGTTGTTGTTCGCGCCGTGCAGGTCCGCCACGTCCTTGGCGATCACGGTGCCCTTGGCATTCTGCCAGGGTCCGCGGCCGATGCGGTCCTTCGCATTGACGCCGTTCGCGCCTTGGGTCGAGAGATAGGCGCGCCACATCTTGCCGCGAACGCCGGCGGCTTCGGCCAGGGTTTCGCAATGCCGGTCCGCGCCGTCGAGGCCGCCGAGATCGGCGCCCTTGCCTGATCCGATGCTGGTGACGAAGAAGGTGGTGTCGGCTGAGGCCGTCTGCGCCTGGGCGATGCCCGGAGAGGCCAGGGTCAGAAGGCCGATGAGGGCCACGAGGGATATGCCGTCCGTTCCACGCATTGTTTCCTCCAAAGGGATTGAAGTCCCCGGTCAGAATGACAGTTCTGCGCTGAGAGTCATTCCCTCCTCACGCTGATGTGAGGACCGAGGTCCGGCCATTTTTTGCCGCTCACATGTCGCCTGCCTCAGGCGCCTTTGCGCAAATGCTCCACCAGCTGACGCGCCGAGGCCGGCAACTCCTTCAGAGAGCGGATGCATAAGGTGAGGTCGCGGGCAGCCCAGTGATCTTCCAGGTCGACCGTTCCAATCGCCATGGTGCGGGCGGCGCGGTGCGCGGTGGTCTCAGGTACGATGCCGAGGCCCACGCCCGCCTCGACCATGCGGCAGACGGCATCGAAGCTGCGTAGCTGAACGCGCAAGCGAATGGGCTTGCCGGTGCGGCTGGCTTTGCCGGCGAGGAAGCGCTGGAGGGCGCTGGCCCGGTCGAGGCCGACAAAATCGTGCTCCAGCACCTCGGTGAAGGAGATGCCCGGCCGGGCGGCGAGGACGTGATCGTGCGGCACCACCAGCACGAAGCGGTCGCTGCGAAAAGGATAGGTCTCCAACTGTCCGGTCTCCACGGTGCCGGCCACGATGCCGATGTCGCCGACGCCCTCGGCGATCAGCCCGACGATCTCGTCGCTGAGGCGCTCCTCCAGGTCGATGGAGACCTGGGGGTGCCCGGCGAGAAAGGCGCTGAGCGCCTCGGGCAGGAACTCGGTCAGGGCATTGGTGTTGGAGAGGATCCGGATCTGGCCCGTCAGGCCGCCGGTATAGGAGCCCAGATCCTCCCGCAGGCGCTCGACCCCTGCCAGCAGGGTACGGGAATGCTGGAGCAGGGTCCGGCCGGCCGGTGTCGGGGTCACGCCGGCCCGAGTGCGCAGGAGGAGGGCAGCCCCGAGGGACTTTTCCATGTTGCGGATGCGGGTGCTGGCAGCCGCGAGCGCCAGATTGGCCCGCTCGGCCCCATGGGTGATGCTCCCGGCCTCCACCACATGGCGGAAGAGGCTTAAGTCAGTCAGGTCAAATTGCATAGGTTCCCTTCGTGGTTCGCGAAGGCAGATAAGAATTATTAAAGATTGCACTCTATGGGCGCTTGGGCAATCTTCGCGGCTGACGAAGTGTGCGCCTCTGTAGCTGGATTGGGCGGAAGGCGCATTGCGGTGCCGCCGCGCTTCTTATACGAACCGTTCTAAACGACGCGCGACCCTCGTCGCCGATCAGGAGTGAACACCATGGCTGAGGCGAAAGTGGCCCCGAGGCCCCTGTCCCCGCATCTGCAGATTTACCGGTGGAGCTGGACGATGGCGATGTCCGTCGTCCACCGCATCACCGGCGTTGCGCTTTATGGCGGCATCGCGCTCTTCGCCATCTGGCTCGTGGCCTTGGCCTCCGGCCCCTCGGCTTTCGACGCGGTGCAATGGTTCTTCGGCTCACCTGTCGGATACCTGATCCTGTTCGGCTACACCTGGATCCTCATGCACCACATGCTCGGCGGCGTACGCCACCTCGTGTGGGATTTCGGCCATGGCATGGAAGCGGCTCAGCGCATCAACATGGCCCGCTTCACCCTTGTCGGCTCGGTCGCGCTCACGCTGGCGATCTGGGTCGTGGCCTTCATCGCGTTCTAAGGAGACCGGAAAATGGCCGACAACAGGGCTGACACACGCGTTTCCATGCGCACCCCGCTCGCCCGCGTGAAGGGCCTCGGCGCCTCCGGGCATGGCGTCGAGCATTGGTGGCTCCACCGCATGACGGCGGTGTCGAACGTGCCTCTCATCATCGCCTTCGTGATCATCGTGGCGGCGCTCGCGGCCTCGCCTTCTTATCAGGAGGCGATTGGCATCATCTCGCACCCGCTGGTGGCGATTATCCTGATCCTCGCGGTGATCTCGGTGACGAACCACATGCGGCTCGGCATGCAGATCGTCATCGAGGATTACGTGCACGACAAGGGCCTGAAGATCATGGCCGTGATCGCGAACAATTTTTATGCCGTGATCATCGCAGTCGCCTGCCTCTACGCCATTCTCAAGGTCAGCCTCGGCCGCATCCTGGTTTAAGGACAACAAACATGGCTCAAGCAACGAACGGCGCAGCCATCAACGGCAAGGCCTACACCATCATCGACCACACCTTCGACGTGGTGGTCGTGGGCGCGGGCGGCGCGGGGCTTCGCGCCACCGTCGGCTGTAGCCAAGCCGGCCTTCGCACCGCCTGCATCACCAAGGTGTTCCCCACCCGCTCGCACACGGTGGCGGCGCAGGGCGGCATCTCGGCCTCGCTCGGCAATATGGGCCCGGACGACTGGCGCTGGCACATGTACGATACCGTGAAGGGCTCGGACTGGCTCGGCGACCAGGATGCCATCGAGTATCTCGTGCGCAACGCGCCCGCGGCCGTTTACGAGCTGGAGCACTGGGGCGTGCCGTTCTCGCGCACAGCCGAGGGCAAGATCTATCAGCGCCCCTTCGGCGGCATGACCACCGAGTTCGGCAAGGGTACAGCCCAGCGCACGTGTGCCGCCGCCGACCGCACGGGCCATGCGATCCTGCATACGCTGTACGGTCAGGCGGTGCGTAACCAGACCAACTTCTTCATCGAGTATTTCGCCCTCGACCTGATGATGGATTCCGATGGCCGCTGCATCGGCGTCGTGGCGCTGAACCAGTCCACCGGCGAGATCCACCGCTTCCGCGCCCACATGACGATTCTCGCCACGGGCGGCTACGGACGTGCGTACTTCTCGGCGACTTCGGCGCATACCTGCACGGGCGACGGCAACGCCATGGTGCTGCGCGCCGGCCTGCCGCTGCAGGACATGGAGTTCGTGCAGTTCCACCCGACCGGCATCTACGGCTCGGGCTGCCTCATCACCGAGGGCGCGCGCGGCGAGGGCGGGTACCTCACCAACTCGGAAGGCGAGCGCTTCATGGAGCGCTATGCGCCCTCCGCCAAGGACCTTGCCTCCCGTGACGTGGTCTCGCGCGCCATGACCATGGAGATCCGCGCCGGCCGCGGCGTAGGCAAGAACAAGGACCACATCTATCTCCACCTCGACCATCTCGACCCGAAGATCCTGCACGAGCGCCTGCCCGGCATCTCGGAGAGCGCCAAGATCTTCGCGGGCGTCGATGTCACCAAGGAGCCGATCCCGGTCCTGCCGACCGTGCATTACAACATGGGCGGCATCCCGACGAACTATCACGGCGAAGTGCTGACACTCAAAAACGGCAACCCGGACACGGTGGTGCCGGGCCTGATGGCGCTCGGCGAAGCGGCCTGCGTGTCGGTGCACGGCGCCAATCGGCTGGGCTCGAACTCGCTCATCGACCTCGTGGTGTTCGGCCGTGCGGCCGGCCTGCGCTGCGCCGAGATCCTGGAGCCGAACGCCCGCCATGCGGACCTGCCGAAGAGCGCCGACGCGCTCGCGCTCTCGCGCCTCGACAAGTTCCGCTATGCCAACGGCTCGACCTCGACCGCGGAGCTTCGCCTCCAGATGCAGAAGACCATGCAGAACAACTGCGCGGTGTTCCGCACCGGCGAGGTTTTGGAGGAGGGCCGTCAGCTCATCCACCAGGTCTGGAACGCAGCCGCCGACGTCAAGGTCACGGACCGTTCGCTGATCTGGAACACCGACCTCCTCGAGACGCTGGAGTTCGACAACCTGATCGGACAGGCGGTCGTCACCATGGAGGGCGCGGCCAACCGTCAGGAATCCCGCGGCGCACATGCCCGCGAGGACTTCTCCGAGCGCGACGACAAGAACTGGATGAAGCACACGCTGGCGTGGCTCGACGACACCTCCCACAAGGTGACCCTCGATTACCGCCCGGTGCACACCTACACCATGTCGAACGACATTCAGTACATCGAGCCGAAGGCTCGCGTGTACTAAGGAAGACGGAAAAACGATGGCTCAGTTCACGCTTCCCAAGAACTCCCAGTACACTGAAGGCAAGACCTGGCCGAAGCCGGCCAATGGGGCGAACCTTCAGGCATTCCGCATCTACCGCTGGAACCCGGACGACGGCGCCAATCCGCGCATCGACACCTATTATGTCGACCGCGACGATTGCGGCCCGATGGTTCTCGACGCGCTGCTGTGGATCAAGAACAACGTCGATTCCACGCTGGTCTTCCGCCGCTCCTGCCGCGAGGGCATCTGCGGCTCCTGCGCCATGAACATCATGGGCGGCAACACGCTGGCCTGCACGCTCGGCATCGATGATTGCGGCTCTGACACCATCAAGATCTATCCGCTGCCGCATATGCCGGTGCTGAAGGATCTGGTGCCGGACCTCACGAGCTTCTTCGCCCAGCACGCGGCCATCGAGCCCTGGCTGCAGACGCAGACGGCGGAGCCCGAGACCGAATGGCGCCAGACTCCCGAGGAGCGTTCCAAGCTCGACGGCCTCTACGAGTGCATTCTCTGCGCCTGCTGCACCACCTCGTGCCCGAGCTACTGGTGGAACGGCGACCGGTTCCTCGGCCCCGCGGCCCTGCTCCAGGCCTATCGCTGGCTCATCGACAGCCGCGACGAATCCACGGGCGAGCGCCTCGACAACCTGCATGATCCGTTCCGGCTCTACCGCTGCCACACGATCATGAACTGCGCCAATACCTGCCCCAAGGGCCTGAATCCGGCAAAGGCCATCGCCGAGATCAAGAAGATGATGATTGCCCGCGCGGTCTGAGGCGTCCTTGGTGACACCTCCTGGCAACACTTTGATCAAAAGGCGCCTTTGGCGCCTTTTTTTATGGTTTGCGATCCCATATGTCGAAGCCGGAACAATGTTGTCCTAGGTTCATATTCCTCCTGATAGCCTAAGCCGAAGATCAAGCCGTCCCTGAAAGACAGCCCCGCACAAGAGGACCACGATGAAGACTTACCACTGTCTCGCGACGGCCGTGATGTGCTCCGCTCTGGCTCTCGGAGCGTGCTCCTCGACCCGTCTTGGCGGTCCGCCAGTCCGAAGCGCGAACGCAGCCCCGATTGTCGAGGCGCCTCCGGTTGAGGCGGTTCCGTCCGGGCCGGTCGAAGCCACGCCGCTGCCTCCGGTGGCCGGTGCGCCGCTCGCCACCGACCCCATGGCACCCCCGGCCGGAGGCACCGACATCGCCGGCCTGCCGCCCGCCCCACCGCCACCGACCGTGGCAGTGCTTACGCCTACAGCAGCCCCGGCGCCGTCGAGCCGCACTGCGATGGTCGGCAACTGGAGCGCCCAGACCTCCGGCGGCAGCTGCCGCATCCAGCTCTCAAGCTCGCCGGCGCTCGACCTCTACCGGGCCTCGGCCACGGGCTGCTCCAACCAGGACCTGTCCCGCGTCAATGCCTGGGACTATCGCGACGGCGAGGTTTATCTCTACCAGACCGGCGGTGCGGTCGCGGCGCGCCTGCGCGGCTCGTCGGCTTCGCTGAGCGGCGTTCTGTCCAAGTCGGGCGCTCCGCTGTCGCTTGCGCGCTGACGAACAGGCAGCAAGAGCCGACTGGCCTTTAGTGAGCCAACCTCCGCCGTCATGGCCGGGCTTGTCCCGGCCATCCCGATGATGTGAAGCGCCGCGCTTTTCCAATCGAGATCACCGGCACAAGGCCGGTGATGACAGAGAGAGTAGAGTTCTGGCCAGGCTGGGAGATAGGCTGTCTTTCAAAGCAACTTGCCTCAAGACGTTTGCGCTCAACGCTCCGGAGCGCTATCGATCATCCCGTGAACGATACCTCCTTCTCCTCGCCTCACTCCCTCACGGCCCGCTACAACGCCCTCGTCGCATCGGGCGCCATCGAGCGCGATCCGGCGCAGGTGGCGCTGCTCAAGCGGCTGGAGGCGCTGGCGGAAAGCCTCGCCAGCCACCGCCTCGCCCGGAAACCCAGCGCACTCGGCTGGCTCTTCGGCAAGAAGAGCAAGGATCACGCGCCGCCGAAGGGCCTCTATGTCTGGGGCTCGGTCGGGCGCGGCAAGACCATGCTGATGGACCTGTTCTTCGAGGCGCTGCCCGTGCGGCGCAAGCGGCGGGTCCATTTCCATGCCTTCCTGTCTGACGTGCATGAGCGCATCCACGTCTATCGGCAGAAGCTCAAAAGCGGTGAGGTCTCAGGCGACGATCCCATCGCGCCCGTGGCGGCGGCGCTGGCTGAGGAAGCCTGGGTGCTCTGCTTCGACGAGTTCACCGTCACCGACATCGCCGATGCGATGATCCTCGGGCGCCTGTTCACCGCGCTCTTCGCTCATGGCGTCGTGGTGGTGGCGACCTCCAACGTGGAGCCGGACCGGCTCTACGAGGGCGGCCTCAACCGCTCGCTCTTCCTGCCCTTCATCGGGCTCCTGCAGGAGCGAATGGCGGTGGTGAAGCTCGAATCCCGCACCGATTTCCGCCTCGAAAAACTCGCCGGCTCTCCGGTCTTTTACACGCCGGCCGACGAGCACTCCCGCGCGGCCATGACCCGCGCCTTCAGGAGCCTCACGGGCCGCGAGCACGGCAAGCCCGTGACGCTGACCGTGAAGGGCCATCCGGTCGAGGTGCCGCAGGCGGCGGGCGGCGTGGCGCGTTTCTCCTTCGAGGATCTGTGCGCGAAGCCTTTGGGAGCTGCCGATTACCTCACTGTGGCCGAGGAGTTCCATACGGTCATCCTGGAGAACATCCCCAAGATGAATGTCGAGCAGCGTAACGAGGCCAAGCGCTTCATCATGCTCATCGACGCCTTCTACGATGCCCGCGTGAAACTTCTGGCCTCGGCTGAAGCCGAGGTGCCCGAGCTCTACCATGCGGATTCCGGCCGCGAGGCCTTCGAGTTCGACCGCACGGTCTCGCGTCTCATCGAGATGCGCTCCGAGGAATACCTGTCCCTGCCGCATGGCCGCTCGGATTCGGCGGATCGCGGTCACTCGACCGGGCTCGCCGAGACATGAAGCGGCCGGCCGGCAGCCTGGGGAACGGGACGGACTCCGCTCCGGCCGACACCCGGCTCCTCGCTATTGCTGCCGATCAGCTGAAGGAATTCGGCCCTAAGCACATCACCGTCGTCGGCATTGCCGATGCGGCCGGCATGACCCACGCCAATGTCTACCGCTACTTCACCAACAAGGCGGCGCTCATCGATGCGGTGGCCGGCCAATGGCTGCGGGAGATGGAGGCGACGATTGCCGATATCGCGGATTCCCCCGATCCCGCCGACGACAAGCTCGAGCGCCTGATCCAGGCTTGGGCGCGGGTTCACCGGGACCTCCTGAAAGAGGATCGCCACCTCTTCGATGTCTATTGCACGGCCACCGAGACCTCGCGCCCCCTGGTCCGCAAGCACAGGGCCCGCATGCGACAGTTGATCGAGCGGGTGCTGGACGAGGGCATCGTGACGGGTAAGTTCGACCCTCGGGACCGGGAGAAGGCCCATGCTTTCATCAGCGATGCGGTCTACCGCTTCATCAATCCGCTGACCGTGCGCCTCGACGCCGAGGTGCCGCAGGACATCCTCGACCAGCGCCTCGCCACCATGATCCGTGTGGTGCTGAGGGCCTTGGCGAATGGCAGTGTGTAGCGTCAGTTACAAACTTTGAAAATTGTAACAGGAAAATTCCAGTAGGCTCAAATTAGCAAGTTACTGTAAATACGAAGTATTTCCTGCTTGTTAAGCTTGAGAACACTTTTCCGGGGTCTCAAAGCTTGGCCTGTTAACCTTTTGATCGCTTGATGGCTGCCCATTTCTGGTGTCATACAGCGCCACCTCAAAAAGGCTCATGCCAGCAATCCAAGGCAAAACCCAAGGACACACTATGGCCCGGAAAAAGATCGCGCTCATCGGTGCAGGCCAGATCGGCGGTACGCTCGCCCATCTCGTCGGCTTGAAGGAACTCGGCGACGTCATTCTCTTCGACATCGCGGAAGGCATCCCCCAGGGCAAAGGTCTCGATATTGCGGAATCCGCGCCGGTCGACGGGTTTGACGCCAAGTACAACGGTGCGAACGACTACGCCGATATTGCAGGCGCTGACGTGATCATCGTGACCGCCGGCGTGCCGCGCAAGCCCGGCATGAGCCGCGACGACCTCATCGGCATCAACCTGAAGGTCATGGAAGCGGTCGGCAACGGCATCAAGCAATATGCCCCGAACGCCTTCGTCATCTGCATCACCAACCCGCTCGACGCCATGGTGTGGGCGCTCCAGAAGTTCTCCGGAATCCGCCCCGAGAAGATCGTCGGCATGGCCGGCGTGCTGGACTCGGCCCGCTTCCGCCACTTCCTGGCCGAGGAGTTCAACGTGTCGGTCGAGGACGTGACCGCCTTCGTGCTCGGCGGCCACGGCGACGACATGGTGCCGCTGGTGCGCTACTCCACCGTCGCCGGCGTTCCGCTGCCCGATCTCGTGAAGATGGGCTGGACCACCCAGGAGAAGCTCGACGCCATGGTCGAGCGCACCCGTAAAGGGGGCGGCGAGATCGTCAACCTGCTCAAGACCGGCTCTGCCTTCTATGCGCCGGCGGCTTCCGCCATCGCCATGGCCGAGAGCTACCTCAAGGACAAGAAGCGCGTCCTGCCCTGCGCGGCCTATCTCAACGGCCAGTACGGCGTGAAGGACATGTTCGTGGGCGTTCCGATCGTGATCGGCGAGAACGGCGTCGAGCGCATCGTCGAGGTCGAGTTCTCCGGCGAAGAGAAGGCCATGTTCGAGAAGTCGGTGGCTTCCGTGCAGGGTCTCGTCGACGCCTGCAAGCAGATCAATTCGGCTTTGGCTTAACCCATTCGCGTCATGACCGCACTTGTTGCGGCCATCCACGTCTTAAACCGCCACGTCGCAACAGACGTGGATGCCCGGGCCAAGCCCGGGCATGACGGAGAGGAAAACACATGAATATCCATGAATATCAAGGCAAGGCGGTCCTGAAGGAGTTCGGCCTGCCCGTCTCCAATGGCGTTGCCATCTTCTCCGCCGACGAGGCGGAAGCCGCTGCCAAGCAGCTCGGCGGCCCGCTCTGGGTCGTGAAGTCCCAGATCCATGCGGGCGGGCGCGGCAAGGGCAAGTTCAAGGAAGCCGACGCCGGCGAGAAGGGCGGCGTGCGCCTCGCCAAGTCCGTCGATGAGGTGAAGCAGTTCGCTAAAGAGATGCTCGGCAAGACGCTGGTCACGATCCAGACCGGTGAGGCCGGCAAGCAGGTCAACCGCCTGTATATCGAGGACGGCTCCGACATCGAGAAGGAGTTCTACCTCTCCATGCTCGTCGACCGCGAGACCGGCCGCGTGGCCTTCGTCGTCTCGACCGAAGGCGGCATGGACATCGAGCAGGTCGCCCACGACACCCCTGAGAAGATCCTGACCTTCTCGATCGACCCCGCGACCGGTGCGATGCCGCATCACGGCCGCACCGTCGCCAAGGCGCTCGGCCTGACCGGCCCGCTCGCCAAGGAAGCCGAGGACGTGGTTGCAAAGCTCTACCGGGCCTTCATCGCGAAGGACATGGAGATGCTCGAGATCAACCCGCTCATCGTCACCAAGGACGGGCACCTCAAGTGCCTCGACGCCAAGATCTCCTTCGACGGCAATGCCCTCTACCGTCACCCTGACGTGGTGCAGCTTCGCGACATCACGGAGGAGGACGAGAAGGAAATCGAGGCCTCCAAGTACGACCTCGCCTATATCGCGCTGGACGGCACCATCGGGTGCATGGTCAACGGCGCGGGCCTTGCCATGGCGACGCTGGACATCATCAAACTCTACGGCGAGGAGCCGGCGAACTTTTTGGACGTCGGCGGCGGCGCCTCGGAAGAAAAGGTGACGGCGGCGTTCAAGATCATCACGGCCGACCCGAACGTGAAGGGCATCCTGGTCAACATCTTCGGCGGCATCATGAAGTGCGACGTCATCGCCCGCGGCGTGATCGCCGCGGTGAAGACGGTCGGCCTGCAGGTTCCGCTGGTGGTGCGCCTCGAGGGCACCAACGTGGAAGAGGGCAAGCAGATCATCCGCGAGTCCGGCCTCAACGTGATCCCGGCGGACGACCTCGACGACGCCGCCCAGAAGATCGTGAACGCGGTTCGCAAGGCTTAAGGTTCAAAGCGGCATACAGCGATGGCTCTGGATCTCATCACCGAAACAGCAACTTGGCTCCTCAAAGATGACGGCAGCCAACGAAGTGTTTCGCGTACTGTGAAAAAGATCTGGCTATATGCCGTAACTTTGATTGTTGCCGGGGCGATCTTGGTTGTTCTGCTGGGAGGCTTGAGTGGTTTTCTCGGCGTCCCAAGCGATACAAGACGTGTCCTCACATGGGCAGCAGGCCTGTTCAGCGTCATGACTCTGATGGCTGGCGCCTTTCTCCTGCTCTCATCCATCATTCAGAAACTTAGATCGATCCTCGGTCGAGTTACAGGAAACACGAATGTCCATCCTGATTGACAAGAACACCAAGGTCATCTGCCAGGGCTTCACCGGCAAGAACGGGACCTTCCATTCCGAGCAGGCCATCGCCTACGGCACCAAGATGGTCGGCGGCACCTCGCCGGGCAAAGGCGGCTCCACGCATCTCGGCCTGCCCGTGTTCGACACGGTCATGGAAGCGCGCGAGGCAACCGGCGCCGACGCCTCGGTGGTCTACGTTCCGCCGCCGGGCGCGGCCGATGCGATCTGCGAGGCCATCCAGGCCGAGATCCCGCTCATCGTCTGCATCACGGAAGGCATTCCGGTGCAGGACATGGTGCGCGTGAAGCGCTCGCTCCAGGGCTCCAAGTCGCGCCTCATCGGCCCGAACTGCCCCGGCATCGTGACGGCGGGCGAGTCGAAGATCGGCATCATGCCGGCCAACATCTTCAAGCCCGGCTCCGTCGGCATCGTGTCGCGCTCCGGCACGCTCACCTACGAGGCCGTGTTCCAGACCACCAACGAAGGCCTCGGCCAGACCACGGCGGTCGGCATCGGCGGCGATCCGGTGAAGGGCACCGAGTTCATCGAGATGCTCGACATGTTCCTCTCCGACCCGAAGACCGAGTCGATCGTGATGATCGGCGAGATCGGCGGTTCGGCCGAGGAAGAGGCGGCCGAGTTCATCGCCCGCGAGGCCAAGAAGGGCCGCAAGAAGCCGATGGTCGGCTTCATCGCCGGCCGCACGGCGCCTCCCGGACGCCGCATGGGCCATGCCGGCGCCATCATCTCCGGCGGCAAGGGCGGGGCGGAAGACAAGATCGCCGCCATGGAGGCCGCGGGCATCCGCGTGTCGCCGTCGCCGGCCCGCCTCGGCAAGACCCTCGTCGAGGTTCTCAAGGGCAAGTAACCGATAAAGGCCGCCTCGAACCCGGGGCGGCCCACAGTCATTTTGGATCGAGTATTGTCATGGCACGCCAAGACGCCAACGAGAAGCTTCTCAACACCGCCTTCCTCTATGGGGCGAATGCGTCCTATATCGAGGATCTGCACGCCCGCTACGAGCAGGATCCGTCCTCGGTCGATGCCGAGTGGCAGGCCTTCTTCGGCGCCTTGAAGGACGACAAGCAGGCTGTCGAGAAAGCCGCCAAGGGCCCGTCCTGGGAGAAGGCGAACTGGCCGATCCACGCCAACGGCGAACTCGTCTCGGCGCTCGACGGCAACTGGGCTCAGGTCGAGAAGGCTGTCGGCGATAAGATCAAGGCGAAGGCTGAAAGCAAGGGCGCCGAGATCAGCCAGGCCGACGTGCAGCAGGCGACCCGCGATTCCGTGCGCGCCATCATGCTGATCCGCGCCTACCGCGTGCGCGGCCACCTGCATGCCAAGCTCGATCCGCTCGAGATCAACCCGCGCCCGAACGACCAGGAGCTGCACCCGTCCCATTACGGCTTCACGGAAGCCGACTGGGACCGCAAGATCTTCCTCGACAACGTGCTCGGCCTCGAATTCGGCACGATCCGCGAGATCGTCGCGATCCTGGACCGCACCTATTGCCAGACGCTCGGCGTCGAGTTCATGCACATCTCCGATCCGGTCGAGAAGGCCTGGATTCAGGAGCGTATCGAAGGTCCCGACAAGGAGATCACCTTCACTAAGGAAGGCAAGCGCGCCATCCTCAACAAGCTCGTCGAGGCGGAAGGCTTCGAGAAGTTCCTGGATGTCCGCTACACCGGCACCAAGCGCTTCGGTCTGGACGGCGGCGAGTCGCTGATCCCGGCGCTGGAGCAGATCATCAAGCGCGGCGGCAATCTCGGCGTTAAGGAGATCGTGCTCGGCATGGCCCATCGCGGCCGCCTCAACGTGCTCACCCAGGTGATGGGCAAGCCGCACCGGGCGCTGTTCCACGAGTTCAAGGGTGGCTCCTTCGCGCCCGACGACGTGGAAGGTTCGGGCGACGTGAAGTACCATCTGGGTGCCTCGTCGGACCGCACCTTCGATGGCAACAACGTCCACCTGTCGCTCACCGCGAACCCCTCTCACCTGGAGATCGTCAATCCCGTAGTGCTCGGCAAGGTTCGCGCCAAGCAGGACCAGCACGGCTGCACGCCTGACAACCGCACCGCCGTGATGCCGCTTCTCATCCATGGTGATGCGGCCTTCGCCGGCCAGGGCGTGGTGGCGGAATGCTTCGGGCTGTCGGGGCTTCGCGGTCACCGCACCGGCGGCTGGATCTCCTTCATTATCAACAATCAGATCGGCTTCACCACCGACCCGCGCTTCTCGCGCTCCTCGCCCTATCCGTCTGACGTGGCGAAGATGGTCGAGGCGCCGATCTTCCACGTGAACGGCGACGATCCGGAGGCTGTGGTTTTCGCCGCCAAAGTCGCGGCCGAATACCGGCAGAAGTTTCAGAAGCCTGTCGTCATCGACATGTTCTGCTACCGCCGCTTCGGCCACAACGAGGGCGACGAGCCGGCCTTCACCCAGCCGCTCATGTACCGCAAGATCCGGTCGCATCCGGCCATCGTGGAGCTCTACTCCAAGAAGCTCCTCGCCGAGGGCGTCATCACCGAGGCCGAGCTCGAGGAGATGAAGTCGAGCTGGCGCTCAAAACTCGACGCCGAGTTCGACATCGCAGGCAGCTACAAGCCCAACAAGGCCGACTGGCTCGATGGCCGCTGGTCGGGCCTCAAGGCCGTGCGCGAGGACCAGGACGATCCGCGCCGCGGGCAGACGGGCGTGTCGGTCGAGACCCTGCAGCAGATCGGCAAGGCGCTCACCACCATTCCGGAGGGCTTCCATCTCCATCGCACGATCCAGCGCTTCCTCGACAACCGCAAGAAGATGCTGGAGGCTGGCGAGGGCTTCGACTGGGCCATGGCCGAGGCCCTGGCCTTTGGTTCTCTGCTGCTTGAGGGTCACCGCGTGCGCCTCTCCGGTCAGGATGTGGAGCGCGGCACCTTCTCGTCGCGCCACTCGGTGCTCATCGACCAGGAGAACGAGGAACGCTACACGAACCTCAACCACATCTCGGAAAACCAAGCCCGCTACGAGGTCATCAACTCGATGCTCTCGGAAGAGGCGGTGCTCGGCTTCGAGTACGGCTATACGCTTTCCGAGCCGAATGCGCTGACCCTGTGGGAGGCTCAGTTCGGCGACTTCGCCAACGGCGCTCAGGTTGTGTTCGACCAGTTCGTGTCGTCGGGCGAGCGCAAGTGGCTGCGCATGTCGGGCCTCGTATGCCTCCTGCCACACGGCTACGAGGGACAGGGACCGGAACATTCCTCCGCCCGCCTCGAGCGCTGGCTGCAGATGTCCGCCGAGGACAACATGCAGGTGGGCTACTGCTCGACGCCGTCGAACTACTTCCACATCCTGCGCCGCCAGCTGAAGCGCGACTTCCGCAAGCCCCTGATCCTGATGACGCCGAAGTCCCTGCTGCGCCACAAGCGCTGCACGTCCTCGCTCGCCGACATCTCGGAAGGCACGTACTTCCACCGTGTTCTGCAGGACGACGCTCAGACCGGGCGCGACAGCGTCAAGCTGGTGAAGGACGACAAGATCCGGCGCGTGGTGATCTGCACGGGCAAGGTCTATTACGACCTGCTCGAGGAGCGCGAGAAGCGCGGCATCGACGATGTCTACCTGCTGCGCGTCGAGCAGCTCTATCCGTTCCCGGCGAAGTCGCTGGCGGCCGAGATCGCCCGCTTCAAGAAGGCCGACGTGGTGTGGTGCCAGGAAGAGCCCAAGAACATGGGCTCCTGGATGTTCGTCGAGCCCTATCTCGAATGGGTGCTCAAGACGGCCGGCTCCAAGGTGGATCGTCCGCGTTACGTGGGCCGTCCTGCCTCCGCCGCCACCGCCACCGGCCTCATGTCCAAGCATCAGGCCCAGCTGCAGGCCTTCCTCGACGAGGCTTTCGCGGCGTAAAACCCGCGGGAGCTCTCACCCGATTCCGAGGGGCTGGGAAACCAGCCCCGCAAAGACCAAAAGACGATCATGGCAACCGAAATCCGCGTACCCACCCTTGGCGAATCCGTGTCAGAGGCCACCATCGGCCGCTGGTTCAAGAAGCCCGGCGATCCCGTGAAGGCCGATGAGCCCGTGCTTGAGCTCGAGACCGACAAGGTCACCCTCGAGGTCAACGCGCCTGCCAGCGGCACGCTGGGCGACATTATCGCCAAGGATGGCGAGACGGTGAGCCCCGGCGCGGTGCTCGGCTCCATCGTCGACGGCGGCGCGGCGGCTCCGGCCGCAGCCCCGAAGGCTGAAGCTCCGAAGGCCGCACCTGCTCCCGCTGCAGCGCCTGCTCCCGCGGCCGCGACTCCCGGGGCAGCCCAGGATCATGGCCCGGCCGTTGCCCGTCTTGCCGCCGAGAGCGGCGTGAGCCCGGCGAACGTCGGCGGCAGTGGCAAGGATGGCCGCGTGACGAAGGGCGACATGCTCGCGGCGATTGCGACCGGCGGCGCCCAGGCTGCCGCTCCCGCTGCCCCGGTTCAGGTGCGCGCGCCTTCCGCGCCGAGCGATGCCGAGCGCGAAGAGCGCGTGAAGATGACGAAGCTGCGCCAGACCATCGCGCGCCGCCTGAAGGAGGCCCAGAACACCGCCGCAATGCTCACCACGTTCAACGACGTGGACATGGGCGCGGTGATGCAGCTGCGCAGCCAGTACAAGGACGTGTTCGAGAAAAAGCACGGCACCAAGCTCGGCTTCATGGGCTTCTTCACCAAGGCGGTGATCCAAGCGCTCAAGGACGTGCCGGCGGTGAACGCCGAGATCGACGGCCAGGACCTTGTCTACAAGAACTACTACCATATCGGCATTGCGGTCGGCACTGAGAAGGGCCTCGTTGTGCCTGTCGTGCGCGACGCGGACGACCTGTCGGTCGCTGGCATCGAGAAGACAATCGCCGATTTCGGCAAGCGGGCGCGTGACGGCAAGCTCTCCATCGACGAGATGCAAGGCGGCACCTTCACCATCACGAACGGCGGCATCTACGGCTCGCTCATGTCGACGCCGATCCTCAACGCGCCGCAATCGGGCATTCTCGGCATGCACCGCATCGAGGACCGCCCTGTGGTGCGCAACGGTCAGGTGGTCGTGCGCCCGATGATGTATCTCGCGCTCTCCTACGATCACCGCATCGTCGACGGCAAGGAAGCCGTGACCTTCCTGGTACGGGTCAAGGAGGCCCTGGAAGATCCGGCGCGCCTCGTGCTCGATCTGTAAGTTTTCAACATTCCTGTCATGGCCGGCCTTGTGCCGGCCATCTCGATCGGAGAGGCACTGCGCTTCACCGTATCGGGATCACCGGCACGAGGCCGGTGATGACGAAGCGAGGGTAAATCAATGTCCTACGATCTCATCGTCATCGGCACCGGCCCCGGCGGTTATGTGTGCGCCATCCGGGCAGCCCAGCTCGGGCTGAAGACCGCCGTGGTGGAAAAGCGCAAGACCCATGGCGGCACCTGCCTGAACATCGGCTGCATTCCATCGAAGGCGCTGCTCCATGCCTCGCACATGTTCCATGATGCGCAGCACTTCGCCGACATGGGCATCGGCGTGAGCGCGCCGACCCTCGATCTCAAGAAGATGCTCGAATTCAAGCAGGAGGGCGTCGACGGCAACACCAAGGGCGTCGAGTTCCTGCTCAAGAAGAACAAGATCGATGCCTTCATCGGCACCGCGCGTATCGCTGCTGCGGGTCAGGTCGAGGTGACAGCCGAGGACGGCTCGAACCAGATGCTCGAGACGAAGAACATCGTCATCGCCACAGGCTCAGACGTCACCCGCCTGCCGGGTATCGAGATCGATGAGACGGTGGTGGTGTCCTCCACCGGAGCGCTCGACCTCGAGAGCGTGCCGAAGCGCCTCGTGGTGATCGGCGCGGGCGTGATCGGCCTGGAGCTCGGCTCCGTGTGGCGCCGCCTGGGCTCCGAGGTGACGGTGGTGGAATATCTCGACCGCATCCTGCCCGGCATGGACGGCGAGGTCGCCAAGAACTTCCAGCGCATCCTCGGCAAGCAGGGTTTTGCGTTCAAGCTCGGCGCCAAGGTCACCAAGGTCGAGAGGACCGGCAACAGCGCGACGCTCACCGTTGAGCCCGCCGCCGGCGGCTCGCCTGAGACCATCGAGGCCGATGTGGTGCTCGTGGCGGTCGGTCGCGTGCCCTACACGCAGGGTCTGGGCCTCGACAAGGTGGGCGTTCAGCTCGACAATCGCGGCCGCATCCAGACGGATGCGCATTTCTCCACCAACGTCACGGGCATCTATGCCATCGGCGACGTGATCGCCGGCCCCATGCTCGCCCACAAGGCCGAGGACGAGGGCGTTGCCGTGGCAGAGATCCTGGCCGGCAAGGCGGGCCACGTGAACTACGACGTGATCCCGAGCGTGGTCTACACGTTCCCCGAGGTCGCCTCCGTGGGCAAGACCGAGGAGGAGTTGAAGGCGGCAGGCATCGCCTACAACGCAGGCAAGTTCCCCTTCACGGCCAATGGCCGCGCCAAGGTCAATCGCACCACGGACGGCTTCGTGAAGATCCTGGCCGATGCCTCCACCGACAAGGTGCTCGGCGTTCATATTGTCGGCGCGGAAGCGGGCAACCTCATCCACGAGGCGGCGATCGCCATGGAGTTCGGCGCCTCGTCCGAAGACATGGCCCGCACCTGCCACGCGCACCCGACACTTGCGGAAGCTGTGAAGGAAGCAGCCCTCGCGGTGGAGAAGCGTGCCATTCACATGTAATATGGATTCATGGCAAAGCTCCACTTCATCTACTCGGTGATGAATGCAGGCAAGACGACCCATCTCCTGCAAGTTCGCTACAATTACATCGAGAACGGCGGCAACGTGCTGCTGTTCACCAGCCTGATCGACGACCGGTTCGGCGTCGGCAAGGTGAAATCGCGCATCGGCCTCGAGGCCGATGCGATCCCCTTGCGAAAGATCGACGACATCGGCGCCATCGTGTCGGCCGAGCATGCCAAGAAGCCGGTCACCGTGGTCCTGGTCGATGAAGTCCAGTTCATGACCGCCGATCAGGTCCGCCAGCTCGCCTGGATCGTCGACGAGCTGAACGTGCCCGTCATGGCCTATGGGCTGAAGAACAACGTCTACGGCACGCTGTTCAGCGACGCGATCATCGCCATGATGGCGCTGGCGCAGGATTTCCAGGAGATCAAGCAGCTCTGCCATTGCGGCCGCAAGGCCACGATGATCCTGAAATACGACCGCAACGGCGAGGCTGTCCGTTCCGGCGAGGTCGTCGAGGTCGGCGGCGAAGGGCGCTACGTCTCCGTCTGCCGCCCGCACTGGACGGCCGGAGACATCGGGCCTGCCGCACGGCAATTGCTCGCTCAGCCGGTCGCGGCGGAATAGTTTATGGCGTCATCCCGGACGGTGAAGCCGATCCCGGGTCGTTGGACAAGAATAGCGCCTTTTCCTGATAGCGATCCCGGATCCTCGCTGCGCTTCGTCCGGGATGACAATCCATCAAATGTCTACTTCACTCTTGCCCTGGGATGCGCGGCGTTGAACGCATCCATCAGCCTAGCCGCATCCACCTTCGTGTAGAGCTGCGTGGTCGAGAGCGAGGCGTGGCCCAGGAGTTCCTGAATGCCGCGCAGGTCGCCTCCCTTGGCGAGCAGATGCGTCGCGAAGGAATGGCGGAGCGCATGGGGCGTGGCGCTGTCGGGGAGGCCGAGCGCGCCGCGCAGCTCCTCCACGGCAAGCTGGATGATCCGGGGCGAGAGCGGTCCGCCGCGGGCTCCGACGAAGAGCGGTCCCTCCGGCGGGATCGCATAGGGGCAGAGCGCCAGATACTCCTCAACCGCGCGCTGGATGGCTGAGATCACCGGCACGCTGCGCATCTTAGCCCCCTTGCCGGTGACGGTGATGGCGTCGATGCCGTTCACGGGCGCATCCCGGCGCTGCAGGCCCAGCGCTTCGGAAATGCGCAGGCCCGCCCCATAGAGCAGTGACAGCACGGCGGCATCCCGTGCCAGGATCCAGGGCTTGCGGTTCTCGGAGACCCTTGTCTCCGCATTCGTCACGGCTACAGCCGAGGAGGCGGAGAGGGGGCGCGGCAGGTTCTTCTCCACCTTCGGGGTGCGAATCGCCGCAAAGGCCGAGGCCGTGCCATGGCCCCCCCGCTCCATGTGGCGGGCGAAGGAGCGCAGCGCCGCGAGCTGGCGCATCAGCGAGCGGCTTCCCACCGAATTCATGCGCCGGGCAGCCAGGAACGCGCGGATGTCGAGGGGCTTCAGGCCGAGGATGGCTTTGACGCTGGGCGGCTCTCCGAGATGATTCGTCAGGAATGCCAGGAACTGCCTCAGATCCCGCGCATAGGCCTCGACGGTCTTTGCCGAGAGCCGCCGCTCTTTGGCCAGCGAGGCGAGCCAGACAAACGCTTCCTGGCGGGTGTCGTCCGCACCGGGGAGGACCAGATCAAGAACATTTTGTGTGGCGCTGCTTGACATGAGTCCCATTTATGCAAGGGCAGAACCCTAACAGTCACAGGTTAACCTCTTATCCCATGACAAGCCGCATCGCCGATGTCCTCATCCCGCTGGCGCTGGACACGGCCTATTCCTATGCCGTGCCGGACGGCCTCGGCCTTGAGGAGGGCGACGTGGTGCAGGTGCCGCTCGCCAACCGCGAGGTGGTGGGCGTCGTCTGGGGTTTGCGGAAGGGTCAGGGCGGCAACCTGAAGAAGGTGACGGGCGTCATCGAGGCGCCGAATCTGTCGGCGAAGATGCGCAAGTTTCTCGACTGGATCGCCTGGTACACGCTCGCGCCTAAGGGCTCGGCGCTGGCCATGGGGCTTAAAGTGCCTGATGCCGACCGGCAGGAGGTGGCGCGCGTCGGCGTGAGGCTGGCGGGCACTCTGCCTAAGCGCATGACGCCTGCGCGGCAGAAGGTGATCGAGATTGCCCAGGACGGGGTCGTGCGCCTCAAGAGCGAGCTCGCCCAAGCGGCGGGGGTCAGTGCCGGGGTCATCAACGGACTGATCGACGAAGGGGCCATGGAGACAGTGGCCTTGCTCGCCGAGCCGGTGGCCGAGATGCCCGACCCCGCCTTCGGCGACACCGCACTCTCGGACGGCCAGGGCGAGGCGGCGGAGAAGCTCGTGGCCGCCATGGGCGAGGCGCATCCGCCCGTGATCCTGCTGGAGGGCGTCACGGGCTCCGGCAAGACGGAGGTGTATTTCGAGGCGGTGGCCGAGGCCGTGCGCAAAGGCCGGCAGGCCCTGATCCTCATGCCGGAAATTGCGCTCACCGCCCAGTTCCTCGACCGCTTCGCTGCCCGTTTCGGCGTGAAGCCCGCCACTTGGCATTCCGGCGTCACGGGCCGCAGGCGCGAGCGGCTCTATTCCGCTATCGCCTCGGGCGAGGTGAAGGTCGTGGCCGGCGCCCGCTCGGCCCTGTTCCTTCCTTACGCGGATCTCGGCCTGATCGTAGTCGATGAGGAGCACGAGACGGCCTACAAGCAGGATGACGGGGTGCATTATCATGCCCGTGACATGGCAGTGGTGCGCGGCAAGATCGAGAACGCCTCTGTGATTTTGGCCTCGGCCACCCCGTCCATCGAGAGCCGGGTCAATGTGGAGCGCGGGCGCTACCGCCATGTGCGCCTGCCTGAGCGATTCGGCGGTCGCTCCATGCCGCAGATCCGGGCCGTGGACCTGCGCAAGGAAGCCATTCCTAGAGGGCGCTGGCTCTCGCCGACGCTTGTAATGTCCGTGGAGGATACGGTCGGGCGTGGTGAGCAGGCGCTGCTCTTCCTCAATCGGCGCGGCTATGCCCCGCTCACCCTGTGCCGCGCCTGCGCCCATCGCTACGAATGCCCGAACTGCTCCTCCTGGCTGGTGGAGCACCGGTTCCGGCGCTCCCTCGTCTGCCACCATTGCGGCCATGTGGAGCGCACGCCCCAGGCTTGCGTCGAATGCGGCAGCGTCGATTCGCTGGTGCCCTGCGGTCCCGGCGTCGAGCGCATTGCCGAGGAGGCCGCGGAGCTGTTCCCGGACAAGCGCTGCATCGTGCTCTCCAGCGATTTTCCCGGCGGGACCGAGCGGCTGCGGACGGAGCTTGCCGCCATCGCGGCGGGCGAGTTCGACATCGTCATCGGTACCCAGCTCGTGGCCAAGGGGCACAACTTCCCGCTCATGACCCTGGTGGGCGTGCTCGACGCCGATATCGGACTCACCTCGGGCGATCCGCGTGCTGCCGAGCGCACCTTCCAGATGCTCCAGCAGGTGACGGGCCGTGCCGGGCGCGGCGAAAAGCCCGGACGCGCCCTGGTCCAGACCTGGCAGCCGGACCATCCGGTGATCGCCGCCCTGATCTCTGGCGATGCGGAGCGGTTCTACGAGGAGGAGACCCGGGTGCGGGAAATGGCCGGTCTGCCGCCCTTCGGCCGTCTGGCCTCCCTCATCGTCTCTGCCGCCGAGCGCGAGGCGGCGGAAGCCCATGCCCGCGCCATGGCCCTCGTGGCCGAGCCCTCGCCTGGGGTCACAGTGCTCGGACCGGCCGAAGCCCCGCTCGCTCTGATCCGCGGCCGCTATCGCTTCCGCCTTCTGGTCAAGACCGAGCGGGAGGTGGATCTCCAGGCTTACCTGCGTGGCTGGATGACCCGCTGTCCGAAGATCCGTGGGAACACCCGCGTGTCCATCGATGTGGACCCGCAGAGCTTTTTGTGATCAGCACACGTTCATCATCAAGACAGGTACCATGCCCAAGATCGTCCATTGCATCCGCCACGGCCAGTCCACCTTCAACGCCCATTGGGTCGAGCACGGCGAGGACCCGGGACATTTCGATGCGCCCCTGACCGAGCTCGGTCGGCAACAGGTGGCCGAGCGGGCGCCGGAACTGCGCCAGCACCCCTATGAGCTCGTCGTGACCTCGCCGCTGACCCGGGCGATCCAGACCACCATGGGTCTGTTCGGGGATCATCCGGCCGCGCCGACGATTCTGGTGGAATGCCTTCACCGGGAGCATCTGGAGAGCAGCTGCGATGTAGGCCGTGCCGTCTCTCATCTGGCCCAGGATTTCCCCCACCTGCACTTCGGCCATCTGGAGGAGGTCTGGTGGCACAACGAGGGTGAGATGAACGAGCGCGGCTTCGTCTACGAGCCGGCCCATGTCTTCGAGGAGCGGCTCGAGCGGTTCCGCGGCTGGCTTGCCGAGCGGCCGGAATCCACGATTGCCGTGGTGGGCCACGGCACCTTCTTCAGCAGGCTTACCGGCCGCTTCCTCGCGAACTGCGAAGTCGCGGCGCTGGAACTTTAGGCCCTGCCTCGGCAGGCGCCCGGTTTTTCCCGGCCCAACAGGGCTCAGCTCGCCTTGCGCCTCGGAAAAACCCATGCTAGTGCACCCTCGCCTGACGGGCGGAGAAGGCTCCCGTCCCAGGCTCATTTCCATACCTGACGGGTCTCCCGGATGCCGCGTTCGCAGGCCTTTCCGGTCCGAGGCCCGTTATGACACGAGAGAGATGGTTACGTGGCGCAAAGCGGTTCGCATGAAGGACCCCTCCTGTCGGGCGTAGCGTTGCGCTATGCTTCGGCGCTGTTCGAAGTCGCTCGCGAAGCGAATGCCGTGGACATCGTGGCCGGCGACCTCGCCCGCTTCGACCAGCTGATCCGCGGCAGCGCCGACTTGCAGCGCCTGATCACCAATCCCATCTTCACGGCTGAAGAGCAGTCGAACGCGATCGGTGCGATCCTCGACAAGGCCGGCATTTCCGGCCTTGCTGGCAATTTCGTCCGTCTCGTGGCGTCCAAGCGCCGGCTCTTCGTCCTGCCGGACATGATCCGCGCCTACCAGAACCTGGTGTCCGACGCCAAGGGCATCGTCCGGGCGCAGGTCACCCTGGCGGAAGCGCCGTCCGACACCGTGCTGAACGAAATCAAGGCGGCGCTGCGCGACGTCGCCAAGGCTGACGTCTCCGTCGACGTCAAAATTGACCCGAGCCTCATCGGCGGTCTCATCGTGAAGATGGGCTCCCGCATGGTGGATGCCTCGGTGCGCACCAAACTCAATTCCATTCGTCTAGCGATGAAAGAGGTCCACTGATGGACATTCGAGCCGCTGAGATCTCCGCGATCCTCAAAGAGCAGATCAAGAACTTCGGTACCGAAGCTGAAGTCACCGAAGTCGGGCAGGTTCTGTCCGTCGGTGACGGTATCGCCCGTTGCTACGGCCTCGACAATGTCCAGGCCGGCGAAATGGTGCAGTTCGAGTCGGGCGTGCAGGGCATGGCCCTCAACCTCGAGACCGACAACGTCGGTATCGTGGTGTTCGGCTCCGACCGCGAGATCGCCGAAGGCCAGACCGTGAAGCGCACGGGCGCCATCGTGGACGTGCCGGTCGGCAAGGGCCTTCTCGGCCGCGTCGTCGACGCGCTCGGCAATCCTATCGACGGCAAGGGCCCGATCGTGGCCACCGAGCGCCGCCGCGTGGACGTGAAGGCTCCCGGCATCATTCCGCGCAAGTCTGTGCACGAGCCGATGGCGACTGGCCTCAAGTCCATCGACGCCCTCATCCCGGTCGGTCGCGGCCAGCGCGAGCTGATCATCGGTGATCGCCAGACCGGCAAGACCGCCATCGCCCTCGACACGATCCTCAACCAGAAGCCGCTGAACCAGGGCAACGACGAGTCGCAGAAGCTCTACTGCGTCTATGTCGCCATCGGCCAGAAGCGCTCCACGGTTGCCCAGTTCGTGAAGGTTCTCGAAGAGAACGGCGCGCTGGAATATTCCATCATCGTTGCGGCCACCGCCTCCGATCCGGCCCCGATGCAGTTCCTGGCGCCCTTCGCCGGCTGCGCCATGGGCGAGTTCTTCCGCGACAACGGCATGCATGCCGTGATCACCTATGACGATCTGTCCAAGCAGGCCGTCGCCTACCGCCAGATGTCCTTGCTGCTCCGCCGTCCGCCGGGCCGCGAGGCTTATCCGGGCGACGTGTTCTACCTGCACTCCCGCCTGCTGGAGCGTGCAGCGAAGCTCAACGAGGACAACGGCTCGGGTTCGCTCACCGCTCTGCCGGTCATCGAGACGCAGGCCAACGACGTGTCGGCCTACATCCCGACCAATGTGATCTCGATCACCGACGGCCAGATCTTCCTTGAGACGGACCTGTTCTACCAGGGCATCCGCCCGGCCGTGAACGTCGGTCTCTCGGTGTCGCGCGTGGGCTCCTCTGCCCAGACGAAGGCGATGAAGAAGGTCGCGGGCAAGATCAAGGGCGAGCTGGCCCAGTACCGCGAGATGGCGGCTTTCGCCCAGTTCGGCTCCGACCTCGACGCCACGACGCAGCGTTTGCTGAACCGCGGCTCGCGTCTCACCGAGCTCCTGAAGCAGCCGCAGTTCTCGCCGCTGAAGATGGAAGAGCAGGTCGCCGTGATCTACGCCGGCGTGAACGGCTATCTCGACGCCTTGCCCCTGAACCGGGTGCGTGCGTTCGAGGACGGGCTGCTCTCGCTCCTGCGTGGCAAGCACACCGATCTCCTCGAAGCCATTCGCGCTTCGAAGGACCTGTCGAGCGACTCGGAAGCGAAGCTCAAGGGCGTCGTCCAGAACTTCGCAAAGTCTTTCTCGTAAAGGTCTTTCTCGTAAAGACTTGCGTTCTCGTAAGATCCAGCCGGATTTCCGGAGAGGGTAGGACCGCTCGATGCCGAGCTTAAAAGACCTTCGAAACCGCATCGCCTCGGTCAAGGCGACGCAGAAGATCACCAAGGCCATGCAGATGGTGGCCGCCGCGAAGCTGCGCCGTGCGCAGAATGCGGCGGAAGCCGCGCGTCCCTACGCGGAGCGCATGGCCGTGGTGCTCGGCAATATTGCGTCCGGCATCGTTGTCGGACCCGAGACGCCGCGTCTGCTCGCCGGCACCGGTTCCGACCGCGTTCACCTGCTGATCGTCTGCACCGCAGAGCGTGGTCTCTGCGGTGCCTTCAACTCCTCGATCGCACGTCTCGCCCGCGACCATGCCAACCGCCTGATGGCGGAGGGTAAGACGGTCAAGATCATCTGCGTTGGCAAGAAGGGCTACGACATCCTGCGTCGCCAGTTCGCCGAACAGATCATCGAGCTCATCGACCTGCGCTCCGTGCGCCAGCTCGGCTTCGAGCAGGGCGACATGATTGCCCAGAAGGTGCTTGCCCGCTTCGAGGCCGGCGAGTTCGACGTAGCGACGTTGTTCTACTCGCGCTTCCGCTCGGTGATCGCCCAGATCCCCACGGCGCAGCAGATCATCCCGGCGCAGATCGAGGCCAGTGCCGGTGCGACCGACGCGGTCTATGACTACGAGCCCGAGGAAGGCGAGATTCTGACGACGCTCCTGCCGCGGAACCTCACCGTCCAGATCTTCCGCGCGCTGCTTGAGAACGCCGCCTCCGAACAGGGCGCCCGCATGAGCGCCATGGATAATGCGACCCGCAATGCGGGCGAAATGATCAAGAAGCAGACGATGACCTACAACCGGTCGCGTCAGGCGATGATCACCAAGGAACTGATCGAAATCATTTCGGGCGCCGAGGCGCTCTGACAAGCATCCGAGAGGAGCCAATCATGGCCAACACCGCCACTACCCCGCGCAAAGCGACCGGTCACATCACTCAGGTCATCGGCGCCGTCGTCGACGTGCAGTTCGAAGGTCACCTGCCGGAGATCCTCAACGCCCTCGAGACCACCAATGGCGGCAACCGCCTGGTGCTCGAAGTGGCGCAGCAGCTCGGCGAGAGCACGGTGCGCTGCATCGCCATGGACACCTCCGAGGGTCTCGTGCGTGGCCAGCCCGTCACCGACACCGGCGCACCAATCTCGGTGCCGGTCGGCGCCGGAACGCTCGGCCGCATCATGAACGTCATCGGAGAGCCGGTTGACGAAGCCGGCCCGATCCCGTCGGAAGGCGTCCGCGCCATCCACCAGCCGGCTCCTTCTTACGCCGAGCAGGCCACCGAGGCTCAGATCCTCGTCACCGGCATCAAGGTCGTCGACCTGCTCGCTCCCTACGCCAAGGGCGGCAAGATCGGCCTGTTCGGCGGCGCAGGCGTCGGCAAGACCGTGCTGATCATGGAACTCATCAACAACGTCGCGAAGGCGCACGGCGGCTATTCCGTGTTCGCCGGCGTCGGCGAGCGGACTCGCGAGGGCAACGACCTCTATCACGAGATGATTGAGTCGGGCGTGAACAAGCATGGCGGCGGCGAGGGCTCCAAGTGCGCGCTCGTGTATGGCCAGATGAACGAGCCCCCGGGTGCCCGCGCCCGCGTCGCGCTCACCGGCCTGACGGTCGCCGAGAACTTCCGCGACCAGGGCCAGGACGTGCTGTTCTTCGTGGACAATATCTTCCGCTTCACGCAAGCCGGCTCCGAAGTGTCGGCGCTTCTCGGCCGTATTCCTTCGGCGGTGGGCTACCAGCCGACGCTGGCT
Organism: Microvirga sp. CF3062; assembly: GCF_036314045.1. Classification (NCBI taxonomy): domain Bacteria; kingdom Pseudomonadati; phylum Pseudomonadota; class Alphaproteobacteria; order Hyphomicrobiales; family Methylobacteriaceae; genus Microvirga; species Microvirga sp. CF3062. The sequence continues at coordinate 235,961 of NZ_JAYGGN010000005.1, forward strand.
ACCGACATGGGCATGCTGCAGGAACGCATCACCACCACCAACAAGGGCTCGATCACCTCGGTGCAGGCCATCTACGTGCCCGCCGACGATCTGACCGACCCGGCTCCGGCCGCCTCGTTCGCCCACCTCGACGCCACGACCGTGCTCTCTCGCTCGATCGCTGAGAAGGGCATCTACCCGGCCGTGGATCCGCTCGACTCGACCTCGCGCATGCTCTCTGCCGCCATCCTCGGCGAAGAGCACTACAACGTGGCGCGTCAAGTCCAGCAGATCCTGCAGCGCTACAAGTCGCTTCAGGACATCATCGCGATCCTGGGCATGGACGAGCTGTCGGAAGAGGACAAGATGACCGTTGCCCGCGCCCGCAAGATCGAGCGCTTCCTGTCGCAGCCCTTCTTCGTGGCCGAAGTCTTCACCGGTTCGCCGGGCAAGCTCGTCGCGCTCGAAGACACCATCAAGGGCTTCAAGGGGCTCGTGGACGGCCAGTACGATCACCTGCCCGAGGCTGCCTTCTACATGGTCGGCAGCATCGAAGAGGCAATCGAGAAGGCTCAGCGCCTCGCGGCCGAAGCGGCTTAATTCAACTCTCGTGCATCCCGGAGCGTGTGATTCACACGCTCCGGGATCACTTTGTTCAAGCGTATCTCCCAAACTACGTCCGATCACTGATCGGGATGACGCGGAGCTCAGATGGCTACCTTCAATTTCGAACTCGTCTCTCCTGAGCGCGTGCTGTTCTCCGGCGACGTCGACGCCGTCGTGCTCCCGGCCACCGAAGGCGACATGACGGTTCTGGCCGGCCACACGCCAGTGATGACGGCTCTCAAGACCGGGTTCCTCGTGATCACCAGCAATCCCGGCAATGGACGCCGGATCCTGGTGCGCGGCGGCTTCGCCGACGTGAGCCAGAATGGCCTCACGGTTCTGGCCGAGCGTGCTTTGCCTGAGGAAGAGTTGACCCAGGACATCCTGGATAAGGAGATCCTGACCGCAGAGATGCATTACGACGCCACCAACGACCCGGCCGCCAAGCACGCGGCGGAATCGGCCGTTGCGCAATTGCGCGAAGCCAAGGCGGCGCTGAACTTTTGAACCTGAAACAACCCGGCCCCGAGCCGGGTTTTTCTTTTGATGGACCAGATCGCACCGCTCATCCTCACGCTCCGGTTCGACGAGCGCTCCTTCGCCTTTTTCGATGAACAACGGCGTCGCTACTTTCCGCCCGAGCGGAACTTCATTCCGGCGCATCTCACGCTGTTCCACCATCTGCCCGGCGAGCATTTTGCGACTATCCAGCGGGACATCGAGATCTGCGCGTCAGATCGAAAACCTTTCAACCTCGACGTAACCGGATTGCGCCCGCTCGGGCGCGGCGTCGCCTATGCGCTTGCGTCCCAAGACCTCACAGCGATGCGCCGACACCTCGCACTGACATGGAACGACTGGCTCAAGCCTCAGGACCGGCAGAACCACAATCCGCACGTGACGGTGCAGAACAAAGTTCATCCCAGCGCCGCGAGAGCCCTTCTGGAAGAGCTGGAGGACAGCTTTCGGCCGTTTCAAGTCACGGGCGCGGCGCTGGACCTGTGGTGGTATCGCGGCGGACCTTGGGAGAAGGCCAGAACCTTCGAATTCAAACTATAGCCTTGCCTGTCATGGCCGGGCTTGTCCCGGCCATCCCGATGCGGAGAAGCGAACTGCTCTCCCAATCGAGATCACCGGTACGAGGCCGGTGATGACAAGCGAGAGGCCAATGGCCCGGTGCAACTCTTCTACTCCCCCATCGCGATCAGGTTCGCATTGCCGCCGGCGGCGGCCGTGTTGATCGTCACCGTCTGCTCGGTGGCAAAACGCAGGAGGTAGTGCGGACCGCCGGCCTTCGGCCCGGTGCCGGACAGCCCATGACCGCCGAAGGGCTGCACGCCGACCACGGCGCCGATCATGTTGCGGTTCACATAGACGTTGCCCACCGACAGGGCCTCGACCACGCGCTCGACCGTGGAGTCGATGCGGGAATGCACGCCGAGCGTCAGACCATAGCCCGTTCCCTCGATTGAACGGAGCACATCCTCCAGGCGATCAGCCTTGTAGCGCACCACGTGGAGCACCGGTCCGAACACCTCCTGGGCGAGGTCGTGCGGCCGGTTGAGCTCGAAGATATGCGGCGCCACATAGGTGCCGTTGGCTGGTGCTTCGCCCGCATAATGCACCTTCGCTTGACCCTTCATGTCGGCGATATGCGCGTCAAGCTTGTCCTTCGCCTCGCGGTCGATCACCGGGCCAACATGGGTCGAGATTTCGCGCGGATCGGCGATCTTCAGCTCGCGGGCGTTGCCTGCAATCATCTCGATCATCCGGTCGGCCACATCCTCCTGCACGCAAAGCAGACGAAGCGCCGAGCAGCGCTGGCCGGCGGAGCGGAACGCCGAAGTCACCACGTCATCGGCGACCTGCTCAGGGAGAGCCGTCGCATCGACGATCATGGCATTGATGCCACCGGTCTCGGCAATCAGCGGCACAATGGCCGCGTCCTTGTTCGCTAGCGTGCGGTTGATGATGCGCGCCACCTCGGTCGAGCCGGTGAACACCACGCCGGCCACATCCTTGTGCTCGACGAGACGGGCACCGACGCGTCCGTCGCCCGGCATGAGGTGAAGGGCTGTTTTCGGCACGCCTGCCTCGTGCAGGATGCGCACGGCGAGATCCGCGATCAGCGGCGTCTGCTCGGCGGGCTTCGCCATCACCGCATTGCCGGCCATCAGCGCGGCGCTCACCTGGCCGAGGAAGATCGCAAGCGGGAAGTTCCAGGGCGAGATTGCCACGAACACGCCGCGGCCGCGCAGGCGCAGCACGTTGCTCTCGCCGGTCGGCCCCGGCATGAGGTCTCCTTCATCGAAGAGGCTGCGTCCTTGAACGGCGTAGTAGCGCAGGAAATCGACAGCCTCGCGCACCTCCGAGAGAGCGTCGTCGAGGGTTTTACCGGCTTCCACCTGCAGCAGGTGAAGCAGCTCCCCGCGGCGCTCTTCCAAGAGATCAGCGGCGCGCTGCAGCGCCTTGGCCCGCGTACTCGCATCCATGCGGCTCCACTTCGCGAAGCCGGCCTGCGCAGCCGCCATGGCGCGGTCCGCCACCTCAGGCGAGGCTTCCGTCACCTGGCCCGCAACCGTGCTGCCATCGATGGGGCTGACGACCGGGCGGGACGTGCCGGACGCTGCCTTGCCGTCGATCAGAGGCTCGGCTTTGAAGCTCTGCTGCCCGCTCTTCTCGATCTCCGCCAGAAGCGCCTCAAGTGAAGCGCGGTGCCCGAACTCCACGCCTCGGGAATTGGCACGCTCCAGCCCATAAAGATCGCGCGGCAGGGGCACCTTGGGATGACGTGCCTTGTCGGCGGACAGGATGATGTCGGCCGGACGCTTCAAGAGTTCCTGCACCGGCACGTTCGGATCCGCCGCCACCGACACAAAAGAGGAGTTCGCACCGTTCTCGAGAAGACGGCGCACGAGATACGCCAAGAGATCGCGGTGGCCGCCGACCGGCGCATAGGCGCGGCAGGCCAGCCCCGGATTGTCTTCGAGCAGACGTGCATAGAGTGCCTCGCCCATGCCGTGCAGGCGCTGGAACTCGTAGCCTTCCGTGCCGCCGGCCCGCTCGATGATGGACGCGACGGTGAGCGCGTTGTGGGTGGCAAATTGCGGGTAGATGCGCGGGCGCAAGGACAGCATCTTCTCGGCGCAGGCTAGGTAATGGAGGTCCGTCATCGCCTTGCGCGTGAAGACCGGGTAATCGTCGAGCCCGCGCTCCTGGGCGCGCTTCACCTCCGTGTCCCAATAGGCGCCCTTCACGAGGCGCACCATGAGCTGCCGGTCATGGCGCTCCGCCATGGCCGCGATGGCATCAATCACCGAGCCGGCGCGCTTCTGGTAGGACTGAATGGCGAGTCCGAACCCCTTCCAGTCGGCGAGCGACGAGTCGGCCAGCACGGCCTCGATCACCTCGAGCGAGAGTTCGAGCCTATCGGCTTCCTCCGCGTCGACGGTGAAGTTGAGATCGTAGAACTTCGCCTTTTGCGCCAGCTCGATCACAAGCGGCACCAATTCACGCAAGACGCGCTCGCGACTCGTGGCCTCGTAGCGTGGATGCAGGGCCGAGAGCTTCACCGATATGCCAGGCCTGTTCGGCAGGGGCTCGTTGCCGGCAGACCGACCGATGGCGTCGATGGCTGAGGCATAGGAATCGAAATAGCGGCGAGCGTCATCGGCCGTGCGGGCTCCTTCGCCCAGCATGTCGAAGGAATAGCGGTACACACGGCCCTTTGAGGTGCCCGCCCGCTTCAACGCTTCCTCGATGGTCTGGCCGAGCACGAAATGATTGCCCATCACCCGCATGGCCTGGCGAGTCGCTGTGCGCACGGCGGGAAGGCCAAGGCGCTTGGTGAGCTGGCCCAAAATGCTTTCCGGCGTTTCGCCCGGTTGAATGACCCGCGCCGTGATGCCGAGCGCCCAGGCCGAAGCCGAGACGAGGAAGGCATCGGACTTGGATTCATGGCCGGCGAAATCGGCCTGTCCCAGCTTGTCCTCGATGAGTCGGTCGGTAGTGGCTGCATCCGGCACCCGCAAAAGCGCCTCGGCTAGAACCATGAGGGCCAGCCCCTCCTTGGTGGAGAGCGCGTATTCCCGCAGCATCTCCTCGACGCCGCCCAGCCCGCTACCCTTGGCGCGGATCGCCTCGATCAGGCGGGTAGCCTGCTCGTCCACGCGCTTCTCCCGCTCCGGCGACAGGCGGGAGCTGGCGAGAAGCCGAGCCGCAAGAGCCTTGTCGTCTTCCGCAAAGGGAGGGTTGAAGGGCAGGGCGGCGCTGGGGGCGGGGGTCATCGGGCTGTCCTCTGGGTGATTCCCGGAATATAGGTGGGCGGCGACCGTGCTTCGATGGCAAAATCACCTGATCTACCTTAGTAAAAGCGGGCATCATCCTGAAAGACCGTGAAAATGCCGGATCTGGACCGTACTGATCGCAAGATCCTCAATGCTCTCCAGACCGATGGCCGCATCGCCACCGTGGACCTCGCGGAAAAGGTTGGCCTGTCGCCCACCTCGACCAGCGACCGCGTGAAGCGCCTACAGCGGGAGGGCTTCATCGCCGGCTATGGGGCGAGGCTCGACCCGCATCAGCTCGGGCTTGGCCTCCTGGTCTTCGTCGAGGTCTCCCTCGACAAGACGACGCCCGATGTCTTCGAGAAATTCGCCGAGGCTGTGAAGCGGGCACCCGAGGTTCTGGAATGCCACATGGTGGCCGGCGGGTTCGATTATCTGGTGAAGACCCGCGTGGCCGACATGGCCGCCTACCGCCGCTTCCTCGGCGATATTCTTCTCGCCCTGCCGGGCGTGAAGGAAACCCGCACCTATGCGGTGATGGAGGAGGTCAAAAGCGACGGGATGCTGCCGGTGTGAGGCAAACCATTAGATATCTCGCTGTCATTCCGGGGCGCCGCAGGCGAGCCCGGAATCCATAGCCGCTAACATTGCAGAAAGAGGCTGAGCGCTGCTCGCCCATTCCTGAGCTGTCGTGTTTATGGATTCCGGGCTCGGCTCTGACGAGCCGCCCCGGAATGACAGTGGCAGACGGGTAGAAAGAGGGAGAGCGTTGGCCCTCCCTCTGAGCTTTAGCTGGAAATCGCCGCCTGCTCGTTCTTCGTCTTCCACAGGGAGAAGACGACGCCACCCGCGATCAGGGCGAGAGTCACGCCGAGCGAGATGGTGGGGTCGAGCTTGCCCACGAGCTGGTTCCAGAAGATCTTGCCGCCGATGAACACGAGCACCAGCGCCAGGGCGTATTTCAGGTAGTGGAACCGGTGCACCATGGCGGCCAGGGCGAAGTAGAGGGCGCGCAAGCCCAGGATCGCCATGATGTTGGCCGTGTAGACCACGAAGGTATCGGTCGTGATGGCGAAGATCGCCGGCACCGAATCCACCGCGAAGATCAGATCGGCGACGTTGATCACCACGAGAGCCAGGAAGAGCGGCGTCGCCCAGGTGACGATCTTGCCCGTCTTCGGATCAGGTTCACGCACGAAGAAGTGCTGATCGTGAAGCCGGTTCGTCACCCGCATGTGCTTGCGCAGGAAGCGGACCAGCGGGTTCTTCTCGATGTTAGGCTCGCTCTCGGGAACGAGCAGCATCTTGATGCCGGTCGCGATCAGGAAAGCGCCGAAGAGATAAAGCATCCAGGCGTATTCCTGCACAAGCGCAGCGCCCACGGCGATCATGATGCCGCGCAGGACGATGACGCCGACGATGCCCCACACGAGGGCTCGGTACTGGTACTTCCGAGGGATCGCGAAGTAGCTGAAGATCAGCGAGATCACAAAGACGTTGTCGATGGACAGGGACTTCTCGATGAAGAAGCCTGTGAAGTAGGAGATGCCCGCGTGAGTGCCGTCTTCGGTTACCAGGAGGCCGGTTTCGAATGACCACCAGATATAGGCGCCGAAAGCGGCCGCGATACCGATGTAGAAGGCGGACAGGAGAAGGCTCTCCTTCACGCCGAGTTCTTTGTCCTTCCTGTTCAGGACACCGAGATCGAAGGCGAGGAGAAGAACGACAAGACTCAGGAAAGCCGTCCACATCCAGACGGGCTTCCCCAGCCATTCCATGAGCAGGAATTCTGGCATAACCGGACCTTTGTTTGCTTCTGTTCAAGCATCGGCTCCGACATCGCAGGCGTTTGCACACGTCCTGCCAGAGGGGCCCGGTCACCGATGGGACCAAGGTGGGGAGCGCTCTCAAGCCCGTCAAGAGTCTTCACGTTGAGAATTTCTGCTCAATTTTCTGCCAAATGCCCGTCCCGGAGGCAGGAATGCCCTGGCAAGAGACTTGACCCGAAGCACCGATCTGATTGCATGGTCAAGAACAAGGCAGCTGGCCAGATGGGAGCCATAAGGCTCCCGACCATAAAAAGAGGTGACGGTAATGTTTGCGGATCGTTCGATGAAGGCAAGGTGGATCAGAGGCATGCTGGCGGGCGCTGCCGTGCTTATCGGATCTGCTGGTGCCCAGGCCCAGACCCCGGTGCGGTTCTCCCTGGACTGGCGCTGGGAGGGCCCTGCGGCTCCCTTCGCCGTTGCGCTCGACAAGGGCTACTTCAAGGCCGAGGGCCTCGACGTCACGATCGACCCGGCGGCGGGATCCCGCGAGCCGATCTCCCGCGTGGCGTCGGGCACCTATGACGTGGGCTTCGGCGACGTGAACTCCCTCGTGCGCTTCCGCGACGAGAACCCCGGCACCGATATCAAGGCCGTGATGGTGATCTACGACCGGCCGCCCTTCGCGCTCATCGGACGCAAGAGCCGCGGCATCAGCAAGGAGGTGTCGAGCCTCGCGGCTAAGAAGTTCGGCGCGCCGGCCGCCGATGGCGCCTACGCGCAATGGCCGATCTTCAAGGCCGTCAACAAGATCGACGATTCCACCATGAAGTTCGAGAACGTGGGCTTCCCGGTCCGCGAGCCCATGCTGGCTCAAGGCGAGGTCGATGCGGTGTTCGGCTTCTCCATGTCGTCCTTCATCAACCTGAAGTCCCGCGGCGTGCCGGCGGACGACATCGTCGTGCTGCTCATGAGCGATTACGGCGTGGACCTCTACGGCAACACCATCATCGTCTCGCAGAAATTCGCCCAGGAGAAGCCCGAGGCCGTGAAGGGTCTGCTGCGCGCCATCATGAAGGGCGTGCAGGACACGGTGAAGGACCCGTCGAGCGCTGTCGATTCCGTGATCAAGCGCAACGACGTGGCCAAGAAAGATGTGGAGCTCGAGCGCCTTAAGATGGTGCTGGAGCAGAACATGATCACCCCGTGGGTGAAGGAGAACGGCTTCGGGGGCATTGACAAGGCCCGCTTCGCCAAGGCCCTCGACCAGATCGGCCTGACCTTCACCTACAAGGCCAAGCCCAATGTGGAGGACGTGTTCACGGAGCAGTTCCTCCCTGCCGCCGATCAGCGCAAAGTGAACTGATTTTCTCCAGCCCGGCTATCGATTCAGCCGGGCTTTTCTTTTGGCTCAACGGCTTCGTTTCATGAAACCCTTTGTCGATATCCACGACGTGACCCACGTCTATGCGCGGGCCGAGGATGGCCTGCCGGCCGTCCAGAACCTGAATCTGAAAGTGAACGAAGGTGAGTTTGCCGCCATCGTCGGCCCCTCGGGCTGCGGCAAGTCCACCCTGATGAAGCTCGCTACTGGCCTGCAGTTTCCCGTCGAGGGAACCGTGATCGTGGACGGCAAGCAGGTTGGCGCGCCGGTGAAGCTCGCCGGCATGGCATTTCAGAACCCTACCATGCTGCCCTGGCGCACCACCCTCGACAACATCCTGCTGCCGCTCGAGATCGTGGAGCCGCACCGCTCGCGCCTGCGCCGGCACAAGGCGGAGTATGTGGCCAAGGCCGAGAGCCTGCTGGCCCAGGTCGGCCTGAAGGGGCAGGGGGATAAGTTTCCCTGGCAATTATCGGGCGGCATGCAGCAGCGCGTGTCTCTCTGCCGGGCGCTCATCCACGAGCCCAAGCTCCTGATGCTCGACGAGCCCTTCGGTGCCCTCGACAGCTTCACCCGCGAGGAATTGTGGTGCGTGATGCGCGACCTGCACGCGGCGCAGAAGGTCACGATCATCCTGGTGACGCACGACCTGCGTGAGGCGGCGTTCCTGGCGGACCGCATCTTCTGCATGAGCGCGCGGCCCGGCCGTATCGTGGCCGAGCGGGAGGTGGAGTTTCCGCGGCCGCGCGATCTCGAGATCACCTACACGCCGGAATTCTCCGCCCTCGTTCACGAGTTGCGCGGCCACATCGCGCAGGCGCGCCAAGCGGCGTGAGGGACCCATGAAAGCCAAGAACAAGCTTGCCCTCGCGCCGTGGGTCTTCACCGTCGGGTTCTTCGCCCTGTGGGAGATTCTCTGCCATACCTTGAGGATCTCGAGCTTCATCCTGCCGGCGCCCTCCACCATCCTCTGGGCCGTTTGGGAATACCGCAACCAGCTCACCTACCACGCCATGCATACCCTCTGGATGACGCTGGCGGGGTTCGGTCTTGCGGTCGGTTTCGGTCTCCTGCTCGGGATGGTGCTCGGATCTTCGCGGCTCATCAATGCGGGCACCTATCCGCTTCTGGTGGGCTTCAACTCGATCCCGAAAGTGGCCGTGGTGCCGATCCTGGTGTTCTGGTTCGGCGTCGGCTGGGTGCCGCCGGTGATGACCGCCTTTCTGATCTCGTTCTTCCCCATTGTGGTGAATGTCGCGACAGGCATCGCCACGGTGGAGCCCGAGATGGAGGACGTGCTGCGGGCGCTCGGCGCCTCGAAGCGCGACATCGTGTTCAAGGTCGGCGTACCGCGCGCGATGCCGTATTTCTTCGGCTCGTTGAAGGTCGCGATTACGCTCGCCTATGTGGGCTCCGTGATCGGCGAGCAGAACGCGTCGAATGTGGGCATCGGCAATCTGCTCACGCGGGCTTCGGCCGCCTTCGAGGTGCCCCTCGTCTGGGCCGCTCTCGTGGTGCTCGCGGTGCTCGGCGTGATCATGTACGCGATCACGGCCTATGCCGAGCGCTCCATGACCGGCTGGGCGCAGCGGTCGCAGATGGCGGCTTAGCGTCGGAGAGAGAGCGGATTATCCGACAAAGCCGCCGCATCGGCCTGATCGACGGCGGGTTTGCCGAGGAAGGCGTTCCACAGCTTCTCAACCGTCTCGCGTTCGAGATCGTCGACGATGAACACGATGCGGCTGCGCCTGTCATCGCTCGGCCAGCGCGGCAGCACGGCCGGTACGTGGATCACGTGCTGCACGCCGTGGATGACGACCGGATGCTCCGGATCCTCGGCCAGCGCCACGAGGCCCTTCACGCGCAGCAGTTTCGCGCCTTGCGACGAACGCAGGAGGTCGAGGAACATGTCGAGCGTGCCCTGACGGATCGGCTGGTCGCTCGTGAGGCAGAAGGCACGGATCTTTTCATCGTGCCGGTTCACGTCATGATGATGGTGCGAATGATCATGTCCATGATGGTGATGATGTCCGTGCTGGTGCACGTGGCTTTCGCGCTCGGCCGCTTCGACTGCCTCCGTCTTCAGCCACTGGGCCACATCGGCGATCTTGCCGTCGAGATCGAAGAGGCCGCCGGCAATGACAGCCTCCGCAGGCGCATCCGCCTCCAGGAGCGCTGCGCCGGGATTGAGCTGATGCAGCCTCTCCCTCAGCTCCGAGAGTCTTGACTCATCGGTCATGAGGTCGGCTTTCGAGAGGACGATGCGCTCGGCAACGGCCGCCTGTTTCACGGCCTCACGATGGTTGTCGAGGGTCGCGGCGCCGTTGACTGCATCCACCACCGTCACCACGCCTTCCACGGCGTAGCGCATGGACAGATACGGATGGTAGAGCACCGCGTGCAGGATCGGCGCCGGATCGGCAAGACCCGTGGTCTCGATGATCACCCGCTTGAACGGCGTGATGCGGCCGTTGTCGCGCTTGCGTAAGAGATCCTCCAGCGTCGCGATGAGGTCGCCGCGCACGGTGCAGCAGAGGCAGCCTGCGGAGAGCAGCACCATGCCCTCGTCGACCTTTTCCACTAGCAGATGGTCGAGGCCGATTTCGCCGAACTCGTTGATGATCACCACGCTGTCCTGCAGCGCAGGATCTTTCAGCAGCCGGTTGAGCAGGGTGGTTTTGCCCGAGCCGAGAAAGCCCGTGAGAATGGTGAGCGGGAGGGGAGCGGGTGGGGTCATCGGGCTGTTCGTCATCGTGTTCAATCCGCAATCGGCACCAAGGGTGCATCCTTCAGACGGCGCTGCTCCAGCACTACGTTGGCCATGATGGCTCCCAGCACAAGGGCGCCGCCGGCAATCTGCAGGGGCGACAGGACCTCGTCGAGAATGAGAGCCGACGAGATGGCGGCCACCACGGGCTCGGTGCAGTAGATGATTCCGGCTGCGACCGCCGTGATGCGCCCGAGCGCCAGGAACTGCAGCACGAAGCCGAAAAGATATCCGCCGATCGTCATGGCAACCGCGAAAGGGGCGGCTGCCAGAGAGGAAGGTGGCGCAAGCTGCCCGGACGCCAGGCTGATGAGCGCCGCGGTGGGCAGGACGAGCACATGGATCCAGAAGGTCTTGGCCATGACGCCGGTCCTGCGGCAGCGCGCGGCGGCGAAGAACTGGATCGCCGTTGCGATGCTCGCCCCGAAGGCAAGGGCAAGGCCCCGCCAGTCGAGATCGCCGAAGGCCGGACCGACGACCAGAGCCACGCCGAGAGTGGCCACGGCCACGACGCCGAGCAACGTCGGCGTGAGCCTCGTGCCCTCCACGAAGGGGCTCGCAAGCACGATCAGGATCGGGAAGGTGTAGAACACCACGGCCGCCACGGTGACCGGGATATAGGCGACGGACGAGAGATAGCAGATGCCCACGAAGGCCGTGGAGACCCCGAGCAGGAGCAGGGTGCTGCGCTCCTCTCTTGCCGCCTTCAGTGATTTCCCCATGATCGCAGCCACGATGCCCACCAGGACGAGCATCAGGAACACTCGGTACACCACGATCGCCGAGCCGCTCGCCCCTGCGAAAGAGGCCATGCGGGCATAGACGATGTTGAAGCCGTAAAGGCTCGCCGAGATGAGAGCGAAGAGCATGCCGCTGGCGGGGGAGGTGTGATTCATGTCGGGGACTTGCTGGCGAGGCCCGAAGCGTTCGCCCGGAAGCGCCGGAATTGCAAGCCTTAAGAAAAACGCCCGATCGATGACCGGGCGTTGCGAGAACGAGTCTCTGATTCCTGTCGGATCAATTCGCGACGGATTTCGGCTTTCCGGCCGCATCCGCCTTTTGCGGCGTCTTGGCCTTGGTGTCCGTTGAAGGCTTGGCTGCCGGCTTCGCGCCTGTCACCGGCTTGACGGTGACGCTGACCCGCGGCTGGGTCTTGCCTTTATCTGTGCTCTTGGCCGTGGCCTTTGCAGGCTCCTTCTCGGCAGCCTTAGTGTCATCCTGAGCAGGGGCATCATCCTGCTTGGCCGCCGCTTTGTCTTTTTTAGGAGTCGCCGCCTTCTTGGTCTTGGCTCTGCGAGCCTGCTCGGCTGCAGCTTCGGCCGCCGCCTGTGCGGCGATCTCGGCCTCAGAGGGAGGATTCAACCCCACCCAGACCCGCTCCGGCTGCACAGCGGTACGGGGTCCGAGCACGGTGCGCACCGGCTTGTCGGCGGCAGTGCCGGCGAAAGCCATAATCTCGGTGGAGAAGAGGTTCGGAATGTTGCTGTCGGTCTCGGCAACAGCCGGGGTGTCTTCTTCCTGCGGCATCGGTCCGCGGCGGTCGCAGATGACCGGGCGCATGTCCGGCGGGGTGACGTTGGCCGAGGCCGGCAGCGCCGCAAGCTCCGGATTGGTGAAGTTCACCTTGCTGTTGAAGCCGCGGTCGAACAGCTCGGCGGCCTTGATGGTGCGCTCGTTGGACGAGGGGGCGCCGAGCACAACCGTGATCAGGTGGCGGCCGTCGCGGTGGGCGCTCGCCACCACGTTGAAGCCGGACGAGCAGATGAAGCCAGTCTTCATGCCGTCCGCGCCCGGATAGCGGCCAATGAGACTGTTGGTGTTGCGCATGATGCGGCGCCCGAACTGAACGGCGCCGATGTCGAAGAAGTCCCGGTGATCCGGGAACTCCGTCAGCAGCGCACGGGCGAGCAACGCCATGTCGCGGGCCGTGGTCTGGTTGCGCTCATCGGGCAGGCCATGGGGATTGGCGAAGCGGCTGCTCACCATGCCAAGGCGTCGGGCATGGGCGTTCATCAGGTCCGAGAAGCCGTCGATCGAGCCGCCGATGTTCTCCGCAATGGTAGCGGCGACGTCGTTTGCCGACTTCACCATCATGATCTTGAGGGCATTGTCGAGCCGGATCTCCGTGCCTGGCTTGAACCCCATCTTCGACGGGGGCAGGGCGGCGGCGCCCTCTGACACGAGGAGAAGCGTATCCATGCTCATCTGGCCAGAGCGGATCTTGTCGAGGGCCACATAGGCCGTCATCAGCTTGGTGATGGAGGCCGGAAACCAGGGATCGGTCGCTCGCTCGGCGTGGAGAACGCGGCCGGATTCGAGTTCAACGACAAGCGCAGGGCCGCCGGAGGCCAGAGCCGAACCGCTCGTCAGGGCGGCAAGGGCAAAGGCTGTCACGCGGAGGGCTCGGCTAACGTTCATGCGGAACGACTCCTTGGCTTCGTTCGACGATAGGAGAGGATCAATCAGCCCCGCCTGTCAGCTGGGCTATTTCTAGTGCCAAACCTTGGCCTTGGCTAGGTCGGACCGTTTGTTGATTGCTTAAACTCCCCTTCTTAACGAATTCCATGGCAAGAGAGTGGCAAGAGCCGCGCAGATTGAAGATCGATATGAGCGCATCCCTTCTCTGGATTCCCGTGACCTTGGCGGCCGCAGCCGCCCAGACGGGCCGCAACGCCACCCAGCGTCGCCTCACCGAGACCATCGGAACCGTGGGGGCGACCCAGGTCCGGTTCCTTTACGGTTTTCCCTTCGCGCTCCTTGCCTTGACGGCGATGTGGCTCGCCACCGGTGAAACGCCGCCTGCGCCCCATGCCACCTTCTTAGGCTATGCGCTTATGGGTGCCTTGACCCAGATTTTCGCCACCGCGCTGATGCTCTCGGCCATGCGGGAGCGGGCTTTTTCCGTGGTCACGGCCTATACCAAGACCGAGCCGGTGCAGGTGGCCCTCTTTGGATTGGTGCTTTTAGGCGACCCGCTCACCCCGGCCATGGCTCTGGCCATCGCGGTTGCCACGGGCGGCGTGCTGCTCATGTCGGTGAAACCGGGCACGAGCCTGACCTCGTCCGGCCTCAGGCCCATTCTCTTCGGCCTCGCCTCGGGAGCCTTCTTCGCTTTGGCCGCTATCGGCTTTCGCGGCGCGATCCTGTCCCTCGACGGAGGCTCCCCGCTCATCCGGGCTTCCACGACCCTGGTCTGGGGGCTCGGCCTGCAGACCGCCGTTCTGCTCGTCTGGCTCGGTCTCTATGATCGCAAGGCGCTGGTGGCGAGCTTCGCGGCGTGGCGTCCATCCCTGGGAGCAGGCTTTCTCGGGGCGCTGGCATCCCAGTTCTGGTTCATCGGCTTTGCGCTCACGTCAGCTGCCAATGTGCGCACCCTCGCCCTGGTGGAGGTGCTGATGGCGCAGGCCGTGTCCCATCACTTCCTGGCGCAGGCGACCACGAGGCGTGAGCTGGCCGGGATGCTGCTGATTCTCGGAGGGGTTGCCCTGCTCCTCATGTCCCAAGGTTAGCTTGTCGCTGCGGCAGTCGCATGATAACGAACAACGTTACATAACCTTGAACGTATTTCGGATCATTGATGATAGACGCTGCTGCTCCTGAAACCCTGCAACCCGCCTACCGCGTGCTCCAAGTGGGCGATCCTGTTCCGTGGTTCAAACAGAATTCGACCAGCAACCCAAACTTTAGCTTTGACACGGTGGCCGGCCGCTACATCGTTCTGTGCTTCTACGGCATGGGCTCGGACGAGGTCGGGCGCGCGACCCTGGCGTCATTTCAGGACCAGCACCGCTCCCTATTCGACGACGACAAGATCGCCCTCTTCGGCGTGAGCGTCGATCCGTCGGATCAGTCCGAGGATCGCGCCAGGCAGATCGTTCCGGGCATCCGCCACTTCTGGGATTTCGACGGAACGGTCGGGCGCCTCTATGGCGCCTTGCCGCGCAACGTCCAGCCGGGGCAGGGGGCTGTTCCGATCCGCCGCTTCTGGATGGTGCTCAACCCGTCCTTACGCGTCCGCGCCATCTTTCCCTTCGAGGAGGATGGCAGCGACCGGGAGAAGGTGATGGCCTACCTGCGCGATCTGCCGCCAGTCAGCCATTATGCCGGTTTCGAGCTGCCGGCGCCCGTCCTGGTGATTCCGGACGTGTTCGAGCCCGAGTTCTGCCAGCACCTGATTGGTCTTTACGAGGAACATGGTGGTGAGGAATCGGGCTTCATGCGCGAGGTCAACGGCAAGACCGTTGCGGCTCATGACCCAAACCACAAGCGGCGCAAGGATTACACCATTGCCGATCCCAACCTGATCCGGCAGGTGCAGCACCGTATCATCCGCCGCATCAACCCCGAGATCGAGCGCGTGCATTTCTTCAAGCCTTCACGCATGGAGCGCTACATCGTCTCGTGCTATGCGGCAGAGGACGGAGGGCATTTCCGTGCCCACCGGGATAATACCACGAGCGGCACGGCTCATCGCCGCTTCGCGGTCTCGATCAACCTCAATCACGAGTTCGAGGGTGGCGAGGTGAGCTTCCCGGAATACGGGCCGCGCAGCTACAAGGCACCGCCGGGCGGTGCCGTGGTGTTCTCGTGCCCACTTCTCCACGCTGTATCCAAAGTCACGAAAGGCCGCCGGTTCGCCTTCCTGCCTTTCCTCTATGACGAGGAAGCGGCGAAGGTGCGCGAAGCCAACAACGCCAAACTCGGCGAGGGTGTGGGCGCTTACAGAGCGTAACCTGGACTATCGCTCGCCGGCCTTGATCCACTTGTCGACCTTCGGCGGTTCATAGGCGCGGATCGCTTGGATTAGGGCGGCGGGCTCGTTCTCGACGATCAGCATGGCGCGGTGGATAGGCTTCACGAAGCCGCGTTCCACCACGTCGTCCAGGAAATCGGTCAGCTTGTCGTAGAAGCCGCCGGCATTCAGGAGCGCGCAGGGCTTGCGGTGATAGCCGAGCTGCGCCCAAGTCCATACCTCGAACAACTCCTCAAAGGTGCCCAGGCCTCCAGGGAGCGCGATGAAGCCGTCCGCGAGCTCCGCCATAAGCGCTTTGCGCTCGTGCATGGAGCCCACGACCCGAAGGTCAGTCAGGCCCTTGTGGGCGATTTCCTTGTCGACTAGCGCCTGCGGCATCACCCCGATCACATGACCGCCCTTGGCCAAGTTTGAATCGGCGACCGCGCCCATGAGGCCGACGGAAGCGCCGCCATAAACCAGTTCGATCCCGTTGACGGCCAGAGCCTCTCCTAGCGCTTGCGCGGTTTTGAGATAGACGGGATCCTGCCCAGCATTGGAGCCGCAGAAGACGCACAGGCGCATGGGGCTGTCCTTCGTGATTCGCTTCGCTCAACGATCAACGACAGCTTGGCGGCAATCTCAAGATGGCATCTGACTTGCTGAACGCCACAAAGAGCGCCACTTTGTGCATCAACAGCGAAAATCCTTGAGGAGACCTCCATGACCGCCTGCATCGTCGGCTGGGCCCATACCCCCTTCGGCAAGCTCGACGCCGAGACTGTCGAGAGCCTGATCGTCCGCGTCGCCACCGAGGCGCTGGAGCATGCCGGACTCGCCGCCGAGGATGTGGACGAGGTGGTGCTCGGCCATTTCAACGGCGGTTTCTCTGCCCAGGACTTCACGGCCTCCCTGGTGTTCCAGGCCAATGACCGGTTCCGCTTCAAGCCGGCGACCCGCGTCGAGAATGCCTGCGCCACGGGCTCGGCCGCCGTGCACCAGGCGATCAAGACCATCGAGGCCAAGCGCGCCAAGACCGTGCTCGTGGTCGGCGTCGAGCAGATGACCCGCATGCCGGGGCCGGAAATCGGCAACATCCTGCTGCGCTGCTCTTATGTGTCGGAGGATGGCGAGACGCCCGGCGGCTTTGCCGGCGTTTTCGGCAAGATCGCGGGGACCTATTTCCAGCGCTACGGCGACCAGTCCGATGCGCTCGCGATGATCGCCGCCAAAAATCACAAGAACGGCGTCGACAATCCCTATGCCCAGATGCGCAAGGATCTAGGCTTCGACTTCTGCCGGGCCGAGAGCGAGAAGAACCCGTTCGTGGCGGGTCCCTTGAAGCGCACCGATTGCTCGCTGGTTTCCGATGGCGCCGCAGCCCTGGTGCTTGCCGATACGGAGACGGCGCTGCGGATGAAGCGCGCGGTCGCCTTCCGGGCCACGGCCCATGCGCAGGATTTTCTGCCCATGTCGAAGCGCGACATCGTCCAGTTCGAGGGATGCACCGAAGCCTGGCGGCGGGCCCTGTCCCAGGCCGGCATCCAGCTCTCCGACCTGTCCTTCGTGGAAACCCACGACTGCTTCACCATCGCCGAACTCATCGAGTACGAGGCCATGGGCCTGACCCCAGCCGGCCAAGGCGCAATCGCCATCAAGGAAGGCTGGACAAACCGTGACGGCAAGCTGCCCGTGAATCCGTCCGGCGGCCTCAAGGCCAAGGGCCACCCGATCGGGGCTACGGGCGTGTCCATGCATGCGCTCTCCGCCATGCAGCTCTGCGAGGAGGCCGGCGGCATCCAGGTCAAGAACCCGGTGCTCGGCGGCATCTTCAACATGGGCGGCGCGGCGGTGGCGAACTACGTCAGCGTGCTTGAACGGATCAAGTAACCAAGCCCTAGAGCCTGGTCATCCACGGCGAGCGGCCTACTCCCCTGGCGCCTTGGCCTGAATGGCCAAGGCGTGCAGCCCCCTGTCGAAGGCGCCTTTCAACGTGCCGTTCACGAGGCGGTGACGCTCCACCCGGCTCTTGCCGGAGAAGGCCTCAGACACGATATAAACGTGGAAGTGAGTTTCACCGCCCTCCCGCCATCCCGCATGGCCGTTATGCTTCTCTGATTCGTCGGTGACGGTCAGTTCGGTCGGCTGCAGGTTCTCCTGCAAAACCTGTGTGATCCAGTGGGTGAGGGTCATGCTGATAGATCAATCCTTTTTGAACGGGTGTGCGGCCAAAAGCGCTCAGGCCTTGGCTCAGGGCCTGAACACACTCATAATCGCTGAATCATGGATCTCAACTCGCCTCTATTCGACCGCATCCGCATCAAGTCTTCCGGTGACGAACCGCAGGAGACCAAGGGGCCTGTCTGCGAGCATCCCGCCTGCAAGGCCGCGGGCGAATACCGCGCGCCCAAGGGGCGTGACCGGGAGGGCCAGTACTGGCGCTTCTGCCTCCAGCATGTGCGCGAGTACAACGCGTCGTACAACTATTTCTCCGGCATGTCCGACACTGCGGTGGCCGCATTCCAGAAGGATGCCATAATCGGTCACCGGCCGACCTGGGCCATGGGGGTGAACGCCTCTGGGCAGGCCGAGGGGCAAGGCGGCAAGGCCGAGCCCCGCGAGTGGGAATATGTCGATCCGCTGGGGGTTCTCCGAGGAGAAGACTTCACCCAGGCTCGATCCCGCCGGGCGGCTCCTGAGCCGAAGCGCCCGCGTTATACGGGGGCGGTGCGCCGAGCTCTCGATATCCTCGGCCTCGACGAGACCGCCGACGGACCGGCCATCAAGGCCCAGTACAAGTCCCTGGTGAAGCGCTTCCACCCGGATGCCAATGGCGGTGACCGCTCCTTCGAGGAGCGCCTGCGCGATATCATCAAGGCGCACGACACCCTCAAAAGTGCCGGCCTCTGCTAAAAACAATATCCTTTCAGGCAGTCCCAGTAGGCTTATTAGGAAATTGCACCATCCGGTTATGGGGTTTAAGAAACCCATAACACCTTCACGACATCTATCCGAACAAGAGGCCCCTTATGACGGCACAAACCGAGACAGCGACCTTGACGCCTGACATGAAGGTGTCCGTGCGACAGGTCTTCGGCATCGACTCGGATCTGGAAGTCCCGGCTTTTTCGCAATCCGAGCAGCATGTGCCCGATCTCGATCCCGACTATCTCTTCGACCGGGACACGACGCTGGCCATCCTGGCGGGTTTCGCGCGCAACCGCCGCGTGATGATCACGGGCTACCACGGCACCGGCAAGTCGACCCATATCGAGCAGGTGGCTGCCCGCCTGAACTGGCCCTGCGTGCGCGTGAACCTGGACAGCCACGTGTCCCGTATCGACCTCGTCGGCAAGGACGCCATCGTGCTCCAGGAGGGCAAGCAGGTCACGGCCTTCCAGGACGGAATCCTGCCCTGGGCCCTGCAGAACAACGTTGCCCTCGTATTCGACGAATATGATGCCGGCCGGCCTGACGTGATGTTCGTGATTCAGCGCGTACTGGAGCAGTCGGGCAAGCTCACCCTGCTCGACCAGAAACGCGTGATCCGGCCTCACCCGGCCTTTCGGCTGTTCGCCACCGCCAACACGGTGGGCCTCGGCGATACGTCGGGCCTCTATCACGGCACGCAGCAGATCAACCAGGGCCAGATGGATCGCTGGTCCATCGTCACGACCCTGAACTACCTGCCGCACGACAAGGAGGTGGACATCGTCCTCTCCAAGGCGAAGCACTACCAGGACGACCCCGCCGGCCGCGACATCGTCAACAAGATGGTGCGCGTGGCGGATCTCACCCGTAGCGCTTTCATGAACGGCGATCTCTCCACCGTCATGAGCCCGCGCACGGTGATCACCTGGGCCGAGAACGCCGAGATCTTCGGCGACACGGGCTTTTCCTTCCGGGTCACCTTCCTCAACAAGTGCGACGAGCTGGAGCGCACCCTGGTGGCCGAGTTCTACCAGCGCTCCTTCGGCAAGGAACTGCCGGAGAGCGCCGTGAACATGGTGCTTTCATAAGGCGTCATCCCGGACGCGCCATGGGCGCGATCCTGGATCGTTTGGGAGTTTCGCTGGTTTAAGCGATCCCGGCTCTTCGCCAGCGTATCGTGCGGAAAAGTGGTCCCGGTTTTCCGCACTGGACGATGCGCCAGCTGAGGGAGTGAGCATCGGATTGATCCGATGCTCTAAGCTCCGGCCGGGATGACGGATGAAGGAATTCGATGTCCATCTCGAACCGCAAGCCAGGTGACAAGAAGGAAGCGCCGGCGGAGCCGCTGAAGCGCTCCATCGCCGGTACCATGAAGGCGATTGCCCGCAAGCCCGATCTCGAGGTGGCGTTTGCGTCCGACCGGCCGGTGCTCATGGGCCAGGACAAGGCCCGCCTGCCGGAGCCGCCGCGGCGGCTGACCGCCCAGGACGTGGCGATCCTGCGCGGCAATGCCGATGCCATGGCGCTGCGGCTGGCCTGCCACGACACTACCCTTCATCGCAAGCTCGCCCCCGAGGGTCAGGCCGCCCGCGCCGTATTCGACGCGGTCGAGCAGGCGCGCGTGGAATCCATCGGCTCCCGGCGCATGGCCGGCATCTCGTCCAACATCACGGCGATGCTTGAGGACCGCTACCATCGCGGCGGCAAGTACGAGGAGATCACGGACCGGGCCGATGCACCGCTCGAGGACGCTGTGGCCCTCATGGTGCGCGAGCGCCTGACCGGGCAGAAGCCTCCTGCATCGGCGGCCAAGATCGTCGATCTATGGCGCGACTTCATTGAGGATCGGGCCGGGCGCGACCTCGACGGCCTGCTCAAGAACATCGAAAATCAGCGCAGCTTCGCCCGCAATATCCGCGACCTGCTCTCCTCCCTCGACATGGCCGACGAGGCGTCTCTCGATTCCGAGGACGAGGAGAACGAGGACGAGAACGAATCCGAGCAGCAGGAACAGCAGGGCGAGGGTGAATCCGAGCAGGAGAGCCAAGGCGACCGTGCCGAGGTGGAGGTCAGCGAGGATTCCAGCGACGAGATGGAGGATGGTGCCACGGAAGAGGCCGACGGCCCTTCCGGCGAGATGCCCGAAGAATCCGAGGAAGCGAATTCGGAGGATGCCGGCGAATCCTGGCGCCCGCCGTCCCGTTCCAACGAGGCACGTGGGCCTGACTACAAGGCCTATACCAACAAGTTCGACGAGATCATCCACGCCGAGGATCTCTGCGATGCGGATGAGTTGACACGCCTTCGTGCCTATCTCGACAAGCAGCTCGCCCATCTTCAGGGCGTGGTCGGGCGTTTGGCGAACCGCCTGCAGCGCCGCCTCATGGCGCAGCAGAACCGGTCCTGGGAGTTCGACCTCGAGGAGGGAACGCTCGATCCCGTGCGCCTGCCGCGCATCATCATGGACCCATTCCAATCGCTCTCCTTCAAGCAGGAGCAGGACACGAACTTCCGCGACACGGTGGTAACGCTGCTCCTCGACAATTCCGGCTCCATGCGCGGACGCCCCATCACCGTGGCGGCCACCTGCGCGGACATTCTGGCGCGCACGCTTGAGCGCTGCGGCGTGAAGGTCGAGATTCTCGGATTCACCACCCGCGCCTGGAAGGGTGGACAGGCGCGGGAGACGTGGCTGCAGGCCAGCAAGCCGGCCAGTCCGGGCCGCCTCAACGACCTGCGCCACATCATCTACAAGTCGGCGGACGCACCCTGGCGGCGCGCGCGCAAGAACTTGGGCCTCATGATGCGCGAAGGTCTGCTGAAGGAGAACATCGACGGTGAGGCCCTCGACTGGGCGCACAAGCGCCTGCTCGGACGGCCTGAGCAGCGGCGCATTCTGATGGTGATCTCGGATGGTGCGCCGGTGGACGACTCGACCTTGTCGGTCAATCCCGGCAACTACCTCGAGCGGCATCTGCGCTACATCATCGAGGAGATCGAGACCCGCTCGCCCGTGGAGCTCATCGCCATCGGCATCGGCCACGACGTGACGCGCTATTACCGCCGCGCCGTGACCATCGTCGATGCGGAGGAACTCGGCGGCGTCATGACCGAAAAGCTTGCGGAGCTGTTCGAGGAGAATGCCGGCCCGCCGGCCCGTGGCGCTCCGCGCCGCAAGGCCGTCGCTTGAGGCTCACCCGTCGCAGCTTCCTGATTGGCAGCGGTGCCGCCGCCGCAACGCTCGCCTGCACAGGCGTTGCCCTGGCGCAGCGCCCGCAGGCCTTCAAGGGCGCGACCGCGATCCGCGTGGAGGCGCAGCCGATCAGCCGCCTCTCGACCACCGATCCCGACCGCAGCCGCTTCGGCGCGCTGATGTTCCGCTCCGGGGCCGTCCTGCGCTCCGATGTGTCGGCCTTCGGCGGCTTTTCCGGCCTGTGGCGCTCAGGCAACGGCCAGGAGATCATCGCCCTTGCGGACAATGCGCAGATCCTGAAAGCCCGGATCGAAACTGCGGACGGACGTCTCTCGGGGTTTTCCAGCCCAGTCCTGTCTCCCTTGATCCTCGGCAACGGCGTTTCGATGCGGCGGTCGCGCTACTACGACACGGAGAGCTTTGCGCTCTCCGGCAACGCCGTATTCATTGGCACCGAGCGCAACCACGCTGTCATCCGTTTCGAGCGCAATGCTGCGGGCAGCATCATCCGGGGTGTCCCGATACCCGTTCCGCAGGTCCTGAGAGACCTGCCGAGCAATGGCGGTCTGGAGGCGGTCGCGGTCGCGCCGCAACGCTCAGCTCTAGGTGGCGCTCTCGTCGGCATCGCCGAGGGCGGCAGCGGCTTCATTCTCACAGGATCCAGGCAGGGGATCTTTCAGGTGGCCCTCTCCGGCGGCTATGACGTCACCGACATGGCCTTCCTGCCCGAGGGCGACGCCGTGATCCTGGAGCGCCGGTTCTCGCTCTTCGGCGGCTTCGCGTGTCGCCTGCGCCGGGTCGAGGCGGCGGTGATCCGAGCGGGAGCACGCATCGACGGGGATGTGCTCTACGAGAGCGAGCCCTCGCATCAGGTCGACAACATGGAGGGGCTGGCGGTTCACCGGGAAGGCGGCGATACGGTTCTCTCGCTGATCTCCGACGACAATTTCAGCTCGCTGCAGAAAACCGTGCTGCTCGAATTCACCCTGATCGCCTAAATCAGGCGGCCCGCTGCAAGCGCGGGCGCATGAGCGCCAGGATGGCCCCGTAGGGGGCAATCGCGATGGCGGCCAGCGCGAGCTTCACCCCATAATCCGCGACGGCGAGGCTGACCCACGGCAGGGCGATGCACTCGTCCACGATCCCCGTCTGGCCCAGCATCTCGCTGATCGTGAGGCCGAAGCCCGGCACGACCCCGCAATAGAAGGCAAACGAGAAGAAGATCGCCGTGTCGAGCCCCGAGGAGATCACCGAGGAGATGAAGGGCGGCATCCACCAGGCCTTGTCGCGCAGGCGGGCGAAGATGCTGATGTCGAGAAGCTGGGCCACGAGGAAGGCGGAACCCGACGCGATGGCAATGCGCGGCGTTGCCAGGACGACGGAGAGCACCACGGCCAGCACGAAGCCCACATAGACCACGCGACGGGCGCCTTGCGTGCCGAAGCGGCGGTTCGACAGGTCGGTGACCAGGAACGAGAACGGATAGCTGAAGGCACCCCAGGTCAGGTAGTCGCCCATGCCCCAATGGGTGAAGGGATGCTGGACCAGGATGTTCGAAGAGAGGACGACCAGGGTCATTGCGGTGAACGCAATGAGGAAGTCGCGGCGATCAATCTGGGTCATGAACAGTCTCTTCCAGGCAGTGCTTAAACACCAACGCAAAACGGGCGGCACCAGGGCCGCCCGCAAAGCATATTTCTCAGCGGCGATCCGAGATCAGCTCGCAGCGGCGAGCTTCTTCTCGAGCTCGCGTTTCACCGCCAGGGCGGTGGTGGAGAGCTCCTCAGCCTTGGCCTTGGCCAGGAAGGCATCGAGGCCGCCGCGGTGCTCGACCGAGCGGAGCGCGTTGGCGGTGACGCGCAGGCGGAAGGAGCGCTGCAGAGCGTCAGATTGGAGCGTGACGTTGCAGAGGTTCGGCAGGAACTTCCGCTTCGTCTTGCGGTTCGAGTGGCTCACCAGGTGGCCACTCAGCACGGCCTTGCCGGTCAGTTCGCAACGGCGCGACATGGGTTCAATCCTATTCGTCATGTGAGGGTCGCGACCACAATTCGCGGGTTTGCTTGATCGCAGATCCCACGCGGCCGGACACCAGAAGTCCTTGGAAGGTGCGAGCCTATAAGCCGAAACAGGGGTGTGGGTCAAGAATAGCGCGACGTCGCACCCTCTTTTTTTCGGCGCCGTGGTCACGATTTATTCCGAATCTCGTGCGATGCAACAGAATAGACTATCGGGAAAGCCCTATGCGCCTCATCGCCTCAGCTCTCGTAACCTTGGCCTTTGCAGGCGTGCCTGCGCTCGTGCAAGCCCAAACCCTCAAGGTGACGTACGATCTCTCTCTCGCGGGCCTGCCCCTTGGGAAAGCGGACCTGGTCTCGTCCTTCAAGGGAAGGAAGTACGAGATGCAGGGCAATGCGAAGCTGACCGGCCTCGCCATGATCCTGACCGGCGGCAAGGGTGAGGCTTCGGCCTCGGGCACGCTCACTGAGGCCAACCCGCGCTCGACGAACTTCGCCGTGATGTCCAAGACCTCCGACAACCAGCGCAGCGTCCGCATGGGCCTGAAGGGCGGCCGGGTGGCCGAGGTCGAGATCGACCCGCCTCTCGAGCCCAAGGAAGACCGAATCCCGGTCAAGCCGGCCGACAAGAAGGGGGTCGTCGATCCCATGAGCGCGCTGCTCATGCCGGCTCTGGCGTCGAAGAGCCTGACCGACCCGGACAACTGCAACCGGACGCTTCCCGTTTTTGATGGGGCCTCCCGCATGAACGTGGTCCTCACCTATGCCGAGACGAAAACGGTCGAGGTCGGGGGCTATTCAGGTCCGGTGCTCGTCTGCAACGCCCGCTATGTGCCGGTCTCCGGCCATCGGCCCGAGCGGCCGGCCACCAAGTTCATGCAGGAGAACCGGGACATGTCCGTCTGGCTTGCTCCCGTCGAAGGCCCGCGCCTGCTCTTCCCTCTGAAGGTCTCCGTGCGCACCATGATTGGCGTCGGCGAGATGCAGGCTTCGCTCTGGTCGCTGGAGGGGGACGACAAGGCGTCCGCGCCGACGCGCCGGGCCGTGCGGGCAGATGAGGCCGTCAAGGCCGGTGCCCTCTAATAAGCCTCAAATTAAGCCCTGAGAATCCTTGGTGAAAGCACCCGCTGCGGGTAGCGAAAGCGGCGTTCGCGCCCATATAAGAGCATAGCCCGCAGCCGGCCGCGAGGGCCGGGCTGCCTTTAAGAGAAGGCTTCCGGCTCCGGCGTCGGCCCGTACAGCCTCTCGTTTATCCGGGACCTTCAAGCATTACCCGACATACAGGCATGGCCCGTCGTTCCCTTCCCCCGCAGGTGCGTTCGCGCGGCGTCACGGCCGTGCTCGGCCCCACCAATACCGGCAAGACCCATCTGGCCATCGAGCGCATGCTCGGCCATGACAGCGGCATGATCGGCCTGCCCCTGCGCCTGCTCGCCCGGGAGGTCTACAACCGGGTGGTGGAGAAGGCGGGGGCCCACAACGTTGCCCTCGTCACCGGTGAAGAGAAGATCAAGCCGGACCGACCGCGCTACTGGATCTCCACCGTCGAGGCGATGCCCAGGGATCTCGACGTTTCCTTCGTGGCCGTGGATGAGATCCAGCTCGCCTCCGATCTCGACCGAGGCCACGTCTTCACCGACCGCCTGCTGAACCAGCGCGGACGCGAGGAGACGCTGCTCATCGGCTCGGCCACCATGCGCCCGCTGATCGAAGCGTTGATTCCCGGCGTGCACGTGGTCACCCGGCCGCGCCTGTCGAATCTCTCGTTTGCCGGCGAGAAGAAGGTTTCGCGCCTGCCCCGGCGCTCGGCCATCGTGGCCTTCTCGGCCGAGGAGGTCTATGGCATCGCCGAGCTCATCCGCCGCCAGAGCGGCGGCGCTGCCGTGGTGCTCGGCGCCCTTTCGCCCCGCACCCGCAATGCCCAGGTCGAGCTCTTCCAGAACGGCGACGTGGACTATCTCATCGCCACCGACGCCATCGGCATGGGCCTCAACCTCGACGTGAACCACGTGGCCTTCGCGTCCGACAAGAAGTTTGACGGGTTCCAGTTCCGCAAGCTGAACAACTCCGAGCTGGCCCAGATCGCCGGCCGTGCCGGCCGATACATGCGCGACGGGACCTTCGGCACCTCCGGCCGCTGCCCGCCTTTCGATGCGGAGACGGTCCAGGCGCTCGAAAACCACAGCTTCGATCCGGTGCGCATCCTGCAATGGCGCAATCCCGATCTCGATTTCTCCTCGCTGGCCCGCTTGCGCGATTCGCTTGGAGTACAGCCGCGGGAGCATGGGCTCGTGCGGGCTCCCACGGGTGAGGACGTCACGGCGCTCGAGGTTCTGGTTCGGGAAGACGACATCCAGGCCATGGCCCGCTCGCAATATGCCGTGGAGCGGCTCTGGCAGATCTGCCAGGTGCCGGATTATCGGAAGGTTTCGCCCCAGACCCATGCGGATCTTGTCGGTCAGCTCTACCGTTTTCTCATGAAGGACGGTGCCATCCCGGCCGACTGGTTTGCCCGCCATCTGTCCGCTATGGATCGGACCGATGGGGATATCGACACCCTCTCCAACCGCATCGCTCAGGTCCGGACCTGGTCCTTCATTGCCAATCGCCCCGATTGGTTGAAGGATCCGGAGCATTGGCAGGATGTTGCGCGTCAGGTAGAGGACAAGCTATCGGATGCGCTCCATGAACGCCTCGCCCAAAGGTTCATCGACCGGCGGACGAGCGTTCTCATGCGGCGCTTGAGAGAGAACAAGATGCTCGAAGCGGAAATTACGACCACCGGCGACGTCACCGTCGAGGGTCAGCACATCGGTCACCTGCACGGCTTCCATTTCGTGCCTGATCCCCAGGCCGACACCACGGAGGTCAAGACCCTGCGCAACGCCGCCAGCAAGGCGCTGGCCGGCGAGATCGAGGCGCGGGCGGACCGGTTCGCCGAAACCCCCGACACGATGCTCGTGCTGTCCAACGACGGCACCATCCGCTGGATGGGCGACCCGGTGGCCAAATTGGAGCCCGGCGACAAGCTTTTCGATCCCAAGCTTCGCATCCTCTCGGACGAGCATCTCACGGGCCCGGCCCGGGACAAGGTGGACACCCGCCTGCGCGCCTGGCTCAAGGCCTATGTGGTGCGCCTGCTTGGGCCCCTGCTGCAGCTCGAGGACAGTCAGGAGCTCACGGGCCTGGCCCGCGGCATCGGCTTCCAGATCGGTGAGGCGCTCGGCGTGCTGGAGCGCTCCAAGGTCCTCAACGAGGTCCGCAGCCTCGACCAGGAGGCTCGGAGCGCCCTCCGCAAGGCGGGTGTGCGCTTCGGCGCCTATCATCTTTACCTGCCGGCCCTGCTGAAGCCGGCCCCCCGCGTGCTCGCAACCCAGCTCTGGGCATTGCAGAACGGCGGCCTCGACCAGAAGGGCATCGACGAGATCGCCCATCTCGCCCAGTCCGGCCGCACCTCGATCCCGGTTGATCCGGAGATCGGCCACGGGCTCTACCGGGCTGCGGGCTTCCGCGTGCTCGGCGGCCGCGCCGTGCGCGTCGACATCCTGGAGCGCTTGGCCGACCTCATCCGTCCGGCGATCTCCTACCGTCCCGGCATCACCCCCGGCGAGCCGCCGGCAGGCGCTGCCGACGGCGAGGGCTTCGTGCCGACGGTTGCCATGACGTCTCTCGTGGGCTGCGCCGGCGAGGATTTCGCCACGATCCTGAAGTCGCTCGGCTACGTGATGGATCGCCGTCCCGGCCCCGCCATCACGGTGCCGCTCGTGGAGGCCCCGCGGGCCATTGAGCCCCAGACCGCGCCTCCCGAGGGCGAGTCTGCCGCTCCGGCTGAGGAGACTCCAGCTGAGGAGACCCCGGCTGAGGCTGCGGTCGGCACTGAAGAAATCGGTGCCGTTGCCGTCGAGGCTCCTGAGGCGTCCGTTTCCGAGAATGAGGTCGAGGCCAGCGCCGCCGAGGCTGTGGCTTCGCCTGAGGGCGAGGCGATGGCTCCGACGGCCGAAGCTGCCCCTGCGGAGACGGCTCCTGTCGAGCCCGAGATAATCGAGGTCTGGCGCCAGGGTCGTCGCCATCATGAAGGTGCGCAGGCCCGCCAGGGTCGCGAAGCCCGTGGTGGCCGTCACGAACGGGGCGAGCGTTCGGATCGCACGGAGCCGCGGCAGGATCGCGGCGACCGTCGCCCGCGCCACGGTGCAGGCCAGGGCGATCAGACAGGTGAGCGCCGGCCGCGTCCCGAGCGCCGCGAAGCGCAAGGGGAAGGCGGCCGTCCGCAGAACCGTCCGCCACGCGGCCCAGGTCATGGGGCAGGTCATGGGGCAGGTCATGGGGAAGGCCGCCGTGGCGAGGAGCGTCGCGGTCCGCGGCCCGACAAGCGTGCCGACAACCGTCAGGACGGCGGCCGCGAGCGGCGCGAGAAGCAGCCGGACCCGAACTCGCCCTTCGCCAAGCTCATGGCTCTCAAGGCCCAACTCGAGGACAACAAGAAGTGAGGCCATGACGCCATGCGTGAGGAGCGGCAGCGGCTTGACAAGTGGCTGTGGTTCGCGCGCTTCGCGAAAACCCGGACGCTGGCCGCCAAGATGGTGACCAGCGGCTATGTCCGCCTTAACGGACAGCGCACCGACAACGCCGCCAAGGCGGTAGCTGTCGGTGACGTGGTGACCATCGCGCTCCCCCGGGCTACCCTCGTGGTCCGGATCGATGGACTTGGGCAGCGCCGAGGCCCTGCAACGGAAGCAAGGCTGCTCTACCTGGATCTCAGCCAGGACAACGGAGCGCTTGTCAGCGACCCTGACAACCGCTAGAGCATCGGACCCAAAAGTGGACACCACTTTTGGGTCCGATGCTCCATTCTTTGAAGAGCGCATTGTGTGGACCGGAAAACCGGGTCCACTTTTCCGCACGATGCGCTAGAGCGGCAGCACACCTCTCTCGATTGGAACAGACTCTCTAAGGACCGTTCATGACCTACGTCGTCACTGAAAATTGCATCAAGTGCAAATACATGGACTGCGTGGAGGTGTGCCCGGTCGATTGTTTCTACGAGGGCGAGAACATGCTCGTCATCCACCCGGATGAGTGCATCGATTGCGGCGTCTGCGAACCGGAATGTCCGGCCGAGGCCATCAAGCCCGATGCCGAGCCTGGGCTCGAGCAATGGCTGAAGCTCAATGCCGATATGGCCAAGAGCTGGCCCAACATCACTCTCAAGAAGGATGCGCCCGGCGACGCGAAGGAATTCGACGGTGTGGTGGGCAAGTTCGAGGCGTTCTTCTCGCCCAATCCCGGCGAAGGCGACTGAACTCGAGGCTCAGGTCTGAGCGGCCTTCTTTAACGCTGTGCTTTGAAATATTTTTGCTTTTTCGGCCGGACTGTGATAGGGTCCGTGAATGCCGTCGCTTGCGCTCAAGCCGTGCACCGTCCCCGCAGACCGGCGGTTCACATAATGAAGCAAAGATTCGCGTCCTTTGACTTAAGGGAGCGTTGCTGCCTTGGTCAAGGGCATGAGCGTTTGTAGCCGCTGGCTTACATCAGGGAGACGAGCGGAATAGTCAAGTTCCGTGACACTCACATCCTATCCTCGTTCCATTGGGGCCCTGCCCAGTGAGACAACAGCTCCCTCGCCGCCCAGGCGAGGGCCATGCAAGGAGGCCTCTCTCGCATGACAACCGCCAAGAAGTCCGCCCAGCGCCTTGGGTTCAAGTCCGGTGAAGCGATCGTCTATCCCGCTCACGGTGTCGGCCGCATCACGGCCATCGAAGAGCAGGAAATCGCGGGGTTCAAACTGGAGCTGTACGTCGTCTCCTTCGACAAGGACAAAATGGTCCTCCGTGTCCCGACGGGTAAAGCTTCCAGCGTTGGCATGCGCAAGCTTGCCGAACCGGCTCTGGTCCAAAAGGCTCTGGACGTTTTGACGGGTCGTGCCCGCGTGAAGCGCACCATGTGGTCGCGCCGGGCCCAGGAATATGAGGCCAAGATCAATTCCGGCGACCTGATCGCCGTCACCGAGGTCGTGCGCGACCTCCACCGCTCCGAGGCCCAGCCCGAGCAATCCTACAGCGAGCGTCAGCTTTACGAATCCGCTCTCGATCGGATCGTGCGCGAGATCGCCGCCGTGAACAAGATCACGGATACGGAAGCTCTCAAGCTTATCGAGCAGAGCCTCGCCAAGTCTCCACGCCGCGTCAAGGGCGCCGAGGGAGAAGGCGATGCGGAAGGCGACGATCTGCAGGAAGAGGCCGCCTGATCGGACGCCTGTCTCAAAGTATCAAAAGCCCGGCCCTCGGCCGGGCTTTTTTGTGTCTGAAGCCTTGTTTTTCGAAGGCCGGAATCTATTTTGTCGAACTTGGCTGTTGGAACTGAACTTTTTGCGGCCTCGCTCGTTGTGTCTCTGCCAAGGGAGAGCACACAATGGGAGAAATCTCAGGGGTTCGCCGCCGGTTCGTCCGCGCTGCCATGAATGCACCTTTTCTCGAGAGAGAAGAGGAGCATCTTCTTGCCGTGCGCTGGAAAGAGAACCGCGATGAAGCGGCGCTTCATCAACTGACCGCTGCTCATATGCGCCTCGTCATCGCGCTGGCAGCCCGTTTCCGTCACTATGGCCTGCCCATGGCCGATCTGGTCCAGGAAGGCCATGTTGGTCTTCTCGAAGCCGCAGCCCGGTTCGAACCCGAACGGGAGGTCCGCTTCTCGACCTATGCGACTTGGTGGATCCGCGCCTCCGTGCAAGATTACATCCTTCGTAACTGGTCAATCGTCCGCGGCGGAACGAGTTCCGCTCAAAAAGCCCTTTTCTTCAATCTGCGCCGCCTGCGCGCCCGTCTCACTCGTGGCGGAGAAGAGCGCATTTCCTCGGAAGTGCATGCGAAGATCGCGGAGGCGATCGGTGTGTCGAAGGCCGATGTGGCGCTGATGGATGCCCGCCTGTCGGGGCCGGACACGTCTCTCAACGCGCCAGTGATGGATGCCGACTCGTCGAATTCCGCCGAACGCGTCGAGTTCCTCGTCGACAACAGCCCTCTGCCCGACGAAACCGTGACTGACTCGATCGATACCGAGCGTCGCGTGCGCTGGCTGCAGCAGGCGCTTGAGGTCCTCAACGAACGCGAACTGCGCATTCTGCGCGCCCGCCGCCTCGACGACGAGCAGGTGACCCTGGAATTCCTCGGTGACAGGCTTGGGATCTCGAAGGAACGCGTCCGTCAGATCGAGAACCGCGCCTTGGAAAAGCTCAAGCGCGCTCTGGTGGAGCGCTACCCTCAGGCCTCCGGCGCCTTTGTGTAAGGCGCACAAGCTCTCTTAGAAGATTCGGATCGGCGAGGCGGGCGACTGCTTCGCCGATCTGTTTTTGGGAGCATCGATGAAGGGCCCTTACTCCACCACGATCTTGTAGCGCTCGCCCACCTTCAAGGGAGCGTTCCTGTCGAGCCCGTTGATCAGCAGGAAACGTTCGAGAGGCCGGTCGATCGGCATGCGAGCCGCAAGCGCCTGCGCGGTGTCGCCCCGCTGAGCGGTGACGACCTGCAGCTTCAGTGGCCTGATCCGTCTTGCCTCCTCGGGCTGCACCTGCCGGACGCTGTTGAGGGTCTGCTGGAAGATCGATTCCAGATCGCCCCTGTTGCCGCGAGTCGCCATGATGAGCCGGTAGGTGGTGCTGCCGATCCGGATGGCCGAGAGGCGGAAGGTCCATTCCTTGCCGTTGGACAGGGCCGTCACCACAGGAAGGCCGTTCACAGTCCCGGTGGTGAGGGTTCCGGGCTCGACGGTATCTGTCCAGGTGGAGCGCAGAACGTCTTCCAGGCTCTGCCCCTCCGGCGTATCGGCGGCATCGAAGAGCAGACGACGATCGCCGTCGCCGGAGGACCCGAGTACGGCCTGCGAGGTGTTCTCAAGGCTGAAGCCATCGGGGGCCTCGAAGGCGACGCCGAGCCTGGAATGGATAAAGCGGCGGCCCTTCACGACACCGTCTGCCGGGTCGTCGCCATAGGCGAGCCCTTCGAGGGCGGTGAGGTAGGCAAGCCGCCCGGTCTCGCCCGTGTCGGCCAACTCCGTCCGGCGCGCCGCCTGCAAGGCCCGTGAGACACGGTCGTTGGTGCTTGGATGCGAGGCTGATCGATCCCCGGTCTGGCTGTCGGAGCTCGTGCCCGAGCGCCCGAGGGACGTCAGGAAGCGCGGCGCCCCAAAGGGATCGAAGCCGGCACGGGCCAGAACCTTCACGCCGGTCTGGTCCGCCTCGAGCTCCTGCGCCCGCGAGAAGCTCGCCAAGGTCGAGCGTGCTTGGTTCTGCGCCATGGCCGCTTCCTCGGCATCGTTCAGCACGTTCTCGGCCACGCGCTCGATTAGGGCCGAGCGGGCCTGCAGCTCGCTGCGCTGGGAGGCGTGGCGCAACGTGACGTGAGCGATCTCGTGGGAGAGGACAGCGGCCACTTCGGAGGTGTCGCTGGCAAGCGCCAGCAGCCCGCGGGTCACGTAGAGACGCCCGTTCGGCAGGGCGAAGGCATTGACCACAGGCGAGTTGAGGATCGTGATCTGGAAGGCCTCGTCCGGACGGTCGGTGGCCATGACGAGCCGGTTCGTCACATCGGTCAGAAGTTGCTGAAGCTGCGGCGCGCGGCCTTCGCCGCCGAAGGCCCTGACGAGGCGCACATGATCCCGGTCGCGATCCGGGCCGATCACCCGCGGGGCGTTTGCCGGCAGAGAGACGTCCCCGCCAAAGCCGGAGCAGCCCGCCAAAAAGGCTGCGAGCATGAGGCTGCCGAGAATTCCGGTACTACCTGGTCGACGTGTTCTGATCATGCTCGTTCATCGTGGCAGATGATCGCCCTCGAGACGTTCGATCATATCCGGTATGACAATCGAAAAAGCCGTGCCTTGCCAAGACTGCAAAATGCCTCGGGCCCTGATCCGCCGGCCTTTGAGCGCATCGAGGCCCAGGCCGCGATCCGACATCTGTTTCCAGGTTGTCTTAGGAATGATGATCGTGAAGTCTTCTGCCCAAAGCCCCCCGAAGTTCAAATAGGTGCGCTGCTTGCGCTCGCCGATGCTCCTGATGCGGCCTTCGACCAGCACGAAGCTGCCGATCCGCTCGCGCAGGCGCTCAGGTTGATTCACATCAAGGGGCTTATAGCGGTCATCGGCCCAAATACCAAGGCGTCGTTCACGGGCCGTGGCCTCGAGGACGAGGAGTTCGGGCTGGCAGAAGACGCCCTCCGTCCCCGCATCCACCAGGGCGAGGCCGGCCTCGACCAACCCGTGCGCCCAGTCGAGCGCTGGGGTTTGACCGGACGACCGGACACGGACGGAAAGCCGGTCCCAACGATCCCGTTTGTCCGAGCCCTGCACGATGATGGAATGAACGGTCCACGCCTGCAGCCAGGCGATACTCTGCTCGCGATAGGGCGAGGTGTCGGGAAGACGGATGCCCGCAAGGCGAGCCGGTCCGCCCGACAACAGGATAAGGTCTCCTTCCGGTGTGAGGCCCTGAAGCCGGTCCGCCCGAGCCTCACCGATGCACTCAGCAGCCCGACGTATCAAAGGCAATGTCTGCTGTGCGAAAGCCTCCTGGATGCCCATGTCCAGGGCAGGTCCGAGGCACAGAGCCAGCAGCACCCGTAGAGTCGATCCCGTCATGGGACGGGATCATACCCACTCAGGATGAAACGGCTACGCTTAGAGTGATAGGATCAGTGCTTTTCCTGCTCCGGCCTGTGCTGCTGCGGCTTGTGCCCGCTCTGCCCTGAATTGTTATGCTTGTTGTGGTCGCGGCTCTCCTGATGGGTCGCGCCGCCCTGCCGGCCGATATCGGGCTTGCCGCTGGCATTGACGTTGGGCTCATCCTGCCCCTGGTGTCCGGCGATACGGGTATGGTTCGGATTGCTGCGGTTGCCGGTGCTGCTCATGACTTCTTCTCCTGCTGCCGCTTCTGGGCACCGTTGCCGTCCTTGCCCTGCTTGGCTTGCGTGCCGCGCGTGTTCGAGCCGCCATGGCCCTCCTGCGGGATGCCCTCGGGATTCGTGCGGGAGCCTGGGATGTTCTTCGTCATGGTGAAATCCTGACCGATGTTCGTTGCGTCCTGGAGCGGCAGTCCGGCGTCCGGATGCCGTCTCGGGAAGTCAATCGAACATCGTCCGAATTGTTGCGGCCAAGATCGGCAGGTTTTCGCGAAGGACGTCCGCTTCCTCCGGGCCTACCAGCGGATCACGACAACCCGTTCCTTGCCGTTCCCGAGTTCTACCGCTTCGATGCCTTCCGCCTTGCGGTTCTGAGGCTTCGCATCCTCGATGATCTCGACCTCCGCCACATGGGCAGCGAAGGCCTCGTCCACTTCAGCGACGCAGAGCAAGGTGTCGGGGGGGAGATTCTCGACCTGTTTCAGAAAATCGCGAAGCGTCTGCGCCATGATGTACCTCCAGTTGCCTTCACCAACCGGCTTGGCCGTGGGGAGTTCCTTCAGTTCGCCGCCGCAATCGTTCGGGAGAATACCGGAGCCTGATCTCGCGGCTTCTACCCACTGGAATGCCCCTGCCGACCGTGCTAAATCCCCGGTCTTAAGCGGTCCCGTAGCTCAGCAGGACAGAGCAGCGGTTTCCTAAACCGAAGGTCGGAAGTTCGAGTCTTCCCGGGATCGCCAGTTTTCCAGCAACAACCTGCTTATCGGCTCACCCGTGCGACGGCGGCTTTGGCGTCGTCGAGATCCGGCGCGTCGATGTGGCGGTAGCGGGCCTGGATGAGGCCGAAGAGGCCGAAGGCGAACAGGCCGATAGCCGTGAGCGCCAGCAGCACCCAGCCATAGGGCTGCTGCTCCAGGGCCTGGAGGGCGCCGCCGAGGCCGTGCACCTGCGACGAGGAGGCGTGCCAGGCGGCGAGCCCCAGGAAGCCGCCGATCATCAGGAACACGACGCCGCGGGCGGCAAAGCCCATGCGGCCGATGCTGACGAACCAGCCCCGCTTGTCGGACGGCAGGGAGAGGCGGTCGGCCACCCGGCCGCGCCAAGCCTTCATGATGAAGGCAAGGCCCGTCCCGGCGATGATGAGCCCGACGAGGGCCACCAGCCACTGGCCGAAGGGCTGGCTCATGAGCCAGGCCGTCCAATCCTGGGCGGCGCTATCCTCACCGCCGCCTTCCGAGCCGCGCCCGAGGGCAAGGTTCAGGGTGGAGAGGGCAAGACCCGCATAGACGATGCCGCTGACGAGATGCGCTCCCCGGATAGCCCAGCCCTTCATGTCGGAGCCTCGATTGTCGGCATCGGTGAGCGCCTCCAGGATCCGCCAGGCGCAGAACCCGAACAACCCGGCCGCAATCAGGACGAGCCAGACCTTGCCGAAGGGCTGGGAGACGAGCGTCTGAAGGGCAGAGCGGCTGCCGCCGGTCTGACCGCCGGACCCGATCGCGGCGAGCAGCGCCAGAACGCCGACGAGGCCATAGACCACGCCCCTTGCGCCATAGCCGAACCGGGCCAGGGTCTCGACGGGGTTGCGGCTGAGATCGGGCATGGGTGACAACTCCACTCTGTCATGAGTGAACCGCCAAGCCTGCATTGATGTTCCGCTCGATGAAAGAGCTTCCGACGCAAACCTCGTGGCATCGAAAGGCTGCCCGAACATCATTCTCGGGCAGCCTGCGTTTTGGGCTATTGCGCGACGCTGGTCGACGCGGAGGCGCGCCGCTCCATGGGCGGGATGCGGAAGGTTTTCACGATCTCGGCCTCTCCGACCCGTTCGGCGAGCGACGAGCCACCTACGAACGTTTCGATGGTGCCGGCTTCGACTAGATTGGTGCCGTCGTCGAGATGGAAGCCGAGCGACTCCACGGGCACCCGCAGGGTCACGCGCTTCGTCTCGCCGGTCTTCAGGGCAACTTTCTCGAAGGCCTTCAGCTCGCGCAAGGGACGGCTGCGGCTTGCCACGGGGTCGCGGGTGTAGAGCTGCACGACCTCCTGGCCTTCTCGCGTGCCTGTGTTCTTCACGTTCACCGACACTTCCAGCACTTGGCCCTGGTCGATCTTTTGTCGCGCCATCGCGGCATCGGAATAGGCGAACTGGGTGTAGCTCAGGCCCCAGCCGAACGGATAGAGCGGCGTGATCACCTCGTCGATGTATTGCAGGGTGAAGCGGTTGTCCGACTTCGTCGGCCGGCCGGTGGGCAGCCGGTTGTAATAGAGCGGCAGCTGCCCCGTAGCCCGCGGCCAGGTGACAGGGAGCTTGCCGCTCGGGCTCACGTCGCCGAACAGCACGTCGGCAACCGCAGGTCCCGCCTCCGTGCCCGGATACCAGGCCATCAGGATCGCAGGAATACGCTCCGCCACCGGACCGAGTACCTGTGGCCGTCCACCCAGAAGGAC
Source organism: Microvirga sp. CF3062 (assembly GCF_036314045.1). Taxonomy (NCBI): domain Bacteria; kingdom Pseudomonadati; phylum Pseudomonadota; class Alphaproteobacteria; order Hyphomicrobiales; family Methylobacteriaceae; genus Microvirga; species Microvirga sp. CF3062. The sequence goes on from NZ_JAYGGN010000005.1 coordinate 271,958, forward strand.
GAGCGCCACCGGCTTGCCGGTCTTGGCGAGTTCCTCCAGCACCGCGATCTGCCGGCCGTTGAGTTCGAGATGGGCACGGGAGGCGGCCTCGCCGGACAACTCCTGTGGCTCTCCAAAGACGGCGATCACGAAATCGGATTGCTTCGCGGCGTCGAGGGCTACCTGGAGCTCGCTGGTGTCGCGGCAGAACAGGTCACAGGCGGGAGCATGGCGAATTGTGATGCCGGCGCCCTGAGCCCGGCGGCGGATGCCTTCGAGAATCGTGACGCTGTCCTCCTTATGACCGCGGGCGGCATGCGGCCCCATCTGGTCGTGCGGCGCATTGGCGAGCGGCCCGATCACCGCGATGGAACGGGCGCTTACCGGCACCGGCAGCACGTCGCCGCGGTTCTGCAGCAGCACGAAGGTCTCGCGCGCCACTTCGCGCGCCGCCTGACGTGATTCCGTGGATGGGAAGGCCAAATCGGAGCGCGACGGGTCCATGTCCGGCTTATCGAAGAGCCCCATGCGGAACTTGGTGCGCAGCACCCGGCGCACGGATTCGTCGATCACGCTCTCCGGCACCCGGCCGGCGCGCACCTCGTCGGGCAGGTGCTTGATGTAGAGCAGCCCCATCATGTCCATGTCGACGCCGGCGAGAATCGCCTTGCGGGCGGCCTCCGCGCCATCCGCCGCGATGCCGTGGTTGATCAACTCGCCGATGCCGACCCAGTCGGAGGTGACGAAGCCGTCAAAACCCCATTGCTTGCGCAGCACATCCGTCAGCAGCCAGGGATTGGCCGTCGAGGGTTCGCCGTTGAGCGCGTTGAAGGCGGCCATGAAGCTTGCCGAACCCGCCTCCACCGCGGCCCGGAACGGCGGCAGGTAGGTGTCGTACATCTCCGCGCGCGGGATGTAGGTGGTGTCGTAGTCGCGCCCGCCCTGCGGCGCGCCGTAGCCTGCGAAATGCTTCGTTGAGGCGGCAAGGCCTCCGTTGCGGAAGCCTTCCACACGGGCAGCTGTCAGAATGGAGCCAAGATACGGATCTTCGCCAAAACCTTCGACGATGCGGCCCCAGCGGCTGTCGCGGGAGAGGTCGGCCATCGGCGCAAAGGTCCAGTTCACGCCCACATAGGCCGCTTCCTTGGCGGCCCACTCGGACGCGAGCCGCGAGACGCGCGGGCTGAAGGCCGCGGCCTCTCCCAAGGGAAGCGGAAACTGGGTGCGGAAGCCGTGCAGCACGTCGAGGCCGAAGAGCGGCGGGATCTTGAGGCGGCTCTGGCGTGCCAGAGCCTGGGCGCGGGCCACGTCCGGGGCGCTGTTGAAGTTGAGCAGGGCACCGGCCTTGCCTTCAGAAATGTCCTCCCAGCGCAGGGGCGGTCCATGGGAGACGAGATTGAGCTGGCCGACCTTCTCCTCCAGGGTCATCTGCCCGAGGAGCTCGTTGACGCGGCGCTCGATGGATCGGTCAGGTGTCTCCTGAGCTCTGACCTGCGGGACAAACGAAGTCGTCAAAACCACCGCGAGCACTAGGCGCGCCAATCCATGGACATCAGAAAGCCGCACAATCATCTCCTTTGTCAGGCAGTAACACTTTATCGCGAGGCGACCGCGCTTGCCCTCGGTTCGTGCTACACAAGATAGCGGTTGGAAGTGGCGTCTGAGGGGCGCCGGGTCAATCCATATTTTCGGGAAGCTTGAGTGCCATTGCCGCCTGCCCTGTTGAAGCTGTCTCTGCTGGCCCTGTCCTGCGCCCTGATCCTGTCGGGGTTCGCGCTGGCCGGCGCTGCCTTCTCCAGGGATACCGTGCTGATCGCCGCGGCGGCAGGGCTTTTTCTGCTGATGGCCGCCGGGGCTCCGCTGCTGATCGGACGGCAGATCCGGCAGGTTCTCGGCGAAGAGGAGGCCAATGCATCCGACGAATTCTCCGTGTTCGAGGACGTCACGGCCGGCCTGATCGAAGAACCCGCTCTCCCGTTCGCTTTCGCTGAGGACGCGTTTCCTGAAGCGCCGTCAGCGTCTGGTGAGGACGAAGCCCTGCGCCGCCTCCAGAAGGCTCAGGCCGTTGATCGGCTGCGCGACGGCATCACCCATGATCTCAACAACCGCCTCATGGTCATCAGCGCCAATATCGATTCTGCGGCACGCCAGCTGAAGGAGCAGCCGATCCTGCAACGCAAGCTGCTGTCGGCTCTCGTGGCCGCCGATCAGGCGGCCAAGCTCATCGCCCGGTCGACGGCCTTTGCTCGCCAAGGCGAGGCAAAGGTCCAGTATGTGAGCATCGCCGAGCAGGTGAGTTCGGTCGCCGATCTGCTGAGCCGTTCGCTGCTGCGCGATACCGTCGACATGCGGCTGTCCCTCGCAGAGGATCTCTGGTCCGTGGAGGCCGATCCGGATGCTATCCAGACGGCGATCGTGACGCTAAGCGGACATGCCAGGGATGCTCTCCCTCAGGGGGGCACCATCACGCTCGAGGCCCGTAACGTTTTGGTTGAGAAGGGAGCGCTGCCGGACCTGACGCGCGAGGGCGATTTCGTGCAGCTGACCATCCGCAGCTCAGGACCCGATGACGGGCGCCACCCCCCGGAGGTCGATCTCGAGCAGGCCTTTGCCCTGCGGGACCTTGACCTCTCGTCCTGGCTGTCCCTGAGGCAGAGCCTGCATTTCCTGGAGGGCCTCGGCGGCGCCTCCGAGGTGCGTCGGGACGCAGCGGGCACTGCAATCATTCTCTATCTCCCACGGGCTGAGGCCGCGACCCTGTTGCCGCCGGGTCTGCCGAGCGAGGACGAGGCGCCTGAGGAGCCGGTGCCGAACCACACCGAGGTTCTCGTGGTGGACGACGAACTCGAAGTGGCGCTCGCTCTTCAGTCGAGCCTGGAGGAGTTCGGCTACGTAACCAGCATCGCCACCGATGCTGCGCAGGCAATCAAGTCCCTGAATGCCCGCAGGCCTGCGCTGGTGCTGGCGGATATCGCGATGCCCGGAACGATGAACGGTGTCATGCTGGCACGTGAGGTGCGACAGATCGCACCCGCTCTGCCGGTTCTGTTGATCACCGGCAACCCGGTCGCGGCCGATGAGAACAGCGAGTTCCCGCTGCTGCAGAAGCCGATTATCAGCCGAGACTTGCATGCCGCGATCCAGCGGCACATGAATCCGCCTAGAGACAGCAAGGTCATTCCGCTCTTTCCGCGCACATCCAGGCGCGCTCGCTGATCTAAAGTGCGAGTGCCGCTGCTGAGAGCGGCTGCACCGCCTCGCGGGCCGCCTCGGCGAGCGCTGCAAACAGCCGCTGGTGCGGCTTCTTCCAGACCAGCAGTTCCGGATGCCACTGCACGCCCAGCAGGAACGGCGCGCTCCGGCTCTCGATGGCCTGCACGATACCGCTCTCGTCATGGGCCGCAATGGCGAGACCCTGCCCGAGCCGGTCAACAGATTGGTGATGCAGGGCATTCACCAGGCATGGATTGCAGCGCAGGATGCCGTTGAGGCGCGATCCCGGCTCGATGGAGACGGTCTTGCGCGGCAGCACCGTGCGCATCTTCGGCGCCTGCACATAGACCTCGTAGATATCCATGTGCAGCGTCCCGCCGAGCGCCACGTTGATCATCTGTGATCCGCGGCAGATGCCGAGCACCGGCAAACCGACTGGCAGAGCCGCCTTGAGAAGACTGAGTTCCAGCTTGTCGCGCTCGGGATCGATGCGCACGTCGGGCAGGACCTGCCCGCCATAGATCTCCGCCCCGATATCGTCGCCGCCGCCGATGATGAGACCGTGGAGCGGCTCCGCCGGCAGAGGATTGCCCGGCACGAGCCGGATGGAGCGCGCGCCTGCGCGATACAGCGCCAGCCGGTGCATGAGGTAGCTGCGCCATCCGCCGCGGCGAGACGTGGTGACGCCGATGAGAGGCCTGGTCATGAGCGTACGATCTGCTCCACCACGTTGGCCCAGCTCTTGTCCTCCCCCTCGAAGCCGAGATAGGCGGATCCGACCGCATCGAGCTTCTCGCGGTCGGCAGCCAGGCGCTCGACGCAGACCCAGCGGTTCCAATCCGGCGCGATGCTCCAGCCGGGATCGCTCACCCGCGCATCGGGCAGACGATAATGAAAAGTGGGACGGCCGTTGATCTTCTCGGTCGGCAGCACGGCGCGCACGCGCTTGGCATCGAAGTGATGCAGGAGCGGCAGGAGGTCGAGGTCGCGGTTCCGCGTTGGATTGAAAGCAAGATAGTCGTCGATGAAAGTCTCGATGTCCGGTCCGTAATCCGGCTGGACGATCCTGCGCACATACTCGGCCGGGAACGGATCCGCGAAGCCGAGGAGGTTGCGGGTGGTGTCCGGGGAAGCCTCGCGCCGGAGCCATGAGTTGAGCAGCGCGAAGCTCCTCATGAATGCCGTGACAGTCGCCGCATCCCGGCGCGGGATCTCCGGATTGAAATGCAGCCCGAAGGCATAGAAGGGCGCATCCTGCGTGCCCTTGGCGCCGAGCCTGCGCAGGATTGTCAGGATGCGGTTAAGCTCTTCCAGGCGGTCAATGGGGGTGGGAGCGGTGACGAGTTCGCAGGGCACGAGATAGCGTGCTGCAAAGCCGAAAAGCGCAGCGATCTTGGGCAGCATGCCGCGCTGCGTGCCGGCCTGCTTGCCGGGATGCAGGATTCGGATATCGAGCTCGACCGTCAGGTCCCCGACGGCAGAGTCCTTCAGCGCGAAGGAGTGCGGGTCTTCCTCCATGATCCTTCCACCGAAAGCCTCCTGGAAGGCCTGTATGGTCTTCTCGGCGGAGGGGCCGACGAACTCGATCTCGACTCCGACCGTGCGCACTTCGCCCCGCTCGTTGTGCAGGATTGGCGGCAGGGCGAAGTCGATTGCGGTGGAGAGCGCCTGCTGCGCCATGGAGAACTCCGGGGAAACAACACAAGAATGTGAGCGAAGAGGTGAACGGACGCGGTTGAGCTCAGGTTCCTTGCCGCTACGAGAGTTCCGGCTGTGGCTTTCCGGCGGCAGGTTGGTTACAAGCCCGGCACCATGATTCATCGCACCTCCCTGACCGAACGCACCGCCTGGCTGGCGGAGCTCCGGGCTACTCTGGCTCTCGGCTGGCCGCTCGTGCTCGCCACCCTGGCGCAGAACGCCTTGATGACCACCGACGTGATTTTGATGGGCTGGATGGGGTCAGAGTCTCTCGCGGCGGGTGCGCTCGGCACTAATCTTTACTTCGCCTTTCTCATCTTCGGCATCGGCCTCGTGAACGCCACCTCGCCGATCATCGCCGAGGAGCTTGGCCGCAAGCGCCATTCGGTGCGTGAGGTGCGGCGCACGGTCCGCCAGGGCCTGTGGGCCTCGGTGACGGTCGCAATCCCGATCTGGATCGTGGCCTGGAACGGAGAGGCGATTCTGCTTGCCATCGGCCAAGAGCCCAGGCTCGCCCAGAATGCAGGCGAGTACATGCGCGCGCTGCAGTGGAGCCTTCTGCCGTTCCTGTTCTTCCTGGTGCTGCGCTCCTTCCTGGCGGCGCTGGAGCGTCCGGGCTGGGCGCTGTTCATCGGGCTGCTGGCCATTCCGGTGAATTTCGGCGCGGCCTATGCCCTGATGGTCGGCGCGTTCGGCCTGCCGGCTCTGGGGCTGGTGGGCGTGGGCTTAGGTACGGTGCTCTCGAGCACGTTCATGTTTCTCGGGCTTGCCCTCGTGATCGTCCTCGATCCGAAGCTGAGGCGATATCACGTCTTCGGACGCTTCTGGCGCGCCGACTGGCCACGCTATCGCACCCTGTGGCGGCTTGGCGTCCCCATCGGCCTGACGCTGATGTTTGAGGTAACAATCTTCAACGCGGCGGCGATGCTGATGGGCCGACTCGGCGCGAGCGAGCTGGCGGCGCATGCGGTGGCCCTGCAGATTGCCTCCTTCTGCTTCTCCGTTCCCCTCGGCATCGGGCAGGCCGTCACGGTGCGCGTGGGCCGTGCCTATGGCGCGCAGGATGCGCCAGGGGTTACCCGCGCCGGCTGGACGTCCTTCGCGCTTGGCACGGGCTTCATGGTCCTCACGGCCTCGCTCATGATGTTCGCGCCGCACCTGCTGCTGGGCGCCTTCCTCGACCTAAGCGATCCCAAGAACGCGCTCGTGGTCGATCTGGCACGCTCGTTCCTGGTTGTGGCGGCCATCTTCCAGCTGGTGGACGGCGCGCAGGCGGTTGGCGCCGGCATGCTGCGCGGTCTGCAGGATACGCGGGTGCCGATGATCTATGCGGCTTTGGGCTATTGGGGTGTCGGCCTGCCGCTCGGTATCATCCTGGCCTTCAACACGCCGCTGCGCGGCATCGGAATCTGGATCGGGCTCGCCAGCGGGCTTGCCGTGGTGGCTGCGCTCATGCTGTGGCGCTGGCTGCGCCGCGACCGGCTCGGGCTGGTCACGGCCATCCCGCAGGACGTTCAGGAAGCGTTTGCGAGCTAGCGCATCGTGCGGAAAAGTGGACCCTGTTTCCCGGTCCACACGATGCGCCAACTCAGGAGATGAGCATCGGATTAATCCCAAAAGTGGAAACCACTTTTGGGTCCGATGCATCGGAGACGAGACGTGAGAGATCCACGGGGGCGAACTGCGCATCCTCGTGGGTGACACGCACCTCTTCCACCGTGAGGCGCCGCCACTGCGCGAGCCGGGCCAGAGCCTCCTGCACCAGATCCTCGGGCGCGGAGGCTCCGGCGGTCAGGCCGATCACGGCAGCACCATCGATGAAGGACAGCGTCAGATCCTTCGGGTCCTGCAGCAGAAGCGCCTGGCGTCCCTCGTTAGCGGCAACCTCGCACAGGCGATTTGTGTTCGAGGAATTGCGCGCGCCGCACACGATGATCCGCTCCGCCCGCCGGGCGATGACGCGCACGGCCATCTGCCGGTTTTGCGTCGCGTAGCAGATCGTCTTGACGTCGGGGCCCTGGATTGTCGGAAAACGTGATTTCAGGACGGCGATGATCTCGCGCGTGTCGTCCACAGAGAGCGTGGTCTGGGTAATGTAGGCGATGCGCTCCGGGTTCAGGACTGGAACGGTCAACGCCTCCTCGGCGCTCTCGACCACATACACGCTGCCGTCGATCTGCCCCGTCGTGCCCTCGATTTCCACATGGCCCCGATGGCCGATGACGATGACCTCGCGGCCTGCCTTGGCATGGCGCTGCCCTTCGAGATGAACGCGGCGCACGAGCGGGCAGGTGGCATCGAGCACGGAGAGTCCGCGACCCGTAGCCTCGCGCTCCACCGCGCGCGACACACCATGGGCGCTGAAGATCGCGACGGCACCATCGGGGATTTCCGCGATGTCGTCGACGAAGATTGCCCCTTTGCGCTTGAGGTCGTCCACCACGCGGTTGTTGTGCACGATCTCGTGGCGCACATAGACGGGCTTTCCCGTCCGCTCCAGGGCGTCCTCGACGGCCTGTATGGCGCGCTCGACTCCGGCACAGAAGCCGCGCGGCGCGGCGAGCAGAACGGTGAGCGGCGGATGGTCCTGAATCATGCCGCGTTCTCCGTCTTCAAGGCTCGGTCTTTAGCGAGAGTGGCCCGGGTGCCGCGGGCATGGTGCAGAATGGATGCGGCGTGTTCGCCCGCCATCACGGCGCTCTCGATGGTGGCGGGAAGCGTGCCGATCCAATCGCCGGCGAGCGCCAAATTCGCAAGCGGCCGCAGGGGCGGCTGCGGCAGCGCCTCGGCTGCCTGGCGAATCGTGGCGCGCTTTTCCTTCACGACGCGCGTTTCAGGCTGCCGGTCGGGCTGCGCGTCGAGGCCGAGGGAGCGCAAAGCGGGCGCGATCTCGCGCCAGATCTTTGCCGCTACGTCGGATGCGTTCTGATCGACCACCGCATCGGCTGCCGAAACGGCGACGCTCACATGGCTTTCGCGGATCAGCGCCCATTGGGCGAGCGTGCCGGTGAAGCCGATGAAGCGTGGACGCTCCAGACCCTTCATGCGGTAATGCACGTTGAGGATCGGTTCGAACTGTGTCGGTACGGGAAGATCGGGCAAGAGCCGCTCAACTTCATAAGGCGGGAGCGCTAGGATCACGCGGTCGTCGGGACCAAGCATGATCGTGCGGTCGCTTAGCGCCAGGCCGATGACGCGTCCGTTGGCCGTGAGAAGGGTGCGCAGACGCTGTCCGGTGAGAACGGGCGCGCCCCTGGCCTGCAGCGCCGCGACGGCGGGCTCGATGAGGTCCTGGCTCAGGCCGTTCTTCGCCACCAGGAGTCGACCGGCGCCGGGGCGGATGAGTTGGCGCAGCGCACAGGCAAGGCGCTGCGCGGAAGCATGCTCGGGCGGCGTGTTGAGGACCGCTACGGTGAGCGGCTCGATCAGGCTGTCCATGATTGGTCGCTTCCCGATGATGGAGGCAACCGGGCAGTCCTTCGAGGCGAAGACGAGGCGCATGATGCGCAGGAGATCGGGCAGGGTCAGCCCCTGCGGGCGGCGCGATGGCAGCAGCCAGGACCAGGGCGAGAGGCCGACCCTGCGCATCTCGCCGGTGCGGCCGTCATAGAGCGGAAGGCCTTTGGGCTCGGGCTCACACCAGCGCTCGCGGGCGCCCACGGTCTTCAAGAGATCAATGGCGCGTCCGTTGGCCGTAAACAGCACATGAGTGCCGTTGTCATGGTCGAACCCATCGGCGGGATGCAGCGTGCGGCAGCGCCCGCCCGGATGGGGAGCCGCCTCGTAGAGCACGGCCTCACCGCCATCGGCCGTGACGGCGAGCGCTGCGCTCAGGCCCGCGACTCCCGCTCCGACGATATGGGTGCGCCGTGCCGTCATGCGGGCCTCATGGCGCGGGTGATCAGGTGCAGGCGATCGGCCGTGCTCAGGCGCAGCCGGCCCTGGCGCGTGCCCCAGCCGCGTGCCTGCAGCCGGGCGAGCACGCGGCGGTAATTCTCCATCATCAAGATCGCGGGTTTGAGCGCCGCGCGGTCGAGGCGCGTCAGGGCAGCATCCGCCGCCACAAACCCTGCGCGCGCCTCCTCGGCCAAGCCCTCGCAGACGCGGGCGAAGCGCGGATCAGCCACGAGGGTGGCGGCCGGCGCATCCTGCAACCCGAGCTGCGCCAGCCGCGAGAGGGGAACATAGACGCGCTCGCAGGCTGCATCCTCATCCACATCGCGAAGAATGTTCACGAGCTGCAGGGTGCGCCCGAGATTGAGCGCGAAATCGTGGGCGGACGGCGCGCCGAAGATGCGGATCGACAGGGCTCCGACCGAGCCCGCCACCCGGCGGCCATAGAGATTGAGCTCGTAATCGCTCGCGATCCGCAATCGCTCGGCACTGTCCATCTCCATGCCGTCGAGGAGCGCGTGGCATTCCTCTACGGGCAGCTTGAACAAGGTCGAGGCGCGGGCGAGCTCCCGCCCGATGGGCGTTTCCGGGGCACGGTGCAGCCGGTCGATCTCGCGCCGCCACTCGCGCAGGAACACACGCTTCTCGGAGGGCGGCGCGGCCCCATCGGCAATGTCGTCGACGGCGCGGCAGAACGCATAGACCGCATGCATGGCGCGCCGGCGCTCTCTCTGCAGGCTCTGCATGCCGAGCCGGAAGGAAGAGCCGGAGCGCCGCACCATGACGGCGGTGACCTGATGGTCGGTGTTGACCGGCCGGCGCAGCGTTCCGCTTAAGCCGCGCAGGAATGCCATGCAGGCATCGGCCTTGCTCACCTGCACCCGTTCCAGAACCGGATCGCTGCGGCGCAGGCGCTCGCTCAAGCGACGGGCGAGAGCAATCGTGGCGATGCTTTGCGCGCGCAGGCGCCTGTTTTGCAGATGCTCCGGCAGGGATTGCGCCTGGTCGATCAGCGCATCGACCCGATCGAGCATGGCATCGACCACGCTGCGGCGCAGATTAGCTTGGGCCGGATCGAAGAAGGCCTTCTCGGAGCCAGCTCCCATCATCCAGCGCAGGGGGATGTAGATGCGGCCGAGATCCTGGTGATCCTTGCCGCAATCCTGCAGGTGGTTGAGGATCTGCAGTGCCGTGCACAGGGCGTCCGCCGGAGCCTGGGCGGCGCTGCGCTCCCCGTGGAGCGCCAGGAGAAAGCGCCCGACCGGGTTGGCCGAGAAGCGGCAATACTCGATGAGCTCCGCCCATTCGTTGTAGCGGGCCTTGACCACGTCCTGCCGGAAGGCGCGCAGAAGATCGCGAGCCTGCACGATCCCGGCCTTGTGCCGCTTGTCGGCCGCGTGCAGACGCGCGGCCTCCGGCATCGCAGGATCGCCGGCGATGAGTGCCTGCTCCAGTTCATCGAGCCGGTTGAGCTTTTCGGCCGCTTTGATATCGGGTGCATCGGCGATGTCGTCGGCCATCCGGGCAAAGGCATAGAAAGCCAAAACTGCATCCCTGTGCTCGGGCGAGAGCACCAGCGAGGCCACCGGAAAATTCTCGTCGCGCGGCCGCTTTGTGGTTTGGATTACATCCGGGCTCATGGCTTCACCCCCACGGGATAGAGCCGTCCCTTCCAGCCGGCGCGCCGAGTGGTGCCGATCCGCAGGAGCACGCTCCACTGGATCGCGAGCCCGACCAGCATGGTGAAGAGATGTAAGGGGATCGACCAGGGGTTCTCCCGTGTCGCCAGTGTCACGAGCGTTCGTGTCGCGAGCGACAGGAGCGCCGCGGCCACGATGAGAGGACTTGGCGTGAAGGCAAGCAATGCGAAGGGCAGCACGTGCCCGCCGAGCAGAAGCATGGTCCAGATCGGCAGGGCAACCGGCGTTGCCATGCCCTCATGGGCATTCTTGGCAAAGCCGTTCCAGGCATCAATGAAGCGCGCATACATCCGACAGGATGCGAGGTGATCGCCCGGCACGAGATCCGTCATGAGGCCCTTGCGGCGGAAGAGCCGCGCCAGTTGAATGCCGTCATGGATGCGTGTGCGGATAGAGGCATGCCCCCCGCTTGCACGATAGGCCTCCCGCTCCACCAGCATGAGCTGGCCGCAGGCCGCGCCGAGACCGGGATCGCGCGACAGGCGCATGAAGCCCATGGGCAGGTAGCCGAGAAGCAGCAGGTTGATGGTGGGCACGGTCAGCAGCTCGCCGAGCGAGCGCATGATCTGCTGCGGCACGGCGCTCACCAGGCTGGCATGGGTCTCCTGCGCGTGACCAGCCAGGCGGGCGGCCGCATGCGGCGCCACGCGCACATCGGCATCGACGAACAGAAAATGCGTGCCCTTGGCGGCCTCGGAGAGATGATGGCAGGCATGGACCTTGCCGGTCCATCCGTCCTCAAGAGGAGGGGCGGTGAGAAGGCGCACGCGCTCATCGCGTGCGGCGTAGTCTCTGACGATCTCCGGCGTGTTGTCCGTGGAGCCGTCGTCCATGACCAGGATCTCGACCGGCACGCCGACACTGGCAAGAGCGGCATCGAGGGCAGGGCCGATGTTCTTCGCCTCATTGCGCGCAGGAATCAGGATCGAGACGAGGACATCCCCTTTCGGTGCATGAGCCGGCGTCGCGCGCAGGATGCTCAGGTTCACGAGAGAAAGCGCGAAGGGAAGCGCCGCAAGAGCAAGGAGAACGAGGCCGAGGACGATCATGAGGCGCGACCCTCATGCGACGGATCGAAGGTTCGGCCCCGCAATGCCGCGGTCATCCGGCGCCACCCGTCATAGATGCCGCCCACTCCGGCGCGGCCTTCAAGCATAGCGCGAAAGTGCGCCGGGTCGCGGCTCTGCACGTCGGCGCTCAACCGATCAAGGGTGGTTGCAAGCTCGGTCTCGAGTCGCTCCAGGCGGGCGGGGCGTGCAAGACTCAAGAGATCCTTGCCCTGCATCGGCTTGCCGAACGCGATGAAAGCCTCGGCCCCGCGCTCGAGCCAGAAGCCGTATTCGATGGCAAGCGGAATGACCGTGCAGTCGGGTGCGAGTTCGGGAACCCGCGCCACGCCGGGCTTGAGGCCGAGCGGACGCTCGCGCACATCGCCGAAGCGGCCTTGCGCGGTGACCCAGAGGGAGCGGTTCGGCGACGACAGGATTTCGGCGCTGGTGCGCAGGAAATTCGCCGCGCCGCGCGGGCTTTCGAGATCGACACCGAACGCGCCGATACGGCCGAAGATGCCGTATTGCTTGAGCATCGCGGCATCGATGGGTGCGTAGCTTTCATACGCGGGAAGGAAGTGGTCCGCAGCGAGGATGTAGATGGCCGCATCCCACCAGCCCGGATGGTTCGAGTAGACGATCACGGGACCATTCGCCGGGGCTGCCGGCATGCCCCAGGACGCAACCCGCAGGGCGTTCATGTGGCGCGTGAAATAGCGGCGGAAGGTCGACACCATGAAGCGGTGGATCAGGGGAGAGCGGCGCGCCACAGGGGATGGCTCCGCGCCCTGAGGCGGGGAGCGTTCTCTGGCGGCTTGGCTCGTTTCCTGCCTCAAGACACGTTCCGTAGATTGGCAGCCTTGGTGTCTGCATCGAGAGCGTCGGCGGCGATCCAGCCCGACATCATCACCATCGGCATGCCCGGCCCAGGATGAGCCGCGCCGCCGGCGAGATAGAGGCCCTGCACCTGCCGGCTTCGGTTGCCCGGCTTGAACGCGCCCATGAACTTGCCGTGGCTCGCCAGCCCATATATAGCGCCGTTGAGCACCTTGTAGCGGTCGTGGATGTCCTGCGGCGTCAGATGCCGCTCGACGACGATGCGCTCCTCGATGTCCGCCATGCCCGCCGTGCGTTTCAGCTTGTCGATGATCACCTTGCGATAAGCCGGGAACATCTGCGACCAGTCGTGATGGGGGCGGAGATACGGCGTGTGCACGAGGACGTAGAGCGCCTCGCCGCCCTCCGGCGCTACGCTCGGATCTGTAGCGGCGGGTGCCGCGAGATAGCAGGTCGGATCCGGGGCAGGCTCGCCCCGGCGATAGATGTAGTCGAACTCCTCCTCCGGATCGCGCGAGAACACGAAGTCATGGTGGAGAAGGTGATCGTAGCGCTTGTTGAGGCCGAGATAGAGCACCACGCCGGAGCAGGCCGGTTCGAAATCCTTGCGTGCGTAGTGCTCGCCCACCTCGCCGCCGACGAGCTCGCGATAGGTGCGGATCGAATCCATGTTGGAGATCACGCTGTCGTAGGCCACCGCTTCGCCGCTGACGAGCACGACACCTTCCACCGCACCGTTCACGATCTGGAGGGAAGCCACGTCGCTGTCGGTCTTGATGCTAGTGCCGAGTTCCGTTGCGAGCTTCGCCAGGGCTTCCGCGACCGCGCGGGTGCCGCCCATCGGGTACCACACACCGTCCGCCGCCTGCATGTGGGCGATGGCGCACAGCACGGCGGGAGAGCCATAAGGAGAAGAGCCGACATACTGCGTGAAGTGGTCGAGCATCTGCGCCAGGCGCTCGTCCTTGACCTTCGAGCGGATGGTGCCGGCCACCGAAGAGCCCATGCGCAGGGACAGCACGTCCCGCAACGTCCCCGGATTCATGTTGGCCCGGATATTGATGGTGTCGAACAGATCCTCCACAGGCTTCCAGAAGAAGAACTTGTTCGAGATGTCGTGAAGATGGGAGGAGATTTCCTGAAAGCGCTTGTAGCCCTCGCCGGTCTTCTTGCCCGGCGCGAAGCGGTCCATGGCCTCAGCCATGGCGCCGATGTTTTCCTGCAGGTCGATCTGCGTGCCGTCGTCGAAGAAGCAGCGCCATTGCGGATCGAGCCGCACGAGGTCGAGATAATCGGAGAGGTTGCGTCCGGCTTCAGCGAAGATGCGCTCCAGAACCCGCGGCACGGTGAGGATCGTCGGGCCCATGTCGAAGCGGAACCCCTCTTCGTGCAGAACAGCTGCCTTGCCGCCGATCCAGGCGTTCTTGTCGTAAAGCGTGACCTTATGGCCGCGGGCGGCCGCGACACAGGCGGCCGCCAAGCCGCCCAGTCCTCCGCCGATGACTGCAACCGAAGTTCCTTGAGCGCTCACGATGTCCTCCCGCAGGGCACAAGCCTATTCGTTCCAAGGCCTATGTCCAGTTGTGTTGGTTCTAGGAATGGCATGATCCAGTTCAAGGCAGATCACGCAGGTTTGGGCGACGGGCACAGATCATGCGCAGGGACTGCCGTCCCGGCGCCCGGATCACCGGGTCGAACCCGGTCGATTCCAGCAGCGGCTTGATATGGGCCACGTCGCGGGTGTTACCGCCCCAGAGCAGGTTCTTCAGCCGGTTGACGGCCGAGGTCATGCCCGGACCCTTATGGGAGAGCGCTGCAACCAGAAGCCAGCCACCCGGCTTCAAGGCGCGGTAAATCCGTTGAACGGCCTCCTCGATGACCGCATCGGGCAGGAACATCTGGGGCAGGAAGGCGAGATCGAACGTCTTGTCTTCCTGCAAGTCCTCTACCCGCTTGCGGCGGATCGCGATGCGATCCCCCAGGCCTGCCTGCCGCACGTGCCTCGCGCCAATCTCTGCCGGATGCGGCGCCGGCTCGAGCGCCACGGCACTCAGATGAGGGAATTGCCGGCAGAGCGCGATGGAGAGGCCTGCAGCGCCTGCCCCCACGTCGAGAAGCGCCGCTCCTGGGGTTTCGAGCCGCGGGACGAGGCCCGGCAGGAATTTCAGCTTCGGCAGCGCCCGCGTGGTCCAATGCCGGGTCAGGCTGCCCTGCGCCTCGATGATCGCGTCATCGGTATGGGACCAGCCGTCGAGGTGCATGGTCCCGGTCTTTATCTTGCGCCGGAAATCCTCGGTCTGTAGCAGCGGCGCGCGCAACGCGGCCCTGAAGGTCTCCGTTCCTTCAGGCGACGTGAACGGCATCAGGGCGGGCGAAGCCAGCACCCGGTCGTTCTCCCATGTGACGAAGCCCAAGGCTGCGAGGGCGTCGAGCAGGCTTTTCACGAGCGCCGGCGGAAGCGACAGGGCCAAGGCCAGCTCGCCGGTGGTGGCCGGTTGCCCGAGCCGTGCGAGCAGGCCGCTCTCGGCGCAAGCCGACAAGGCGCTCGCCGACCAAATGGCAGTGTCGGCCTCCTCGAGCACCTTCAGGACATCGTCGGCTTTTCGAGAAGCCGGCGGAAAGGCAGGCATGCGCCAGGAGCCAAGGCCGACGGAGCCGAGGCCGAAGCGGTCTCCTCCATGAGACAGAAGGGCATAGGCACGCCACAGCATGGGAATTTAGCGGATCGAGGCTGGAGCCTTCATCGAGGGGACCTCGACGAAGGGCGCGACCGGTCGGACGGCTTCGGCGCGGGTGAGGGAACGAGAAACAGAAATGCGAGCAATCCGATTCGGCTCATGACATGCTCCCTCACAAGGCAGCTTCGCCGACCGGCGCGACGGCAGGCGCCAGTTCGTCATTCCCGACCTTGCGATGCTCCCGGTCTTCGAGCAGCAGGCGCGTGGTGATGCGCGCACCCTCGTAGATCACGGGCAGACCGCTGCCGGGATGCGTGCCGCCGCCCACCAGATAGACGTTGCGGCCAAAGCGATTGTGCGGCCGGAAATAGAGCATCTGGGTGAGGTTGTGCGCGAGGTTGAAGGTGGCGCCTTCAAAGACCGCGAAATCCTCCTCCCAGCCGCGCGGTGTCACCACGCGCTCATAGCGGATCCGGCTTTCGATGTCGGTAAGACCGAGCAGCTTCAGCCGCTCCAGCGCAATCCTGCGATAGCGCGGCGCCTCACGCTCCCAATCGATGCCGCAGCGCAGGTTCGGCACGGGCACCAGAATGTAGAGGCTCGCATGCCCCTTCGGCGCGAGTGACGGGTCGGTCACGCCGGCATGATGAATGTAGATCGACGGCTCCTCGGGGAGAATGCCGTTGGTGATCTCGTGAATGTTGCGCTCGTATTCCTTCGACAGCAGGATCGTGTGATGGGCGAGGTCGCCGAGATCACCTTCGATGCCTAGATAGAGCATGAAGGTGGAGCAGGAGATCTTGGCGCGATCGAGCTTTTTGTTCTTCCAGCGCGGACGCATCTCTTCTGGCACGAGGCGGCGCATGGCATGGCCGAAATCGCCGTTCACCACTACCGAGCCCGCAGCAAACCTCTCGCCACCTGCCTCGATGCCCACAGCCTCCCCGTTTTCATAGACGATGCGATCCACGGGCGTGTTCAACCGGATGTCGACGCCCATCTTGCGCGCGACATTCGCCATGGCTTCCGACACCGCGCCGCAGCCGCCCATGGGATGGAACACGCCGTGCTCGTATTCAAGGAACGAGAGGATCGTGAACAGGCTGGGGCACTGGAACGGCGACATGCCGAGATATTTCGTCTGGAATGAAAAGGAGAGGCGCACGCGCGGGTCGGCGAAATATCGCTTGAGATCGCCGTCTACGCTCGAGAACGGCCTGAGCTTCGGCAGCGCCGCCAGCATGGCGGGCGAGAAGAGATCCGCCGGGCTCGAAAACCCCTGCTCCAGCACCGGCCGGAAGGCCTCGAGCTTCTTGCGGTTGTCGTCGAGGAAGCGCCGCACGTTTTTCGCATCGGCGGGCGCCAGGCGTGCGATCTCCTGCTCGAGGCGGTCGAGGTCGTAGGTGGCCCGGATGTCGCCGCCACCTTCGAAGACGAGGTGGTATTGCGGGTCGAGGCGCTTGAGCTCGACATGGTCCTCCAGCCGCTCGCCACAAGCCTCGAAGATGTCCTTCAGAATACGCGGGTACAGGAAGAAGGTGGGGCCGATGTCGAATTTATAGCCACCCGGCGCGTGAATCGTACGGGTGCGGCCGCCGACAGCCGGCTCGCGCTCGAAGATCGTGACCGGAATCCCCTCACGGGCCAGCAGCATGGCCGACGCCAAGCCGCCCGGGCCGGCCCCGACAATGGCAACATGCGGGGATGGGGAAGATTTCAGCATCGAACGGGTGTCCTCGGCTGTCTTGGGGACAGTGGAAGCTTACCTATAGCGGCTTGGCTACCCGGCGAGAGTCACGATCTGGCGATCACGCAACAGTGAGTTCCCCTGCAGAGGCAAGAGAAACGTTGTCCCATATATAAAGCCGGGTGAGAAAAATTCTTCAGGCTAGTTTTGCCAATAATTCCATGTCTCTGAAGTATGAGAGGGACCTGAAAAAATTTAGGCGCCTTATTCTTGCCTTTTTAAAGATCAGCTTCACTTCCAATCGAAACGGAAGGGGAGACTGTCCTTGAAGAATATCCTCACCCGAGCATCTGCGATGATGCCACTTCTTTTCATGGCGGCCTGCAATACAACCGCCTCCAACGACCCAACGGTCACGGGATCCATCTCGACGGCCAATATCGAGACGGGCAAAGCCTTTCAGCGCGGCACCGCCTCCTGGTACGGCCCCGGCTTCCATGGCCGCAAGACCGCCAGCGGCGAGCGCTTCAACTCCTACGACATGACGGCCGCCCACCGGTCCCTGCCCTTCGGCACGCGCCTCAAGGTCATCAACGAAACCAACGGCCGCTCCGTAGTCGTCCGGGTGAACGACCGCGGTCCTTTCGCTCACCGGCGCATCATCGATCTCGCCAAGGGACCCGCACAGGCTCTCGGGCTGACCTCGTCCGGGGTCGGGTACGTCTCCCTTCATCGGCTCGATTAGGCGCTTCTTAATCCCTTGCGGCGATTCTTGCCCCGATTCGGGACCAAGGGTTGCTTACATGGAATCGAGATCGTCTCAGCCGACGAATGTTATCCGCTTTCCGGGCGCACGCTCGTCGGCCAATCCTCGCCGCGACCAGAAGAGCCTCATGGATGCTGTGTATTCCGCGGGCTCCCTGACGATCGGGGCCGATGATCGCATGACGAAGGCCATGGCGACGCGCCTGACCATCTTCGGGTTCGTCGTCATCGATGAGGTCCAAGGTGACGGCAGGGGGCGGCGGCTTCGCCCCTCCGAGGCTTTTCATGCCTCCACGGCCTTGCCCTGGCGTGTTTCGAAGCCCTCGGGCCGCTATCGTGTCGACAATGACATTCCCGAAACGGATGAGGATCTGTTTGCGGCCTTGCAGGCCTGACGGCCTTTAGGACTCGCCTTTCCCGCCCTGTGAGCTATGTCCTCATCCGGCCATGGCGTTCCAGGGGATGGCAATGCACCTGATTCAAATCCTTCTGCCGCTTGCCGATAATGCAGGCCGCCGCTTCGAAGGCGCAGCTTATGGGAGGGTGCGGTCGGAACTGTCCGAGCGATTCGGCGGCATCACGAGCTTCACCCGCGCGCCGGCCGAAGGCGTCTGGAAAGAAGGCGGCCGCACGAATCATGACGATATCGTCGTGTTCGAGGTCATGGCACGCGAGATCGATCATGCTTGGTGGGAGCGCTACCGCGCTGACCTGGAGCGACGCTTCGATCAGGAAGCCATCGTGATCCGAGCCATCCGCGTAGAAATGCTCTAGCGACGGAACCGACACGGTACGGCTTCGCTTGTTGAGTGAAATGCGGAGTACTCTCATGTCGAAGCCCCTCGTCGTCTCCATTCCCCACAATTTGGGCCAAGCCGAAGCCATGCGGCGGCTCCAAGGCGGCATGGCAGGGGTAAAATCGCAGTTCGGCGACAAGGTCGCGTCGATCCACGAAACCTGGAGCGGAAACAGGATGGATTTTCGCGTCGGCGCTATGGGCCAGAACGTCAGTGGCCATCTTGAAGTCATGCAAGATCAGGTGCGTGTCGAAGTCCAGTTGCCGTGGATACTTGCAATGATTGCGGAGAAGGCAAAGACCTTCATTCAAAAGCAAGGAACGCTCCTGCTCGAGAAGAAGTGACACTGGCTATTCCCATGAATAGCCGTTCACGAAGATGAACACAGGTGGAACCAAACTGCTCCATCTGCGTTATGAAATCGATTGCGACCGCGACCCTTCGCCGGTGCGCTTCATTAAAGACATCGCTTTATTCGCCCCGGACCGTGTTCTTCTGTCCGACCGTGACAACACATCTTTATCTGAGGTTCGCGCTATGCATGAGCGTTTGATGACGCAGTCCTACGCCCTTCGTTCGCCCATCAAAGCCGGTTCGGAAAAGCCCCTCCTCGTCTGTTTCTCGCATCTGCGCTGGGATTTCGTCTGGCAGCGCCCTCAGCATCTTCTCAGCCGTGCCGCCAAGCATTACAACGTGCTGATCATCGAAGAGCCAATCTTCAAGGCCGGTGTTAAGCCACATATGGACGTGAGCGAGCGTCCTCAGGGCGTCACCATCGCCGTACCGGTTCTGCCGGAGGGCCTGTCTCATGACGATGTTCTCGCCGAGCAGCACGATCTCATCGAAGAGCTGATCGGGCGCGAATCCACTGGCTCCCGTGTGTTTTGGTACTACACGCCGATGGCAATGGCTTTCACGAGCGACCTCGAGTGCGACCTGTGCGTCTACGACAACATGGATGAGCTCTCGCTCTTTCGCGGCGCCTCGCAGGAGCTTCTCGATCTGGAGAACGCTCTTTTCGAACGGTGCGATCTCGTCTTCACCGGTGGTATGAGCCTCTATGAGGCCAAGAAGAGCCGTCACCGCAGTATCCACGGCTTCCCGTCCTCCATCGACTTCAATCACTTCTCGCAGGCGCGCTCCATCGATAAGGATCCTGAGGATCAGGCGCATATTCCGGGGCCGCGTCTCGGCTTCTTCGGTGTGGTCGACGAGCGGATGAATATCGATCTCCTGGCGCAGGTTGCCAGCTTGCGCTCCGACTGGCAGTTCGTGATGATCGGCCCCGTGGTGAAGATCGATCCGGCCTCATTGCCGCAGGGGCCCAACATCCATTGGCTCGGCGGCAAGACCTACAATGAGCTGCCCCATTACCTGGCCGGCTGGGACGTGGGCTTCATGAACTTCGCCCTCAACGAGGCGACGAAGTTCATCAGCCCCACCAAGACGCCCGAGTTCCTGGCTGCTGGCGTCCCCGTTGTCTCGACCGCAATCACCGACGTGGTGCGCCCCTATGGCGAGAAGGGGCTCGTCGAGATCGCCCGGGACGCCAAGGAGGTGGTCGCCAAGGTCGAGACCATTTTGGCCCGGCCGAAGGAAGCCTGGCTTGCCAGGGTGGACCGGCACTTGGCCGCCGGCTCCTGGGACAAGACCTGGGGCGCCATGCACAAGCTGATGCTGGACTCGACCGGCGGAACCGCCGCGGACCGTCCCGCCTCGTCCCGCCCCGTTTATGCCACCACGCCTGCGGAGTGATCTGGAATGTATGATTGGCTGATTGTCGGCGCCGGCTTTGCAGGCAGCGTTCTGGCCGAACGCCTTGCGACCGAACGCAACGAGCGCGTCCTTCTCATCGACCGCCGTCCTCATATCGGCGGCAACGCCTATGATAAGTACGACGATGACGGGCTGCTGATCCACCAATACGGTCCGCATATCTTCCACACCAATTCCAAGCAGATCTTCGACCATCTCTCCCGCTTCACCGAATGGCGCTTCTACGAGCATCGGGTGCTGGCCGAGGTGGACGGCATGCAGGTGCCGATCCCGATCAATCTCGACACGGTTAACAAGCTCTACGGCCTGAACCTCACCTCCGAGCAGTTGCAGGACTGGTTCGCCGAGCGCGCCGAGACGATCGGCGAGATCAAGACGTCGGAGGACGTGGTGGTCTCCGTTGTGGGCCGCGAGCTCTATGAAAAGTTCTTCCGCGGCTATACCCGCAAGCAATGGGGCCTCGATCCGTCCGAACTCGACAAGTCCGTGACGTCACGCGTGCCGACCCGCACAAACCGGGACGACCGCTACTTCACGGACGAGTTCCAGTTCATGCCGAAGCACGGCTACACCCGGATGTTCGAGAAGATGGTAAGCCATCCGAATATCGACATTATGACGCAGACTGAGTACGACGACGTCAAGAATGTCATCCCGCATCGTCGTGTCATTTATTGCGGGCCGATCGACGAGTACTTCAATTTCCAGTTCGGCAAGCTGCCCTATCGCTCGCTGCGCTTCGAGCACGTGACGCTCGATAAACCCTGGCACCAGTCAGTCGGTGTCGTGAACTTCCCGCAGACCAACGACTACACGCGCGTCACGGAATACAAGCACCTGACCGGCCAGGAGCATGCCAAGACGGCACTCACTTACGAGTACCCGTCGGCCGAAGGAGATCCCTACTATCCGATTCCGAAGGCGGAGAACCAGGAGCTCTTCAAGAAGTACGAGCGCTTGGCCTTGGCCACGCCCGATGTGTGGTTCGTGGGGCGGCTGGCGACCTACCGCTACTACAACATGGACCAGATCGTCGGGCAGGCGCTCGCCACCTTCCGTCGCATCAATGAGTCCCTGCCGGTCGGTGCGGACACATCGGCGGTCAAGGTCGTATCGGCCTCGGCAGGCCTGGTCTCGTAATGAAAAAAGACATCGAACAATCCGCGCTAAGAATTGTTGAAGAACGCTTAGTGAAATAGCTCGGAGTTGTACGATGAAGCGACCACTAGAGCTTTGGGGCGGTTTGGAATGTACTGTCGCAAGAGTAGGCGACGACTACCGCGACCAAAGCCTGGAGACCGGTTATCAGGACCGGATCGAGGATCTCGATCGCATTGCTGAGCTCGGTATCCGCACTTTGCGTCATCCGGTGCTCTGGGAGAAGATCTCTCCCGAGAGCCCGGACCTGACGGACTTCTCCTGGCATGATACACGCTTGAAGCGCCTTGAAGAGCTGAACATTCGCGCCATCGCAGGCCTGTGCCATCACGGCAGCGGCCCGCGCTATACCCATATGCTCGACCCGGCATGGCCCGAGCTTCTGGCCCGCCATGCCGCCAATGTGGCCCAGCGCTATCCTCATCTCGATCTCTACACGCCGGTCAACGAGCCGCTCACCACGGCGCGGTTTTCAGGGCTCTATGGCCATTGGTACCCGCATGGCACGAGCCTCGAGACCTTCCTCCAGATCCTCGTGAACGAATGCAAGGCGACCGTCCTGTCCATGCGGGTCATCCGCAAGGTGCGGCCCGATGCGCAGCTCGTCCAGACGGACGATATGGGCAAGACCTTCTCGACGCCGACACTCGCCTATCAGGCGGAGCACGAGAATCAGCGCCGTTTCCTGAGCTTCGATCTCCTGTGCGGTATGGTCGACCGGGACCATCCGTGGTGGGACAAGTTCATCAGGAGCGGTGTGAGCCAAGCCGATCTCGAACTCTTCCTTGAGGCGGATGCGGCGCCCGACATCATCGGCATCAATCATTATCTCACCAGCGAGCGCTACCTCGATGAGCGCATGCGCCGCTATCCCGAGCACCATTGGGGCGGCAACGGCACGCACCGATATGCCGACGCCGAAGCGGTTCGCATGCCGCTGCCGGCAGCGGATCTCGGACCGGCCGCCCGGCTGCGGGAGGTGTGGGAGCGCTATAAGCGGCCGATCGCCGTCACTGAGGCTCATCACGGCAGCACACGTGACGACCAGCTCCGGTGGCTCATGGAGGTGTGGAACGATGTCAACACGCTTCGGGACGAGGGTGCCGACATTCGCGCCGTAACCGTCTGGTCGCTCTATGGGGCGGTGGATTGGAACAGCCTTCTCACCCGTCGCAACGGCTTCTACGAGCCGGGCCCCTTCGATGTTCGCACATCCACGCCGCGGCGCACGGCCTTGGCTCATGCCGCTGAAGCGCTGGCCAAGACTGGCACCTTCAATCACCCGGTTCTCGATCGTGCTGGCTGGTGGAAGCGCGACATCCGTTTCTACAAGCGCCCGTCACGGCAGTCGAGATCCTGCTGGCTGGCCGACGAGCCGCGCCAGCTCATGATCACGGGCGCAACGGGAACCCTGGGCCGCGCCTATTCGCGCCTGTGCGATTTCCGTGGGCTCAACCATGTGCTGCTCTCACGCCAGGATATGGACATCGCCGACCCTAAGAGCGTCGCCAATGCTCTCGACTGCAACCGGCCTTGGGCAGTGATCAATACCGCCGGCTATGTGCGTGTCGCGGAGGCCGAGAATGACCGAAAGGCCTGCTTCCGCGAAAACGCCAAAGGCGCGGAAATTCTTGCCAAGGCGTGCGCCGATCGCGGCATCCCGCTCGTGACCTTCTCGTCCAATCTCGTCTTCGACGGCACTCTCGAGAGGCCGTATGTGGAGAGCGATGCGGTCAACCCGACAACGGTCTATGGCGAAAGCAAAGCCGAAGCGGAGCGTCGCGTTCTGGAGGCTCACGAAAAGGCCCTGATCCTGCGCACGAGCGCCTTCTTCGGCCCCTGGGACCGCTACAACTTCGTCTGGTCCATCCTTAACACCCTGAGCAAGGGCGAAGGGGTGGAAGCCAGCCTCGATGTAATATCGCCTACTTACGTACCCGATCTGGTGAATACGTCCCTCGATCTGCTGATCGATGGAGGCATGGGTATCTGGCACATGGCCAATATCGGCGAGACCTCCTGGCGGGATCTCGCAGCCATGGCGGCCGAGCGCGCGGGCTTCGATTCCAGCCTCGTCACCGATGCGGGCGATCTGCCGATGCTCAATACGGCGCTTTCCACCGAACGCGGCATTCTCATGCCACACCTCGAGAGCGCTCTCGATCGCTTCTTTGCCGATAATGAAGTCGAGTGGTCGGAAGGCGTCATGAAGGTGGCAGCCGAGTAATCCCTCAGATCCAGAGATCGCAGGAATGGCCGGCCTCGTGCTGGCCATTCCTTTTGATCCTAAAATGCAAAGAGCGGTGCAGAGATGTCTGCGCCGCCCTTTGCCGCGCATGATCAAGGCGCCTTACGCAGCCGCTTCCGCAGCTCGCACCGCTTCTTCGAGACGAGCTGCCCGCGACTCGACCGCGAGCTCCACCAAAGCATCCAGAAGCATCGTGGCGCTTGGATCAGCCATTGGTTCATCGCGGAACAGGCGCAGGGTCGAGGCGACCAGGCGGCCGCGTCCGTAGGACCGCTCGACGCCGAGCGCCACCGGCTTGTGAATCCAGCCCACCACAAGACCGGCGAAGACACGGGCCTGGAAGTCGAGAAGGTTACAGCCCGAGATCACGTGGTCCGGCAGCACCCGGTCCATGGTCTCGTCGAGCAGCGGACCGGACGGGAAGCGGGCGAAATGACCGGCACGGCGCAGCCAGCCGAAGGAGGAGGCCCAGTCGCCAGACCACAGCGTCCCGTGACGGGCCTGCACCTTCACCGCCTGCCAGTGCGGGAAGAACGGGTAGAGACTCATGTCGCTATCCGGCAGCAGCAGGAGCTTGGCGCCGGCGCGCACATGGTCGGCAATGGCCTTGTTGTGCGTGCGGGCGACGATGAGGGTCGATTCCTCGAAGGCACGGGCAAGGGTGTAGCCCAGCGCCTGGAAGCGCTCGCGAATATCCTCGTCCGGCGACCATACCAGCTCGCGCGCATGGACCGGCCGGGTGCGCTTGGGATGGATCGCGATGTCGTGGTGATTGTGCGCGATCAGGCGACCGTCGGAGGTGCGCAGATCGAAATTGATCCGCCGCAGGGAGGGCTCGTCCATCTGAGGCAGCTGAATCTCGATGCGGCCCAGATCGAGCACGTCCGGCGCTTCAATGCGAGGGAGCGGCAGCGCCTGGGTTTCGCCCCCGAGTGAAATTTCCAGCGTGCAATCCTCAAGCACAGGCCCGGCGCCATGTGCGATGGCGAGCCCAAGGGATGCCTTCTCGCCTGACCAGTAGGAGGCGCGCTCCCATTTCGGAGCGATCACCGTGTCCGAATTGATGATGGGGAACAGCTCGTGGAACACGCGCGTGTTGCGGCGCATGTCGAGCAGGCCGTTCGACTCCCAGTGACAGTCGTGCAGCTCGGTGATGACGTAGCCCGCGAGGCTGGGTTTGCGCCGCATCGCCTCGATTTCGTACTTCAGCGCGCGGAACTGCTGCCACTGGGCTGCGATCACGAAACGGCGCAGATCGCCGAAGACGCGGTCCAGGCTCCAGTCCGAGAAGCGGTTCTCGACGCCGTGGGCGTACATCACGCCTTCGCCCCAGTCGTGACCGGTCTCGAACCACCAGGGCTCCTCGCCCTTCTCGTCGCGCAGATCCTTCGGATAAGGCAGGCCCCAGTTGCCGAACTCCGAGCACATGAGCGGCTCGCGACCAGTGATCACCGCATCGCCATGGGGCGAATAGAGCCAGGACGCGCGGCCCGACAGTTCGTCAACGAACTGATCCCACTGGTCACGGTGATCGGGATAGGCGGCATAGAAGTGATAATCTGCGATGTCGGATTCCACATGGAAGCTCGGCGCGAGCGGCGAGTTGTCGACCACGAGGCGCGTGGGATCGTAGGCCTTGAGCCAGGCGAAGGTGCGCTTGAGCCAGTCGCGGTGGTCCGCATCGTTGACGAGGTCGACGCCCCAGTTCTCGTTGATGATCGTCCAGATGATGATCGACGGGTGGTTGCTGTCGCGGTCGACGATGCCCTTCAGGAGCTTTTCCTTACGCCCGCGCGAACGGTCGGTCGCCATGCCGCCGTTGGGCAGCTCGGTCCAGATGAGCAGGCCCATCCGGTCCGCCACCTCGTAGTAGCGCGGATCCGCCGCCTTGATGTGGCAGCGCAGGCAGTTGAGCCCCATCTCCTTCGCTTTGCGGAACTGATCCTCAAGGAACTCCACCGACGGCACGGTGCAGATCGTGTCCGGGTAGTAATCCTGGTCGAGCGCGGAGCGAATATAGAGTGGCTCGCCGTTGAGGTAGAACTTTCCGTTGCGGGTCTCGATGGAGCGGAAGCCGAAATTGTCGGCGATCTCGTCCTTCACCTCGCCGTCGCGCATGAGCTCCAGGGTGATCCGGTAGAGGTTCGGATGATCGGGCGACCAGGCCCGCACATCGTCGAGGGTGAACTCGAACGGCATCGAGGTGACGCCCACCTGCGTCTCGTGCATCTCGTCGAGCACCACGTCGCCCGACGGGTCGGTCACCCGGATGCGGATCTGCGTCGCGCCCGTGAGCGGACGCGCGAAGAACACGCCCGAGGTCACGCGGCCGGTGGTCAGGTTGGGCACGAGGCGCACGCGGCTCATGTGATCGGAAATGCGGCGCTCGAGATGGACCGACTGCCAGATTCCGGAAAGGGGGCCGTACCAGCTCTGCTTGCCGAACGGGATCTCGGCGAAGGGCGAGTCCGGGAACTCGGCCGGGTTGTCGGTGGGACTGTCGACCCGGACCTTGATCTCGTTCGTGCCCGGCTTGAGGTGAGGGGTCACGTCAAAGGAGAAGGGCAGGAAGCCGCCTTCATTGTGGCCCACGGCCTCGTCGTTCACGAAAACCTTCGTGTTGTGGAAGACGGCGCCGAAGCGGATCCAGACGCTGTCGTGGAGCCACTCCTCCTCCACGTTGATCGTCCTGCGATAGATGCCGATGCCGGCGCGCATGCGCAGGTCCGCGAATTGAGCCTGCCAAGGACTGGGCACCGTGATCTGGCGAACCTCTGCCGGGCCAGCGAGACGGTCGTCGGCCACATGCAAAAATTCCCAAGTCCCGTCCAAACTGATGCGATTGTCCAGCATGATCTCTCCTTGAATCAGAGATTACCCAAGGGTTTAGAAAGCGGCGAAAACATGGCTAAGGCAGCCCGGCGGGGTTCGCTGACCGCCCTGCGACACCTCGTGCACGCACGCTTGCTCGACCCACTGACCCCTCGTCTCTGACCGTGATTGGCGGCCTGTGTCGGACAACGGGAAAAAGCTTCATTGGATCCAGGCAGCAGGGACGCGCGGAGCGTCAAATGGCCAAGATTGGATCGGGCAGGAACCGCCTCCTGCATCTGGCGTTGCCCTGGTAATGCCGAGCCTTGCTGCTCGCCCGATAACAATTCTTTTGAAAGAGACTGGAAAATGGCTCAATTGATCCCCGACGATCGTACCCGGCAGGGAGGTTCAGGCCGTCCGGTCCTGGGCGTTCTGATCGGTTCGCTCCTGCTCCTTGCCGTTGCTGTTGGCGGCTACATGATCTGGGTTGGATCGACCTCGCCCGACGATCCGGGCACGGACGCCGCCCGCTCGGCCACGACAGGCTCCACAACGGGCTCGTCCAACGCCAATCCCACCAACCGGATTACGCCGGCTAACCCGGCTTACCCGGCGCCCAATGCACAGCCTTCGGCCAACGAGGCTCCCAAGCAGTAACGCAGCTTCCGTAAGGACAGCCGGGCGAGGCGCAATGGCCTCCCCGGCTTTTTTGTTGCGCTTGGTCTGCCCTGCGGCGAGTTTTCGCCGTAATGATTCGCAAAGAACCGGCCCGCTTGAGCATCCTGCGAGAAACGGAACCGGCAGAATGGGAGCATGGACCCAACTCCATGCTCTAAGGAATGCGATAGGGTAGACCGAATGACGAGTATTGGCCTCAAGCGGCTCTTCCGGGCCGCCGTGATCGTGCTGGCCTTTGCGGCTGGCAGCACGTCTGACGCGCAACAGGCGCAGACTGCTCCCAATCCTCAGACACAGGCTCCGGTTCAGCCCCAGGCGGCTCCCGCGCCCGCACCGGCCGTTGCTTCACCCGCACCCGCCACCATTTCAGTGGAAGCCAAGGCCGCCCGCGCCAAGCTCGATGGCTACAAGGCCGATCTCGACCAGAAGGAGGCGGCGATCCAGGGGCGGACCATGTCCGACGCGGATCTGCAGACCATCCGGCAGCAGATCGAGCCGATCATCGCCGATATTCGCGCCATCGTGGACGAGCAGACTCCAAGACTTGAGGCCAGCAAGCAGCGCCTGAGCCAGCTCGGACCCAAGCCCGAGAAGGGGCAGCCCGAGGAGAGCGCCGACGTCGCCCGGGACCGCGCTGAGCGCGAGGCGGCCGTGGCTGAGCTCGACGAGACTCAACGCCTCGGCCGCGCCCTGCTGGTGCAGGCCGAGCAGCTGAGCACTCAGATCGGGGACCTGCGTCGGTCGGGCTTCACCCGGGCCCTGTTCGAGCAGAGCGACGGCTTGTTCAGCCCGAGCCTCTGGATGAACGTTGTGCAGGCCGTTCCGCGGGAGCTCCGGGCGCTGGGCCTTATCGCCGAGGATGCCCTGGATCAGCTGCGGCGCAACACGTCGCTGGGGGTCCTGCTGCTTCTCGGGCTGGCCATCGGCGCGGCGATTGCTCTTTATGTCGGCCGGCGCTCCATCGCCCCGCGGCTTGTGCGCCGCGACCGGGCCATCAACGATCCATCGCGCCGCAGCCGCCTGCTGGCGGCGCTCGGCGTTCTTGTTCTTGGAGCGGGCCCAGCCATTGCCGGGAGCTGGATCGTCTGGATCGCCTTCGACTCCTCCGATATCGTGCCACCCCGATTGGAGCAGGTGGGAAGGGCGCTGCTGAGCGGGCTGGCCTTCATTGCCTTCGTGCGCGCCTTAATCGATGCGGTCCTGGCGCCGGATCACACCTCGTGGCGGCTGATCCCGGTGCGGGATGCTTCCGCCGACCGGATCATGAGCTTCTCCGTCACCCTCGCGACCGCGATGGTCGCCGGCAAGGTGATCGAGGCCTTCAATAAGGCCATCGCAGCCGCCCTGCCGATCACGGTCATCACCCGGGCGGTCTTTGCGCTTGCCGCGGCTCTCATCTTCGCCGAACTCCTGCGGCGGTTTGCGGCCCGCGAGACCCAGGATGAAGCTTGCCTCGGGCCTTATGTCCCGCAGGAGGTCGACATCGGTGGCCCGCTGCGCAGCCTCGGCTGGTTCATCGCAGCGTTGATCATCGGCAGCGTGGTGGGCGGCTATATTGCCTTGGCCTCGTTCCTGGTCGATCAGGCGGTGGGGATCTCCATCATCATCGCCCTGCTTGTCCTCGGGATCGCCTTCGCCGACGAGTTCATCGGTGGCTCCTTAAGGGGCCAGAGCCGGATCGCCACGACCCTGCAGGCAAATACGGGCCTGCGCCGCCGCTCGCTGGAGCAGATCGGCATTCTGGTGAGCGGTGTTGCGCGCCTCGCGCTCATCATCATCGCGATCCTGCTCGTGCTGCTGCCCTGGGGCATCGAATCGACTGACGTCACGGGTTCGCTCAGGGCCCTGTTCTTCGGCTTCAATGTCGGCGACGTCACCATCTCCCTGTCGTCGATCCTGATCGCGGCCCTGCTCTTTGCCGGTGGATTCACGATTACGCGCATCATCCAGCGCTGGCTCGACAACACCTTCCTGCCGGCCACCGATCTCGATGCGGGCCTGCGCAACTCGATCCGCACGGCGGCGGGTTATGTGGGCATCATCACCGCGGGCGTGGTGGCCTTCACTTATCTGGGCTTGAGCCTGGAGCGGCTCACCATCGTGGCCGGTGCGCTGTCGGTGGGTATCGGTTTCGGCCTGCAATCCATCGTCAACAACTTCATCTCCGGCCTGATCCTGCTCTGGGAGCGGCCGATCCGCGTCGGAGATCTCGTGGTCGTGGGCGACGGCGAAGGCTATGTGCGCCGGATCAATGTGCGCTCCACCGAGATCCAGGCCTTCGACCGCTCGATGCTCATCGTGCCGAACTCGAACCTGATCTCCGGCATCGTGCGCAACCGCGTGCGCAACGATCGTGTGGGGCGCGTGCTCGTGTCGGTTCCGGTGCCCCGCGCGTCCGATCCGGATCAGGTGGCGGAGATCATGCGCAAGGCGGCCTTGGCCCACCGGGAGGTGATGAGCGAGCCCAATCCGCGCGTGCTGTTCAAGAAAGTGACGGAAAACACCATTGATTTCGACCTCGTCTGCTTCGTCGATGACATCGATGCGGCCGGGCGCGTGTCGAGCGAACTGTATTTCGAGATTTTCCGCGGGCTGCGCAAAGCCGGCATCGGTGCTCCGGCACCGGCTCCCGAGCCTGAGGAAGAACAGAGCGACAAAGCTCCGAAATCGGATGAGAAGGAGGACGAAGTCTTAACCCTTCTCAAGGATAAGACACCCGCATGAAGCGTCTCATCCTTGTCAGTCTTTCCGTGCTCGTCCTTGCCGCGTGCCAGAGCGAGAAGCCCGTCACGCGCAGCCAGACCCCGAGCTTCTATGTCTCCATGGCCAAGGCCGGGGCCGAGGTGGATGCTGCCATGGCACGCGACATGATCAGCGCGTATCGCGGCAACAACGGTCTGAAGCCGCTGTCGCTCGATCCAGACCTCCAGGCTGCGGCGCAGGCGGAGGCCGACGCGATGGCGAGGGCCGACAAGCCCAGTTCCGCCGACAGCTTCAAGGCGCGGCTTGCCTCCACGGGCTTTGCCCAGCCGGCCGCAAACCTCTCCGCCGGATACCACACCCTGGCAGAAGCCTTTTCCGGCTGGCGCGAGAGCCCGCCACACAATCGGGTTCTCCTCGATTCCAGAGCGACCCGGATCGGCATCGCCACGGCGTACGCGCCCAATTCCAAGTACAAGGTGTATTGGGCCCTGGCCGTTGCGGCCGACAAGCGCTGATCGCCTGCGGGTCCATAGGGGCTAATCCGGAACTTAACTCATGTTAACGCGCTTTAGCTTGAGGAACTCTCAAGCTACACGAGTGCGCGTCTCAAAACATGCCGGACTTCGACCCGAAATTGGGCAGGCAAGTGCCCCCGCCGCCGGCGACAGGACGTGAGCAGGAAGTCGGTCCCGGCCAGGACAATACGCTGGCCAAGGAAGCGAATGCCGCTGCCGCGCACCAGCCTGATCCCAATCATCCTGATGACGCCATCGCCGAGGTGAGGCCGAGCATCGGCCAGGAACTCTATGCGCTCTTTCGCGACATGCTCCGAGGGCGCAAGGGCTGGCCCATGCTGCGGCTCTGCGCCTTCATCCTCGTTGTCCTCATCGGCAACATGTTCGGCCAGGTGCGGCTCAATCAATGGAATGGCGCCTTCTTTGACGCGGTGGAGAAGCGCAACACCTTCGCCTTCTTCGATCAGCTCCTCGTCTTCCTGGCGATTATCGCCGTCCTGCTCGCGCTCGTCGTGGCGCAGACGTGGCTGCAGGAGCGCCTCAAGATCCGCCTTCGGGAGCGGCTCACCCACGTGCTGCTCAATCTTTGGCTTAAGCCCAATCATGCCTACCAGCTCGGCTTCATGGGCAAGAACGGTTCGCAGCCGGATCAGCGCATGCAGGAGGATTGCCGCCTCTTCTCAGAGCTCTCGACTGAGCTCGGGGTCGGCATGCTGCAGGCGCTCCTGCTGCTCATCAGCTTCATCGGCGTGCTGTGGGGGCTGTCGAGCCCGGTCACATTCACGATTGCCGGCACCGCCATCACGATCCCCGGCTACATGGTGTGGGTTGCGGTGGGCTATGCCGGCATCGGGTCGGGTCTCACCTGGCTCGTCGGCCGGCCGCTGATCCGGCTCAACACGGAGCGTTATGCCCGCGAGGCCGATCTGCGGTTCGCGCTCGTGCGCGTCAACGAGAGCGCGGAGAGCGTCGCGCTCTACAACGGCGAGCCCGACGAGCGCCGCAGCCTGGACGAGTTCGTCGAGGCTGTGCTGAAGGCCTCGCGGCGCCTGTCCAGCGGTCTTGCGCGGCTGACCTGGATCACGTCGGGCTATGGCTGGCTCGCCATCGTGGTGCCGATCCTGGCGGCTGCGCCGGACTACTTTGCGGGACGCCTCTCCTTCGGCGAGATGATGATGGTGGTGGGTGCCTTCAATCAGGTGCAGTCGGCCCTGCGCTACTTCGTCGACAATTTCCCGAAGATCGCCGATTGGCGCTCGGCGGTGCTGCGGGTCGCCACGTTCCGGCAGGCGTCTCTCGACCTGGAAGAGGTTGCCGCCGAGAACCGCAGGATCGACATTGCCCCGCATCCGAAAGGCTGGCTAAGCTTCGAGAGTGTCTCGATCGCGCTCAACGACGGCAGCATCCTGATCGAGGATGCGACGGCCGAGATCAAACCCGGCGAGCGGGTGCTGATCATGGGTGAATCGGGGGCCGGCAAGAGCACGCTCTTCCGCGCCATCTCCGGCCTCTGGCCCTGGGGCTCCGGCAAGGTCAGCGTTCCGAGACCTGAGCAGATGATGTTCCTGCCGCAGCGTCCCTACCTGCCTCTTGGAACCCTGCGAGCGGCCATCAGCTATCCGGCGTCGCCCGACACCTTTGATGATGCGGATGTCCGTGCGGCCCTGGAGCGCTGCGGATTGGGTGAATTCCTGGACATGCTCGACAGGCACGAGCGTTGGGACCGCAGCCTGTCTCTCGGGCAGCAGCAGCGGGTAGCCTTCGCCCGCGTGATTCTGCACAAGCCGCAATGGGTCTTCATGGACGAGGCGACCTCCGCTCTCGACGAGGATAACCAGACGTCCATGCTGGCGCTGTTCGAGAATGAGTTGAAGGGTGCAAGCGTGCTGTCCATCGGGCACCGGCCGGGATTGGAGGAGTTCCACACCCGCACCCTGCATATCCGCAAGACCAGCGAGGGAGCCGTTCTTCTCGCCCGTCCGATGCGTCCTTCGCAGCCGAAGCTGGGGCCGCGATGGATCGGCCGCTTCCGGCGGAAGCTGCGGCAGTCTCATGCCCAAAGAGTTGATGCATGAATGCGGACTGGGCCGGCGTGAGGCCTCTTGAGACGCAACTCTCTATCGCGAGCGGAGTTTCCGTCCTAATGTCCGTTCCCTTGGCAGAGGCATCCCCATGCGGCTGATCAGGCTCTATATCCGTGTTCTCGGCGAACTCGGGTCCGATCTCCGGATCGGCGCGGTGCTTGCGCTGGCCAATGTGGCCCTGGCGATTTCCGCCTTCGCGGAGCCGATCCTGTTCGGGCGCATCATCGATGTGCTCACGCGCGGCCAGCTGCCGGATACGCCGCCCGTCACCTTCGGAATCCTGATGCCGCTCATCCTCGCCTGGGTGGCCTTCGGGATGTTTTCCATTGGGGCAGGCGCCCTCGTGGCGCTCCATGCAGACCGGCTCGCCCATCGCCGCCGCCTGGCCGTGGTGGCGAATTACTTCGAGCACGTGCTCGAATTGCCGCTCGCCTTCCATACCGCCACCCATTCGGGCCGCGTCCTGAAAGTGATGCTGGAAGGCTCGGGCAGCATGTCCTGGCTGTGGCTCGGCTTCTTCCGCGAGCACATGTCGGCGCTGATTGCGCTTGTCGTGCTGCTGCCGCTCACTGTGTTCCTGAACTGGCGACTCGGCCTCCTGCTCGTCGCGCTCGTCACCGTGTTCGCAGTGCTGACCGCCATCGTTCTGCGCAAGACCGAAACTCTTCAGGGCTCCGTCGAGCGCTATCATTCGAGCCTTGCCGAGCATGCCTCCGATGCGCTCGGCAACGTGCCGGTCATTCAATCCTTCACCCGCGTCGAGGCCGAGACGCGGTCGCTCAGAACCATCATCCAGCAATTGCTCCAGGCACAGAATCCGGTCCTCTCCTGGTGGGCGCTGGCCGCTGTCGCGTCGCGCGCCGCGGCCACCATCACGGTCACGGCCATCTTCCTTCTCGGCACATGGCTGCACCTGAACGGGCTCGCCACCATCGGCGAGATCGTCATGTTCATGAGCATGGCCACGATGCTGATCGGGCGGCTCGAGCAGGCGGTGAGCTTCATCAACCAGCTCTTCATGCAGGCGCCGAAACTTCAGGAATTCTTCGAGATCTTGGACACGGCGCCGGTCGTGCACGACCGGCCCAACGCTCAGGACGTAGAGCGCTACGGGGGCGACGTGGTATTCGACAATGTCAGCTTCTCCTATGACGGCAAGCGCTCCGCCGTGCAGGACGTCTCCTTCACCGTCCACGAGGGAGAGAACGTCGCGCTGGTGGGCGCGACCGGTTCCGGCAAGTCGACCACCCTGGGACTGCTGCACCGCGCCTTCGATCCGCAATCGGGCTGCATCCGCATCGACGGGCTCGACATACGCGACGTCACCCTGTCGTCGCTTCGCCGCAACATCGGCGTGGTGTTCCAGGAGCCCATGCTGTTTGCCCGCACCATCCGTGAGAACCTGCAGGTCGGACGGCCGGACGCAACGGATGCGGAAATGATCGAGGCTCTGGAGCGGGCCCAGGCCATCGAGTTCATCGCGCGGCAGACGGACGGCCTCGACACGGTGATCGGCGAGCGCGGGCGCTCCCTGTCCGGCGGCGAGCGCCAGCGCCTGTCGATTGCCCGCGCGTTGCTCAAGAACCCGCCGATTCTGATTCTCGACGAGGCCACGAGCGCGTTGGACGCCGCAACGGAACGCAAGCTGCAGATGGCGCTCGACGAGGTCATGAAGGGTCGCACCACCTTCGTCATCGCCCACCGTCTTGCTACCATCCGCAACGCCAACCGCATCCTCGTGTTCGATCAGGGGCGCGTCATCGAAAGCGGCACCTTCGACGAACTCGTGGCCAATGGCGGGCGCTTCGCGGAGCTTGCCAGGGCCCAGTTCATGGCCCCCGAGGAGCCGCCGAAGCGGCCTGTCAGGGTGTCGGCGCACGCATGAGACAAGCCCTCGACCCCAGCACGCCAGGCACCCGCCGCACCAACGGCGTCACGCTTCATTGCGTCGAGGCGGGGCCGGAAGACGGCCCTCTTGTCATCCTGCTGCATGGCTTTCCGGAGTTCTGGTGGGGCTGGCGCTACCAGATCGGAACACTGGCCGACGCAGGCTTTCGCGTGCTCGTGCCCGACCAACGCGGCTACAATCTCAGCGACAAGCCGGAGGGCCGTCGGGCTTACGATCTCGACATCTTGGCCGGTGATATCGTCGGACTAGCCGATGCTCTCGGCCGTCAGACCTTTTCTCTCGTTGGCCATGATTGGGGCGGACTCGTGGCCTGGTGGACGGCCTCGCGCCATCCGGTTCGCGTCAAGAATCTCGCCATCCTCAACGCGCCTCATCCGAATGTTGCCGGGTCCTATATGCGCTCGCATCCGAGCCAGATGGTGCGAAGCCTCTATGTGGGCTTCTTCCAGATCCCGTTCCTGCCCGAAACCATGCTTTCGGCCAACGGTCACCGCAGCCTCAAGAACGCGCTCCGGCGCACGAGCCGTCCTGGCACGTTCTCTGATGACGATATCGCGGCTTACGAAAAAACGTGGTCGCAGCCCGGCGCGCTCACGGCCATGCTGAACTGGTACCGCGCCCTGCCGTTCAAGCCCGACATGAAGGATGCGACCGTCCGCGCGCCCACCCTGGTGATCTGGGGCAGTAAGGACCGGTTCCTGGAGAAGGGGCTGGCAGAGGCAAGCATTGCCTTGTGCGAGAACGGCAGCATCTGCTGGATCGAGGGCGCCACCCACTGGGTCCAGCACGAGGAGCCTGAGGCGGTGAACGCGGCACTCCTAGAGTTCTTGAGAACCTGACCGTCATTCCGTTCTGGTTCGGACGAGCGACAGCGGCGTGATCCTCAATGCCATGATCCGGTTGCGCGACTTTCGCAGCACCTCGAAGCGGAAGCCGCGGAAGGTGAAGATCTGTCCCGTGTCGGGGATGGCCTGCGCCTCGTGGATGACAAGGCCCGCGATGGTGGTGGCCTCCTCGTCCGGCAGGTTCCAGTCCATGGCCCGGTTGAGGTCGCGGATCGGCACGCCTCCGTCCACGTTGACCGAGCCGTTGGGCTGCGGCCGCACGCCCTGCACCGAGAGATCGTGCTCGTCTTTGATGTCGCCCACGATCTCCTCGAGGATGTCCTCGAGGGTCACGAGGCCCATCACCTCACCGTACTCGTCGACCACGAGGGCGAAGTGCGTTTTCTTGGCGAGAAAGGCCTTCAGCTGATCGCGCAGGGAGGTCGTGTCGGGCACGAACCAGGTCTCCAGCGCAATCGCATCGACCTTCAGTTTGCTTGCATCTCCGCCGACGGCATCCAGCGCCCGCAGCAGGTCCTTGGCGTGGAGCACGCCGACGATGTTCTCCTGGCTCTCACGCCAGAGCGGCATGCGCGTATAGGGCGAGGACAGCACCTCGCGCACGATCTCCTCAGATGAGAGATCGGCATTGATCGTGCGCATCTTGGTGCGGTGGACCATGACCTCCGAGACGCTCAGGTCCTTGAGATCGAGCAGGCCGCCCAGCATGTCGCGATCAGCCTTCGCAACGCCGCCCTCCTTGTGCAGAAGGGCCACTTGACCGCGGATCTCCTCACTGGCTGAGAGGATCGGCGTGTTCTCGCCGATCCGGATGCCGAAGGGCCGCAGCATGAGGCGCACCATGCGCTCGATCGCAATGGCAAGCGGGCCGAGGAACGCCACGACCCAGGACATGGGCCGTGAGAGAAACAGTGATGCCTGATCGGACGAGGAAATGGCGATGGTTTTCGGCAGCACCTCGGCGAACACGATCACCAGGATCGACATGATCACCGTGGCATAGATCGCGCCCTCGTCGCCGAAGATTGCCACCAGAACGCTCGTGGCGAAAGCCGAGACGCCGATATTGACGATGTTGTTGCCGATCAGCACCGTGCCGATGAAGCGCTCGCGCATCTCGAGCAGGCGATTCACCAGCTTGGCGCGCTTGTCGCCACCCTTTTCCAGCACCAGCATGCGGGAGCGTGAGGCCGCCGTGAAGGCTGTCTCGCTCGCCGAGAAAAAGGCCGATAGCAGCAGGCAGAAAACAACGACCGCTGCCGCAAGCCAGAGATTGCCGGATGATTCTTCGACCATGGCTTTATGCGTTGATCTCGCTTGTCAGGAACCTGCGAACCTCGTCGGCCCCGATGCCCGACGCGATGAAGCATTGGCCGATGCCTCGCGCCAGGATGAAGGTCAGGGCGCCGCCCTTCACCTTCTTGTCCTGAGCCATGGCGTCGAGCAATTCATCGACCGTACCGCATCCACCCTGAATCTGGGACAAGCGTGTGGGAAGACCGGCGGCAATCAGATGAGCCTCGACGCGCTCCGCATCCGCCATCGGGCAGAGGCCGAGAGAGGCGGAGAAGCGGAAGGCGAGCGCCAACCCGATGGCGACGCCCTCGCCATGGACGAGGCGCGTGGAATCGTAGGCCGTGATCTTCTCGAGCGCATGACCGAAGGTATGGCCGAGATTGAGCAGCGCACGGTCGCCGTTCTCGTGCTCGTCGCGCACCACTACGGCGGCCTTGGCGCGGCAGCTCTGCGCCACAGCCTCATCGCGTTCAGGGCCGCCGGCGAAAACGCCCGCCCAGTTCGCCTCGCACCAGGAGAAGAAGCGCGCGTCGTCGATGAGGCCGTACTTCACCACCTCCGCATAGCCGGCGCGCATCTCGCGGATCGGCAACGTGTCGAGCAGCGCCGTGTCGGCGATGACGAGGCTCGGCTGATGGAAGGCGCCGACGAGGTTTTTGCCATGACGGGAGTTGATGCCGGTCTTGCCGCCGACGGAAGAGTCGACCTGGGAGAGCAGGGTGGTGGGCACCTGGACGAAGCGCACGCCCCGGCGCACCACAGCCGCGGCAAAGCCCGAAAGATCCCCGATCACACCGCCGCCGAGCGCCACCACGAGGTCGCCGCGCTCGATCTTGGCGCTGAGCACCGCATCGCAGACCCGCTCCAGGCTGGCATAGGATTTGGTGGCCTCGCCGGGGGGCAGGGTGATCACGGATACGCGCAGGCCCTGCGCTTCGAGCGAAGCCGCCAGGGCGGCGGCATAGAGTGGCCCCACATGCTCATCCGTCACGATAGCGGCGGCACGGGCTTTGAGCGCTGCGATGCGGGCGCCGGCGGTCTCGATCAGACCGCGCCCGACCAGGATCTCGTAGGCCCGCTCATTGAGCGGAACCGGCACCGTGATGAAGGACGGGCTGTCTATCCGGGCAGATACAAGCGTCATGTCCCGGCGCTCTCCTGCTTGTCGTGCTCGAACCAATCGCGCAGAGCCTTGATGAGTTCGGTCACCACCTTGTCGTGCGGGGCCTCGTGGGAATCCACCGTGATGTCAGCCGTGGCATAGACTGGATGGCGCAACTCCATGAGGCGCCGCATGGTGCCCTCGGGGTCCGGGTTCTGCAGCAGGGGACGGGTCGAGCGCTTGCGCACCCGGCGCATGAGCACGTCGAGATCGGCCTTGAGCCAGATCGAGATGCCCTGCTCGGCGATCCGCCTGCGGGTCTCCTCGTTCATGAAGGCGCCGCCGCCGGTGGCCAGCACGATGGGGCCCTCCTGCAGCAGGCGGGCGATCACGCGGCGCTCGCCGTCACGGAAATGGTCCTCGCCGTGAATGGCGAAGATTTCGGGGATCGTCATGCCGGCCGCAGCCTCGATCTCGTGATCGGCGTCGCGGAACGGCAGCTTGAGCGACTGCGCGAGCCTGCGGCCCACGGTGCTCTTCCCGGCGCCCATGAGGCCGACGAGCACGAGCGATCGCGTGCCGAGCAGGCGGCTGATGGGATGGCCGCGCTGGCTTGCCTGGTCTTGCCCGCCTGCTTCATCGAGCGAATTGAAGCGGCTGATTTTGTTCATGGCTTCATGTCCTAGCACGGGCGCGGCGGCCTGTCACAAGGGCGTGACCTCCCTTTCCTCGGAAACTTAACCGATGAGAAGGACTTGCCTTCGAGCCCGTGGCATGGTTCTAGCGGGTCAACGGTTCAAGAGGCTCAGGTGCCCACGCTCTTTCGGTTTCTCCTCGTCGTCGCCATTCTCGCTGGCCTTGGCTTTGCTGCCATGTTTGCCCTGGCGACCCTTGTCGATCCCGACCCGCGCGAGATCAGCGTCCCGGTCCAGACCAGCCGTCCGCCCTCGTCTTCATGAGCGGCGCCCGCCACGCCAGCCTCTTCCTCGACATGCTCGCCGCCGAGCGCGGCGCCTCCAAGAACACGCTCGACGCCTACCGGCGTGACCTTGACGATTACCTGAGCTTCCTCGCCGAGGCCGGCGGTCAGCCCGACAGCGCGACCTCCACCACTATCCGGAGCTTCATGGCAAGCCTGGAGGAGCGGGGCCTGAAGGCCACCTCCGCGGCCCGCCGGCTCTCGGCTGTGCGCCAGTTCCATAAATTCCTCTACGTGGAGGGCTATGCTCCGGCCGACCCGACGGCCGCGGTGTCGGCGCCGAAGCGGGGCAGGTCTCTGCCCAAGGTGCTCTCCGTCGCCGAGGTCGACCGGCTGCTGCAGGTGGCGTCCGAGGGGATTACGCACTCGGAGGCGACGCAACCTGAGCGCCTGCGCGCCGCCCGCATGACCTGCCTGCTCGAACTGCTCTATGCCACGGGCCTGCGCGTCTCCGAGCTGATGGCCCTGCCCAAAAGCGCCGCCAAAACCCGGGACCGGTTCCTCGTGGTGCGGGGCAAGGGCGCCAAGGAGCGGCTGGTGCCCCTCACGGAGGCGGCAAAGGAGGCAGCCAACACCTATCTCGCCCTGCTGGAAGAGCAGAAAAAGGCCAGCGGCCCCTGGCTGTTCCCGGCCGACAGCGAGAGCGGCCACCTGACCCGGCAGGCCTTCGCCCGCGACTTGAAGGCGATGGCAGGCGCTGCGGGGCTTCGCGCCGACAAGGTCAGTCCCCACGTGCTGCGTCATGCGTTTGCCAGCCACCTGCTCCAGAACGGGGCGGATTTACGCGTGGTGCAGGAGCTTCTGGGCCATTCCGACATCTCGACCACGCAGATCTACACCCATGTGCTGGACGAGCGCTTGAAGAGCATGGTGCGCGATCTGCACCCGATGGCGGAGGGGGAGGGATAGTTCGCTCTCCTGTCATCCCCGGACTTGTTCCGGGGATCCATGTGTTTGATGCGCTGCGGTTATTAAAACGTGGATGGCCGGGACGCGCCCGGCCATGACGAAAGTTGGGTTTTCAACGCCGCTTCAGCAAAAACACCGCTTGATCCCCAAGCAGATTCCACACCCACCAGGGCAGGGTGACGCGCATGGGCTGACCGCCGGCATTGAGCGCCACGCCCTTTTCCATCTGGGCGCCGACCTCGCGGCACAGCTCCACGAAGTCGCGGATGGTGCAGAAATGGATGTTGGGGGTGTCGTACCAGGAATAGGGCAGGTTCTCGGTCATGGGCATCCGGCCCCGGACGCCGAGGTCGAAGCGCACGCGCCAATGGCCGAAATTCGGGAACGACACGATGGCCCGGCGGCCGATGCGCAGCAGATGCTCCAGCACCACCTTGGGCTGGCGCGTGGCTTGGATCGTCTGCGAGAGGATGACGTAGTCGAATGCGTCGTCCGGGTAATCGGCAAGATCCGTGTCCGCATCGCCCTGGATCACCGGCAGACCCTTGGCCAGGCAGGCGTTGACGCCCTCTCGCGAAATCTCGATGCCGCGCCCGTCGACTTGCTTGCGGTCGCGCAGGAGCGAGAGAAGCGCCCCGTCGCCGCAGCCGACATCGAGCACACGGGAGCCGGGCTCCACCATGTCGGTGACCAGCAGAAAATCGAGGCGGTGGCCGCTTTCAACATCGGTCAGGGGCAGGGTGGCGGGCAGGCTCATGCGATCCCCCGAGCCCGTGCGGCCGCATCGATGAAGCCGCGGGCCGCCGCGAACATTTCGGGCTCCTCGAGCAGGAAGGCATCGTGCCCCTTGTCGCTCTCCACCTCCACGAAGGCGACAGACGCCGCCGCGGCGTTCAGCGCATGCACGATGGCGCGCGAGTCGGATGTGGGGAACAGCCAGTCGGAGGTGAACGAGATCACGCAGAAGCGCGTGGGCGTGCCCTTGAAGGCCTTAGCCAGGGAGCCGCCATGCTCGGCTGCGATGTCGAAATAGTCCATCGCCCGGGTGACATAGAGATAGGAATTGGCATCGAACCGCTCGACGAAGGAGATGCCCTGGTAGCGCAGGTAGCTCTCGATCTGGAAATCGGCGTCGAAGGAGAAGGTGGGGGCGGCCCGGTCCTGGAAATTGCGCCCGAACTTCCGGTGCAGGGCGACCTCAGAGAGATAGGTGATGTGTGCGCCCATGCGGGCGACCGCGAGACCCTTTGACGGGCGCGTGCCCTCATTCAGGTAGCGCCCGCCGCGCCACTCGGGATCGGCCATGACGGCCTGACGGCCGACCTCGTGGAAGGCGATGTTCTGGGCCGAGTGGCGGGCTGAGGTCGCGATGGGAAGCGCCGAGAACACCCGGTCCGGGTAGCTCACGGCCCATTGCAGCACCTGCATACCGCCCATGGAGCCTCCGACCACGCAGAACAGCTTCTCGATGCCGAGCCGGTCGATCAGCGCCGCCTGTGCCCGCACCATGTCGGGAACGGTCACGACCGGAAAATCGACCGCGTAGGGCTGGCCCGTCGCCGGGTTGATGGAGGCTGGGCCCGTGGTGCCCATGCAGCCGCCGATCACGTTGGCGCAGATCACGAAGAACCGGTCGGTGTCCACCGGCCGGCCGGGTCCCACCATGGTCAGCCACCAGCCGGGCTTGCCCGTCACTGGATTGTCGTTCGCCACATGCTGGTCGCCGGTGAGCGCATGGCAGATCAGGACTGCGTTGGACTTGTCCGCATTGAGCGTACCGTAGGTCTGGTAGGCGATCTGCCAGGGCGCGAGCGCAATCCCGGCATCCATCATCAGGGGCTCGTCCGCGCCAAAGCGCATCACGAGGCTCGACGGGTCGTCGACCTGGCTTCGCGGTTCGGAGACAAGGGGGGCGAAGGACATGTTTTCAGCGGAAACGTTCGTTCTTTCGAACAACCGGTAATGCGGGGAGCCGGTCGCGTCAACGAACATAACGCCTCAAGCTGGCTACGCGGTGGTCATCCGGGGATGACAAGAATGGGCAAAACCGTCAAAGAAGGGCCTCTCCCTGAGGATCTTAGCCCATGCCCGCCGAGAAGCCCGCGCCCGCCCTTGCCGAACTCCGCCAGGAGATCGACCGCATTGACGAGGCGATGCACCGGCTGCTCATGGAGCGCGGCACCATCATCGACCGGCTGATCGCCTCCAAGAAGGCCTCGAAGACGGGCATCGCGTCGGCTTTCCGTCCCGGCCGCGAGGCCTCGATGATGAAGGCCCTGGCCGAGCGCCACGAGGGCCTGCTGCCGCTCGACACGGTGGAGAGCATCTGGCGGGTGATCATCGGCACCTTCACCTATGTGCAGTCGAACTATTCCGTTCATGCCGACGTGTCGGGCGGCGATGCGCCCATGCGGGACTCGGCCCGGTTCCATTTCGGCTTCACGGTACCTTACGTCACTCATCCCAGCGCCGCGGCGGTGATCGAGGCGGTGGCCTCCTCCGGGGGCGATCTCGGCATCTTCCGGCTCGACCAGGGGGCGACGAGCGGCGCGTGGTGGCGCACCCTGGCCGACCGGGAGCGCCCGAAGGTCATCGCGCGCCTGCCCTTCATCGAGCGGCCCGACCACCCGGCCGGCACCCCGGTCTTCGTCATCTCGAAGCCCCTGGTGGATGCGGCTGTGCGCGACGTGGTGCTCTATGCCGCCCAGTTCGAGCGCTGGCACCGGGGCGCCAACGAGGCTCTCGTCCGCCTCGGCGGCGAGGTGGTGGCGAGCGCCGCCGATGCCCATGGCCTGTCGGAGCTCATCGCCGTGCCCGGCACCGTCGAGCCCGCACAGCTGCACGAAACCCTGACGAAGGCGGGCGCCAGCCTCGCCCAACTCGCCGAGGTCGGCAGCCATGCCGAACGTTTCCACGTGAAATGATACCCGACCTGCGCTAGAGCGTCTGCCAACACTGATTGCTAGGAACCGATGATGTCCGCTCGTCCCCAACCCCGTCCCGGCGTGATGCAGATCGACGCCTATGTGCCCGGCAAGAGCAAGGCCGCAGGGGTTGCCAAGATCCATAAGCTCTCCTCAAACGAGACGCCGCTCGGCCCCTCGCCCAAAGCCATGGAAGCAATTCGGACCTTCGATCATCTTGAGCTTTACCCGGACGGCGCCGCCACCAAGCTGCGTGAGGCAATCGCGTCCCGCTATGGCCTCGATCCGAACCGCATTATCTGCGGCACAGGCTCGGACGAATTGCTGTCGCTCATCACCAATGCCTATGTGGGCCCTGGCGACGAGGGCATCTTCACCGAGCATGGCTTCCTGGTCTATCGCATCGCCATCCAGGCAGCGGGCGGCACGCCGGTCGTGGCGCCGGAGAAGGATCTGCGCACCGACGTGGACGCAATCCTCGCGAGAGTGACGGACAAAACGAAGATCGTCTTCCTGGCCAATCCCAACAACCCGACCGGCACCTACATCCCGTTCGACGAGGTCAAGCGCCTGCACGCGGGTCTGCCGCCGCATGTGCTGCTGGTGCTCGACGCGGCCTATGCGGAATACGTGCGCCGCAACGATTACGAGGCAGGCCTAGAGCTTGTCGCCACCTCCGAGAACGTGGTGATGACCCGCACCTTCTCGAAGATCTATGGGCTCGCCAACCTGCGCCTCGGCTGGATGGTGGCGCCTCCCCACATCGCGGATGCGGTCAACCGCATCCGCGGCCCGTTCAACGTGAGCGGCCCGGCCATCGCCGCTGGCATCGCGGCGATCCAGGACGAGGCGCATATCGCGAAAGCCATCGAGCACAACGAGCGCTGGCTCGCCTGGCTCACCCGCGAAATCGAGGCGCTCGGCCTGAAGGTCACGCCGAGCGTCGGCAACTTCCTGCTCATCCATTTTCCGCAACAGGCCGGAAAGACCGCCAAGGATGCCGATGCCTTCCTCACCGCGCGCGGGCTCATCCTGCGTCAGGTCGCGGCCTACGGCCTGCCCGATGCCTTGCGCCTGACGGTGGGCGACGAGGAGGCGAACGGCCTCGTGGTCCGCGCCTTGAGCGATTTCATGGGGGCTAAGAATGCCTGAGCGTCTCGGTCCCCCGCGTGACACGCCGCTCGTCGAGCGCGTCGCGCTCATCGGCCTCGGGCTGATCGGCTCGTCCATCGCCCGCGCTAGCCGGCATCTCAATCTTGCGCGCACTATCGTGGCGGTCGATGCGAGCGAGGCGGTGGTCGCGCGGGTGCGCGAACTTAGGCTTGCCGACGAGGCCACCACCGATGTGGCGGCCGCCGTGAGGGATGCGGATCTCGTCATCCTCTGCGTACCGGTCGGCGTCTGCGGCAAGGTCGCGGAGGCGATGCGGTCGGGATTGAAGCCCGGCTGCATCGTGTCGGATGTGGGCTCGGTGAAGGCCTCCGTGGTGGCGCAGGTGCAACCGCATCTGCCCGAAGGCGTGCATTTCGTGCCGGCTCATCCGGTGGCGGGCACAGAGCATTCAGGGCCTGACGCGGGCTTTTTGACGCTCTTTCACAACCGCTGGTGCATCCTCACGCCGCCCGAAGGCATGGACGAGGCGGCAACCGAGCGCGTGCGCGCCTTCTGGGAGGCCATGGGCTCCAACGTGGAGGTCATGTCTGCGCAGCACCACGACCTCGTGCTCGCCATCACCAGTCACGTGCCGCATCTCATTGCCTACAACATCGTCGGCACGGCGGCGGATCTGGAGACGGTCACGCAGGGCGAGGTGATCAAGTTCTCGGCCGGCGGTTTTCGCGACTTCACCCGCATCGCGGCCTCGGACCCGACCATGTGGCGCGACGTCTTCCTGCACAACCGCGAGGCCGTGCTGGAGATGCTCGGCCGCCTGAACGAGGACATCGCCCTGCTCGCCCGCGCCATCCGCTGGGGCGAGGGCGACAAGCTCTTCGACCTCTTCACCCGCACCCGCGCCATCCGGCGCGGCATCATCTCGTCGGGCCAGGAAA
Organism: Microvirga sp. CF3062; assembly: GCF_036314045.1. Classification (NCBI taxonomy): domain Bacteria; kingdom Pseudomonadati; phylum Pseudomonadota; class Alphaproteobacteria; order Hyphomicrobiales; family Methylobacteriaceae; genus Microvirga; species Microvirga sp. CF3062. The sequence continues at coordinate 316,246 of NZ_JAYGGN010000005.1, forward strand.
CGCCGGAGCCGGATTTCGGCCGGAGGCGTGAGGACAAGGCGTAGCGGGATTTATTGGTGGATCCGGTACTGACTGTCATTCCGGGGCCGCGTAGCGGGGCCCGGAATCCATAAACACGACATATCAGGAGAGGACGAGCAGCGTTTCGCTTCTTCCTGCACCGTTAGCGGTTATGGATTCCGGGCTCGCCTGCGGCGCCCGGAATGGCAGTGGAGGATCTCCAAACCCTCAATACAGCGGCTGCAGCCTCACGTTGGGAATCACGAACGGTCCCATGGCGAGAAAGCCGTTCTCAAGCCGCAGCGGCGGCAGGGACGCGAGCTGCGGCTTGGCGTTCGGCTGTGCCGCATTCGCGCGCGGACCCTGTCCCAGCAGCATGCCCAACAGATTGCCGCCGAGGCGGCCGCCCGTGAGGTTGCCGAGAAGGCCGTCGAGCCCGGCGGCCGCCACGGTGAGCTGGCCCGCAGGTCGGTGCTGATCATCCAGGCGCAGCTCACCCTTGGTCTCGATCTGGCGCGTGCCCTTGGTGGCCGACAGCATCAGGATGTCGAGCTTGCCGCCGGCGTTGCGCCAGAGTTCCATCTCCCCTGCAATGGTGCCGCCCTTGAAGCCATCGGCCTGGGTGACGGTGACATCCGCATTCAGGTTTGTCGGCTCCGCACCGCCGATGAGTGCATCGAGAAGGGGAATGCGCGCCTCCGTGACGGAGGCGGCCACGTCGCGCGCCTGTTCGGCGCTCCGCGCTGGGTTGGGCCGCACATGCAGCTCCAGACGCTTGCCCGACCCGGTCAGCTCGCCGGCCGGCAGACCGGTCACCGTGACCTTCGGCTCATTGGCGGCAACGGATAGGCGCTGCACGCCCGTCTGCGAGGCATTGAGGCTCGCCTGCAGCAGATCCCAGCTGCCCTGCACAGTCACGGTTCCGTCCGTCACCTTCAAGGGGCCGGCCACCTCGGTGATGATGCGACGAGGCTGGTAGACTTGCGCCACCGCCTCAGTGCGCCCGAAGGAGGCGGTCACCGCACCGCGCTTAAAGTCGAGGGCGTTGCAGATCACCTCGATGCGGAACGGGTAGCCGGCGATGCTGCGGTCCGCGCAGGTCCATTCCCGTCCGGCTCGTGCCTCCGCGGCGACCCAGCCATCGAGAGCCTCCGCCGTGCGGTTGCGGATCACGAACCAGGCGACGCTCCAGGCAATCGCCAGGAGAAGCAGCAGGACGAAGGGCGCGTAGAGCCAGAAACGGCTGCGGCGAACATGCCCTGTCGGGGCGGCCTGATCCATGCGTGATCTCCTGTTGTGCGGATGCTTCGTTACTGGTAGCGCCGGAAGCAGGCAAGGTTCGGGCGCGGGTGACATGAAGGACCTCACGGAGGATTTATGGGTGTTCGGCTACGGCTCGCTCATGTGGCGGCCGGGCTTTCCTCATCTCGAGCGCGCGCATGCCCATCTCTATGGCTATCACCGCTCGCTGTGCGTCTTCTCCCATGTCCACCGTGGAACTCCTGATCATCCGGGACTGGTGCTCGGGCTCGACCGGGGTGGGCGCTGCCACGGCGTGGCCTTCCGGGTCGCCCCGGAGGAGGCGGAGACCACGATCCAGTACCTGCGCGAGCGCGAGCAGGTCACCGCCGTCTATCTGGAGCGCCACCTGCCGGTGCGACTGGCCGACGGTCGGCGGGTTCGGGCGTTGGCTTATGTGGTCGACCGGTATCACGGTCAATATGCAGGGCGCCTGTCTTTTGACGATGTGTTGAAGCACGTACGGCAGGGGCAGGGGGTTTCCGGTCGTAATCCGGATTACGTGCGCAACACCTACGATCATCTCATCGGCATGAGCGTGGTCGATCCGCTGCTGCACAAGATCGTGGATGCGCTTGATCAGGAGGCCTGAGTCTCGTCCTCGCGCAGATCCTCGAAGATCGCGCGGCGATCCTCGTCCGTCGCGGCAAGCCTGTGGATGTGCAGCTCGGCGGCGCCCAGCCCCTGGACCTTGGCGAGCCAGCGCATCCGGGTGTGTTCGGCCGGCTCGGACGCGGCCATGGCGGCGTCGATGACCGTGCCGGTCCCGTCCGCATCTCGCCTGACGGCGAGGATCACGGCGTCCGTGACGTCGAGCAGTTCCGATTGATTGAGAGGATGCACGCCGACGATGTAGCGGCGGCCCGAACGGCCGCGCCAGGAACTCAGGGTGGAAGAGGAGCGAAGCCCTGCGGTCGCCCGTAGCCTTTCCTCGCGCACGCCAGCCCTCCGCATTCGGTCGTTGCGGAGATCCCGCATGGCCGCGTTCCAAGATATGGTTCGTTTGTTCGCCATATGTTCTTATATGTAGGAACGGTCGAGTGAGTCGTCAAGGTTGCGGAAAGCTTGGCTGGGCTTGGGTTTGTGGGTTTTTACGCCTGCGAACAGGATCGCCGGGACAAACCCGGCCACGACACCACATCAGGCCCCGTCACGCCTTCGACAGGGAGGCCGCCGAAGCTGTCGCAGGACCGAGGCCGAGTTCCCTTCGGCCCTCCTCGTAGAGCCGGTCGGAGGCCGTCTCGATCTCAAGCTGCACCCGCTGGAAGAATTCGTCGCGCGGCAGTCCCGCCGGGATGGGGTCGAGCACTTCGATCCGCACCGTGCCGGGGCGGCGGATGAACTGGCGGCGCGGCCAGTACAGGCCGGCATTCAGGGCAATCGGAATGCAGGGAAAGCCGAGATTCTGGTAGAGATGCGCCACGCCGTACTTGTAGGCCGGCGGAGCGCCCGGCGGGCGGCGGGTTCCCTCTGGGAAGATGATGATCTGGCGCCCGTGCTCGGCCTCTTCCTTTGCCCTTTGAGTCATCTGCACCAGGGCGAGCGATCCGGCCTTGCGGTTGACCGGCACACATTGGGCCTTTGCCAGATGCCAGCCGAAGATCGGGATCCACATCAGCTCCCGTTTCAGGATGTAGGTCGGATCCTCCAGGATCGTCACGATGGCGAAGGTTTCGAGAAACGACTGGTGCTTGGCCGCCACCAGCGCACCACCCGGCGGGATCTTCTCCCGGCCGGTGATCTCGAGCTTGATGCCGGCAATGATTCGCAGAAGCCAGATCGATGTGCGGCCCCAGAGCTTGACCATGTCCATGAAGACCCGGCGTGGCATCAGAAGGCCTGGGATCAGCAGGATCAGCCACAGGATCAGGTTGGCGTAGAAGGCGATGTTGAACAGCAGGGAGCGGAGGATCAGCATGGAATCGCAAAATGGAAATGCGGAGCAAGAGGCTCTGCGGCCGCGCTGACCTTAAAAGGTTTTTGTCAGCTTCTCTATAGCATCGGACCCAAAAGTGGACTTGCACTTTTGGGATCGATCCGATGCTCTATCCCTTGGCTGGCGCATCGTTAACGCGGAAAACCGGATCCACTTTTCACTGACGTGGCCCTCTGGGTCCGCACGATGCGTTAGCGCCAGATGGGTTCTGCAATCAGCTGCCTCTTGACCGGGGACCCGCCGCTGATGAGGTGGGCTACCGACGAGCGCTCCGGGTCGCCCTCGAAACGGGTCCGGACCCAGACGGCCAGGAACTTCAGGTATTCCGTGAAGACCACCCGGGCCACCGCCGGGTTGTGCCACCAGTCGTGCGGGTCGATGGTCGCCGCGACCGGGTAAGGGATCTTCTGCAGGTTCGGCAGGGCGTGGTCGAGTTCCACGAGCGTGCGCGGCATGTGGTAGTTGGAGGTCACCACGATGATGGTGTGAAAACTGTTCTTCTCGGCCCAGCGCCGGGTCTCGATAGCGTTGCCGATGGTGTTGCGGGCCCGGTAGTCGAGATCCACGCAGCAATCGAACAGGCGCCGCTGGCCCGGATTGAGCCGGGAGATCTGGTCACGGCTGGTGTTCTCGTTGACGCCCGAGATCAGGAGCCTCTTGGCGTAGCCCTTGTCCAGGAGGTCGATGGCATCGCCGATACGTTGGGCGCCACCGGTCAGAGCCACGATGCCATCCGCCCGGGTTTCGGGTCGTTGCTCGGAGCGGTCGAGGCTGTAGACGAAGGCGAGAAAACCCAGGAAACCGACAAGTGCGGCACAGGTCGCGGCCCAGAAGCCCAAACCCAGGATGCGTCGCGCCCATGACCGCCGTGCGGGAGCCTTAGGCGATTCCTGCATCGTCCAGCCCCAGCCGACGGTTTCCGTGGCGTCCGGCGCACCCCAACTCTGCGTTCGCGAGGTCATCCTGGACGAAGATAGTGGAGATTGCGGCAATGGAGAGGCAGCCCGCTTTTTCCTGGAGCATCGGACCCAAAAGTGGATTTGCACTTTTGGGATTCATCCGATGCTCACTTCCTTGACTTGCGCATCGTGTGGACCGGAAAACCGGACCCACTTTTCCGCACGATGCGCTGTTAACTGTCACCATCAACCATTTTCGTTAAGAAAGCGTCTCACGGTCAGCCGCGACACGATGCCCGTGATCACACCGACAAAGAGCGCAATCAGGGCCACGATCGCATAGCCCCGCCAGCTGATGGTGAAGGCGCCGAACAGGGCCTCGATCTGGTCTCCCGTCGGACTCGCGCGCCAGGAGCGGGTCACAAGACCCAAGGCCAGCGTCAGGATCATGGCGCTGCCGGCTCCGATGGCGCTGCCGCGCAGCCCCAGCCGGAAGAAGCGTCGCTGGAATTCCTTGGCGATGAAGTCGTCGTTCGCGCCGACGAAATGCAGCACCTCCACCACCTCCCGGTTGCTCGCCATGGCGCCGCGGGTGGCGAAGATGACGGCGAGCGCCGCTGCGACCAGCACCAGGCTGACCAGGAACACGCCCACACCGATGATGGTGTTGGCCATGGTGGAAAGCCGCGAGACCCAGAGGGCGTGGTCGTCAAGCGTCGCCCCCGGCACGTCGCGCTGGAGGGCTTGCCGTAGGCTCGCGAAATCCGGCTTCGCGTCTTCCCGGATCTTGATCACGATCAGCCGCGGCACCGGCAGGTCGTTGAAGTCGAGGCCGGTCCCGAGCCAGGGCTCGAGGAGACGCTCGGATTGCTCTTTGGAAAAGGCCTGGGCCGCCTCGACCCCCGACGCCTGACGGGCCAGCGCCACTGCACGTTCGACGTCCTGGTCGATGGAGCGCTGTGCATTGGGCCGGATCTGGATGGTGACTTCCCGGGCGATCTCGGAGCGCCATTGGGCGGATGAGGCCGCCACGAGCTCCGCGCCGCCGGCGCATAAGGCGGCCAGAAAGGTCAGGATCGCGATGACGGCCGCCAGCGCCTGGCCGCCGGCCGAGTCCACCGGCACGAGCGGAGCGTTCCGGCTCAACGACGCTGGCAGGGGGCGCTTTTGCCTGTCGGAGGCCGAGGCGGCCTTCTTCAGGCGCGTTTGCGGGGAGGCGCTCATCTTAGCTCACCCGTCGATATGCAGTTGGCCGTCGCCGAGCACGAGACGGCGCACGTCGAGCTGATCCATGAGGCTGAAATCGTGGGTGGCGATGACTACCGAGGTCCCGAGCCGGTTGAGCTCGATGAAGAGGCGCAGCAGGCGGCGGGCCAGCGACGGATCCACGTTGCCGGTGGGTTCGTCGGCGAGCAGAAGGTCTGGCCGGACGATCAGCGCCCGGGCAATCGCCGCGCGCTGCTTCTCGCCGCCCGAGAGCACCGGCGGCAGCATGTGCATGCGGTCGCCCAATCCCACCCAGCGCAGGAGCTCGACAACTTCAGCCCGGTAGCTTGCCTCCTCCTTGCCCTGCACCCGTAAGGGCAGGGCCACATTCTCATAAGTTGTCAGGTGATCGAGCAGGCGGAAGTCCTGGAACACCACGCCCATGCGGCGGCGCAAGGACGTCAGCTCGTCCTTCGAGATCCGGGAGACGTCCTCCCCGAACATCGAGATCAGGCCGCGGGTCGGCTTCACGGAGAGCAGGATGAGGCGCAGCAGCGTCGTCTTGCCGGCGCCCGACGGGCCCGTGAGGAACTGGAAGGAATTGGGCTCGATGGAGAAGGTCAGGTCGCGCAGGACCTCGGGGCCCATGCCGTAGCGCACGCCCACATTCTCGAAATGCACGACCGGCGGCGCGCCTTCATCGTAGTGATAATCGTCGTGATCGAGCGCTTTCACACGTATCCGAGCCATCCTTGAGGTGAAGAAATTCGGCGATTCGCTTCCTTATCGCCCCGCTATGGTTAGCAAGCCATAAACTTGCGGCCTCAAGACGGAAAGCGAACCTCTCGCGGGACATTGCCGCAGGACGGCTCGGCTGCTGCCCGAATCCTTGCGAAAGGCGCCAAGTTCGTTTGACTTCCCAGGCCAAGCATGGTCGTGAAGGGGCGGCTTTGAAAGCCCATTATTCTTTTTCTGGACGATTACGATGAGCACTGCCCACCGCATCCGGGTTCTTTTCGATGAAGACATCATCGCCAAGCGCAACGAGGCACTGGCCCAGGAGATCGCTGCCGCCAAGCCCGAAAACCTGCTTGTGGTGGCCGTGCTCAAGGGCAGCTTCATGTTCGCCGCGGACCTGATCCGCGCCCTGCACCGGGCCGGGCTCACGCCCCAGGTCGAGTTCGTGCACCTGTCGAGCTATCTGGACGGGACGGTTTCCACCGGCAACGTCACCATCCTGCGCGACGTCGAGAGCGATGTGCGCGGACGCGACGTGCTGCTCGTGGATGACATTCTCGAGTCGGGCCGCACCGTCACCTTCGCCAAGGACCTGATCATGGCCCGCGGCGCCAAGAGCGTGAAGACCGCCGTGCTGCTGGAAAAGCCCGGCAAGCGCGCCGTGCAGATCCAGCCGGATTATGTGGGCTTCACCTGCCCGGACGTGTTCGTGATCGGCTACGGCATGGACGTGGCCCATTCCTACCGGCAGCTGCCTTTCGTCGGCGTCCTCGATCATCTCGACAAGGACCCGGATCTGTTCGACAAGCCTGAGCCGGCCGCGTCTCGCTAATCAGCCATTGAGCCGCCAGATCGTGCCGTTGAGCAGGGTCGCATAAGCGACCCAGGTGAGATAGGGCACGAGCAGCAGGGCCGCCGTGCGGTCGAGCCTCCAGAAGGTGCGGATCGTGGCGAGGATCGCCACGATCAGGGCGGCGATGACCACGAGCCCCGCCAGCGGGCTTTTGCCCCCGAAGAAGGCGAAGGACCACGCCCCGTTCAAGGTCAGCTGCACGAAGAACGCGATAATCGCCGCCGTGCGTCCGGGCCGATTTTCGGGCAATGAGAGAACGCGCCAGAGCGCATAGGCCATCAGGGCATAAAGAATCGTCCAGGCGACCGGGAAGGCCCAGTTCGGCGGCGTGAAGCCGGGCTTCTGGAGGCCCACATACCAGGCCGGGATGTTCGGCTGCGTAATCAGGCTTGCAGAGACCGCAACGGCGACCACCGGCAGCACGGCCACAAGAAAACGTGGCAGCGGCGGCATTGCATGGCTGCCCGGCACAGTTTGGTCTGTATGCATCCTCGAAATCCCTTTAAGGACGTTGCGTCATTTCTCTCGTGACGCAACCTGTCACGCTCTCCGGAGGTTCCCCCATGTCGTCATCGCGTTCCCCATGGTCGAAGCGCAGCCTGACCGCTCAAGCCATGGGCCATGTGGACCCGATCACCAAGGCGGTCGTGATGCCCATTCATGTGGCGACCACCTATATCCGCGATGAAGACAATGCCTATTCCTCCGGCTTCGTCTATGGCCGGCCGGACAATGCCACCATCCGCGAGGCGGAAGAAGTGCTGGCGATGCTGGAAGAGGCCGAGGCCGGCGCGCTCCTGTTCTCCTCCGGCATGGCGGCGGCCACCGCCGTGTTCCAGGCCCTCGATCCGGGCGATCACATCGTGGCGTCCAAGGTCATGTACTGGGCCCTGCGCAACTGGCTGATGACGGAAGCCGTGCGCTGGGGCCTCAAGGTCGATTTCGTCGAGACGGACAATCTCGATGCTCTGCGCGAGGCCGTGAAGCCCGGCGCAACCAAGCTGGTCTGGATCGAGACGCCCTCCAACCCGCTCTGGACCATCACGGATATCGCCGGTGCCGCCGAGATCGCGCACGCGGCCGGCGCGCGGCTTGCGGTCGATTCCACCACCGCTTCGCCGATCCACACCCGCCCGCTGAACCTCGGCGCCGACATCGTCATGCATGCGGCTACCAAGGTGTTGAACGGCCATTCCGACGTGGTGGCGGGTGCGCTTGCGGGCGCCAAGGCGGATGCGTTCTGGGCGCGCATCGCCAATATCCGCAAGATGCAGGGCGCGGTCCTCGGGCCGTTCGAGGCCTATCTCCTGATGCGCGGCATGCGCACGCTCCATGTGCGCACGGCAGCCCAGGCCAAGAGCGCGCTCGATCTCGCGCAGCGCTTCTCCGCCCATCCGAAAGTGGCCCGCGTGCTCTATCCCGGCCTGCCGCAGCATCCCGGCCACGACATCGCTGCCCGGCAGATGGAGAACGGCTTCGGCTACATGCTCTCGATTCAGGTGTCGGACGGCGAGGCCGCGGCGATCCGCACAGCCGCCCGGGTGGGTCTGTGGAAGCGGGCGACGTCGCTGGGCGGCGTCGAGAGCCTGATCGAGCACCGCGCCTCCATCGAGGGGCCTGGAACCCCATGCCCGCCGGATCTGCTGCGCCTGTCCACCGGGATCGAGGATGTCGAGGACCTCTACCGGGATCTCGATGAGGCTTTGCGGGCGTCCTAGTTCCAGCTGTCTTCCCGGACGAGCAAAGTGAGATCCGGGATCGGGTGCAGAATAAAACGCAATTTTCCCTCCTCCTTGTGGGGAGGGATTAAGGGTGGGGGTGTGAGCGCTGAACTGGACCAGCGTGGCGCCGGCACCCCCACCTCCAACTCCTCCCCACAAGGGGGAGGAGGGTTTGGGATGCGCTTGTCCCCGTTATTAGCTCACCTCTTAGCCGCCTATATTGATCTTGTCATAAAACCTGTGCTTCTCTCGGCTAAGGCGAACGCTGTTTCGTAAAACGATAAGCCTAAGGGAAGACACATGACACAATCCATTACCCGCCGTCGCGTCCTGCAGACCGGCGTGGCCGCTGCCGCTCTCACCGGGATGTCCCAGGTCAGCTGGGCTGCCGGTCCGGTCGTGAAGCTCCGCATCCTGGAGACCACCGACCTTCACGTGAACATCTTCCCTTACGACTACTACCGCGACGCGGCCGACGAGACGGTGGGTCTCGCCCGCACGGCCACCCTGGTGAAGGGCGCCCGCGCCGAGGCCAAGAACAGCCTGCTGTTCGACAATGGCGACCTGATCCAGGGCTCGCCGCTCGGCGATTTCGTCGCCTACCGTCAGGGCATGAAGAAGGGCGATGTTCATCCCATGGTCGCCGCCATGAACGAGCTCAACTACGATTGCGGCACGCTCGGCAATCACGAGTTCAATTACGGCCTCGAGTTCCTGCAGAACGCCATGGGCACGGCCAAATTCCCGCTGGTCTGCGCCAACGTGCTGAAAGCCAATGGCGAGACCCTGCAGAAGCCCTGGCTCGTCCTCGACCGCGAGTTCACCGATGAATCCGGTGCCAAGCAGAAGATCAAGATCGGCGTGATCGGCTTCGTGCCGCCGCAGATCGTTCAGTGGGACAAGTCGCATCTCGACGGCAAGGCCACAACGATCGACATCGTCGATGCGGCGAACAAGCATGTGCCTGACCTGAAGAAGGCCGGCGCCGATATCGTCGTGGCACTCTGCCATTCCGGCATCGCCGGCGGCGAGCGCAAGGGCGGCGAGGAGAATGCGGCCCTGCATCTGGCCAAGGTCGAGGGCATCGACGTGATCCTCACCGGCCACCAGCATTTCACGTTTCCGGGCGGCAAGGAGTTCAACAACATTCCCGGCGTCGACGTGCAGAAGGGCACGCTGCACGGCAAGCCTGCCGTCATGGCCGGCTTCTGGGGCAGCCATCTCGGCCTCATCGACTTGGAGCTCACCAAGGAGGGCAATGCCTGGAAGGTTGCGAATTTCCGCACCGAGGCGCGCCCGATCTACGATCGTGTCGACCGCAAGGTGGTGGCGAAGGTGGAATCGGACGCAGCCGTGATGGCGGCAGCAAAAGCAGGCCATGAGGCGACGCTGAAATACGTGCGCGAGCCCGTCGGTACGACGGCCGTTCCGATCCACTCCTACTTCTCGCTCGTGTCGGACGATGCCTCCGTGAAGCTCGTGACCGAGGCGCAGGCCTGGTACGTGGCCGATCAGCTAAAGGCCTCCGCCTTCAAGGATCTGCCGATCTTGTCCGCAGGCGCGCCGTTCAAGGCCGGCGGCCGCGGCGGCCCGAACTATTTCACCGAGATCAAGCCCGGCCCGCTCGCCATCAAGGACATGGCGGACATCTACATCTATCCGAACACGATCCGCGTGGTGAAGATCACAGGTGCTCAGGTGCGCGAGTGGCTCGAGCGTTCGGCCGGCATCTACAACCAGATCGACGTAGCCAAAGGCGGCGAGCAGGAGCTCATCAATTCCAAGTTCCCGGCCTACAACTTCGACGTGATCGCCGGTGTGCAGTACAAGATCGACCCGACGCAAGCCTCGCGCTACGACGACAACGGCAAGGTCGTGAATGCCGATGCGCGCCGCATCAAGGAACTGACCTACAACGGCAAGCCCGTGACGGACGACCAGCAGTTCCTCGTGGTGACGAACAACTACCGCGCGGGCGGCGGCGGCAACTTCCCCGGCGCGGACGGCACCACCATCGTGTTCGAGGCGCCGGACCTGACCCGCGATGCCATCATGCGTTTCATTCTCGAGAAGAAGGAAGTGTCTCCGAAGGCTGACGGCTCCTGGGCACTCGCGGTTCCGGCCGGCGTGACCATGACCTTCACCACCGGCCCGAACGCCGCCAACTATCAGCCGGCCGGCATCAAGGTCGAGAAGATGGGCGATGCGCCGGAAGGCTTCGTGAAGTACAAGATCGTGAGCTGATCCTCACGTCACCGCAATGAGAGGCGGCCGGGCGCGAGCCCGGCCGTTTCAGCTTGGCAGGCTGCTTATGACACCGCGAATGTTTTTCGACGAAGTGGTTCAACCGAACATGGTTGATGCACTGGAGAACCCCGACGATCCTCGCGCGACCGCCAACGCAATCCTAACTATGGATGCTCTTTCCGGAATTACGTTCTGGTATCTGCATGCCAAGGGCGATGCGTCTGCAACGAAGCACGGCACCAATGATTCTGCCTATAAGGCTGATCTTGCGAACGCATCGGAGGCTTTCCGGGCACTCCGAGACGCTGCCTTTTCATTGAAGCATGGCAAATTGACCAGCGGCAACCGCCTCATGGACGACGCTGGCGACATGATCGTCGAGCCGAACGTTCTCGGATATTTCAGGGCGGGGGACAGGCTGGGAAGTGCTCTGGTCTACTTGGATTTGTCGACAGGTCGCGTGGCCGCTCGCGATATCATCAGCGAAGCTTTCCACTTTCTCGAAGAACTCGTGGAGAGTCTCCCGCACTAGCTGTCAGGTTTCGTTCCATATGACCTGAATTCGCCAAAATCCTGCGATATCAACGCCATGGACTTCGGCCACACTTACAAATGACGCATTGCCTCTGTATAGTATCTCAATCAGCGATTCCTTAGTCGACCGCTGCCCTTTTGGGCGCATGGTGCGTCTCGAAGCTCCTCAGGCTTTGGAGCATGAGCCATGCCCGTCGATCTCCCCCCGCAGAAGAAGCTTGCCCAGACCGTTCCAGCCTCATGGAACCTGGTCTTTGATCGTTCCCTGAACTGGCTCGCCGTTGTTGTCGGTCTCGGACTCTGCCTCTGGATCATCACCCTCGGCACGTGAAGGGAAACCTGCTCTTGAATCCGGACAACCAACGCAAGCACCCCTGGCTCAGCCTCATCGGCATTGCTGCCATCGGCCTGTTCGGGCTCGTCCTGATGGTGATCCTCACCCCCTGAATCCTTCGATAGACTGTCCGGTCAGGGCAGGGCGATCACGTCTTTCAGGTGCTCGGGCTTCGGTTCCTTGCCGAGGCGGCGGCGCTTGGCCAGGATGATGGTGCCGTTGAGCTCTCCACCGAACAGGAAGATCGCGCTCAGAGTGTAGAGGAAGATCAGCGCCACCATGGCGGTGGCCAGCCCCCCATAGGTGGAGGCGTAGGCCCCCGGATAAAACTCCAGATACCAGCTGAAGGCGAAGCCGCCGAGGAGCCAGAGGGCCAGCGTCACGCCCACGCCCGGCAGCACCGCGCGCAAACTCCGCCGCCCCGATGGGACGAGCTTGTAGGCGAGCAGCAGGCCCACCACGATGACGGTGGTTGCAACGCCGATGCGCAGGAATGCGATCATACCGTCGAAGGGCTGCAGCGCCGGCACCCAGGCGAGCACGAATCGCCACAGGAACGGGCCGAGCACCACGAGCAGGGCGAGGGCCAGCAGCATGAGCGCTCCGGCGATCACGAAGGCGATTGATTCGAGCCGCGTCAGCCACCAGGCGCGGGTCTCGCGCACACCATAGGCACGGTTGAGCCCGACCCGCAGGCTCTCGACGCCGCTCGATGCGAAATAAAGGGCGAGCACGAGGCCGAGGGTCACCACGTCGCTGCGCTTGACCGAAAGAATATTGTGCACCTCGCCCGCGATGGGGCCGGCGATCTCCCGAGGCCAGGCTTCCAGGATGATGTCCGCCACCTCGTCCGCCAGGGTCCCGGTGCCGAACAGGCTCGCCAGCGCCGTCACCAGGATGAGAAACGGAAACATGGAGGTCAGCACCGAGAGGGCGATATGGCTCGCGATCGCCCAGGCATCGTGCAGCACGAAGCGGGTGGACGCGATGGCGACGAGTTCGAGCCAGAGGCGAAGGCGGTTCAACAGCGGGGTCTCCAGGAGGCGGGAGATGGTGCGGCAGGGGTCAAGGGCAAGGAAATGTCCTGTGTCAGGCTATCAGGTTTCGGAGAGCCGGGGCCACTCTGCTGTGACCTCGACGTCGACATTTGGATGAGGTTGCACGGATCGACAAACACTGAGGCTCGGGCCTACAAGGCCTTTCCTCTCTTACGGCTTCCACTCTGCATCACCCCATGAACCCATCCCTCTTCGCCCGCCTTGCGCCGCCACTCTTCGTGCTCATCTGGGCCACCGGCTTCGTCGTGGCGCGCCTCGTGGCGCCTTATGCCGAGCCGCTGACGTTTCTGTTCGTGCGCTACGTGCTCGCCACCCTCGTGCTGGCCGGCATCGTCGTGGTGGCGCGGGTCTCCTGGCCGCGCAGGTGGAGCGACTGGCGCAACAGCATGATCGCCGGGGTTCTCCTGCACGGATTCTATCTCGGGGGCGTGTTCTGGGCGGTCAAGCATGGGCTGCCGGCCGGGATATCCGCCCTCGTGGCCGGCCTCCAGCCGCTGGCCACGGGCCTTCTCGCCGGGCCTCTGCTGGGCGAGCGGGTGTCGCCGCGGCGCTGGGCCGGGATCGGCATCGGCTTCATGGGGGCAGCTCTCGTGGTGGCTCCGAAGCTCGGGGATGGCGGCGTGCCGCCGCTGGCGCTCTTCATCTGCGTGCTTGGCATGCTCTCCATCACCTTCGGGACGATCTGGCAGAAGCGTACCGGCAGCAATCTCGACCTGCGGGTCAATGCGACCATCCAATATATCGGCGCTGCCATCGTCACCCTGCCGCTGATGCTGCTGCTGGAAGAAGGGCGCATGGACCTCACGCTGCCGCTCCTCGGCGCGCTCGCCTGGGCAGTGTTCGGTCTCTCCATTGGAGCCATCGGGCTGCTGCTGTTCCTGATCCGGCAGGGCGCCGTGGTGGGCGTAGCGACATTGCTTTATCTCGTGCCGCCGGTTGCGGCCCTCATGGCCTTCGTGTTCTTCGGTGAGACCCTGAGCCTGATCCAGCTCGCCGGCATGGCTCTCGCGGCCTTGGGCGTCGCGGTGGCAAGCCGCAACTGAGAACAAGCAAAACACCCCAGGCGGGCCTGGGGTGCGATGAACGTTCGAGATTTACTTCGTGATCTTCACGGAAACCGGATCGCTGGCGGGAAAGGTCTCTTCCACGCCCTCATCGAGAAGCTCTTCCTGGTGCTTCTTCTTGTTCTCGGCCTGCTTATCGTCGTCGCGCTTGGTGTTGTCCTGCTCGGACTTCTCACTGCGTTTCTGATCCGTCATGGCTGTCTCCCTTATCGGATCGCTTGTTTCTGTCGTGGAGACAACGCATCAGGCCAAGCTCTGATCCTCCCTTCGCCGAAATGAAAACGGCGCCTTTCGGCGCCGTTTTTGTTCATCGAGAAACGCTCAGCGCGGCTGGCCCTGCTGCTGGTTGACGAAGTAGTCGAAGGGCAGCTCGGCGATGCGGAACCAGGTGAGCTCCTTCTCGCGGAAGACGTTCCAGGAATCGTACACCTTCTTGAACTTGGCGTTGGATGCCGCGAGTTCGCCGTAGAGCTTGTAGGCTTCCTTGTAACTCTGCTCCATGATGTCACGCGGGAAGGGTCGCAGCTGCACGCCCTGACCCACGAGGCGGCGGATCGCGTCGGCATTCTGCGCATCATACTTCGCCACGCACATGGCATTGGCCTCGGCGCAGGCGGCTTCCAGAATCGCCTTGTAGTTGGCGGGCAGCTCGTTCCACTTGTTCATGTTCACGTAGAGCGAGGGCTGCGCGCCGCCTTCCCAGAAGCCTGGGTAGTAGTAGTACTGGGCCACCTTCACGAAGCCGAGCTTCTCGTCGTCGTGCGGGCCGGAGAACTCGACCGCATCGAGGGTGCCGCGCTCCAGCGCCGGATAAATGTCGCCAGCGGCGAGCACCTGGGGCACCACGCCGAGCTTCTGCATGATCTGGCCGCCCATGCCGGCGATGCGCATCTTCAGGCCGTTCAGGTCCGCGATGGACTTGATCTCCTTGCGGAACCAGCCGCCCATCTGCGCGCCGGTCTGGCCGGCCGGGATCGGGTAGACGTTGTAGTCCTTCATGAACTCGCGCACGAGGTCGAGGCCGCCGCCGTAGTACATCCAGGCATTGTGCTGGCGCACGTTCATGCCCCACGGCACCGAGGTCTCGAACATGAAGGTCGGGTCCTTGCCGATGAAGAAGCTCGACAGGGTGTAGGAGCACTCGACCGTGCCGTTCTGCGTGGCGTCGAGGGTCTGAAGCGCGCCGACGATCTCGCCGGCAGCGAACGGCTGGATCTGAAACTTGTTGTCCGTGGCGGCGGCCACCCGCTTGGAGATCATCTCGCCTGCGCCGAAGAGCGTATCGAGGCTTTTCGGATAGGCCGATGCCATGCGCCAGCGGACGTCCGGTTGCGCCTGCGCGATGGCCGGGGATGCGACCGCGCCTGCTGCAGCTGCCAGACCTGCGCCTTTGAGAACGTTTCTTCTGTCCATGAGCGTTTCCTCGACCGTTTTATGTCGTCACTGCCGGTTCGGCTGAACAATCCTTAAAGCGGGAGGCCGGGGGCTGTCACTCCACCTTCCGTAGAGACAGCTATGCAGTGGCGTCATCCCGGATGGCTGATTCCCTCCGGGATGACGCGATTATGAGCACCAGCTAGCGCTCTTCGTTACCGCCCTTCGAGAGGGGCCGCTGCTGCTGGCCGCTATGGGCGCGGGCAGAACGCTTCGGCGGCTTCTCGTCGCCCGTGGAGGAGGTCGACTTTCCGCCGGATTGGCTAGCCGTGGGATGGCCGCGCACCAGGGTGCCCTTGGGCACGTCCACGGCGTTGCCGGGAGCCGGCACCCGGGCGCGGGAGGCCGCCCCGCCGCTCATGCCCGTAGGTCCCAGCGAGCCTTCCGTCTGAGCTGTGCGAGGCGCCGGGCTCTTGTTGGCGGTAGTGTTGACGCCCTCGGCGATCTCCTCGTTCGACATCTGGAAGCCGGCATCGTCGTCTTCCTCCTCCGGAACCTCCTTGAAGGAGTGAAGGCCTGCATTCGAGCCGCTCTTCACGCGGTTGTCGTCCACGTGGCTGATGTCGAGATCGGGATCGAGCTTTTTCGAGGCACCCATCACGCCGGTCGCCTTGGCGGCCGCGCGTTTGGTGTTGCCGACATCGTTGCGCTGAGTCGGTCCTGCGACGAAGTCGTCGCCGGTCTCTTCCTGCGCGATCTCGTTCAGCACTTCATCGACAGGCGGCTCGGGAGGGCGGCCTCGTTTGTCTTGCGCCATGGGGCTATTCCTCTTCTTGGGTTTCAGCAGACTGATGGCTAAAAAGTCTCGCAGAGCCAACGTCCTGTTCGGGACGGGTGTTCCGACCCTGCGACCGTGAAAAGCAGGGCTGGACGATGCTCTAGCGGCCAAGCTCCTTCTGGATGTCCTGCAGCATGGTCAGATGCTCCTGGATCTGATTGCGTGCGAGCTTGGCGACATTCGTGGTCTCACGGTTGCCGGAGCCCTGCTTGAGATAATCCTCCTGCAGCTTCAGCAATTCCTGGTGCCCCTGGATCTGCAGCGCGACGTAATCCTTCTCGAAGGCGGCTCCCGCTGACGCTTTCGACAGACGCTCCATTGCCTGCGCGTCCTTTGCCGGCAGCTCAGGTGCGGTTGAGGCTGCAGCCTGAGCCCCGCGAGTGGTGGACGCAGTGGCGTTCGGGTCGGCGAAGGAATGCATGATCTCGGTGAGCAGGTTCTGCTCGCCGACCTCGAACTCCGCGAACTGTTTCACACGCGGATTCTGCGCCTTGGTGAGAGCGAAGTTCGATTGCTGCAGCGACACGGTGCTCAGTGCCAGTGCCTGCTGTATGTACTGCCGGTCTGCCTGCGACTGCTCCTGACCCATGGCGGCCGGTGCGCTGTTGGCCTGACCCTGGCGGGCCTGGGTCTGCGTATCCTGCGGCGCGCCGCCCTGCTGCGTACGCTGCTGGCGCTCCTGCGCATTCTGCCCGAGGGCCGGATTGGTTTGGCCTTCGGCGGGCTGCGGCGTGACGGAAAACGGAATGGCCTGGTTCTGTTGAACCTGCTGGGCCAGGGCGGGAACGGCAAACGCGGCCATGAGGCTGGCGATCACGAGATGTCGTGACATCGAGGATTCTCCTGCAATCGGACTGTGAGAGCGAACGTTTGCGGGAATGTTTGGTTCAGGCGCCAAGCGAAGCCGCCGTCAGTGCCAGTTCTTATCCGAACTCATCTGCATCGTGTCGGCTGCATGCTTGATGTCGTCGAGATTGACGGGATCGCTGAACGGATCCTCGTCGAGCTCTGTCACCCGGTTCAACCGCTTCTGCCAGCGCCGCAGCTCGTCGATATAGGGCTGGTAAGGTACGCGCTTCAGGCGTCCGTTCTCCTCCACCAGATCGCACAGGCCGTTGTGCAGCCATCCGCCCTTGTGCCAGTCGGGCATGTCGACGGCGGGGAACAGGCACACCCCGTGCAGGTCGATGCCCTTGCGCACGGCGGCAAGCGATTCCTCGACGATGTCGCACAGCCAGTCGGGGCGGCCCTCGCGCAACCCGCTCGTCTCGCCGACGATCATCGGGCGGCGGTAGCGCTCCCAGGCGAAGGTGAGCAGATCGCCCAACGGCCGGATGCGCTCGTCATGCGGCTCCAGCGAGGCGTGCGGGCCGTTCTCGCGGTATTCCATCTGGCCGAACGAGTAGGCGTTGACGCCGACGATATCGAGCACCTCCGGTGAACCGCCAAGCTCCGGGTGGCGCCGTCCGGCGATCACGTCCCAGGCATAGAACGTGTCCGTAAAGGTTTCGTGATCCGCCTCGTCCTTGAGGTCGGGGCGGTCTCGCGGCGCGACCACGAGAATGAGCGGATCGATGTGGACCATGCGCGCTTGCGCGTCGACCTCGCGGATCGCCTTCACGGCCGCGATGTCGGCTTTGCACAGGGCAAGGCGCAGGCGGCGGCGGTCTTCGTCGGACTTGCGGAACGGCGCCGTCCAGCCCCATTCGCCGCCCATGAAGGCGAAGAAGGTGATCTCGTTGATCGGCGTGAAGAAATGCGGTCCCCGGATCCGCGGCGTCACGTATTCCGCCGCCGCTTTTGTATAAGATGAGAAGCGCTCAGCGAAGTCGGGGGCGAAAGGATCGACATCGTCGGGATAGCCGTAATGGCACAGGTCCCAGATCGGCAGTATCTGGTGGCGGTTCATGGCTGCGATAAAGGGATCGAGCCCCGAGAAGTCGTAAGTGCCGCCCTTGTCCACGAGGGGCCAGGGAATGCCCTGGCGCGCCACAGCAATGCCGAGCGAGCGCAGGAAGGCGTAATCCTCGTCCACATGCTCGCGGTGCTGGGTCTCGGCCACGAGATCCCGGCGGCCCTGATCCTTCCAGATAAAGGTGGAGCACTCGAACCCGGACAGAAAGAAGGTCGGGAAGATGCCCGCATGAACAGCAGGACGGGTCGCGCCTCCCGGCGGTGACGGATCATGCAAGGCAGCATCCTCCTGAATCAACCGAACAGGTGAGGACTTGCCTTTCGCCGGGCAAGCTCAACCATCCATCCGCAGGGACAAGCAGGTGGCGGACACAGGGTTCCTTGAACGAGACGCATCGATTCGAGATGAACTTCGATCAAGCGTGTCCGTTGTGAGAGGGGCTGATCAGGAGCAGGAGGCACGATGCAGGACCGGACGACGCGAATCATCATGCTGGTCGTGGCGGTGCTGCTCGCCATCCTAGTGCTGCAGCCTTACGTGAACTCCTATTTTTATTCCGCCCGAGAGCCGCGGCCCGTCGCGGCACGGGGCGATCTGGCGGAGTTCGAGCGCACGACGATCCAGGTTTTCGAGACGGTGGCGCCCTCGGTGGTGCAGGTGGTGGCGCTGCAGGGGCGCGGACGGACGACTGAGGCTGAGCCGGCCGGTTCCGGCACGGGCTTCGTGTGGGACGCGGCAGGGCATGTGGTGACGAACCATCACGTGGTGGAAAACGGTGCTTCCTTCGCTGTGCGTTTCGCCTCCGGTGAGGTGCGTCCGGCCGAGGTGATCGGACGGGCGCCGAACTACGATCTCGCGGTCCTGCGGCTCCAGCGCCAGGGGTCTCTGCCGGCGCCCGTGAACGTCGGAAGCTCGGCCGACCTGAAGGTGGGGCAGACGGCCTATGCCATCGGCAATCCGTTCGGTCTCGACCAGTCGCTCACCACAGGCGTCGTCAGCGCGCTCAAGCGTCGCCTGCCCACCAGCGGCGGGCGCGAGGTCGCCGACGTGATCCAGACCGACGCAGCAATCAACCCAGGGAATTCGGGCGGCCCGCTGCTCGATTCCGCCGGGCGGCTGATCGGCGTCAACACGGCGATCTATTCGCCCTCCGGTACCAGCGCAGGCATCGGCTTCGCGATTCCTGTCGACGTGGTGAACCGGGTCGTGCCGGAACTCATCCGCACCGGCCGCGTGCCGACACCGGGCATCGGCATTCTCGCCGGCGACGAGACGCTCGCCGCTCAGCTTGGTGTGACCGGCGTGGTCGTGGCGGATGTGGTGCCGGGCTCGCCGGCCGATCGGGCAGGGCTTCGCGGGGTGGACCAGCGGGCCGGCATCATCGGCGATGTCATCGTGGGTGTCGAGGATGCGCCTGTGCGCCACCTGTCGGACCTGACCGACAGGCTCGAGCGGGTCGGCGTGGGCAACACGGTCAAGCTTCAAATCGTCCGCGACAACCGCTCCGAGACCATCGAGGTCGCCGTGGTCGATGTGGAGCAGCAGGGTGGGCGGGCCCGCAGACCCTAAACAGCATATAACCTTGGCAGGACAGGTTTTGTTTCATGGACAGCGAAACCTTCTTGCAGTCGCGCCGTTAGCCATCGAACCTTCACCAAGGAGGAGCGAATGGATCTCGAAGGCGCCGATAACAACATCCTGGTGCAAAGCTCGACTGTCGATCTGGGCGACAACTTCCCCGAATATGCGAAAACGAACATCCGTCAGGTCGCCGGAAAATATTTTGGGCGGTTGAGCACGGCCACCGTGCACGTTGCCCGCGAAGGCATCACTTATCGGTGCACGGTCAACATGCAGATGGGCGCGCTCAAGATCATGAGCGGCGAAGCCAAGGACAAGGACCTCTATACCGCCTTCCGGGCTGCCCTGCAGAAAACCGCCAAGCAGCTTCGCCGTTTGAAGCGTGAACTGCGTGAGGATAAGGGCGAGCGCACCGACAAGGACAGGCTCTTGCGTGAAGGCGCACGATCACCCGCTCCGGACCGCGCTATCGACGATGCCGGTCTGCCGATGAACGACGAAGACGATTTCCGCGTGGCGGCGGAGTAACCACACATCACCCCCTCCACGTCATCACCGGCCTTGTGCCGGTGATCTCGCTTTCGAGAGGCGCCGCGCTCTTCCAACCGGGATGGCCGGGACGAGCCCGGCCATGACGTGGAGAGTGTCATCCCTGGCGGCCGAAGGCTGGGAAGGGGATCCACGATCAGGCTCAGCGCCATGGATGCCTTTCCCCTTTGCTGCGCTCCGGCCGGAATGACACTGAATTGCTGACATACAACAATGGCCGGGCGAGCGCCCGGCCATTTTCTTTTTCCAATCGTTACAGCTTAATTCAGCCGCACGCCCTGCGGCGGGCGCTCGGTGCCGCTGACCGTGACGTCGCCGATCATCAGGCCCATGGGACCCGCATGCACCGGCACGGTCTCGCCGTCCTTGATATCGCCGGCAAGAATCAGCTCCGCCAGCGGGTCCTGCACGTGCTTCTGGATCACGCGCTTCAATGGACGCGCGCCATAGGCTGGATCGTAACCCTTGTTGGCAAGCCAGGCACGGGCTTCCTCGTCGAGCTCGAGGGTGATCTTGCGATCGGTGAGCAGCTTCTGCAGGCGGCCGAGCTGAATGTCCACGATTGCGCCCATCTCGCTGCGCTGCAGCCGGTGGAACAGGATGATCTCGTCCACCCGGTTGAGGAACTCGGGCCGGAAGTGCTGACGCACCACGCCCATGACCTCGTCGCGCACCTCGTCCGTGTCATGGCCTTCCTTCTGGTTCACCAGATACTCGGCGCCCAGGTTCGAGGTCATGATAATGAGCGTGTTGCGAAAGTCCACGGTGCGGCCCTGGCCGTCCGTGAGGCGTCCGTCGTCGAGCACCTGCAGCAGCACGTTGAACACGTCCGGATGCGCCTTCTCGATCTCGTCGAACAGCACCACCTGATAGGGCCTGCGGCGGACGGCTTCGGTGAGCGCGCCGCCTTCCTCGTAGCCCACATAGCCGGGAGGCGCGCCGATGAGCCGGGCGACCGAGTGCTTCTCCATGTATTCCGACATGTCGAGGCGGACGAGTGCGGTCTCGTCGTCGAACAGGAACCCTGCCAGCGCCTTGGTCAGCTCCGTCTTGCCGACGCCTGTTGGGCCGAGGAACATGAACGAGCCCATGGGCCGGTTCGGATCCTGCAATCCTGCACGCGAGCGCCGCACGGCGGTGGAGACGGCCGTCACGGCCTCGGCCTGGCCGACGACGCGCTTGGCGATCGCCTGCTCCATCTGCAGCAGCTTCTCGCGCTCGCCCTCCAGCATCTTGTCGACAGGCACGCCGGTCCAGCGGGAGACGACGCCTGCCACGTGGTCGGGTGTCACGGCCTCTTCCATCAGCCCGCCGCCATCGGCGTGGGCCTCCACATCCGTAAGCTGCTTCTCCAGGCCCGGAATGACCCCGTAGGAGAGTTCGCCGGCCTTGGCCCAATCGCCGTTGCGTTGTGCAGTGGCCAGCTGGTTGCGGGCCTCCTCGAGCTTCTTCTTGAGATCGGCCGCGGTGCCGAGCTTGTCCTTCTCGGCCTTCCAGCGGGCGGTGATGGAAGCGGACTGCTCCTCGAGCTCTGCCAACTCCTTCGTGAGGCGCTCGAGGCGATCGCGGGAAGCCGCATCCGTCTCCTTCTTGAGAGCCTCCTGCTCGATCTTGAGGCGCACGATCTCGCGGTCGATGTTGTCGAGTTCTTCCGGCTTCGAGTCGACCTGCATGCGCAGACGCGACGAGGCCTCATCGACGAGGTCGATCGCCTTGTCCGGCAGGAAGCGGTCGGTGATGTAGCGGTTCGACAGCGTGGCTGCGGCCACGAGCGCCGAGTCGGTGATGCGCACGCCGTGATGCTGCTCGTACTTCTCCTTGAGGCCGCGCAGGATCGACACGGTGTCTTCCACCGTGGGCTCGCTCACGAAGACCGGCTGGAAACGACGGGCGAGCGCCGCGTCCTTCTCCACGTGCTTGCGGTACTCATCAAGCGTGGTCGCGCCGACGCAGTGCAGCTCGCCGCGGGCGAGCGCAGGCTTCAGGAGGTTCGACGCATCCATGGCGCCATCGGCCTTGCCGGCGCCGACCAGCGTGTGCATCTCGTCGATGAACAGGATGATGCCGCCCTCAGCCGACGTCACTTCGCTGAGCACGCTTTTAAGGCGCTCCTCGAACTCGCCGCGATATTTGGCACCCGCAATCAGCGATCCCATGTCGAGCGCGAGCAGCTGCTTGTCCTTCAAGCTCTCCGGCACGTCGCCGTTGACGATTCGCAAAGCCAAGCCTTCGACGATGGCGGTCTTGCCGACGCCTGGCTCGCCGATGAGCACCGGGTTGTTCTTGGTGCGCCGCGAGAGAACCTGGATCGTGCGGCGTATTTCCTCGTCGCGGCCGATCACGGGATCGAGCTTGCCGTCGCGGGCCGCCTCGGTGAGGTCGCGGGCATATTTCTTCAGCGCATCATAGGCGTTCTCCGCCGTCGCGTTGTCGGCGGTGCGGCCCTTGCGCAGGGTGTTGATGGCGGTGTTGAGGCCCTGCGCGGTCACGCCGGCCTGGGCCAGGATCTTTCCGGCGTCCGAGTCCTTCTCGACAGCCAGCGCCAGCAGCATCCGCTCGACGGTGACATAGGAATCGCCCGCCTTCTCGGCGGCCTTCTCGGCGGTGTCGAAGAAGCGCATCAGGTCGCGGGTAGCCTGGGGCTGGGCAGCGGAGCCGGAGACCTTCGGCTGCTTGGCGAGCCATTGCTCGACCGCCGCATGGGCGTCACGGGAGCGTCCGCCGGCCCGGTCGATGAGACCGGCGCAGAGGCCCTCCGGATCGTCCAGCAGGACTTTCAGGACGTGGCCCGGCGACAGCTGCGGATGGCCTTCCCGCATGGCGAGATTCTGGGCCGCCTGAACGAAGCCCCGGGCCCGCTCGGTGTATTTCTCGAAATTCATCAATCATCCCTCCTCAGGTCGGCCCGCCCTCTTGGAGGCACAGGCCAACCCTGCGATGTCGGACCCTCATCGACGAGGCATCCGCTCAAGCATCGGACTCAAAAGTGGATTCCACTTTTGGGGTCCATCCGATGCTCATTTTTAGGTGCGCATCGTTTGGCCCGGAAAACCGGATCCACTTTTCCGTACGATGCGCTTTAATTGGTGTGTCCCATTCGCCACAACAAGAGGGGGAACCGGCTCGCCGCGCTGGCATTGACCCAGCAACGATTTGAGGAGGTTCCCATGACACGCGACCCGCGTTCGGAGGCCGAAAAAGCCCGTGCCGACCTTGCCCGCAACGCGGAGATGGGTTTGGGCGTGCCGCAAAGCCCAGTCGAGCAGCAGCCCTCCGTGACGCCGGAGACCTTCGGCGACACCACCGAGAACGGCCGGGTGATCCGGGACGATCAAGGTGGGAAGGCCAACGAGGCGGCCCGCGACATCGGCGATTCCACCGGCACCATCGCGACCTCCCGCGACATCCCCGTCTCGCGTCAGAACGTCAAAGCCCCGCCGACCCATCGCAGCGACGAAGAGGACGGCGTCCTCTCCCGCGCCAAGGAGTAAGTCACTATGGCCCTTTCAGACATTTTTTCCATGTTCAGCCCCAAGAAGCGCAAGGCCGAGAAGGCCCGCGAGGAGCTGATGGCCAATGCCGAGAAGGCGCTGCGCATGAAGCAGGAGGCCGGCCCCCAGAGCAATATCCCTGAGCACCAGACCGCCAACGAGGGCATGAACCCTAAGACCACCAACGAGGATCATATCCCGGCTCGTGAGGGCTACTTCGAGCCCGAGCTCAAGCGCACCAAGGTCGCCCGCTCGGGGGATGCCTCATAAGCCCGAGTTCACTTGGTTGAAAGCAACAGAGCCCTGCCATGTGGCAGGGCTTTTTACGCGCATTGCCGCCGAACAATCTCAAGGAACCCGCTCACTGCGGCAGGCATCCCTATTCAGCCCCGCTGATAGGTATGCGGCAGAAGCTGCTCGAATTTCTGCCTGATGACTTCGTAGCATTCGCAGGAGGCAGCCTCGAGACCTGGGCGATCCGTAACCGTGATGATGCCTCTGCCCAGACGGATCAGCCCTTTGTCCTGAATGGCCCGGGCAACGTCACTGACCGTCGAGCGCTGAACCCCGAGCATTTCCGCCAGGAACTCCTGGGTGAGCGGCAGATCAGGCTGGCCTGCGCGATCCTGGCTCATGAGGATCCAGCGGCAGCAACGGGCTTCCACGCTGTGAACGGCGTTGCACGCCACGGCTTGGAGCGTTTGTGCCATGAGCGCTTCTGTAAAGCGCAGGACGAGCTGCTGGATGGCCGGCCGAGCCGCCATGGCCTCGTGCATCGTGTTGAGTTCGGTTCGAGAGGCCGTGCCGCTGAGCTGGACGATATAGCGCCCGAACGATTGGCGGGTCACGAATGCGCTCACCAGGCCGAACAATCCCTCACAGCCGAAAGTCGCCATCTCGACGGACTTGCCGTCATGCATGATGGTGACGAGGGACACCATGCCATCGTGAGGAAAGTAGGTATGCACGATGGTCTCACCGACCTCGTAGAGGGTCTGACCTCGCTGCAGGTCGACGATGGCGAGATGCGGCTCCAGAAATGCAAAATCGTCCGGCGCCAGGGCCGCTAAAAGTCGGTTGTCCTGATGCTGCGTTGTTCTCTGAACCTGTGCCATGGCAGAGGCCCCGAATCAGCCGGTATAAGCCCCATGTGGCCTAACGCGCCGATGGGGTGGTTCGGTCCACAGGCCGGTGAATTCGCAAGGCACGAGCTCGCAACCCGGGCATAGCACTCGCGTTCACCTTGCTCGTCTCAAGCTGAGACCGTATCCATGGCTGCATGACCATCCGCATCGCCTCGCTCCAGCGCTATCCCGTCAAAGGCCTCTCGCCCGAAGCCCTGTCCTCGATCACCCTCAAGAAGGGGGACTACTTTCCCGGCGACCGGCTCTTTGCCATCGAGAACGGCCCGGCCGGGTTCGAGCCGGGCAACCCGCAGCATCAGCCCAAGATCAAGTTCCTGATGCTGATGCGGAACGAGAGCCTGACGCGGCTGAAAACCCGCTACATCGACTCCATCACGACCCTGTTCATCGAGCAGGGCGGTCGCGAGGTGGCCCGCGGCGATCTCTCCACCCCCGGGGGGCGTCTTGCCATCGAGGCCTACTTCCGCCGCTTCATGCCGAAGGAACTGCGCGGCCCGCCGAAGGTGCTCACCGCCCCGGACGGCTTCCGCTTCACCGATTCCCGGCGCGGCTTCGTCTCGCTCATCAATCTCGCCAGCGTGCGGGAGCTGGAAAACGTGGTCGGCGCGCCCGTCGATCCTCTGCGCTTTCGCGGCAACATCCACATCGAGGGGCTCGCGCCCTGGGCCGAGTTCGATCTCGTCGGCCAGGTGCTGACCGCAGCCTCGGGCGTGCGCCTGAAAATCACCAAGCGCATCGAGCGCTGCGCCGCCACCAACGTGGACCCGGACACCGGCATCCGCGACCTGGAGATCCCCAAGAGCCTGATGAAGGCCTATGGGCATTTCGATTGCGGCATCTATGCCGAGGTGGTGGGTGACGGTTCGCTCGAAGCAGGCGGGAGCCTGGAGCGGGAGCAGGCCGAACTGGCGCTTTGATTTGCCCACCACAGACCTGCCCTTGCCAATGTGCATTACTCAAGCAAATCTAATGTTATGCCGAGTTCGCGGCATGGAGAGCGTAGATGGAGCAGAAACGCGTTAGGCTTCTGATCGCTCTCGGCATTTTCGTTACATCGATTATGACCGCCATAGCTGTTTGGCTGGGGTCGTCTCACCTTGCCTTGGCTCTGATCTCCGGCCTGATGACGGGATTGGCTCTCCTGAGCCTCTATTCCCTCCTAGCTTGGATTTTTGAGTGGCCGAAGTTGAAGTGGGACGACGTTTGGGCTGTGGGCTATCTGCTACCTTGAGCGGCATGCCCCACCTCGAAAGCAGGCAACAAAAAAGGGAGAGCCTGGCTCTCCCTTTTTCGTATCGCAGTTCTGATCTGCCTTATTCGGCGGCCGGGGTCTCGACCGGATCCGGGGTGAAGCCCCCGTTCTCGGCATTAGCCGCGTCGATCATCTCCTGGCGGGTGCGGCGGCGGCGGCGAGGACGGGTCGCAGCCTCGTCGTTGGCCGCTTCCTGCATCACCGGCGCGGGGGCCGGAGCCTCCGTCTCAGTCATCGGAGCGGGTGTACGGACCGGGTTCGTCAGGAAGGCCGGCAGGGTGCCCTGGTCGGACGCCTCGTCATCCCGGCGGCGGTCGCGCGGGAAGCGCTCACGACGGTCACCACGCTCGAAGCGGTCATTGCGCTCCGGGCGATCGGTACGTTCGGGACGGTCGCCGCGATCCTGACGGTCGTTACGCTCGGGGCGGTCGCCACGGTCGAAGCGGGCAGGGCGCTGTTCATTGCGCTCGGTGCGCTCGCCGTTCTCGGAGCGGGCCTCGAAGGGCTGCTCGTCGCGCGGCTGGAAGTCCTGGCGCGGAGCGCGGTCGCGCGGCTGAAAGCGCTCGCGACGGTCGCCGCGATCCTGGCGGTCGTTGCGCTCCGGACGATCGGTGCGCTCGGGACGGTCACCCCGGTCCTGACGGTCGTTACGCTCGGGGCGATCCCCTCGGTCGAAACGCGGCTGGCGCTCGGCCCGGTTCTCGTAAGGCTGTGGCTGGGAGCCGTAATCGCCCTCGTCACCGTTGCCTAAGTCCTGGCCGCCGCCCGCACGCTCGAAGTTCGGGCGCTCACCCTGGGTGAAGCCTTCTTCCTCGTTGCCATCCTCATCGAGGGACCGCTGCTGCTGGTAGCCGTACTGCTCGCGCAGCTGCTCCTGGGCGGCCGCAATGATGCGGAGATAGTGCTCGGCGTGCTGGAAATAGTTCTCGGCCGCCACCGGGTCGCCGCTGGACTGGGCATCGCGGGCAAGCTGGCTGTATTTCTCGGCGACATGCTGAGCCGTGCCGCGGATCTTCACGTCCGGGCCGTTCGACTCATAGCTCTTCGTCAAGGGATTGGGACCCTTGTTATTGTTGTTACTGCGGTTGTTGTTGGGACGACCGCGCATACGCCTGTTTTGTCCTGGTCTCATTTTTCGCTCTACGAGCCTCGCTGGTTCTTTAAAGCCCACGCGATATGCAAGCCAATATTCAACGAACGGGCTCAACGCCCACCGTTCGCGTGGCAAACCGTCTGTCGTTCAGCCATAGCCTTCAAGAAGCTCGGCCATCCTTCAGTGTCGGGTTCAGGTGATCGCGCCAGGCCGTTTCGTTTAAAGGCCCCTGCCTGCGCGATTGATATCGTTTGGTCTTCCGGCATGCCCGTTCAGGGGCTGTCGATTTGTTTAGACCGAGGACGATCTCTACCCTGAATCTAGCGGGTTCCTCTCGGTCCAACAAGGGCTATTTCCGACTTTATCCCGTTCTGGGGCAAGAAAGCCTCACCCGGGCCATCACAATCGCTTCATGGCGACGCAGCGCGGGTTGCCTGATAGATCGTGTGCGATCTTCAGGACTTCAAGGCTGTGGACCTTGGCCAAGCTCGTTAAATTCTCGGCCTGATCGTAGCCGATCTCGACCGCCAGCAGCCCTCCGGGGGCCAGCAGACGCTCCGCCTCAGTCAGGAGGATCCGGTAGGGCTCCAGACCGTCGGGGCCACCATCTAGGGCCAACCGAGGGTCGTGCTCCCGCACCTCATCGTCCAGGGTCGGGATGATCTCGGAGGCGATGTAGGGCGGGTTCGAGACGATCAGGTCGAACTGGCCCGACACAGCATCGGCCCAGCGTGACAGGGCGAAATGGCAGCGGTTGCCAACCCGATTGTCACGAGCATTGGCGCGCGCTGTCACAAGGGCACCAAAGGACAGATCAACCCCGAGGCCGGTAGCATTCGGCAGCTCATGCAGAAGGGCTACCAGGATGCAGCCTGACCCGGTGCCGAAATCCACGACCCTCAGAGGCGCCTGCCGGTCGGGAAGCAGGTCGAGCGCGGTTTCGACCAAGGTTTCGGTATCCGGGCGCGGGACCAGGGTCTCCGGGGAGAGGCGGAAGGGCAGGCCCCAGAACTCCCGCTCGCCGATAATCCGGGCCACCGGCTCATGATTCAGGCGGCGCTGGAGGAATGCGGAGAGGATCTCGCTCTGCTCCGGTGTCAGGGACACATCGGGACCCGTGATCAGGTCCGTGGCGGAGATCCCAAGGGCTTCGAGCAGGAGCAGTCGAGCGTCCAGGGCTGCGGTCTCGAACCCGGCCTCGGTGAGGGTCCGGCGCAGCTCCCTCAGGGCCTCGGCACGGGTCTTCAAGAAACGCGACCCTGCCGGTAGCGCTCCAGCCGCTCTTCCAGGGTGCCGGTATGCAGCTCGAAAAGGTGGTTGTCGTCGTCGTAGAAATAGAGCGAGTAACCTTCACCCTCGACACGGGGCCGGGACTCGCGGATTTCCAGTCCCAACGCCTCGATCCGCCTCCGGTACTCGTCAATCGCGGCTGCCGGAATCTTGAAGGCGATGTGGTTGTAGGTCCGACTGGGCAAGCTCTCGCCTTCCATCACGGCAATCCAGAGCCCGCCCACATCAAAGAATTTCTCGCGGGAGAGGGAGAAGGTATCGTGGCCGGACGAATAGATCTCCCGGCCGCCGAGCGCCCCTTCGACGATGTCGGTCATGCGGTCGAGATCGCGGGTGATGAGCGTGATGTGGCTCAGCCCCTCAATCCTGCCCTCTATCATGCAGCCTGATCCTGAGCGGCCAGCTGGGCCGCCTGGTGCTCGGTCACGATGGCGTCGATCAGCTCGTCGAGAGCGTTGCCGGCGATCACCTCCTCCAACTTGTAGAGGGTCAGGTTGATGCGGTGGTCGGTCACGCGCCCCTGCGGAAAATTGTAGGTGCGGATGCGTTCCGACCGGTCGCCGGAGCCCACCTGCGCCTTGCGGTCGGCGGCACGGGCCGCGTCCTTGGCGGTGCGTTCGGCATCATAGAGGCGAGCGCGCAGCAGGGTCATGGCCCGAGCGCGGTTCTTGTGCTGGGAGCGCTCGTCCTGGACAAACACCACCATTCCCGTGGGGATATGGGTGATGCGGATGGCGGATTCGGTCTTGTTCACGTGCTGGCCGCCGGCGCCTTGCGCCCGCATGGTGTCGATCTTCAGGTCCGCGTCGTTGATCACGATGTCCACGTCCTCGGCTTCCGGCAGCACGGCCACGGTGGCGGCGGAGGTGTGGATGCGGCCTTGCGTTTCCGTGTCCGGCACGCGCTGAACCCGGTGAACGCCGCTCTCGAACTTGAGCCGGGCGAACACGCTCCGGCCCTTGATCTCGGCCACCACTTCCTTGTAGCCGCCTGCCGTGCCCTCGCTCTCGGAGACGATCTCGACCTTCCAACCCTTGAGGTCCGCATAGCGGGTGTACATGCGCAGCAGGTCGCCTGCGAAGAGGGCAGCCTCGTCGCCGCCGGTGCCGGCGCGGATTTCCAGGATGGCGCTTTTCTCGTCCGCCTCGTCCTTGGGCAGCAGCATGAAGCGCAGGTCCTGGGCGGCCTTCTCCAAGTCGTCCCGGGCCTGGGGCAGCTCGTCTTCGGCGAGCGAGCGCATCTCGGAATCCATCGAGGGATCATCGATCATGGCCTGCAGGCCATGCAGGTTGTCCTCCATCGCCCGGTAGGCGCGGATGGCCTCCACCACGCCATCAAGTTCGGACAATTCGCGAGATAGGGCCACGAAGGTTTCCGGGTCGGGCCCGGCATTGAGCGTCGCCATGATGATGTCATGGCGGGCGAGAATAGCGTTCAGGCGATCAGAGGGAGGGGCAATCGACATCAGACCGGAATACCACGGGTTTCCGCAAAATGGGCAAGCTTCGGGCGCAGCGTTTGGCCGCCCCCGGCGTTCTTCAGCTCCTCGCGGATCAGAGCACTGACATCCGCGACGTTCATCTCCAGCAGCATGGCCTTCACCGGGCCGATGGATGCCGGGGACATGGACAGGGAACGGAAGCCGAGGCCGATCAGGGTCATGGCCTCGAGGGGGCGCCCGCCGATCTCGCCGCAGACCGTCGCCAGGCAGCCGGCAGCCTCGGCGTGCTCGGCGACCATGTTCAGAGCTCTCAGCATCGGAGCGCACAAGGGGTCGAAGCGGTCGGCCACGCGCCGGTTCTCGCGATCACTGGCGAAGAGAAACTGCATCAGGTCATTCGTGCCGAGCGAGATGAAATCGGCGCTCGCGCAGATTTCCTTGAGCTGGAACAGGAGCGAAGGCACCTCCAGCATGACGCCGAGCTTCAGGTCCGACGGCAACGGATGGCCATGGTTGGCCAGGTGGATCTTTTCCCGCTCCACATACTGCTTGGCGCGCTCGAACTCGTCGCAGGTTGCCACCATGGGGAACATGATCTTCAGGGGGCGCCCGGCTGCCGCCTTGAGCAGGGCGCGGATCTGGGCGCGCAGCAGGCCCGGACGATCAAGCCCGATGCGGATGGCGCGCCATCCTAAGGCCGGGTTCTCCTCCTCGACGGATTGCATGTAGGGCAGGATCTTGTCCCCGCCGATATCGAGGGTGCGGAAGGTTACGGGCCGATCGCCGGCTTCCGCGAAGACGGTGCTGTAGAGCGCCTGCTGCTCGGAGGCCGAGGGCATGCGCTCTGCGATCATGAACTGCAATTCGGTGCGGAACAGCCCCACGCCCGCGGCTCCGGTCTCGGCCAGATGCGGCAGGTCGACCAGGAGACCGGCATTGATCTGCAGGGTGATCTCGACCCCGTCCTTGGTGACGGAGGGCACGTCCCGCAGCTTGAGATACTGCTCCTGCCGGCGAGCACGAAGCCGCGCTTTCTCGGCATAGGCCGCCTCGACGTCCGGATTGGGCCGGATCTGAACCTCGCCGGCGGCGCCGTCCACAATGATGGCATCGCCCGGTTCCGTGAGCGAAGTTGCGTTCGACACTTCGCCGACAGCCGGGATGCCAAGCGCGCGGGCCACGATGGCGATGTGACTCGTCGGCCCGCCTTCTTCGAGAACGAGGCCGCGCAGGCGCGAGCGGTCATAGTCTAGGAGGGCCGCCGGGCCCATGGAACGGGCCACGAGGATCGCGTTCTCGGGAAGGTTCTCGCGCTCCGTGACGAAGTCGCGCCCCACCAGCTGGTGGAGCAGGCGGTTGGCGAGATCGTCAAGGTCGTGCAGCCGCTCGCGCAGGTAAGGGTCAGTCTGGCGCAGCATGCGGGCGCGGTTGTCGGACTGCACCCGCTCCACCGCAGCTTCCGCCGTCAGGCCCGAGGTCACCGCCTCGCGCATGCGCCTCAGCCAGCCCTGATCGTGGGCGAACATGCGGAAGGTCTCCAGAACCTCCCGGTGCTCGCCGTGATGGGCGACATCGCCGCGCTCGATAAGCTGGTCGATGGACAGGCGCACCTCGCCGATGGAAGCATCCAGCCGCTTCAGCTCGGACTCGATATTTTCGGCAATGAGGTTTTTGACCACCACCCGCGGCTCGTGGAGCACCACGTGGCCCAGGCCAACGCCTTCGGCCAGCGCGACACCCTTCTGGTAGACGGGACGGCGGAGCGCAATGCCCGTTTCGACCGGAGCCAGGGCCTGCAGCTCGCCCGTGGCGAGCATCTCGGCCACCACCATGGCGGTGGTCTGAAGGGCCTCGACCTCTTCCTCGGTGTAGACGCGGTAGGTGCGGTTCTGGACGACGAGGACGCCGAGCGTGTTGCCGGCGCGCAGCAGGGGAACGCCCAGGAAGGCGTGATAGATCTCTTCACCCGTTTCGGGCTTGTAGGAGAAGGCCGGGTGGCTTTGGGCGTCGGAAAGGGCCAGGGGCTCAGCCGTCGCGGCGATGAGGCCGACGAGGCCCTCGCCCGACCGCATGACGGTGAGGTGGACGGCTTCCCGATTCAAGCCTTCGGTGGCGAATAGCTCCAACACGCCGTCGCCGCGCATCACATAGACGGAGCACACCTCCGCCACCATGTTCGCGGCGATCTGGGTGACGATCTTGTCGAGACGGTCCTGCGCCCCGACCGGCTCCGCCATGATCTCGCGGAGGCGGCGCAGCAGTAGGCGCGGACCGCCGGGAGCGCTTGGCATGAGCTTCTCTGTTCCCGTCCTATCAGAGCCGGCAGGGCGGACCGGCGGCCGGCATGTTCACTGTCGCAGCCCGACCAATCCCTCGTCAATCAGGCTTGATCAAGGCCGTATAGCGAGTGGAGCGTGCGAACCGCAAGCTCCGTGTAGGCGGATTCGATCAGCACCGAGAATTTAATCTCAGACGTCGTGATTGCCCGGATGTTGATGCCTTTGTCGGCCAAGGCCTTGAAGGCCCGTGCCGCCACGCCCGCATGGCTGCGCATGCCGACGCCGATGGCCGAGACCTTCACCACGTCCGTTGCGCCCTGGAGATCCTGGAACCGGATCTCGTCCTTGTGGGCGTTCAGGATTGCGCAGGCCCGCTCGTAATCGGCAGTGGGCACCGTGAAGGTCAGGTCCGTGGTGGCGGCGTTGTCAGACACGACCTGGATGATCATGTCCACGTTGATGTTGGCCTCGGCCAGGGGCACGAAGATCGAAGCGGCTATGCCCGGCTTGTCGGCGATGTCCCGCAGCGTGATCTGGGCTTCGTCGCGCGAATAGGCGATGCCCGTGACAATCTGCTGTTCCATGATGTCTTCCTCGTCGCAGATGAGGGTGCCGAGCTTGGGATCGGCGGGGTCGTCGAAGCTGGAGCGCACATAGGTCGGAACGCGGTGCATCATGGCGAGCTCCACCGAGCGCACCTGGAGCACCTTGGCCCCCAGCGAGGCCATTTCCAGCATTTCCTCGTAAGACACCCTATCCAGGCGCCGGGCCTTAGGCACGATGCGCGGATCGGTGGTGTAGACGCCATCGACATCCGTATAGATGTCGCAGCGCTCGGCCTGGATGGCGGCAGCCAGCGCCACGGCGCTGGTATCGGAGCCGCCGCGGCCGAGCGTCGTGATGCGACCCGTGGGCTGATGCATCCCCTGGAAGCCTGATACGACGGCGACTTGCCTGGAGTCGGCGAAGCCCTTGATGATCCCGGTGCCATCGATGGCGGCGATGCGGGCCGAGCCATGGGCGTCCGAGGTCATGATCGGGATCTGCCAGCCCTGCCAGGATCGAGCCTTGAGACCCATTTCCTGCAAGGCAAGCGCCAGGAGACCCGAGGTCACCTGCTCGCCGGAGGCGACAACCGCGTCATACTCTTTGGAATCGTGGAGGGGGGAAGCCTCCTTGACCCAGCCGACGAGCTCGTTGGTCTTGCCCGCCATGGCGGACACCACTACGGCTACGTCATAGCCGGCCTCGACCTCACGTTTCACATGCCGGGCCACGTTGCGAATGCGCTCTACGGTGGCGACGGATGTTCCGCCGAACTTCATGACGAGACGGGGCATGGTCGAAGAAGGCCGTTAAGGGTTCAGGGAAAATTTTGCCCTTCGCGGCGCGAAAGGCGCGTATACATGACGGTAGGGCCGCGCCCTGTCAACGCGCGGAAATCATTTCTTTCTCCAGGGAATCAGGCTCCGATGACCCACGGCGCATCCACCACCATCGACCCCGCCGAGGTCGCCCGTTTCGACAAGATCGCCAGCACCTGGTGGGACCCGAAGGGACCCATGAAGGTCCTGCACAAGTTCAATCCGGTGCGCTTGGCCTACATTCGCGATGAAGCCTGCCGCCGCTTCGAACGTGACCCTCGTTCAGCCCGTTCCCTGGAGGGTATCACCATCCTGGACGTGGGCTGCGGCGGGGGCGTGCTTTCCGAGCCACTGGCGCGCCTGGGTGCCCGGGTGACGGGCCTCGATCCTGCCCCCACCAACATCTCCGTTGCCCGGCTTCATGCCGAGCGTGCAGGAGTGGCCGTCGATTACCGCAACGAGACGGTGGAGGCGGTTGTCGCCAGGGCCGAGACCTTCGACATGGTGCTCGCCATGGAGGTGGTGGAGCATGTGGCCGACCGGCAGGCCTTCGCGAGCGCCTGCGCCCAGGCCGTGAAGCCGGGCGGTGCGCTTGTCATGGCGACCATCAACCGGACCCTGCGCTCCTTCGCGTCCGCCATCGTGGGGGCCGAGTACATCCTGGGATGGCTGCCCAAGGGCACCCACGAATGGGACAGGTTTGTCACCCCCGAGGAGCTGACCGCCGCCATTGAGACCGCAGGCTTCAGGGTCGATGACCTCGAGGGCGTCGCCTACAGCCCATTGCGGGACAGCTGGTCCCTGTCCCGCGACACGGCCGTCAATTATATGCTGCTGGCCTCGAGGGCTTGAGCGGGATCTCGCGCGGCACGACGCTGAGCACCAGATAGCCGGCAATCGCCGACAGGGCCGAGCCCATGAGCACGCCGATCTTGGTGGCATCGCTCAACTCCGGCTGGTCCGGAAAGGCGAGCGCCCCGATGAAGAGGCTCATGGTGAAGCCGATGCCACACAGGAGCGCCACGCCATAGCATTGAGCACGTGTCGCACCGGCCGGGACATCGGCGAGGTTGAGCCTGATCGCCAGCTCCGAGAAGGCGTAGACGCCAGCCTGCTTGCCGATGAAGAGGCCCAGGGCAATGCCCAGCGGCAGGGGGCTTAAAATTGCATCGAGAGAAAGCCCCGAGAGGGGCACGCCCGCATTGGCGAGGCCGAAGATCGGGATGATCGCATAGGCCACAGGCTTATGCAGGGCGTGCTCGAGCCGGTGGAGGGGCGCATCCTCGGCGCGCGTTTTCTTCGGGTCGGCCTGAAGCGGGATGGTGAGCGCAAGCGCAACGCCCGCGAGCGTCGCGTGAATGCCCGACTTCAGGACGAAGAACCACAGCACAGCACCGACGGCGAGGTAGGGCAGGAGCGCCGTGATGCCGAAGCGATTGAAGGCGATGAGCACGACGAGGCAGAGAGCGGCCGCTCCCAGCATCATCAGCGACAGGTCGCTCGTGTAGAACAGGGCGATGATGATGATCGCGCCGAGATCGTCGAGGATCGCCAGGGCCGTCAGGAAGATCTTGAGGGAGGTCGGCACCCTGGAGCCAAGAACAGCCAGCACGCCGAGCGCAAAGGCGATGTCGGTGGCGGCTGGGATCGCCCAGCCGGAGCGGAGATGCGGCTCGTTCCAGGTGATGGCGAGATAAACGAGCGCCGGCACGACCATGCCGCCGAGAGCTGCAATGCCGGGCAACATGCGCCGCGGCCAGGTGGAGAGCTGTCCGTCCAGCATCTCGCGCTTGATCTCGAGCCCTACCAGCAGGAAGAACACCGCCATGAGCGCATCGTTGATCCAGTGCAGGACGCTCAGGCCTAGGACATAGGTCTTGAGCAGGCCGAAATAAGCGCCAGCCAGAGGCGAGTTAGCGACCACGAGGGCAATCACCGTCACGCCCATGAGGATCATGCCGCCGGAGGCTTCGCTGTCGAAGAACCTGCGCATCAATGAGATGCGCCGCGTCGGCCTCAGGTCGCTTTTCGGCTGATCCATCCATAAACCCTTTCGAGCCCAACCGGTCATAAGGCGAAATGTTCGAAGGAAAAGCGCCAAGAGGCCTTCTCCCATCACAAAACCAGGAGGAACTCTGCTGGAT
Organism: Microvirga sp. CF3062; assembly: GCF_036314045.1. NCBI lineage: Bacteria > Pseudomonadati > Pseudomonadota > Alphaproteobacteria > Hyphomicrobiales > Methylobacteriaceae > Microvirga > Microvirga sp. CF3062. The sequence goes on from NZ_JAYGGN010000005.1 coordinate 351,891, forward strand.
CAGGCGGTCTTGGCGGCGATGCGCCGACGTCGCGTGCCTAGCACCGTCTCAAGGGTGACGGGCCTGTAGTCGAAAGAATCCACGCCTACATCGTATTGCCGGGTTTGAGGTTTGAGCTTGCCGTGGGAGTGGCCGTGCAGGTCGATCCAGCCGCGACCCATATTCTTCCATGTGCGGAAGGCGTAGTGGCACATCACCACCGCATGCCCATCAAGGTGGAGTTCCGCATAGGCCTGTATGCTCTCCCAGCCCTTGGCCGCTAGAGTGGCCGCGCCATCGTTGTTGCCGGTAATCAGGTGCTTGCGGCCGTTGAGTAGGCCCAGCAGTTCTTCAATCCGCTCCGGACGCACATGCAGGGCGAAGTCGCCCAGATGCCAGACCTCGTCGTCGGGCGAGACAACCTCGTTCCAGTTGGCGATGAGCGCCTCGTCATGCTCAGGGATCGTCTTGAAGGGACGCTTGTCGATGCGCAGCACCCTGGAGTCGCCGAAATGGGTGTCGCTGGTGAAGAAAACCGGCAAATGAGCCCCTGCAACTGGTCTCTATGAAGTGGGTTCGAGGTTGAAACGTCGATTCTGGAGCAGAGTTCAGCCCGACAATGACCGGATTGGTCATTCCGGATAACAATGGTTCCTTAACGTAAGCTATGCTATTGCGGATCCGCATCTGGCTAAATCGAGACAATAAAAGTCCCCAACAGCTAGGCTCGCTGTAACTGAGGTGCATTCCGCAGGGCAATCCTGCCGCCGTTGCAACCCATGGGGCAAATCTTGAAGATCCTAACCACTCTCGCCGTGACCGGCTTTTTTGCCATGTCCGCTTTCAGTGCAGCGACTGCTGCCAATCGGCATGTCGATATCGTCAACGATACCGGAATGACCATGTCCGAATTCTACGCTTCCGCGACCGGCACGGACGACTGGGAGGAAGACATCCTCGGTTCGGATACCCTGGCTGCCGGAGAGGTGTTCGACATCGACGTCGACGATGGCACTGGTGCGTGCAAGTACGATTTCAAAGCGGTCTTCACTGATGGCAGCTCTCATGTGAAACGCTCGGTCGACGTCTGCTCGATCTCGAAATTCACCTACCGCCAGTGAGGCCGAAGTGCCTTGGGGAAAACAGATGATCAAGTCTAAGATTTTCGGGCTGGTCCTGACGGGCCTTGCCATGAGCATGAGCGTTCCGGCACTGGCCGGAGGTCCGGGCGTGTACACGGTCAAGGGCAACAACGGAGAGCCCGACAGCGACTACACGGGAACGCTGACCATCGTTCAAACGAGCAAGGATACGTACAAACTCACCTGGAACATCGCCGGCGAAAAGTACGATGGTTTTGCCATCGGCGATGAGCGCATCCTTGCCGCAAGCTTCACCAGCAAAGGCTCCAGCGGAACGGCGCTTCTTGTCGAGGACGACGAGAACAAGGGCGGCTACAAGAGCATCTGGGCGTTCAGAAACGAGACGCAACTCGGAATCGAGTTGATCGCGCCGAAGAAATAGCCTGACTTTCAAACGTTGGAACAGGTGGGGCGCTGTCCCTAATTTCTGTCGTCCGGCATGACAGGAATCGGCAGCACGTCGATGCCCTCATCCAGGAGCGCTCGCGCCTCGGCAAGGTCCGCCTCGCCGTAGATCGAGCGCTCTTCCGTCTCGCCGAAATGCATCTTGCGCGCTTCCTCGACGAAATCCTTGCCCACGTTCTCGGCGTTCTTCATCACGTGCTCGCGCAGGGCCCGCAGAGCCGCGCGCAGTTCGCGTTCACGGTCCGAAAGAACGGCGACAGGCTGCGGCTCCGGAGCCGGTGCGCTTGGCATCTTGCCCGTGCGCGCGACGGACGGGGCCATGATCTGCTTCTCGACTTTCGCGGAGTTGCAGAACGGGCAGGTCACGAACCCGCGCTTGCGCTGCGTCTCGAACGCGTCGCTTGAGGGAAACCAGCTCTCGAACTCATGGGCCTGCTCGCAGGCCAGGGCGTACTTGATCATGTCCGGTTAAGACGTAAGGATTCAGCCTTGGAAAGGGAAGGGGATCAGGCCGTGGCGGCCCGATCCGTCTCGATGGTGGGCACGATTTCGACCTTGAAGGGGCGGGCGTTCTTGAGAGTCGGGATGCGCCCGCGAACCTCCGCTACCAGAGCGGTGTCGATTTCGGCCAGGAACACGCCGGGCTCCGTGCCGCCTTCCGCCAGCACGCGGCCCCAGGGATCGACGATGAGCGAATGGCCGTAGGTCTCGCGCCCGTCCTCGTGGAGCCCCGCTTGAGCGGCGGAGATCATGAAGGAGCCGGTCTCGATGGCCCGCGCCCGGTGCAGCACGTGCCAATGCGCCTCGCCCGTTTGCTTGGTGAAGGCGGCAGGCGCCGACAGGAAGGAGGCGCCATTTTCGGCCAACGCCTTGTAGAGGGCGGCGAAGCGCACGTCGTAGCAGATGGTCATACCGAGATAGCCCCAGGGCGTCTCGGCCGCCACGGCTGATGCACCGCCCGTATAGGTGGCCGATTCGCGCCAACTCTCGCCGTTCGGCAGATCCACGTCGTAGAGATGGATCTTGTCGTAGGAGGCCGCCACGTCGCCGCTCGCGTCGATCAGGAAAGCCCGGTTGGCGATCTTGTCGCCTTCCTTGACGGCGATGGAGCCGATCTGGATCACGATTCCCCGCTCCCGCGCCACCTCGCGCAGGGCCGCCAGCACCGGGTCCTGCGCCTCCGGCCCGACCTTGTCGAAGAGCTCGGCCCGGTCACGGCAGACGAGCGACGTCATCTCCGGCGTCTGGGCAAAATGCGCGCCTTGAGTTGCCGCTTGGCGCACGAGGGCCACCGCATCGTCGCGGTTCTTGAGAACGTCGCGCCCGGAACGCATCTGAATGCAGGCGGCGGTGAAGCGGGTCGGGTTCATGGAATGTCAGCCTCCGTCAGGCCTGCAATAAAGGCTCAAGCTGGCCCCTGTCATCAAGATCATACAGGTCATCGCAGCCGCCGACATGCTTTTCGCCGATGAAGATCTGCGGCACGGTCGAGCGGCCCTTGGCCTTCTGGATCATCTCGGCCCTGGCCTCGGGCTTCTTCTCAATGTCGATCTCGGTGAATTCGACACCCTTCTGGTCAAGAAGCTTCTTGGCGGCCGAGCAATAGGGGCACCAGCTTTTCGTGTAGATCGTAATGGCAGGCATAGTCGGAATGTCTCCTGTGGTGGGGAGGATATAGGAAGCTTTGCGCCTCCGTCACAACTCCTTCACCACCCGGGCGAAGGCCAGAACATCGACGGAGGCCGCACCGCCGCGCAAGAGCGCCCGAGAGGCGGCGTTGGCCGTGGAGCCGGTGGTCAGCACGTCGTCCACGAGGAGCACCCGCTTGCCTTGCAGCCGCGCTTTCGCCTCCACGGGGACCCGGAAAGCACCCTGCAGGTTCTCCTGCCGCTGCGCCTTGGTGAGCCCCACCTGCCGGCGGGTGCGTTTGACGCGGGCGAGCAGGAACGGATCGCAGGGCACTTTGCTGTCGACCGAGACGGTTTTGGCCAGCGCCATGGCCTGGTTGAAGCGCCGCCACCAGAGTCGCCAACGGTGGAGCGGCACGGGAACGATCACGTCTGCGTCCACTAGGAGTTCCGCTCCGGCCCTTGTCATCATCCCGCCGAGCGCCCGGGCGAGTTCGAGGCGGTCGTTGTACTTCAGGCGGTGAACGAGGAGGCTCGCGGTGCCGTCATATTCAGCAACGGCCCGGGCCCGCTGAAACACCGGCGGGTCGGCGATGGCCGCCGGGGAGAGCAGCGGCTGACCGAGATCGACGGCAAATGGCGTTCCGAGACGCTCGCAATAGGGGCGCTCGATGAAGCGCATCCCTGACCAGCAGGCGGCACAGAGAGTGTAAGGCTCCCCCGTGGCAGCCTGGCAGGCGATGCAGGTCGGCGGGTAGAGGAGGCCCAGGGCCGAACGACAGGCCTCCCGCGCACCCCGGTGGAGGCGGTCGCGGATTTTGATCGGCTCGGCGTCTATAGGCTCGCTCATAGGCAAAGCTTAGCCGATGTGCCATCTCCTGCCACCTCCCTGTTGGACAGATCAAAAAGTCCTTGGTTCCTGAGCCACCACACGCCATATCCAGCGCCTCATGAGCACGCCTCTCGTTTTCGACCGCCCCCTCGTCCGCCGCCGCCTGTCGCGTGCGCTGCACCAGGGCTATGCCGACTTCCTGCTGGTCCGCGCCGTCGAAGACCTGGAGGAGCGGCTCTCGACCGTGCTGCGGGAGTTCCCGCTTGCGCTCGACGTGGGCACCCCCACGCCAGCCGCGGCGGAGGCCCTGCGCCGGAGCGGGCGCGCCGGGACGGTGGTCCGCCTGTCGCCGGTGCCGGAGCCGGGGAGCATCCTGGGCGACGAGGAGCGGCTGCCGTTCTCGGGCGAGCACTTCGATCTGGCCGTGTCGCTCCTGTCCCTCCATTCGGTGAACGATCTGCCGGGCTCCCTTATTCAGATCCGGCGGGCGCTGAAGCCCGATGGCCTCTTCGTCGGGGCGCTTCTGGGCGGGAGCACGCTCACCGAGCTGCGCCAGTCGCTGACGCAGGCCGAATCGGAGGTGGAGGGCGGCGTGAGTCCCCGGGTGGCGCCCTTCGCGGATCTGCGCGACATCGGGGGGCTGCTTCAGCGTGCGGGCTTTGCCCTGCCGGTGACGGATTCCGACGTCGTCCGGGTGCGTTATGCCAATGCCTTCGCGCTCATGCGCGACCTGCGCCAGATGGGGCTGACCAACGCGCTGAACGACCGCCGCCGGACCCCGCTGCGGCGCGCCACCCTGATGCGGATGGCGGAGATCTATGCGGAGCGCTTCAGCGAGCCCGACGGTCGGATTCCGGCGACCTTCGAGATCGTCTGGCTCTCCGGCTGGACGCCGCATGAAAGCCAGCAGAAGCCCTTGCGTCCCGGCTCCGCCAAGGTGCGGCTGGCCGATGCGCTGGGCGTGAAGGAAGGTGGGCTTAAGCCTGGCAAGGATTAGCTGGCCCGCTCACGCCTTGGGGTGCAACCAGGTTGCCCTATCTTCATTCTCCAGAGGACCTGTCTTGGAGAAGGAAGCGTCATGAGGGAGCCCGGCCCGGATCATCCAATCACTATCACGCAAAATCCGCACCGCATCCGGGTCATGCTCGGCGGCTTCATCGTCGCGGAGACCACGCAGGCGCTCACCCTGCAGGAGGCGACCCTGCCGCCCGTGCAGTACATTCCCCGTGAGGATGTGCATATGGACCTGCTGGACTCGACCGATCATCACACCCATTGCCCCTTCAAGGGCAACGCCTCCTATTTCACCGTCAATGGAGGCGGGCTCGTGCGGGAGAATGCAGCCTGGAGCTATGAGGAGCCGTTCCCCTCGGTGGCTGCCATCAAGGAGCATCTTGCCTTCTATCCGGACAGGGTGGACGCCATCGAGGAGTTCAAGGACTAGGAGCTTCTCCCAATGGCCTAGAGAATGCGGGTTGCTGGCTCGTGCAGCCCAGGGCAATCTGCGGCGCAAAGGAATCCCATTTCGGGAAAAGCCCATGTCGCCGTTTACCTTCAACACCGCTCCCTCCCTCGTCTTCGGCTCCGGCAGCATCGCGCGCTTAGGGGAAATCGTCGCGCAGCGCCTCGGGCCTCGCGTGGCGCTTGTCACCGATGCCGGGCTCGTGAAGGCGGGGCTCATCGCGCCGGCTCTACGCGCCCTGGAGGAAGCTGGGGTTGCTGTCGATGTATTCGATGCGGTCGTGGCCGATCCGCCGGAAGACGTGGTGCTGGCCGCAGTTCAACAGGCAAAGGCATTCGACGCGCGCGCCGTGATCGGCTTCGGCGGCGGCTCCTCCATCGACGTAGCAAAACTTGTAGCGCTGCTCGCGGCCAGCGGCGAGGCTCTTGCCGACATCTACGGCGTCGGCGTGGCGAAAGGACCGCGTCTGCCGCTGCTGGCCATTCCCACCACGGCGGGCACGGGATCGGAGGTGACGCCGATCTCCATCGTCACCACCGGCGCACATGAGAAAAAGGGTGTCGTGTCGCCTCTCATCATCCCGGACATCGCGCTGCTCGACCCCGATCTCACGCTCGGCCTTCCGCCGCATGTGACGGCAGCCACCGGCATCGACGCGATGGTGCATGCCATCGAGGCCTATACCTCGACGAGCGCCAACAACAATCCGGTCTCGCAGGCGCTCGCCAAGGAGGCTCTTCGCCTGCTCGGGCGCAACATCGAGCGCGCGGTGCATCAAGGTCAGGATGTGGAGGCGCGCTCGGCCATGCTGCTCGGCTCCATGCTGGCCGGCCAGGCGTTCGCCAATTCGCCGGTCGCCGCCGTGCATGCGCTGGCCTATCCCATCGGTGGGCATTTCAGCATTCCGCATGGGCTCTCCAACGCCCTCGTGCTGCCGCATGTGCTGCGCTTCAACGCGAGCGCCTGCGAGGCGGCTTATGCGGAGCTCGCCCCTTATGCCTTCCCAGAGCTCGAAGGCCGCGCGACGGGATCCGCCTTCGTCGAGGCCTTGGCTTCCCTTTGCACCAAGGTTGGACTTCAGCCGCGCTTGCGCGACGTGGGCATTCCACAGGATGCGGTGCCGATGATGGCCGAGGATGCCATGAAGCAGACGCGGTTGCTCGTGAACAATCCTCGTCCGCTCACGCTGGACGATGCGCGCGCGATCTACGAAGCGGCGTGGTGAGACGCGCTATGACGGATCGTCCTTCGCGCCCCGACCGCTCGGAATTCAAGGTGTTTCGCCCCATCGCCACCCGCTGGATGGACAACGACGCCTACGGGCATGTGAACAACGTGCATTACTATTCGTATTTCGACTCCGCCGTGAACGGCTGGCTTGTCGAGAAGGGGCTGCTCGCCATCACCGAGAGCCCCGTTATCGGCCTCGTGGTCGAGTCGGGCTGCACCTATTTCGAGAGCGTCGCCTTTCCGGAAGCGCTGGAGGCCGGGATTGCGGTGACGCATCTCGGGCGCTCATCGGTGCGCTACCGGATCGGGATCTTCAAGCAGGGCGCTCAAGCGGCGGTCGCGCAGGGGCATTTTGTCCATGTCTATGTGGACCGTGAAACCCAGAAGCCGGTGGAGATCCCGCCCGAGACGCGCGCCATGCTCAGCGAGCTGACCTGAGCCGCCCGCTCAACGACACAAGCGCCACGCCTGACAGCACCACGGCGCCGCCGATGATTTCGCGCGCGCCAATGGTTTCGTTGAGAAAGAGGACTGCGAGGACCGCCGTCCAGACCGGCTGGAGATAGCCGACCATCGAGGCCCGGGTCGGGCCGGCGCGGCGGATGAGTCGCATGAAGAGCAGGATCGGCAGGGCGGTGGAGACGATGCCGAGCGCCAGGAGCGAAGCCGCGCTGTTCGGCACTGCTTCGAAGGCGGAAGGGCCTGCAACCACGAGCGCCAGCGCGGTTGCCGGAATGGCGGAGCAGATCTGCTGACCGAGAGCGAGGCGGGCCGGGTCCGCTTGCTTGATCGAGCGGACATAGAGGTTCGCGGTGGCATAGCTGAGAGCGGTGGCCACCATGGTCAGCGCGCCCCAAGCGCTGATGCCGCTGTCCGGCAGGGCCGCGGGGCCGATGAGAATACCCATGCCTGCAAGGCCGACGACGACGCCCACGAAGCGGCGCGGGGTCAGCCGCTCGTCCGCATAAAGCAGGTGCGACAGAATCGCGACGATGAGCGGCCCCGAGGCCTGGATCATGGCCGCCGGAGCGGTTCCGATCTGGGTCAGCGCATGAGCCACGAGGACATTCGGGATCCAGCCGTTGAGGGCGCCGAGGACCACCCAATGATGCCACTGGCCATTGTCGGGGCGAAGGCTCTTGGCCTGCACGGCGAACCACAAGAGGAGGGCAGACGCGCCGATGAGGCCGCGGATGGAGGCCAGGACGAATGGGTTTATGCTTCCGCTCAGCTTGATGAACAGGAACGAGGTGGACCACAGCATCGAGCAGACGAGGAGGTTCACCGCCATGAAGACCGGGGTCGGGGCTACGGGAAGCGCGGCGGCTTCCCCAGGTGCGGCGGACATGCGCGACCTCAGGCCAGGAGATCGACGAGGAAGGGAATCAGCGGCTCATCGGCCGGCGGCATGGGATAGGAGCGCAGCTCCTGCGGCTTGACCCATTTCAGCGCCTGTCCTTCCATCGGCTGCACGAAGCCGTCCCAGCGCCGGCAGATATAAAGCGGCATGAGAAGGTGGAAGGTCTCGTAAGGATAGCTCGCGAAGGTGAGCGGGGCGAGGCAGGGTTCCTTCACGGTGATCCCGAGCTCCTCGTGCAATTCCCGGATCAGCGTCTCCTCCGGCCGCTCGCCCGGCTCCACCTTGCCGCCGGGAAACTCCCACAAACCCGCCAACTGCTTCCCCTCCGGGCGCTGCGCCAGGAGGATGCGGTTGTCCGTGTCGATCAAGGCAACGGCAACGACGAGAGTGAGCTTGAGAGAGGGCACGTCAAAGATCCGCTTGCCACTTGGGGTAGGGGCTTAGGGCTGGTGTCTTAGCCTGATTTACTGAGCAGAGCGAACTGAATTTCGCCGCCCCTCAGAGGCGCTCATGTGCTCTCTCGCACATGTCAGTTCTGATCTGCCGCCTTGTCACCTTGCAAGATTCAGCTCCCACAACAGATGAGTTAATGTAACATAATAAACTTGCATAAATAAGGATCTATCCCATGAAGAACCCTGCTTACGCTATGGCTATCCTCGGTTTCGCCTGTTTGCCTCTTACCACTGAGGTGCGGGCTCAGGATTGCATTGTCTCCCCCATGTCTTTCAACTCGCATGTCGCCAATATCGAAGGCGAGATGACGGTGAAAGCCGGCAAAGGGTGTGGTTTCGGGCTCAATGGCATTGAAGGGGCCATCACTGAAGCAGCGATTGTTCAGAAGCCAAAGGCCGGAATGGCGGGGGTGCGCGGCATCATGCCGTTCTATGTGGCTAAGCCGGGCTACCGGGGAGCAGACGAGTTCTCTTACGCCATTATCGGAACCGACCAGTATGGCGGCCCTATGAGGGTGACCACGAAGATGAAGGTGACGGTTGTCCCGTAGACCGGAGCCTCATCAGCTCCGGTAATCGCCGTTGATCTCCACATAGGCCTTGGTGAGATCGCAGGTCCATGCGGTGGCTTCGCCGCGGCCGAGGCCGAGATCGACGCGGATCGTGATCTCGTCGCCCTTCATATAGGCGGAGGTCTTGGCCTCATCGTATTCCGGATCGCGGGCGCCCTTCGCGGCGACGCGGATATCGCCGAACCAGATCGCGAGCTTGTCTCGCTCGGCGGGCTCGCCGGCTTTGCCGACTGCCATGACCACGCGGCCCCAATTGGCGTCCTCGCCGGCCACCGCAGTCTTCACCAGAGGCGAATTGGCAATCGCCATGGCAATGCGCTTGGCGGAGGTCGCGCCCGTGGCGCCCGTGACCTTCACGGTGACGAACTTGCGCGCGCCCTCGCCGTCGCGAGCGACCTGCTGGGCAAGATCGCACAGGAGGCTTTCGAGCGCTGCACGGAACTCCTTGAGACGCCGGTCGCTCGGCAATGAGATCGTCGGCGCGCCCTTGGCGGCGGCAGTGCCTGTGGCGAAGAAGAGCAGCGTGTCGGACGTGGAAGTGTCGCTGTCCACCGTCACGCAATTGAAGCTCTTGTCGGAGCCCTTCTTCAGCAGCGCCTGCAATGCGGGAGCGTTGATCGGTGCGTCGGTGAACACGAAGGAGAGCATGGTGGCCATGTCGGGGGCGATCATGCCGGCGCCCTTGGCCATGCCGTTGATGGTGACTTCAACGCCCCCGAGTTTGGCCGTGCGCGTTGCCACCTTCGGGAAGGTGTCGGTGGTCATGATAGCCTTGGCCGCATCGGTCCAGCCGGTGGGCTTGGCCTTCTTCTCGCAGGCTGCGAGCACGCCCTGGAACTTGGTGGCGTCAAGCGGCTCGCCGATGACGCCCGTTGAGGCGATGAAGACCTGCGAGGCGCGGCAGCCTGCAGCCTCGGCAGCGATGTCGGCGGTGAGCTTCACCGCTTCTGCGCCCTTCTTGCCGGTAAAGGCGTTGGCGTTGCCCGAGTTCACTACCAGGGCCCGCGCTGTGCCTTTGCTAAGATTCTTGCGGCACCAGTCGACCGGTGCCGAGGGGCACTTGGAGCGGGTGAAGACACCTGCCACGGCCGTGTCCTTCGGCAGCGTCACGTAGAGCACGTCGGTCCGGTTCTTGTATCGGATGCCGGCTTCCGCGGTGGCGATCCTGACGCCTTCAAGGGCCGGAAGCGTCGGGACCGACGTGGGCGCGAGCGGAGACACGGTCTTGGACATGAGCAATCCGGGAGAGGTGTTGAGATACGACGTTGCGAGCCGCGACCTGCAGTTTTTTCAGGCTTTTTGTCAAGTGCAGGCTTCACCGAACGTCATTGTCACAACGCGGAACACGGCCTCGCCCCTGCCGTTGACCTAGCCTTCAGAACAATGGAGGCCTTCCGTGACAGGCAAGCACCCCAAGACCCAACCCCAGGACCGTCCCCGCAGCGATCTCGAGGTCGATCCAGGTATCGGCCGGTCGAAAGGTTCCACCATGGCCGGCGAAGACCCGCGCGATCTCGATGGCGGGTCGACTTTCCAGGGCGATGTCGAGAACCAGACCAACCGTGAGGGCGGTGTCGATCCAAACCGCATGGGTCGGACGAACAAGTGACGGCGTAAACCAATAAAAAGGGCGGCCCGGAGGCCGCCCTGAACTTTTCTGAAGCTGAAAACCTTACGGCTGCTTCTGCTCGACGAGGCTGCCCTTGTCGTCCAGGCGCTCGACCTTGGCGTTCTTGCGCAGACCGAGGATCAGGTCCTGCTGGGCCTTGCGGGCAAGGTAGGTTTCCACCTGGTCCTTGGTCTCCTCGAAGGTCGGAGCCGGCTTGTTGCGCTTCTCCTCGACCTTGATCACGTGCCAGCCGAACTGGCTCTTGACGGGATCGGAGATCTGGCCGGCCTCCATCTTGAAGGCCGCTTCGGCGAATGGCTCGACCATGCGGTCCTTGGTGAAGAAGCCGAGATCGCCGCCATCAGTCTTGGAGCCGGGATCCTTGGAGAGCTCCCCGGCGACCTTGGCGAAGTCCTCGCCGCCCTTGACGCGGGTGGCGGCCTTCTTGGCGTCCTCCTCGTTCTCGACCAGGATATGGCGGGCGCGGACTTCCTGCTCGGTCGGCACGCTCTTGACGGTCTCGTCATAAAGCTTGCGGGCGGCCTCGGGGGTCACGGCCTTCTTGGACTCCTGATCGAGATATTCGTCGAGAAGGGTCTTGTCCCGGTTATAGGCCAGCTTGCGGGCGAATTCGGCGCCGCTGCCGACCTTGGCGGCCTCGGCCGCCTTGGCGCCGAGCTTCAGGTCGATCAGATAGCCCGTGAGAAGCTCGCGCTTCTGCTCGTCGGGCACGTTCGGCATCTGCAGGGCCGAATCCTCGGCCGCGATGGCGAGGTCGCCTTCGGTGATCTCGATGCCGTTGACGCGGGCCACCACCTTGGCGGAGTCGACGGCCGGAACGGCAGCCGCCGAGGTCGCGGGAGCAGGAGGGGTCTGGGCGAGGGCGGCGCCGGCCAGGAGCGGCAGGGCGGTGCCGAGGGCCAGAAGGCTCTTTCGGACGTTGAGTGAGCGATTCATTGTGTTTCCTCTGGTGAGCGTGATCGCCCACGGACAGCGACGATCAGATGGCCGAATGTGTTTACGTTTGCAAGAGATGGCATATTTATGTCACAGCATCGCCGCTCGCAGGGTCTTGAACGCCCTTCCGGGCGGCCCTTGAGGATGCGCCACTCAGGCACAGCCTTTAAGATGCACTCTGGCATAATTAGGTCTATAAGGCGGCGCAAACGCCCCTTGTCTCATTACGGAATTTTCGAAGGCTCCCGATGTTCGGTTCTCTCGCGAAGAAAATCTTTGGCTCGGTCAATGAACGCCGGCTGAAGTCCTACCGGCCCAAGGTCGCGGCCATTAACGCGATGGAGGCCGAGCTGGAGGCCCTATCCGACGAGCAGCTGCGCGCCCGCACAGAGGAATTCAGGGCCCAGCTCGCGGCCGGTAAGACCCTGGACGACCTCCTGGTACCGGCCTTCGCCACCGTCCGTGAGGCGGCCAAGCGGACGCTGGGTCAGCGCCACTTCGACGTCCAGCTCATCGGCGGCATGGTCCTCCACGAGGGGTCGATCGCCGAGATGCGCACCGGCGAGGGCAAGACCCTCGTGGCCACCCTCCCGGTCTATCTGAATGCGCTCGCCGGCAAGGGCGTCCATGTGGTGACGGTGAACGACTACCTCGCCAAGCGCGACTCGGAGTGGATGGGCCAGATCTACCGCTTCCTCGGCCTGTCCGTCGGCGTGATCGTCCATGGGCTCGATGATGTGGAGCGCGGCCAAGCTTATGCGTCGGACATCACCTACGGCACCAACAACGAATACGGCTTCGATTATCTTCGCGATAACATGAAGTACGAGATGGCGCAGATGGTCCAGCGGGGCCACAACTTCGCCATCGTGGATGAGGTGGATTCGATCCTGGTCGACGAGGCCCGCACGCCGCTCATCATCTCCGGTCCGCTCGATGACCGCTCCGAGCTCTACAACGCCATCGACGTAGTGATCCCGCGCCTCGACAAGAGCGATTACGATCTCGACGAGAAGCAGCGCTCCGTGTCGCTCACCGAGGACGGGACCGAGAAGATCGAAGGGCTCCTGCGGGAGATCGGCCTGCTCAAGGAGGGCGATCTTTACGACGCCCAGAACGCCACCCTGGTCCATCACATGAACCAGGCACTGAGGGCCCACACCCTATTCCAGCGCGACAAGGACTACATCGTCCGTAATGGCGAAGTGGTCATCATCGACGAGTTCACCGGCCGCATGATGCAGGGCCGCCGCTACTCGGAAGGCCTGCACCAGGCGCTCGAGGCCAAGGAGAAGGTCCAGGTTCAGCCCGAGAATCAGACCCTCGCCTCCATTACGTTCCAGAACTACTTCCGCCTGTACGGCAAGCTCGCCGGCATGACCGGCACGGCTGCAACCGAAGCCGACGAGTTCATGGAGATCTACAACCTCGAAGTGGTCGAGATCCCGACCAACCGTCCGGTCTCCCGCATCGACGACGACGATGAGGTCTACCGGACGTTCGACGAGCGCTACCAGGCGGTGATCCGCGACATCGAGGAGGCCTCCGCCAAGGGACAGCCGATCCTGGTGGGCACCACCTCCATCGAGAAATCCGAGCATCTGGCCGATATGCTGGTCAAGGAGGGCTACACCCTTATCGACTTCGAGAATCCGCTGGCGCTCGAGCCCCTCTACCAGGACGCCCGTGCGGGCCGTGGCACCAAGCACTTCGCGGTGCTGAACGCCCGCTTCCACGAGCAGGAGGCGTTCATCGTCGCCCAGGCCGGCGTGCCGGGCGCGATCACGATTGCCACCAACATGGCCGGCCGCGGCACCGACATCCAGCTCGGCGGTAACGCCAAGATGCGCGTTGAGCGCGAGCTCGCCGGCGTCGAGGGCGAGGAGCGCGCCCGCCGCGAGAAGGAGATTCTCGAGGAGATCGCGTCCTTCAAGGAGAAGGCGCTCGCCGCCGGCGGCCTTTACGTGCTCGGTACCGAGCGTCACGAGTCGCGGCGCATCGACAACCAGCTGCGCGGCCGCTCCGGCCGCCAGGGCGATCCGGGTCGCTCCAAGTTCTACCTGTCGCTCCAGGACGACCTGATGCGCATCTTCGGCTCCGACCGCATGGACGGCATGCTGCAGAAGCTCGGCCTGAAGGAAGGCGAGGCCATCATCCATCCTTGGATCAACAAGGCCATCGAGCGGGCGCAGGCGAAGGTCGAGGCGCGCAACTTCGACATCCGCAAGAACATCCTGAAATACGACAACGTCATGAACGACCAGCGCAAGGTCGTATTCGAGCAGCGCAAAGAGTTCATGGCGCAGGAGAGCGTGCGCGAGACCATCGACGACATGCGCCACGGGGTGATTGAGGACATCGTGGCCCGCGCCATCCCCGAGCAGGCCTATGCCGAGCAATGGGATGTAGAGGGCCTCAAGGCGAACGTCCTCAACTTCCTCAACCTCGACCTGCCGATCGAGGAATGGGCCAAGGAAGAGGGCATTGCCGACGACGAGATCCGCGAGCGCATCACCAAGGCGGCCGATGAGGCCTATGCCCAGCGTATCGAGGCGAACTCGGCCGAGGTCATGAACTATGTGGAGAAGCAGGTTCTGCTGCAGAGCCTCGACCATCTCTGGCGCGAGCACCTCGTGACCCTCGACCACCTGCGTCAGGTCATCGGCTGGCGCGGCCTTGCCCAGCGCGATCCGCTCAACGAGTACAAGTCCGAGGCCTTCGAGCTGTTCAACGCGCTGATCGGTCACCTGCGCGAGCAGGTGACGGGCCAGCTCATGCGCATCCAGGTGGTGTTCCAGCAGCCGGAGCCGCAAGAACTGCCGCCCATGTTCGCCCAGCACCTCGATCCCGCCACCGGCGAGAACGAGTTCGACCTGGCCCGGGGTAGCGCCTCTGGCGCAGGTCCGGCGCTCGGCTTCGCGGCCGCCGCAGTCACCGAGCCGACGCCGTCCCGCGACCCGAACGACCCCTCCAGCTGGGGCCGTGTCAGCCGCAACGAGCCATGCCCCTGCGGATCGGGCAAGAAGTTCAAGCACTGCCACGGACAGTACGTGGCTTAAGGCGAGAACTCAGAGATTGAACACAAAAGCCCGGCCGTCGCGCCGGGCTTTTTGTCGACGTGGATTTGGCTCGACCGAGCCGTGTTCAGCACCTGTCTCTTACAGACTTTGCCCGGCATTGTGCCTTGGAGTGTGTGGATCCGGTCCCGGATCGTCCCAAAGGCTTTCGCTGGTGTCGCAGTCCGTTTGTGTCACTTTCCGCACAGGCTGGGCTGGCTCTGGTCCACCGGCAATCTCGCGAACGATCTTGGCCCTGGTCTCGATGAGGAATTGTCCTCGCGCCCGTACAGGGATCATGAACGCATTGGGACCTCCGATGACGCAGTCGCGGTAATAGGCATCCAGGGTCGCATTCTCCCGTTGATCGGGATCTCTGAGTGCGATGGGAAGTCCGTTGATGGTAACACCCTGTGCAATTGCCATGTCGCGTGCCTCCGTGACCAAAGCCCCTTGGTTGTTCGAGCCATCGCCTGAGATGTCGATGACGCGTCGCGCTGCCAGAAAGTGGCCTGAAGAGAAGAGGGACAAGCTGAACGCGATGGCCTCCGAGATGGAAGTACCGGCCATACGGTAGATCGGCGCATGGGCCAGCCGTTCCGCGAAGGTGATGCTATCCTTGGGCTTTTCCAGAATAGTCCAGGGCACCACGACATTCTGGAAGCGCGGGTGGGCTCCAGCCCATTCGACATAGGTCACGGCAATTCGCCCAACCGTGCCTTTGTGAACGGCTTGGTGCACCATTGCCGAGCGGAACGCTTCCACATAGCCCTGCCTTTGCAAGTTCTGCTCGTCGGGATCCATGGAGGTCGATACATCAACGGCCAAGACAAGGGCCAAGTCGACCTCGATTGGAGCGCTGTGCCACGCAGAGGCAGAAGTCAGAAGCCCCATCGCGAGGATGGAGAGAAACCATGGAGCCTTGGGGTACCGCATTGCGATCTCCCTCCGCGATCCCCTGATTAAGAGGGCTCTGCTTTTCTCAGATCCCTCAACTTTTTATCAAGTGTCTTTCCGGCGATAGGTCTCGTGACAACCACCGCAGTTCTGGCCCACCCGCTGGATGGCAGCTTGCAGGCTGGCCTGATCGGTTATTGCTGCCCGAGCAGCCCTCGCATCCTGCTGGAGCTTGACCGCACGGGCGTCGAAATCGGCTTTACGCTCCCAGATCGCCGGAAGAGCGGCGGTCTTGCCCTGGGTCGAGCCCGCCGGGAACAACGGAGGGGTCTGCTGGGCGTTTTGCTCAAGCTGCTGGAAAGCCGCCTGGGCTGTCGCGGCATTGAACGGCGCCTGCCCTCGGGCCATGCCGGTCAAGGCCCGGATCTGCTCTTGATTGTTCTTCATCAGGTTCTGGCGCTGGGTGATCGGATCACCCGATTGGGCGATGACCCCTAGAGCGCTGGCGATCAGCACACCGAGAGAAGCAATGACCGTCTTTCGCATGATGGCCCTCCTTGCCCCCATCATCAAAATGCCGCCTCCGCGGCTACAGGGCTATAGGGGTATGAGTAGTAGAGCCTGCTATTCCGCTGAGGTGTCGTATGCCATGCCATTGGCAGGCAGGCTTACAAATTTGCTTCAACCCCTGACATTTTGCCCGAGCCGGGGCGCTCGTTTCTCGAGCCGGGCCATGCCATAAGGCCGCCGCAACTCCTCCAGTTCCTAAAGACCCATGATTCGCATCGAGAACGTCAGCAAGCAGAGCAGCCACCGGATCCTCTTCATCGAGGCCTCCGGAACCCTTCAGAAGGGCGAGAAGATCGGCCTTGTGGGCCCCAACGGCGCGGGAAAGACCACGCTCTTTCGCATGGTCACCAAGGAGGAGCAGCCGGACGAGGGCCAGATCTCCGTCGACCGCGGCATCACCATCGGGTATTTCAGCCAGGACGTAGGCGAGATGGCGGGCCGCAGTGCCGCCGCCGAGGTGATGGAGGGCGCAGGCCCCGTGAGCGCCGTGGCAGCCGAGCTGCGCGAACTCGAAGCCGCCATGGTGGATCCGGACAAGGCCGGCGATCTCGACGCGATCATCGAGCGCTACGGCGAGGTGCAGGCGCGCTACGAGGAGCTTGACGGCTATTCGCTGGAGGGCCGTGCACGCGAGGTACTCGCAGGCCTCGGCTTTTCCCAGGAGATGATGGACGGCGACGTAGGCGCCCTGTCCGGTGGATGGAAGATGCGTGTCGCGCTCGGGCGCATCCTGCTCATGCGCCCGGACGTGATGCTGCTCGACGAGCCGAGCAACCATCTCGATCTCGAGAGCCTGATCTGGCTGGAGGAGTTCCTCAAAGGCTATGACGGAGCGCTGCTCATGACCTCGCACGACCGCGCCTTCATGAACCGCATCGTCAACAAGATCATGGAGATCGACGGTGGCTCGCTCACCACCTATTCGGGCAATTATGAGTTCTACGAGCAGCAGCGCGCGTTGAACGAGCAGCAGCAGCAGGCGCAGTTCGAGCGCCAGCAGGCGATGCTCGCCAAGGAGATCAAGTTCATCGAGCGCTTCAAGGCGCGCGCCTCCCATGCCGCGCAGGTGCAGAGCCGTGTCAAGAAGCTGGATAAGATCGACCGGGTGGAGCCGCCGAAGCGCCGGCAATCGGTGGCGTTCGACTTTCTGCCGGCGCCACGCTCGGGCGATGATGTGGTCAGCCTCAAGAACGTGCACAAGCGCTATGGCGGCCGCAGCATCTATGAGGGCTTCGACTTCGGGGTGCGGCGGAAGGAGCGCTGGTGCGTCATGGGCATCAATGGCGCCGGCAAGTCGACGCTGCTGAAGCTGGTGGCGGGTGCCGCTGCGCCCGACGAGGGATCGGTGACCATCGGTGCGAGCGTCAAGATGGGCTACTTCGCCCAGCACGCCATGGAGGTGCTGGAAGGCGACCGCACGGTGTTCGAGTTCCTGGAGGATTCCTTCCCGCAGGCCGGGCAGGGGTCGCTGCGCACGCTTGCTGGCTGCTTCGGCTTCTCGGGCGACGATGCGGAGAAGAAATGCCGTGTGCTCTCGGGCGGCGAAAAGGCGCGCCTCGTGATGGCCAAGATGCTCTATGACCCGCCGAACTTTCTGGTGCTCGACGAGCCCACGAACCATCTCGACATCGCGACAAAGGAAATGCTGATCGACGCGCTCTCGCGCTATGAGGGCACCATGCTCTTCGTCTCGCACGACCGCCACTTCCTGGCCGCCCTGTCCAACCGCCTCCTGGAGCTCACGCCGGAGGGCGTTCATCAATATGGCGGCGGCTACACCGAGTACGTGGCGCGCACTGGCCAGGAGGCGCCGGGCTTAAGGCACTGAACGCTAAACACCATACGATTGAACTCCGAAGCCCGGCCCCTCGGCCGGGCTTTTTGCTGCGGTGACGCCAGCTTGAGGCAAGCATCGTGAGGGATAAGGCAGGGACCCAACAACCTTTTTGAAGAAGCGTCCGCCGAGGATCCTTCTTCACATTCCTTTCTCACTTTGCAGGCCGAAACATCATGGCATTGAACACGTCCCTTCCTGTTCTCATCGTTGACGATTACCAGACGATGCTGCGCATTATCCGCAACCTGCTGAAGCAGATCGGCTTCAACGACGTCGACGAGGCCAAGGACGGCTCCGAGGCTTTGGGCAAGCTCAAGGAGAAGAAGTACGGGCTGGTGATCTCCGACTGGAACATGGCGCCCATGACCGGCTTCGAGCTGCTGCAGAAGGTGCGGGCCGACGCGGAGCTGGGCAGCCTGCCGTTCATCATGATCACCGCGGAGGCCAAGACCGAGAACGTGGTCGCCGCCAAGCAGGCCGGCGTCAACAACTACATCGTCAAGCCGTTCAATGCCGATACCCTGCGGTCAAAAATCAGCGCCGTGCTGGGTGAGTAGCCGCCATGCGTCTCCCACCGCCCATTTCCTTCGATCCCTTGAGCCTGGATCTTCTGGCTCAGTCCCGCGAGAGCATCGCAGCCCGGCGGCATGCCGAGATCATGCGAGGCATGGCCGCGATCCACGCTTCTCTCGAGCCGAGCAGCGGAGCCTCCAAGGCCCTCCTGGACCAGATCCGGACTGATCTGCGCGAGGCGCTTCACCTCAAAGAAGAGCTTGACGCCATCACGGAGTCGATCCAGCGCACCAAGCGCGAGATTGCGACCCTGCACTCTCACAACCCGGGCGGACAGGTGACCAGCGTCACCGATGAACTCGGGGCTGTGGTCTGTGGCACGGAGGCTGCCACCAACAGCATCCTGGCGGCCGCCGAGGAGATCGACGAGATCACCGGAACGCTGGCCTCCCGCCTGTCCGGTCCCGACGCTGAAATGGCGCGGCGGATTTCGGATCGGGTCATCACGATTTTTGAGGCCTGCAATTTCCAGGACATTACCGGCCAGCGCATCAGCAAGGTTGTAGGCTCCATGAAGTTCATCGAGGAGCGCGTGACCCAGATGGCGCAGATCTGGGGCGGCCTGGAAAGCTTCAACGATGTCGAAGCCTTCAAGGTACCGGATCGGGAAGGGGACGAGGCTCTCCTGAACGGGCCGGCCCTGGACAGTGATCCGAACCGCACCTCCCAGGATGCCATCGACGCCCTGTTCGGTTGATGGGCAAGTCAAAGACCCGGGACCGTCTGCGCTGCGTCTCTGAACGACGCTTCTTTTACGCCGACATTTGACAGGCCACCTCAAACAAAAAAGCCCGCCAGTGAGGCGGGCTTTTGCATATCGTGATGAGTGGTTGAATCAGTTCGCGTTTGCGACCTTGACCGATACTGCAGCCTCGGCCCGCTTCTGCGGCACATTCTTCGTGGCCGGAGCCACCTTGATGGCAGGAGCGACAGGCGCTGCCTGGACCGTCTCAGTCACGGGCTGTGAGGACGACGTGCTGAAGAGGTCGGCGACGCCGCCGAACATCTTCTTGTAGAAGGGCGTCTCCTCAGACGCCGCAGCTGCAGCAGCTACCGGAGCCGTCTGCCGGGTCACGGCCATTCGAGTCTCCGCCTGTGGGACGGGAACTTCCTTCATGGACGCGAAGGCCAGCGCCGTTGGCGGAGCCTCCGGCACTTCCTTGCCGGTTTCGTTGAGGGCGACCACCCGCGGACCGGAGGAGATGCCTTCAGTCCGGCTCACATAGCCGAGCTTAGTGTCGGACACGCCCGTGACATTGGCGAGCGCGGTGCGGAAGGATTCGTGCGTGTCGCCATCGTGGTAGACGAGCTTGACGGGCTTCTCGCCCTTGGCGACCAGTTCGGCCACTTCCTGCTCGTCTTGGGCGCGCCTCTGCGCGACGACGGGGGCGGAATCGGGATCGATGTTGAACTCGTAGCGTCCACGGCCGGCGGCGACCTGGACCTCATCCTTCGTGACCTCGAAGGCATCGGCGCCTTCCTTCAGGTTCTTCCAGAAGGCGATGTTCGGGTCGAGGCGGTGCTTGGCCAGGTTCTCGGCCGTCATCCGGAACGGATAGGACTGGAACTGGAAGCCGCGCTGTCCGGCGCCCAGCGCCTCGCGGGCGATGGCGTAGATCTCGGCGACGTTCTGGTCCGTCATGGCGAAGCAGCCCCGCGACGAGCACGAGCCATGCACCATGATGTCGCCGCCGCTGCGGCCCATCGACCGGTCAAGCACGTTCGGATAGCCGGTGTCGAACGAGAGGTAGAAATTGGAGTTGGGGTTCATCTGCGCCGGGGTGACCGTGTAGAAGCCTTCAGGCACCTGGCGGTCGCCCTCGCGGTTCTTGGGGCCGAGCTGACCCGACCAGCGGCAGACCGGGTAGGTCTTGAGGAGCGCGTATTTCCCGTTGGAGCCGCGCTTCCAGATCTCCAGTTCCGATTCCTTCTTGTAGGCTCGGACCAGGATTGGATCGTCCTTGGACATGCCCTTGGTCGACATCAACGCCATGGTGGCTGACGGAATCGGCACAAGGTGGCGCGTCGAGCCACGGGAGAGATTATCGTCCTGGCAGGCAGCAAGCGCGAGCACCAGGCTCGCGGCCAATGCGATACGCTTCATCATGGGGACCCCGCAATTTTTGATCTGCCCGGCGACTGTGCCGAACAGTTCCCCTTTACCCCTAAATCGTTAGCCTTAACCCGCCCTTACTGCAAGCGGGGCCGTTATGGAGTCGTGGTAAATGGAAGGTAAAAAATCCGCTTTTGGCGGCTTTTGAGCCTGTCTCTTTAGAGAGCAGTGCTCTCTTTGGAGGTAAAGCGAGGCCCAAGGGTGCCGGAGCCCGCCCTGATCGTGCGCACTCCGTCTGCCCTTGGAGAGGCCGGATCAGAGCTTGCGGCCGATGGCGAGGAACTTGTCGGCCCGGTGGTCGCGGATCTCAGCCGGCCCCATGTTGCCGAGGTCGTGCAGGGATTCCTCGATGGCGTTGCCGGTGGCCTGAAGTGCCGCCTGTGGATCGCGGTGAGCGCCGCCCACGGGTTCCGTTACGATCCCATCGATGATGCCGAGCCGCAGGAGATCCTGGGCCGTGATCTTCATGTTGGTGGCGGCGTCCTGTGCTCGGGCCGCATCGCGCCAAAGGATCGAGGCCGCGCCTTCCGGAGAGATCACGCTGTAGATGGCGTGTTCCAGCATCAGCACCTTGTTGGCGGTGGCAATGGCAATGGCGCCGCCCGAGCCGCCTTCGCCGATCACGACGGAGACGTTGGGCACGCCGAGGGACAGCTGCATCTCGGTCGAGCGGGCGATGGCCTCGGCCTGTCCGCGCTCCTCGGCCTCAATGCCCGGATAGGCCCCGGCAGTATCCACGAAGGAAATCACCGGCAATCCAAAGCGGTCGGCCATTTCCATCAGGCGCACGGCCTTGCGGTAACCTTCGGGGCGGGCCATGCCGAAATTGTGCCGGATGCGGGTTTCGGTGTTGTGGCCCTTTTCCTGGCCCATCACGCAGACAGGCTGGCCGCGGAAGCGCCCGAAACCGCCGACGATAGCCTCGTCCTCGCCGAACTTGCGGTCGCCGGCGAGGGGCGTGAACTCGGTGATGAGACCGGCGCAGTAATCGATGAAATGCGGCCGCTGGGGATGCCGGGCCACGAGGGTCTTCTGCCAGGGCGTAAGCCGGCCATAGAGATCCTTCAGGGCATCGGCGGCCTTGACCTCCAGGCGGGAGATGTCGTCGGTGATGGAGACGGCATCTCGGTTCTCACCGAGCGCCCGAAGCTCCTCGACCTTGGCTTCCAGCTCCGCGACGGGCTTTTCGAAATCGAGATAACTGCGCATCAGACTCTATGGAAAAAATGAAGACCGGCGTGGACCTGTAGCCCTGCCGAAGCGGGGCGGACACTGGCGTTTCGGGACCCTCAAGTCAAGTTGAGCCCTGCCTTAGTCCTGTAAAACGCGGCGGAATCAAGGACAATCAACCTACCCGCGAGGCAGGAGCCGCCGGTACTGGGGCGAAAACCGGCGAGAAGCGGCGCGAGCGCTGCACGGCACGCACGGCGCCAGGCCGGTAGAGCTGTTTGGTCGCCTCGACGATATGGAGGCCCGCGAAGGGCAGGGAGAAGCCGGATCCAACTTGCTCCCAGGCCTGGGCGGTCTGGAGCAGGAAGCGGTTGCGTAAGGGCGGCACGTAAAGGGTCTCGGCCCAGCCCTCCGGGGAGAACCAGGTCTGGCGCATGAGGCTTTTCAGCTGCGAGCGGCTATAGGGCTGGCCATAGCCAAAGGGCGTGGTGTCCATCCGGGCCCAGAGACCGCGCCGGTTGGGCGCCACCAGGATGATCCGGCCGCCCGGGGTGAGGATGCGCCAGATCTCGTGCAGGAGCTCGCTCGGACTCTCTACCGTCTCCAGGGCATGGACCACGAGAACGCGGTCGATGGAGGCATCGGGCAAAGGCATCATCAGCGGATCGACGAGGGCCGAGGCCGAGGCCCCGGTGCTGGGCCAGTTCACCACGCCCTGGTTCGCCGGCATGAAGGCCAGCGTGCGTTCGCTCTCGCCCTTCACGGCCGAGAGATAAGGCGGTGCATAACCAAGGCCGAGCACCCGCAGGCCCATGAGCGGACCCCAGAACCGGTCAATGGACCGGCCGACGAAGCGGCGTGTCACCGCCCCAAGGGGGCTGGCGTAGAAGCCGCGCAGATCGGTGATGTCGATGCTCATGACCTCAACAGGTTGCCTCTCGGGCTGATCCGATCATTGCAATAGAGGGTCCCGGGTCTGGTTTCACGGGCCGACTGTCCCATGATAGCTCAGAGCACATCAAGACAAGGTTCCTCGATGTCAGCCCAGATCCACGCCTTTCTCTGCCTGCAGGACAATATCGGTGTTCTGATCCACGATCCCAATACGGGCGCCTGCGCGGCCATCGACGCGCCTGACGAAGGTGCAATTCTGGCAGCCTTGGCCGAGACAGGCTGGCAGCTCACCGACATCCTGGTCACCCACCGCCATGGCGACCATGTGCAGGGCATCGAGGGCTTGAGGCGCCGCACCGGCTGCCGGGTGGTGGCGCCCATAAAAGCGCGCGAGGCCGTGCCGTCCGCCGATGCCTATGTGCGCGAGGGCGACACGGTGCATGTGGGCGGCCTCCAGGCGCATGTGTGGGAAACGCCGGGCCATTGCGTCGATCACGTTTCCTATTGGTTCGCGGCGGATCGCGCACTGTTTGCCGGCGATACCCTGTTCACCCTCGGCTGCGGGCGGATGTTCGAAGGAACCTACGCGGAGTTCTGGCACTCGCTGCAGCGGCTTGCGGCGCTGCCGGATGAGGCGCGGGTCTATTGCGGACACGACTATACGCTATCGAATGCACGCTTCGCGCTGGCGGCGGATCCGGACAATGCGGCGCTGAAGGCGCGAGCCAAAGAGGCGGAGGATGCGAAGGCGCAGGGCCGCTTCCTGGTGCCGTCCACCATTGGGCAGGAAAAGGCCACCAATCCTTTCCTGCGAGCCGGGGAGCCTGCGCTCGCGAAATCCGTTGATAAGGAAGGGGCCGGACCAGTGGAGGTGTTCCAGGCCTTGCGCGAGTGGAAGAACAGGTTCTGATGCGGGGCGACCCTGCAGGAGCGAGCAGCTTTATGAACGACCACAGCCTCATCATCGGACTCGAGAGCCGGCTCCTGAACGCCTGGCCCTCGTTCGACTACCAGACTTATGACGGCTGGATCCTGCGGCTCGCCGACGGCTATTCGAAGCGCGCCAATTCCGCCACGCCGTTCCTGTCGAATGCAACCCTCGACGACGAGCTCATCGACTACATGACCGCCCGTTTCGTCGAGGCCAATGTGCGCCCGACCTTCCGCCTCAACGGCGTTGAGGCGTCCGATGTGGATGAACGGCTGAAGCTGCGTGGCTTCAAGGACATCGAGGCGACGCATGTTCTCACTGCGCCCATCAGCAGCGACGATTGCGAGCGCGACCCCGAGGTGGCTCTCGAGCCGCAAGTCTCCAAGCGCTGGGTGCGGGAGGCTGCGGGATCCTATGGCGGCGACAAGGCCGATGATGAGACTCTCATGAAAATCGTCTCCCGCATCCGCCAGAAAGCAGCCTTCGCCACGCTCAGCCTCGACGACAGGCCCGTGGCCTGGGGTCTGGGGGTGGTGGAGCGGGGCTATATAGGCCTCTACGACATCGTGGTGGCGCCGGACCTGCGCGGGATTGGCTTAGGCCGCCGCGTGGTGTCGAGCCTCATGGCCTGGGGCTGCGAGCAGGGGGCGCACACGGCCTATCTTCAGGTGCGGGAGGAGAATGAGATCGCCCGCTCCCTCTACGGGGCGCTCGGCTTCGGGACTGCCTACCGCTACACCCATCGGGTCATGCCGGGACGCTCTTCTTCGGTGTGAGCGTCGCGACCAAGGCACCGGCCACGATAAGGCCGCAGGCCAGCACGAGCGAGAGGGTCAGCGCCGCATAACCGGCCACCACCAGCAGCAGGGTCGAGAGCACCGGGGTCGCATAGGAGGCGACGCCGAGAAAGCGGATGTCGCCCTGCTTCATGCCGATGTCCCACACGTAGAAGGCCGCGCCCACCGGACCGAGGCCGAGCGCCACAAGGGCGAGCCATTGCGTGGTCGTCTCGGGCCACACGGTCGTCTCGAAAGCGAGATGACAGACGAGGCTGAGCAGCGAGGTCATGAGACAGAAGCCCGCCACCGCGTCCGTCGGCACCTGGCCGAAGCGGCGCGAGAGCACCGAATAGCCGGCCCACACGAAGGCGGCCACGAAGGCGCACAAATAGCCCGGCATGTACTCCGCCCGCGCGTCGAAGGCCCCGCGACCGGCGATCAGCACGATGACACCGGCAAAGCCGAGCAGCGCTCCGACGATATGCGCCCGCCGCAGATGCTCGCCCGGCAGGAATGAGGAGAAGAGCACGATGAGAAGCGGCCAGAGGTAATTGATCAGCCCTGACTCGGCGGGAGGTGCCCAGCGGAGCGCCGCGAAGTAGAGGGCGTGGTATCCGAACAGGCCGCCGACGCCCAACGCCCAGACGACCGGCTTCTGCCGCAGAGCCTTGAGCCCCTGAGGTCGTGCGGTCCAGCTCGCCACGCCCACCAGCCCACCGACCAGGAACGTCATGGCATTCAGCTGGAATGGCGGAATGGTGCCTGTCGCCGCTGTGAACAGGGCGAGCATGGACCAGAGCAGGATGGCCGTGAGGCCGATGGTGGTGGCGGTGCGAGTCGTCATGGTGACCGCCACCTAGCATGTCATCCCGGTCGAAGCGAAGTGAAGAACCGGGATCGTCTGACGATAAAGTGCTCTTCCCGCGAGCGATCCCGGATCGCGGCTTGGAGCCGCGTCCGGAATGACCCTCCTCAATTAAGCCATGTACTGGCCGCCGTTCACCGACAGGGTCGAGCCGGTGATGAAGCCGGCATCGTCGCCGGCCAGGAAGAGCACGGTGCGGGCGATCTCTTCCGCCTCACCGAGACGGCCCACCGGAATGAGCGGCAGGATCTTGGCTTTCAGCACCTCTTCCGGCACCGCCTTCACCATCTCGGTGGCGATGTAGCCCGGGGCGATCACGTTGACAGTGACGCCCTTGTTGGCGTTTTCCTGCGCCAGCGCCTTGGCGAAGCCGATCACGCCGGCCTTCGCGGCGGAGTAGTTCGCCTGTCCCATCTGACCCTTCTGGCCATTGATAGACGAGATGATGACGATGCGGCCGAAACTGCGCGAGCGCATGCCGTCGATGACAGGCCGCGTGCAGGTGAACATGGAATCGAGATTGGTGCGGATGACAGCCGACCACTGATCGAACGTCATCTTGTGGAACATGCCGTCGCGGGTGATGCCCGCATTGTTCACGAGAATGTCGACGGGCCCGAGCTCGGCCTCGACCGCCTTGATCCCGGCCTCGCAGGCGGCGGCATCCGACACGTCGAACTTGAAGACCGGGATGCCGGTCTCGCCCTTGAACTGGTTTGCGGCCTCGTCGTTGCCGCCGTAATTCGCCGCAACCTTGTAGCCTGCTTCTTTCAGGGCTGTTGAAATCGCGGCACCGATGCCGCGAGTGCCGCCAGTGACCAATGCTACGCGCGCCATGCTGTTTCCTTCCCAGACCGTTTCGCGGATCTCTCACGGATCCATTTGTTGTGAGGGGGGGGCGGGCGGGCCCCCCCCACAAAAAAAAACCAAAAATTTGTCTAACAGGTCCTGGGTATATAAGATATATTAAATAAAAAACCCTACTTTTTTTTTTAACAAAAAAGGA